>NZ_JBCIYT010000011.1:0-176500 GCF_050455485.1 Neorhizobium sp. BT27B | reverse complement strand
TTGGGGCAGCAGAACCTCAAGCGCGAGGTTGCTGTCTCCGTCACACACTTCCTATCGGTTCCCGAGATGGTCGCGGTGACCGATTATTGCGCAACATTGCCGCGCCTGATCTGCCGCAGCCTGGAGCGAGACCCGCGGCTTAAGGTCGTGGAAGCACCTGTCGATCTTGGAACATTCCCGGTCGAGATGGCATGGCATGTGCGGTATCGTCACGATCCCGCTCATCGTTGGCTCAGGGGTGTCGTCAGCGAACTTGCGAAAGACCTGGTATCGCAATAAGCCAATTCCGAGTTTCGCTCGTTCTCGCGAAAGTATCGCCTTGATGAGACTTGAACCGTCGTTGCAGCTGAAATGTTGCAGTAATGTTCAATGGGTTAGATCCATAGAAAGTCGCTAAGCCGCTGAGACTACGCCTTTTTGGAGACCGCGATCATTACGCGATAGTCGGATACAGCACTCTCACCCGCTGCTGTGGCATTCACATGATCGCAGGCTAGACGGCCAGCGATAGCACAAATGTCAAACAAACAGCTAAGCGAGAAGAGCGAGGCTGTAGAGCAGCGTTGTGCGCGTCATGTCTGCTTCCCTATGAGAAGCTGCATGAAGATGCTGAAGATGACATATTAAAAGCGCATACGGCCGATGGGCAATTTCAAGGCGATATAAACCGCCTACCGCTTTTGTATCTAAGTTATTGTTTTTAATAGGGTCAGCCCCTTACGCATGCTTAGATTCAGATATAACGAGGATAAAAGCGAACAGCCAAATTTGCGCTTAGCAAAGCAGCTGCAGCAGAGGCAGTTCAAAACGAGGATAAAAAACCTCTTCGACCGCCTTGCTGCATCGCTTTGTTTTTATTCCGAATTGTTGCAGGCCTTAATCGAAAAAATGATGCCGAAACCACCGAATCTGATATAAGGGGGATAAAAGAGGCCCGGCATGCCAATTCACGATCCCTGCGCACTTCTCAATCGATTGCTACAAGAGCCGGCCGAGAATGCATGGCTCGAGTTCAAGGTCAACAACAAGGATCCGCGTGAAATCGGAGAGTACGTGTCGGCGCTGGCGAACTCGGCAATGCTGCTTGGTCGAGATCGTGCCTTTCTCGTCTTTGGGATAGAAGACAGGACCAAGAGACGCGTCGGTACCGAACTCCGCCTGCAGCAACTAAAGCAGGGCAACGAGGATTTCACCAACTGGCTCGCCCGAATGGTCGAGCCAAGGGTGCTGATCGAGGTGCTGGACTGTGTGTGCGACGGCTTGGCTTACTCAATCGTCGCCATTGAACCTTCCTATGAGCGGCCGGTGAAATTTTCCGGTACGGAATTTGTCAGGATTGGCGAAAACAAGAAAAAGCTTGCTGAGTTTCCTGAACACGAACGTGCTCTCTGGATAGCGACTGGTCGAAGACGTTTCGAAACTGCGGTCGCGTTATCGAATGTAACGGCAGACGATATATTCGCGATACTGGATCCAGATCCGATTTATGATCTGACCGATGAGCCAAGGCCAAAAAATAATCAAGAAATCATTCGAAAAATGGTTGATGCAGGTTTCCTTCTCGACAATCTCGAGGGAAGGTTCGACATCACCAACTTAGGCGCAATTATGCTAGCGCGTGATGTAACGGTTTTCCCATCAATCGCGGGGAAGACGGTTCGCATTGTCAAATATTCTGGCCGTGACAAGTCCCGTTCCGACTTCGAACAGGAGGGAAGAAAGGGGTATGCTGTCGCTTTCACGGCAATGATGCGGTTTCTGATGGAGAGGCTGCCGAAGGATGAGCGGTATATCGATGGCGTTCGACGGATGGTGCCGCATTTCCCGGAAACCGCTGTACGCGAGGTTATTGCGAACGCTCTTATTCATCAGGACTTTATGGCAAGCGGCGTTGGACCGGTCGTTGAAATCTACGACAACCGCATCGAGGTTACCAATCCCGGCAACTCCCTAATCAACACCGATCGCATTCTGGACGAACGTCGATCAAGAAACGAAAAGCTTGCTGCAACCATGCGTTCTTTCGGACTGTGTGAGGAGCGCGGCGGCGGTCTTGACAAAACCCTTATAGAAATCGAAGCGCAGCGGCTGCCTCCCCCAGACTTCATCTCATCTGAGCATTCAATGCGTGTCGTACTGTTTGCGCCGAAGGGCTTCGGCCAGATGTCAAAGGCGGAAAAATTGCGTGCCTGCTTTTTTCATTGCGTCCTTCGCTGGCTCACCCACGATTACATGAGCAATGCGACTCTACGCGAGCGTTTTTCATTGACTCCGGAAGAGTATCAGGCCGTTTCCGCTGTGATTGCAGAGTCAATCAAACTGGGCCGTATTGCTCCCGCGGACCCGGATCAAGGCAAGCGCAATGCAAGGTATATTCCGTATTGGGCGGCATGATACTGCGATGCCAAAGTGAACAGAATAATTTAACAGCTCTTGAGCGGAATCGAACCATCGACCCAGCGGTAAGAGCCTGCGGAAAGAGGCCCTCCTAGTGACCAGCTATGGCGGGCATGCGTTGAAAACCTAATCAACCCAGGCTGCACCCGATTCCCGGAACGCGATCAATTTCCGTGCGATGATTTGTAACCACAGCCAGTCCCCACGAGTGGGCGTGTATCGCAGTTAATTGACGATGTGTACCAATCGGTGTTCCGTGACGCCAGTTCGGCCCCTAGTTGACCCGTATGATTTAATTGTGGTTCTGAACCCGGCTCAAAAACATCAACGCTTGCTTTACTCAGGCAAATGTCCGCTCGTGCGCGAAGCCATTCAATCGATCTGACAAAACCGGAAGGCGCCGAGAGCGGCGACGGCCTTACCCAATAGCCCCGAGCGACACTTCTAGATGATCTACGATCGCCCGCACTTTTGCTGACGGCCTCGGACCGGCTGGGAACACAGCGTATACTTCGGCCGGATCGAGCCGATAGGGCTCGAGCAGCCGCGTGAGCTTTCCGGTGCGCAGTTCCTCTCCCGCCATCACGCGCGTCCCCAGCGCGATGCCCATGCCCGCTACCGTAGCCGCCAGGACTCCTGCGGCTGAGTTGATCCACAGCCTTGCCTGGACATCGACGGATGTGACCGTCTTGTTGTGCGTGAACCGCCAGCTTTCTCCGCCGAACGAGCCATGCTGAAGGATGCAGTCGTGTTGAGCAAGGTCGGCCGGTGTCGCCGGGAGGCCATGAGCAGATAGGTAGCCCGGGGCTGCGATAACCAGTCGCTCAACCAACGCCAGCTTGCGAGCGCCGAAAGTCGAATCGTCCAAGCGGCCGACATTTAATCGGATGGCCAGATCGACCCCGTCCGTGATCAGGTTCTGCCGCGCGTCGCTCATAACCAGCTCCACCTTCAGATCGGGATGCCAGCTCAGGAATGGCGCCAGGGCCGGTATGATCGCACGTGTGCCATACATCAGCGGCATTGCAAGACGGATAACTCCGTGGAGTGAATCCAGGCCCCGCGTAGCCTGTTCGGCCTCCTCCATCTCCGCGAGCAATCGTTTTGCCTGCTCCAGGTAAAGTGCGCCGGCGTCCGTCAAAGAGATGCTGCGGGTGGTGCGCAGCAACAGGGTTGTTCCCAGGCGCGCCTCCAGCATGCCAACGATGCGCGACACCGAAGGCTGTGAGAGTTTCAATTCCCGCGCAGCGCGCGATAGGTTGCCGGTATCCGCCACGCGAACGAATACGGTCATCTCCTGCCAGCGATCATTCATTCGAAATCCAGATAAATGTTCTTTGAATTGAATGGATACACGCGTTCTCGCTGATCGCCTAATTTCCGGCTCACGGCACCTTCGCCGCGAAACGGAAAATTGACATGAAACTCCAGGACCAACTCGATGCTTTGCGTAACGACTTCGAGAACGGACGATTTCCGCTAGTTCCCACCCAGGCACAGCTGGATATAATGCAGCGTGCGACCCAGTCACTGATCGACAGCCATCAGGCCGACAATGCCCTGGAGGCGGGAGACACGGCGCCCGAGTTCACGCTTCAGGACGCCGACGGTAATACCGTAAGTTCGCGATCGCTGCTCTCCCAAGGTCCGCTGGTCGTGACCTTCTATCGCGGCGCCTGGTGCCCCTACTGCAACTTTGATCTCCAGGCTCTGGAACATGTTCGGCCCGAGATTGAGGCACGCGGCGCAAGACTGGTTGCGGTTTCGCCCCAGACTCCGGCAAACAGCCGCAAATCGCAGCACGACAACAAGCTTGGCTTCGCGATCCTCAGCGACACCGGCGCCACCATTGCCGACAAGTTCGGCCTGCGCTTCGCGCTGCCGGAAGACCTGATCGAGGTCTACAAGCAATTTGGCAACGACCTGCCGAAGATCAACGACGATCCGTCCTGGGTGCTGCCGATGCCGGCGCGCTACGTGATCGGGACGGATGGCGTGATCGCCTATTCCGAGGTCAACCCCGACTATACCCGGCGCCCCGATCCCTTCGACCTGCTGCTGGTTCTCGATCGGCTACGTGCGGGCACGCCCGCCTAATTACCCATATCATCGACCAAGAGAAGGAGTACTTACAATGGCTATCAAGATCTATGGTGATCCCGGGTCGGGCAGTCGGCGCCGCGTCACAGCAGCAGCAGGCGCGATGGGCATCGACATCGAGATCGTCAACGTCGATCTCTTCAAGGGCGAGAGCCACACGCCCGAGTTTCTGGAGCTGAACCCGCACGGCCTGTCGCCCGTCATGGTCGACGGCGACTTCATCCTCTACGAGTCCGCCGCGATAAACCTCTATCTCGCCGAAAAGGCGGGAAGCGATCTGGCTGGTAGGACGACACGCGAGAAGTACGAGATCCTCCAGTGGATGTTCTGGTCCGGCGAGCAGTGGCGCGTCTTCGCCACCCTCACCTTCGACGAGGTGCTTGCCAAGCGCTTCATGGGTCAGCCTGCCGACGAGACCATCGTGACGATGGCAGCCGACAAGCTTCGGGCAGCCGCTGCCGTGCTGGACGCGCACCTCGCCAAGCATAGCTACATCGTCGGCGACCGGCTAACGCTGGCCGACTTCGACATTGCCGGCCCGTTCTCGCAGAACGAGCGGACGAAGATCCCGCTTAACGAGTTTCCCAATCTGGTCGCGTGGCAGCAGCGCCTGCTGGATACGGTACCCGGTTGGACTGCCACCAAGCGAGAGGTCGATGAACGTATCGATAGTGCGCTAGAAGCGGCTGGCATAAAGCTTTGAGAACATGGCGCCGGTGTCAGCAGGACGGCGACCGGCGCCCAGTCAGAAGGCGGCCCCTTCGATGAACGACCGCCTTGATAGGATTCGAACAGCCGTTCGCCTAGATAATGACTTTGGTGGTGTTCATTGGAGTGGTAGCGAATTATTTCTGCAATGACAGTGAGTACCGAGTATGCCGACGTTCACCCGTACGCGTCAGTGCACCGATCTCCACGAGTTGCTGAAGGTCGCGTGTTGCTGTAGCGCGAGATGTATCTGTGATCGAGATATAGTTTTCGGCACTTAGACCTCCCTTGAAGCCAGCCGTGCCTTCCTTGAAGATGCGCGCGACTACCTTTTCTTGCCGCTCGTTCAGCTTGTCCCGAAAACGATCATAGAACTTTGCTTTCTGGATGAAGAAATCTACGCGCTCAAGCGTCGCCTGTTGAGCATCCAGGATAGTTTCTGAAAAGAAAATGACCCAGTCGGTGATATCAAGCGTGCGCTGGTGCCGCTCAAGCTCTGAGTAATAGGCCTTCCGGCGCTTCTCGATTGTGAAGGCGAGTGAAATGAGGCTTGGCTGCCCTATGTTTTGCGCTAGGGATTTCTCGGCGAGCGCGCGTCCAATTCGGCCGTTGCCATCCTCAAATGGATGTATGCTTTCAAAGTAAAGGTGTCCTACTGCGGCGCGCGTCAAAGCTTGAAGCGACGTTTGACCATCTGGCCCGGATTGATTGAACCATGTGCTGAAGGTCTCCATCTCAGCGGCAACCTGGCGAGATGGGGGAGCCTCGAAGTGGATAGTGGGTTTGTCCAATCGACCCGATACAATCTGCATGGCGTCTTCGTGCGTGCGGTAAGCACCAACCGTTTCAATATATCGGTTTCCGGCCATCAGCATTGAATGCCAGTGGCACAGTCCCTCATGACACAGCGGCCTATGCCAACTTCGATAGACATCCGCCATCATCTCGGCGATCCCCCGCTCTTGGGGGCGGATCTGTCTATCATCAGTGTTTAGCCCGAACTGCCGGCGGAGTGATGACTGGACACTCACGCGGTCCAGAAATTCCCCCTCAATCTCTGAGGTCTTGACCGCTTCGTCGCTCAGCAACTCAATGCGAAGTTGGTTGCTGTCGTCATCGTTGAAATGTCGAACAGCACCGATAACCTCGCCGGCGGACTGCAAGAATTTCTGCTCCAACGATATCAGGCTTGCGGTATCGTATCTGAAGTTTGGCCAGTCAGTGTTTTGCCAGTTCCATTTCATGAGTTATAGAATCCCTCTCTATAGCTCATAATTATTGCTGGAAATGAGCTATTGCAAGCCCGTCTATCGCTCAGCACCACAATCTGCATCTCTCCATTCAAGAAGCAGCGATCGACAGCTGACCTCTTGCCCTAAACATATTTTGTTAATGGGCGCCCCCTATTTCCGATCGCCCTCGGCACTGGTGCCGAGCGAAAAGGGATAAGCATGACCAAACACGACCTTTCATCACGACATTTCAGCGAAAAATTTCGGAATTCTGCGAGCTTCGTATCGCTCCAGTCGCATCCAGGCGGGTGTTCGAAAATATACGGCCCTATCTGGCCAGTTTGATCATCTACCGCAAATCGCCCCCGCTTCTGAATGGCCATATCGACTGGAAGATGATCGGTCAGGCCTGTGGGATCGAAGCCGAGTTAACGGCAGAACTCAAAAAGCAGGTCCGGCCAGGCTTGGATGCAATCATCCGCTGGCTCGGCGCACCACCAGCTACCGAAGAACGACGACCACCAAAGCCGACAGTTAGCACGGGTAAAATGACGCCCGCCAAGAAGGCAGCTTCCGCACGCTCCGCCCGACAGCCACAACGCGCGGCGATCGCTGGCACCTTTGTCCGGTCTGCGTCAACATCGCCCGGCCCAGCACCAAAACCGATAAGCCCTTTCCCAGAAGCACTATTTGAAGCGACAGAAGATCCGGCGAGCTTTCAGGACGCATTGGTCTACCATATGCGTCGGTTCGGCGACACCTATTGGCAGCTTTACCGCGCCGTTGTTCATCTGAATGAGACCTTCGACAACAAGACGCTGCTATCCTGGATCCACGGAGAGCGCGTGCCCCGATCTGTTGCCAGTTTCAACATACTCCGCCGCATTGAGCGACGCTATCGACTTTCAGAGGGATATTTCAAAGAGAAACTGCCGCATCAGGCACGCTCGCTGTATGGTCACGATCTCGGTGACATCAGCCCAGCTGAGCGT
The DNA here is from genome assembly GCF_050455485.1 of Neorhizobium sp. BT27B. NCBI lineage: Bacteria > Pseudomonadati > Pseudomonadota > Alphaproteobacteria > Hyphomicrobiales > Rhizobiaceae > Neorhizobium > Neorhizobium sp. BT27B. The sequence continues at coordinate 169,071 of NZ_JBCIYT010000011.1, read as the reverse complement.
CGACGGATTTCACTGCACCTGCCCGAAGACTTCAACAGCCTGCCCTTTACCAAGCGCGAGGAGATCCTCGATTGGGTGCGCCGGGTGATCATTTCCGGCTCTACGGAATATCGCCGCTATCAGGCGGCGGCCAGCAAGCAGCGATATGCCATCCGATTTCCCGGCGTCACCTATGGCAGCAGTTTTCTTTCCTCTCGGTCATTGGCATCGGCGGCCGGCACCAATCAAAACGTTGCCGTAGAACTTGATGACCCTAATCTGCTCTCCGGCATTGTCGACGCACCGCCGAGACTTGCCATGGAAATGGCTGATCTCATCCGCTTCAAGACTTCGACGCTGACGGCGATTGGGTTCCAACGGAACGGCGTCTGGGGTGAAGAAACGGCCTCCCAGAAGATTGAGCACCTCGGCTTGATGTTTGGTGCGCTTGCTGCCTCGCCAAACGGTGTCGTGAGGGGTTTCGGTGTGCCAGTCAGCCAGTTAAGCTTCGGCCTTCTCGTCTTCCCTGGCGTTTGGGACTGGTATCTGCAGTGGCGGGAACAGCGACGTGGCTTCTACACCAAGTGGGAAGAAGACATGCTGATGGTCGCCCAAGCCCTATCTCGCGCGGAAGTCGGTTGGATCCGGCAGCATCCGGAGCTGCTTCGGAATGTCAGGCCCATTGCGGGCTTGATTGAGCAGGAAGAAATCGATTTCGCGGCTCGCGATTGGCATGGCGCCTGTGATGCGTTTCACCGACATGCCGCTAACCGTTCCAAGGAGATCCAGCGAGTGATGCGCGTGCATCGCGATCCATTTGAACCGATCATGTGTGTACTTGAAGCGGACAGCCCGCTGGCGGAATATCGTAAGATCACGGACGAGATCGTGAGACACATGCCGGATGAGAAGAGATATCCACGACCGGCCGCCGAAGCCGTTAGATCATTCCTATTGCTTCGGCTGGGCCTGCACCTTGGGCTCAGACAGAAGAACCTTCGCCAACTTCGTGTCTGCCCCCGTGGACACTATCCGACGTCAGAACGCCGGCTGGAGGATATGAAGTGCGGTGAGCTGCGCTGGAACGACCGCGATCATGGGTGGGAGGTACTTATCCCATCGGTCGCGTTCAAAAACTCTGGCTCTTCTTTCTTCGGACAGAAGCCGTTCCGGTTGATTTTGCCCGACCTTCTCGATCTCTACAAATACCTTGACGCTTACATCGACAGGCATCGTGGAGTTCTGCTTGGCGGTGCGAAAGATCCCCAAACGCTATTCGTCAAGACGGTGAAGACGACCAGTATTGATGCTGCTTACAATTCGACCACATTCTACGAGGCTTGGCGGACTGTCATCCAACGTTACGGCATCTATAATCCCTATACCGGACGGGGTGCGATCAAGGGCCTCCTTCCGCATGGACCGCATAACCTGCGGGACATTCTTGCGACGCATATTTTGAAGCAGACCGGATCCTACGAGCAGGCGAGCTATGCCATTCAAGATACGCCCGATGTCGTGCAGCAGCACTACGGCCGCTTCCTTCCGCAAGACAAGGCCGCACTGGCCGCCAAGATCCTCAATCAGGTTTGGGAAGCTGCGTAAGATCGAATGAGATGCTCGGCTCGGACACTCAGAACATGTTGCATCTGGGCCGAGCGTCCTCGTCTCCGCCTTGAGCGGAATCGAACCGACGTCCCTAAGTTCCGCTCAACACTAACGCGCTGACACGCATGCTTTTTTAAAACTCTCATGCGCAGAGTGCCGGGCGCAAACATCTGTTCGAAAACGCAACTTTACCTGCTAGCCCCTCGCTTTCAGCTCCAGCCTGCGACGATGCAGGACCGGCTCGGTGTAACCATTCGGCTGCTCGCGCCCCTTCAGAACCAGATCGAGTGCCGCCTTAAACGCGATAGAGCCGTCGAAATCCACAGCCATCGGGGTGTAAAGGGGATCGGCGGCACTCTGGCCATCCACGACTTTCGCCATGCGCTTCATCGTCTCGACGATCTGGTCTTCGGTCACGACCTTGTGGTGCAGCCAGTTGGCCATGTGCTGGGCCGAGATGCGCAGGGTCGCGCGGTCCTCCATCAGGCCGATATTATTGATGTCCGGCACCTTGGAGCAGCCGACGCCCTGGTCGATCCAGCGCACGACATAACCGAGAATGCCTTGTGCATTGTTGTCGAGTTCGCGGCTGATTTCCTCCGGCGTCCAGTTGGGGCGCGGCGCCACCGGCACGGAAAGAATGTCGGAAAGCTTGGCCCGGGTACGGCTCTTCAGGCTCTTCTGAACTGCTGCCACATCCACCGTGTGATAGTGGGTAGCATGTAGCGTTGCCGCCGTCGGTGACGGAACCCAGGCGGTATTGGCGCCCGCCTTCGGGTGGCCGATTTTCTGCTCAAGCATCGCCGCCATGAGGTCGGGCATCGCCCACATGCCCTTGCCGATCTGGGCATGGCCGGAAAGACCGCATTCGAGCCCGATATCGACATTCCAGTTCTCATAGGCCGCGATCCATGCAGCCTGTTTCATATCACCCTTGCGGATCATCGGGCCGGCTTCCATCGAGGTATGGATCTCGTCGCCGGTGCGGTCGAGGAAACCGGTATTGATGAAGACGACGCGGTCCTTGGCGGCGCGGATGGCCTCCTTGAGGTTCACCGTCGTGCGGCGCTCCTCGTCCATGATGCCCATCTTGATGGCATTCGCCGGCAGGCCGAGCGCCTGTTCGACGCGGCTGAAGATCTCGGCGGCAAAGGCCACTTCTTCCGGCCCGTGCATCTTCGGCTTCACCACATACATGGAGCCGAGACGGGAATTCTTCTTCCGACCGTCCGGGCCGCCCTTGCGTCCGATATCGTGAATGGCGATCAGCGCGGTCACCATCGCATCCATGATGCCCTCGGGCACTTCGTTACCGTCGCGATCCAGAATGGCCGGATTGGTCATCAGGTGGCCGACATTGCGGACCAGCATCAACGAGCGGCATTTCAGTTCGAAGATCGAGCCGTCCGGCGCCGTATAGTCGAGATCCGGATTGAGCTTGCGGGTAAAGGTCTTGCCGCCCTTGGAGACCTCTTCCGTCAGGTCGCCCTTCATCAGGCCGAGCCAGTTGCGATAGACGACGACCTTGTCTTCGGCATCGACGGCCGCGACTGAATCCTCGCAGTCCATGATCGTGGTGATCGCCGATTCGGCCCAGACGTCGGAAATATGAGCCGGGTCTGTTTTGCCGATATCGGTCGTCGCGTCGATCAGGATCTCGACATGGAGATTGTTCTTTTTCAGGAGGATCTGCGTCGGCGCGCCCGCATCGCCGAGATAGCCGGCAAATTGCGACGGATCGCTGAGGCCGGTCACCTGTCCGCCTATCAGCGTCACGAATAGGGCTGCATGCTCGACCTTGAAGGATGCCGCATCCTTCCAGCCGGCGCCGGAGAGCGGGGCAGACTGATCGAGGAAATCACGCACCCATGCAATGACCTTGGCGCCGCGGACGGGATTGTAATCCTTGCCCTTCTCCCCACCATCGGCTTCGGAGATCGCATCCGTGCCGTAGAGTGCATCATAGAGCGAGCCCCAGCGCGCATTGGCGGCATTCAGCGCATAGCGCGCATTCATCACCGGCACGACGAGCTGCGGCCCGGCGATCTGCGCGATCTCCGGATCGAGGTTCTCGGTCGAGACGGAGAAATCAGGCCCCTCGGGCAATAGATAGCCGATCTCGCGCAGGAAGGCTTCGTAGGCCGACAGATCCGACGGTGCGCCGTTTTGACGGTACCAGTCGTCGAGCTTCAGCTGAAAAGCGTCGCGCTTGGCAAGAAGCGCGCGGTTCTTCGGCGCCAGATCATGGGCGATCGCGGACAACCCGGTGAAGAAATGGTCCGCATCGACCCCGGTTCCCGGCAGAGCCTCATCCACCAGAAAACGGTGAAGTGTCTCATCAATTTGAAGGCCGAAACCATCAACGTAGGTCATACTCAATCTCCAGGTTCACAGCCATTTCTAGCTGCTATATTCGAACAGCCAGAAGGCTGAAAACGACATGGTCGCCGCCATGTCTTTCTAAATTTGTTTGGATGGTAGGGCTTCTAATCAGAACAGATCGGGATGCCGATTGACGTCCTTGTAGAGCAGGTAGCGGAAGCGGCCGGGACCTCCCGCGTAGCATGCCTGCGGACAGTAGGCGCGCAGCCACATGTAATCGCCCGCCTCTACCTCGACCCAGTCGCTATTCAGCCGATAGACCGCCTTACCCTCGAGCACGTAAAGCCCGTGTTCCATGACATGGGTCTCCATGAAGGGAATGCTGGCGCCCGGCTCAAAGGTGACGATGTTCAGGTGGAAATCGTAGCGCACATCGTTCGGATCGAGGAAGCGCGTCGTGCCCCAGGTGTCGTCGGTATCCGGCATCCAGTCGAGCGTGCATTCGTCCTCATGGGTGAAGGCGGCCGGCGGCGCTTCTAGGCCTTCGACGACCTTGAACACCTTGCGGACCCAATGGAAGCGCAGCGGTGCCGTGCTGTCATTCTTCAACGCCCAAGCATGGCCGGCCGGGATGTAGGCAAACGAGCCGGTCCTGAGCGGGCGCTCCTTGCCCTCATAGCTAATAGCGCCCTCGCCTTCGACGACGAAGATCGCGGCCTGAGCGCGGGCATCAGGCTCCGGCTTCACGCTGCCGCCGCCCGGAGCCACTTCCATGATGTATTGCGCAAAGGTTTCGGCAAAACCGCTTAAGGGCCGCGAAATGATCCAAGCGCGCGTCTTCTCCCAATGCGGCAGGACGCTGGTGACGATGTCGCTCATCACGGTCTTCGGGATTACCGCATAGGCGGTGGTGAACACGGCCTTGCTGGAAAGCGTCTGTGTCTGCGGAGGCAGGCCACCGACATTTGAGAAATAGTGGTTCTTTGTCATGATTTAATGCTCAGTCAGAGGATCGAAGACGGATCAGCGGGCTTGTGATGTTCATGCCAGTGCCGTGCAATGTCGATGCGCTGCGGCACCCAGACCTTGTCGTGCGAGGCGACATATTCCATGAAGCGGCGAAGGGCCGCGATACGGCCCGGACGTCCGACAAGCCGGCAATGCAGGCCGACCGACATCATCTTCGGGCTCCCCTCCTCGCCCTCGCGGTACAGCGTGTCGAACGCGTCCTTGAGATAGGTGAAGAACTGGTCGCCCGCGTTGAACCCCTGCGGCGTAGCGAACCGCATATCGTTGGTCTCCAGCGTATAGGGAATGATCAGGAACGGCTTTCCATCGATGCCCGGCACCCAATAGGGCAAATCATCGGCATAGCTGTCGGACGAATAGAGGAACCCGCCCTCCTCCATCACCAGCTTCAGCGTGTTGTCCGAAGGCTTGCCTTGGTAAATGCCATAGGGACGCTCGCCGACAAGTTCGGTATGCAGGCGCACGGCTTGGAGAATATGCTCACGCTCCTTCTCGATCGGAAAATCCTTGTATTCCAGCCAGCGATAGCCGTGGCTGGCAATCTCCCAGCCGGCTTCCTTCATGGCGGCAACTGCTTCCGGGTTGCGCGCCATAGCGAGCGTCACGCCATAGACGGTGCACTGCATCTTGAGTTCGGTAAACAGCCGGAACAGCCGCCAGAAGCCGGCGCGGGAACCATATTCGTAGATCGATTCCATGTTGAGATTGCGCTGACCGGGCCACGCGGATGCGCCGACGATCTCGGAGAGCAGGTTTTCCGACGCGGAATCGCCATCCATGATCGAGCTTTCGCCGCCCTCCTCGTAATTGATGACGAACTGCACGGCGATATTCGCGCCGCCCGGCCATTTCGGATCGGGAACATTGCGGCCGTAGCCAACGAGACCGCGCGGTGTGTCGGGCGACAGGATTGTCATGATAGATCCTTGCAGAAATTCATTTCAGCGCGTGGCAATGCCATTGGCACCACCATGCAACATGCAGCCGCATACGGTGATTACTCCGCGGCCGCCTGTTCGCCAGACTTGCGGGCTTCCCATTCCTGCGGCGTCAGCGTCTTGATGTCGAACTGGTCGCGGGTACGGGTGTAGGTGTGGCCGCCCATGCGGCCGACGGCGTCCATCATCTGCTGGTCGATATGCAGATTGGACGCATTGACCGCATCGCTGCGAACGAACACGCCGACGACCTCGCCGAGGATGATCTCACGGGCGGGGCCAACCTGCAGCGTCGTATGGCGGCGGCATTCGAGAGCGGCGGGCGCTGCGAGGATGCGCGGGCTGCGCACCATCCGGCCAGGCACGGTTGCAAGTCCTGCCTCTTCCATCTCATCGACCTCCGGGCCGAACTTGATGGCGCAGACCTCCATCTGATCGACAAGGGCATTGTCGCAGATATGGACGGTGAACTCGCCCGTCTCGCGGATATTGCGGGCCGTGTCCTTGAAGCGCATGTCGGAATAGTTCTCGACGCCGATTGCAACGATGGCTGGATCATGGGTCAAGACATTGAAGAAGCTGAACGGCCCGGCATTCGGTTGACCGTCCTTGCTGACCGTCGTCACCAATGCGATCGGGCGCGGAATGACCGTGCCGATCAGGATCTTATAGCGTTCGCGCTCGGTGAGCTTGGCGAAATCGAAATGGGTATGGTCGATCATTTCAGGCCTCAACAGCGATACGGTGGGTTTCAAGCGGGGTGTGGCGCGACAGGTTCTCGAACCCGTCTCTGGTGACGACATACATGTCCCCGACATTACAGCCGGCCGACAGCGGTTCCAGCCACTGCGTGTGCAGCACGAACACCATGCCCTCCTCCATACGGTCATAGTTGTGGGAAGAGATGTTGAAGCTGTTTTGCCCGCCGGCCATGCCGACGGAATGACCGAGATTGGGGTTATGCGGCCCATGGGTCGCCGGATAGACATGCATCAAGGTGCGGCCCTGGGCTTCCCAGTCGATGTTCTTCACATACTGACGCGGGATCAGGCGAGCGCTGCCATCGTCCATCGGAGCCCAGTTATAGGGCATGGTGCGCGCCTCAGGCGAAGAAAGCATGCCGCGCTCGATCATCGGCTCGAAAGCGGCATTGTTGACGTCTCGCATCAACGCACCCGGCCGGATCAGCTTTTCGGCGCGCTTGACGCCCTCGGTGCAGGCAGCCAGCACCTCTTCCTGCCGCTTGGTGATCTCGCCGACGGCAATCATGCGGGCGGTTTGTGCGGTATAGCCGCGATAGGTGATGTTGGACACATAGAGATTGATCAGGTCTCCCGGTCGCACGATATGGCCGTATGGCTTGCCGCAATGGGTGCCGAACTCGTTGATACCGATCTGGTAACCGTCACCGGTCTCGCCGCCGAAGGAGAGTTGCGCCTGGGTGAAGGCAGCATAGATCTCGTGGTCAGTCACGCCCGGTTTTGCCACATGATAGGCCGCCTGTGTGGCGATGCTGATGAGCTGGGCGGCAGCGCGGAACATCTCGATCTCGCGCGGCGAGCGCACCTTCTGCATCCGGTCGAGAATGGCATTGTCGGCAACGAATTTCACCTTCGGCATCAACTCATCTAGCCCTGCCCAGAAGGTCAGTGAGGTCCGGTCGCCGATACGCCCGATCTGCGCCTTGGAAAGCCCCATTCCGGCCAGCAGTTCGGCGCATTTTTCCGCCGTCTTGATGACGCTGTCGCCCGGACGATCCGCATATTCCCGGCCGATTGGTCCGATCTGCCAGATGTCCTCCACCAAAACCGGTTCGCCGCCCGGCGGCAACAGCACGGACTGGGTGAAGAAGGACAGAAGGACCATCGGTTTGTCGACATCCGTCGGGATGATCAACACGCCCTCGCGCATCCAGTCGCAGATATAACGCAGATAATGGTTGGACGTGTGGAACCAGCCCACCCCACCGGTATGGACGATCAGCGCATCATGTCCGGCCTCGACCGCCTGACGGCGGATACGGCGCAGCCGATCCTCAAATTCCTCGACCGGCAGGGGGAGCGGGGCGGCAAAATCGAAATCCGGCTGGAAATCGGCAAGCAGCGATCCGACGCGGTAGGCTCCTGCCTTGGTAGCATTCATGTTCATTGGGGGGTATTCCTTCCAGGATTATTTTTGCATCAGGCTTGTCGTGAGGGCGCCAGCACCCGCCTTGCCACCAGCATCACCACCAGGGTCAGGCCGATCAGCAGGCCGGACATGGCGGCGACGCGCACATCGAGAGATTCCTCGATCAGCGCGAACATCCGGAGTGGCAGGACTGTCGTCTGCGCATCGGCGAGGAAGAGCGAGACGGAGACGTTGTCGAGCGACTGAATGAAGACGAGGAATGCGCCGGCGAGAATGCCGGGGGTCAGCAAGGGCAGGATCACGCGCCTGAGCGTCGTTACCCAGGTCGCCCCCATCACCGTCGAGGCTTCCGCCAGCGAGGGATTGATGCCCTGCGCAACGACAGAGGCGGCACGATACATCAGCGGCCCGAACACCACGACATGGCCAACGACGGTGAGCCAGAGCGACGGCTGAAAGCCGACGAAATTGGCGACGATCAGAGCTGCGAGACCATAAACGAGGCTCGGCAGCACCAGCGGGGCGAGAAGCAGCGGTTCGATCGTGTTGACTGAACGGCGACGCATCCGTGCCATGCCGATCGTGGCGGGCACCGCAAAGAGCAGCGAGCCGAGGACTGCGAGGCCCGCGATCTTCAGCGAATTGCCGGCCGCGATATGTTCCGTGCTGGAGCGGAGCGGGTCGAGCAGCGCCTCGTACCAGCGTAGCGAGAACCCTTCCGGTGGATATTTGAGCGTCTGTCCAGCTGTGAAGGACATGGTGATGGCGATCACGATCGGGGCCACCAGATAGATCAGGCTCAGGCCGCCGAAGCCGAAGACGAATGCCTTGTAGAGAAAAGCGGGGAGCGGGTTTTCGGATTGGTTACGCATGGCCGACGAGCCTCCGGTGACGAGAAATCATGGTCATGGCGACAAGCAGGATGCCGGTCGACAACAGGAGCACCACGGCGATCGCCGAGGCCATCGGCCAGTCGATCAGCGTACCTACCTCGCGGTAGATCAGTTGCGGTACATAGACATTGCGAGCACCGCCGATGACGGCCTGGGTGACGAAGGACGCGCTGGTGCTGGCGAAGACAAGGATCCATCCCGCCAAAAGGCCGGGCAGCATCATCGGCAACAGAACCGTGACGAGAATGCGCCAGGGGCCGGCACCCGAAACCTGCGCGGCCTCGGTATAGGTGACCGGGATGCGCGACAAGATGGCGACCAGCGGCAGGATGATCAGCGGCAGGTCGATCTGACACATGGCCATGACGAGGCCAAGTTCGGTGGACATCAGCGAGAACGGACGCTCGGCAAGTCCAAGCGCCACGAATGTCTCGCTGATCGGTCCCTGCCGCCCGAGGATGACGATCCAGGCAAAGGTGCGCACCACATTGCTGGTCAGCATCGGGATCAGCGTCAGGAAAATGATGATCTGGCGGGCGGTCTTGCCGCTATGCCAGTAGAGAAGCGCGATCGGCACGCCGAGCAGGGTCGTGCTGACGATGGTCTGCAGGCCAAGCTTGGCGGTGTTAATCAGGACACGGTAGTTGAACGCATCGCCGAGAAAGCGCGCATAGTTGTGCAGTGACAGGCCGTCGGGGCCGATAAAGCTGAACCCGACGAGAACGGCGAGCGGCGTCGCAAAGAACGCCACCGACAGCAGAAGCATCGGGATAACGTATGGGAAGCCGCTCGCTTTCATGGCGCTACCTCAACCGGCGACGAGGGCGTCGAACTGGCGGATCCATTCCGCACGGTTCTTGTTGATCGCGGCCCAGTCCGGATAGACGAGCGAGGCCAGCTGTTCGCGCTTTACATAGGCTTCGATGCCTGGCGTCAGTTCTACGTCCTTGTTGGTCGGGAACATTTCGCGTGGCGGCATCTTCAACTGGTCCTGCGCGGCCTTGGAGATCGCGGCATCCATATAGGCATAGGCTGCATCGACATTCTTGGCGCCCTTGGTCAGATGGATATTGACGGGCGCTGCCGGCGAGCCGGTTTCAGGCTGAACGAACTCCGCCTTGAGCCCAAGAGCCTTGAGCTTGGCGACATTGCCCGTCGAGCACATGAAGACGGCGATCTCGCCCTGCTGGAACAGTGTCATCTGGTGGTTGGTGCTGGCAACGACACCCTTGATGTGTTCCGGATGGTCTTTGAACAGCTTGAAGACGGCATCCATGTCGGTCGGGCCGGAGCCAAAAATCTTGGCGATCTCGGTATAGGCCATCACGCCGGTATTGGAGGCAAAGCCGGTCCACGAAACGAGGCCTTTGTAGGCCGGGTTTTCGAAGAGATCGCGATAACCTTTGGGTGCCGGAACGAGATCGGGGTTATAGGCAATGCCGTTGACTTCGACCGTCACGGTCGGGCCGTACTCGCCCTGGAATGCCGGATCGAGCATGCCCCAGTTCTTCAGCTTCGACGGGTCGATCTTCTGGATAAGGTCGTTCTCGACGGCGACGGCCATCTGGCCGGGCGACATCAGCAGCGTGTCGTAAGGCGGGTTGCCGGGGCTTGCCATGACCTTGGCAAGCTGATCCTGCGCCATGGCCGGGGCAACTGTCAGATCGAAACCGGCCGCCTTGACGAGCGGCGTCAGCACGCTGCGATAACCGTCTTCCCAATTACCCGGAAAGGTCGCGGCAACAGCAGTGCCACCGGCCGCGCGGGCAGCAAAAGGAACGGTCGCGGCTGCAGCCGCACCGGCGGCAAGCAGTCCGAAATGACGTCGTGTGATGTTGAAGTCTTGCATCTGTTCACCTCTGTTGTTGTTATTCACGGAATGCTTCCGGTTCGCTCGGAAAGGCGTGACACCTCATGGTGTCTATCTCGGCAAAGAGCTGTGCTCCCGGCTCGGGAATGAAGGTCGAAGGTCCGCGGACCTCCGAGGCACGAAGGTTGGTCCCGTCTTCGAGAAGTAGATCATGGACAAGGGTGGGTCCAAGCGGCACTGACACGGTCAGCCTCGCCGGCAGCGCCGATGCGCTCGGCGTCGCAGACAGGCGAACGTCCTCCGGACGGAAGGTAATCGTGACCGTGGAGCCCGTGGTAAAATTCAGGCGGCGCGGCAGAACGAGAGCCTTGCCATTGGTAAGCGCGATCGTGGTTGCCTCAGCCTCCAGGCGGTCCACTTTCCCATGCAGCACATTGGCCTGTCCGATGAACGTATTGACGAACAACGTTTTCGGCCGGTCATATACGGCCATCGGCGTGTCGATCTGTTCGACATTGCCTTTGTTCATCAGCACGAGACGGCCGGCGAGGCTCTGCGCCTCTTCCTGGTCATGGGTAACGATCAGCGTGGTAATGCCGAGCGTCTTCTGCAGATGAAGCAGTTCGACCTGCAGGTCGAAACGCAGCGCCCGGTCCAAGGCACCGAAGGGCTCGTCGAGAAGCAGAAGCGAAGGGCGGCCTGCGATCGCGCGGGCCACCGCCACGCGCTGCTGCTGGCCGCCGGAAAGCTCGCGCGGCAGCCGGTTGCCAAAACCCTTCAACTGCACAAGCGAGAGCATTTCTTCCACCCGCTCACGACGCTCGGTGCGCGCCACCTTTTGGCAGGCGAGCGGATAGGCGATGTTCTCGGCCACCGTCAGGTGTGGGAACAGCGCGTAGTTCTGGAACACCATGCCGATACCACGCGCACGGGCCGAGACATTGGCAAGATCCTGGCCGCCAAGCTGGATCAACCCGCTTTTCGGCTGGATTAGGCCGGCAATGGCGCGCAGCACCGTCGACTTGCCGCACCCGCTCGGCCCCAGAAGCGCAACGATCTCGCCCGCCTTTATCTCGAAAGAAATGTCGCTGATCGCATTCTGCCCGCCATAACTATGGGTCAGGCCACGAACGCTTAGCTCTCTGCCTTCTGCTGCATTCGAAGCCTGCGGCATGAATATCCCCTCGGGTTGCGCCTGATCTAACGAGAGCATCGCGCTCGCCGGCATCAGGCGGAGATGTGATCGATCGGCAAATTTGAGTTCGCTCTGGGTCATGGCAAAGGATTTGCAAGCAACGTGCCAACTCTACAATGAGCGCGGTCGAACATGGATCAACCAATTGATTAACATATTAAATTTTTGGTTTATCTAGTTTCGTATATCCATAATTACGAATCGGCGGCATAACGTAACAATCTATAAATTGTGCATCATTAGCGGCTGAACGATGATTTGATGTGCACCGATTTCGGCTTGTCAGCGTAGAAATCGTGCCGTTTCACCGCTTTGCGCCACTTGCGCGGATGTGCCATCGATCTCGGGTATGCAAAGGATGAGGAGTAAAATCAGTAAATTAGCTAGCGCCAACCGAGTCCGGTCGGCCCTGCGGTAGCTTAAAGGTCATTTTTTCATCAAAGTATGTTCGCACGGATATGCGAAAATTGGTTCGAATTCCTTTGAATATTTTAGACGAAAAAATATCACATGAAAAACAACAGCATACAGATGCTATATCCAAGGTGGCATGGTGATTGCATCGAACTATCCTGAAAATTCACGACGTAGAAATGTGAAAAGGGGTTCCGCATGCATAGCTTCAAGAAAACTCTCACAGCCGGTCTTGCAGGCATCGCGTTCGCGCTCATCGCATCGACTGCACAGGCCGCGGAAGGCGCGCCCGTCAAGATGGTGCCGGATGCGGACGTGGCCAAGCTTCCGGGCATCGCCTTTAATCAGAAACTGGCCGACAGCCTGCCTGCCGCCATCAAGGGCAAGAAGGTCATCAAGGTTGCGACGGACCTGACGCCGCCGATCAGTTTTCAGGATGAAGCCGGCAAGCTCGTCGGCATCGATGCGGACCTTGCCGCGGCGCTGGGCGTCATTCTCGGCGTCGATATGCAGATGACCAATGTCGGCGCGGGCGCGGCAATCGTTCCGGCCGTGTTGTCCAAGCGTTTCGACATGACGCTCTCCGGCATCAATGACGACGTGGAGCTGGAAAAGCAGGTCGATGTGATTGACTACATGTATGATGCGACGACCATCATGACGACCAAGGGCAATCCCCTCGGAATCAAGAGCATGGAAGACCTCTGCGGCAAGAAGGTTGCCGTGCCGGTCGGCACTTTTCAGAACAGGCTCGTAGTCGCGGCATCGGCAAAATGCACGACGGCGCCAATCGAGATCATGTCTATCCCGAAAATGCCGGACGTCCTGCAGGCGGTACGCACGGGCCGCGCCGATGCAACCGTCAACGGCTACGCAACCAGCGTCTACACGACCGAAAAGCAGACCGGCAAGGGCGTCGGCCTGCAGGCGCTTCCGGATGTACGACTTGCCGTCGGCTATCTCGGCATGTTGGTCTCCAAAGACAATCCGGGACTGCGCGACACTGTTGTCGCCTCACTCCAGCATATGGTCGATAGCGGCGCATATCAGGCGATCATGGAAAAATGGAGCCTCGGCCCGCTCGCCGTGAAGACCGTCAAGTTCAACGATGCTGCCTCGATGCCGGTGGACTGAGCCATGTCTTTCGCCCAACAGTCTCTCAGCATGCCAATGGCTCCTCCGATCGGCAAGACAGTCCGGTTCGGGCAGCTCGTGTCTGGTGCCGTCGCGATCATCGCGCTGGCTCTCATGCTTCTGGTCATTGGGCGGAATCAAAGCGTTCAATGGAGTGAAATCCCGCGCTACATGATCGACCCCGTCATTCTCGACGGCGTCGTCCTCACGCTCGAACTAACGGCCGGCGCCATGGTCGCCGGCATCGTTATCGGTTGCCTCGTCGCCATCATGGCGACCAGCCAGAACGTTGTCCTGAAGGCGATCGCCGTCGCCTTCGTCTGGTGGTTTCGCGGCGTACCGCTGATCGTCCAGATCTTCTTCTGGTTCAACATCGCGCTCTTCATTCCTGAGATCGGCTTCGGTTCTTGGTCCGTCTCGGTAAACGACATTGTGACACCCGCCCTTGCAGGCTTTCTGGCGCTCGGCCTGCACGAGGCGGCTAATATGAGCGAGATCATCCGTAGCGGTCTGACAGCCGTGGATCGGGGACAGCGCGAAGCCGCATCCTCTTTGGGCCTCAGACCACTCCAGACCCTGCGGACTGTCGTCCTCCCGCAGGCAATCCGTCTCATCGTCCCGCCGACCGGCAACCAGGCGATCGGCATGCTGAAGGCGAGTGCCATCGTGTCGGTTATCGGCATGCAGGATCTGCTGACACAGGCACAGGCCATCTATGCCCGCAACTTCCTGGTCATTGAACTCCTCTGCGTCGCATCACTCTGGTACCTCGGCATCACCACAGTCGCCTCGGTGGGCCAGCATTATCTGGAACGGAAACTGGCACCGAAAGGCCGCTCGAACAGCAATGAGAAGTGACCATCCGCAGGCCTAAGCGCCGGCCGCAGCTTCAAGAAAATCTAACAAGCAGGGATCGCCATTGCAGCGCATCCCGTCAGGAAACACTAAGGAGATCATCATGAGACTGGGTATCGATAGCCAAAAACTTCCCGAGTTCCTGAAGCGCGGGCCGCTGGCAAGCCTCGACCATGTCAAGGAGCTTGGTCTTGGTGGCCTGTTCTTCCCGACCGTTCTCGACATGAGCCCGACGCTCGACAAGGGTGCGCTTAGCGAAATCCGGGCGAAAGCCGACGAGCTTGGGCTTTACCTCGAAAGCGGTGTCGGCAAGATCAATCCCTATTGCAGCGCCGAGGCTCCGGAATTCCGGGCGATCGGCGACGGCGACATCATTCTGGGCTTCACCCGGATGATCGAGGCGAGCGCCGCGATCGGATGCCTCGAACTGTGGATCTCACCGGGCAATTTCAAATCGGAATACCGTGGCAGGTTGGCAAATGACCGCTTTCGCACGGATGTCACCTGGGACGAGCAGTTGCTGGCCATCGAGAAGAACTTGTTGAAGCTTGCTCCCGTCGCGCGCGCCAATGGCGTCCACCTCAACATGGAAACCCATGATGAAATCACCTCTTTTGAAATCCTCCGGCTGATCGAGAAAGTTGGCGATGACTGTATCGGCGTCGTGTTCGACACGGCCAACGGCCTGCAGCGTGGGGAACATCCGGTGTTTGCGGCAAAGCGCGTCGCGCCTTACGTCCGCCAGACGCATATCAAAGACGCCTATGTCGGCCGAGCATTCGGAGGTCTCGATTTCCAGACCCGCCCGGTCGGCAAGGGTATCGTGGATTTTCCCACGATCCTTCCCATCCTTGCCAAGGCAAATCCGGATCTAAACCTTTCGCTGGAAGTCGCAGCCTCTGTCGAAGACAAGCCGCGCAAGGCGAATCCGCGCCAATGCATCCAGATCGATGACCCGATCTGGCGCGCCGCGCATCCGGACCTGAACGCCGAAGAACTGGAGGTCTACATGGCTACGGTGGACACCTTCGAAGCGCGCGTGAAATCCGGCGAGATCCCGGATTGGGAAGCGTATGAGGCGAGCCAGTACGGCTATCCGACCTACGAGCGCCAATCCTACGGCTATGGTGAGACAGTGACCTTCATCAAGAACTCAGCTCGTTACATCGAGAGGCTATGCGCGGAGAAGGGCATCGCGCTTTCCCCGTCGACTGCCAAGCGCCACGCTGCATAAACCGGCACTCACCCAGTCTGTGGCGGTACTAGCCGCCATAGACATCTGATAACGTCTTGACCGGGCGGATTTCTGGCAGACGGCGATATACGCAACAATATTTCTATGAACATAATTAGATCGAGCGGCATGGGCCGCCATGCATCTGGAGTACCACATGAAAAGGACGCGCCGTCAAACGACGAAGGCAGCGCCGAAGGCCAACGCCTCGGCTGATGCGGCTGAAAGCGCCAATGACGACGTCTCCGAGCGGATTCGCACAACGCTCGCCAATGCCATAGGCGAAGGCGCTCTGAAGCCGGGGACGAAAATCCTCGAAGATGCGATCGCCGACCACTTTGGCGTAAGCCGCACCGTCGTTCGCGGCGCCCTCGGCGTCTTGGAGAGTGACCATCTTCTGGAGCGCAAGCGCAACCGCGGTACTTTCGTCGCCGAACCAGGCATCGAAGAAGCCAAGGCCCTATTCGAGTCACGCCGCAAGATCGAACACGCTATCCTAGATCTCGTCATGGCCCGCGCCACCACCGAGCAACTAGATGCACTCGAAAAGCTGACCGACGAGGAAGAGCATATCCACCATCACGGCGACGAAAAGTCGAAGACGGTTCTCTCCGGTAAGTTCCATATCGTGCTGGCGGAACTCGGTGGCAATGCCGTCATGACTGAGATGCTGTCCAAAATCGTCGCCCGCCTGTCTCTGGTCATGGCCCTTTATGAGGAAGAAAAACAGGACGATTGCGGCGCTGACCACCACCGCCAGATCGTGACTGCGCTGAAGGCCCAAGATCTGGCAAAAGCACAGCAGTTAATGGACCACCACCTCGCCGATATAGAAGGTCGGGTGCGCTTGACCGAGGGCCAGGGTGATCGTCATACCTTCTTGGCTGTGCTGGAGAACTTTTCCTGACCATTCAGGTCTTGAGCAGGTTCGAACCTACGACCCGCATCACGCCACGAGAAAATCTACTGTCTTCTACTCAGCAAAATCATCAAGAACGGAGCACCTATGAGGGCTGAGACGAGCCCAGCCGGGATTTGGTAGGGTGCTACGGCCGTGCGACCGATCAGATCAGCAAGAACCATCAGCCCGCCACCGATCAGCGCGGCGCCCACCATCTGCGGCAGGGCGCGCGTCAGGCCCGCCTCCCGTGCCAAATGCGGCCCCATAAGGCCGACGAAGGAGAGCGGCCCGACCGTCAGAGTCGCCGCTGCCGTCATCAGTCCGGCAAGGCCGAAGAGCGCCAGCCTCGAACACGCCAGCGGGATACCCACCGCCGATGACGGCGCGGCCCCGAGCGGCAGGATGTCCAGCCAACGACGTGCAGCCAGGGCAAGCGCGATCAGCACGGCTCCGATCGCCACCTCAACAGACGCTGTCGTGCCGTCCACCAGGTAGGTGGAGCCGCTCATCCAGCGCATCAGAAGCACCGCCCGCGGATCCCCGGTTGAGCTCAGCACGCCGACCACCGCATCGACCATCGCACTGAGCGCGATGCCGGCAAGCAGGACCCGATCCGGGGCGAAGTTGGACCGCCTGGAACTCAGGAGAATGACGGCGAGGACCATGATGGCGCCGGTGACGGCAAAGGCGAACTGTCCGGCAAAACCCGGCGCGACGGCAAACAGCGCGATCGCAACGCCGAAGGTCGCGCCGGCGCTGATCCCCAGCACCTCGGGGCTTGCCATCTCGTTGCCTGTCAATCTCTGCAGGATCGACCCGGCAACGCCCAGCATCGCCCCGGACCCGAGCGCCGCAAATACCTTCGGTGCGCGGATCGCGAGGATGTCGTGGAGGAATTCGCCGGACAGGACGGTCCAGCCTCCCCCGGGCCCACGCCCGACGAAAAGGCTGAGCGCCACGATGACCAACATACCCGCGAGGGCAACCGTTGCTGGAACGCGCGTGCTCCAGCGCCGCTGGCGTTGCCTGACCACCGCCTGCTGGATTCGGTGACGCACCTTCAGCCACGGAAGCAGCGCCAGGAGCAGGGGCGATCCGAAGATGGCGGTCACGGCGCCGGTCGGCAGGAAATCGCCAAGGCCGCCCGCCAGGAGTTGCAGCACGGAGTCGGTGAGGAAGAGAAGTGCAGCACCGATCAGTGGTGACCAGACGATCATCTGGACCGGCCGGCGTGCGCCGGAAAGCCGCGCCAGGGTCGGCGCGACCAGCCCGATGAAGCCTATGACGCCGACGGCGCTGGTGACGAACGCGGCAAGCGTCACCGCACAGCCGACGACGAGGATGCGAAGCCGCGCCAGCTTAACCCCGAGCGAGGATGAACTGCTTTCCCCAAGGTCGAGCAGGGACAGCGGCCTGATCACAAGGGCGCAGACGATGGCGACGCCGGCGATCTTCCAGGCAAGCGAGAGCGGAATGACCCAGCTCTGCTGCGCCAGCGAGCCTGCGCCCCAGAT
The DNA here is from genome assembly GCF_050455485.1 of Neorhizobium sp. BT27B. NCBI lineage: Bacteria > Pseudomonadati > Pseudomonadota > Alphaproteobacteria > Hyphomicrobiales > Rhizobiaceae > Neorhizobium > Neorhizobium sp. BT27B. The sequence goes on along the minus strand of NZ_JBCIYT010000011.1, from coordinate 151,115 downwards.
GAACAGGCTCGCGAGGTACCGCTGGTTGAGATAGGTCAGGATGGCCGATAGTCCGCCGCACCAGAGGCTCACCACCAGGCCTGACAGCACGAGGGAATAGGGCGAGAATCCGCGCCGCGCGCCGAAGCCGACGACGATGGCGGCAGCCGCCGCACTCCCCAGCAGCGCAACCAGATCGCGGCCGGCACCTAGGAGCCCCGGCATGAAGAGCGAGACCACGACCAGCGCGAGATTGGCGCCCGCTGACACGCCGAGCGTCGTCGGGTCGGCCAGCGGGTTTCGCAGCACCTGCTGGAACAGCGCACCCGACAGGGCCAGCGCCGCGCCGGCGAGCAGCGCCGTGGCCAGCCGCGGCAAGGTCGAATAGTAGAGTACCATCCGCTCGATGTCGTAGCCTGGCTCCACTGTTCCCCAGAGTGTCGGCTGAATAAGAAACCATGATGCCACGCAGCCGCCGCACAGCAGCAGGAAGACGACGAGGCCAGGTCCGAGATTATCATGACGGAGAGCGATCATGCGTCTTGGTCCAGAACGTTGGTCACCAAGCCCGCAAACCGCATCGCCTCGTTGACCATGCCGAACATCAGTGCCGGCGGAACGACCGAGAGCTGGCCGGGCCGGGAAAACGGCAGCATTTGCCACAGCGCACTTTCCGCCAGTTTCGACAACACGCCGGGCGGCACCGGATCGAAGGCGATCAGGCGCGCGTCCGGATCGCCGATGCTCGACAGCTCCTCGATCCCGATCGTCTCGAAGCCCCAGAAATTCGATTGCCGCGTCCAGGCGTTGCGCACACCTATGCGCTCAAGCGCGTTGTGAAACAGGCCGGGAGCGGAATAGATACGGGCGTGGCGGGCATCCATGAAGGTCACCAGCGCCACCGGCGGAATGGCCTTGCCCGCCAGCCGTTCGCGGCATCCCTCGAAGAAGACGTCGGACCGTCTCAGGAATTGATCGGCCTGCTGTTCACGGCCGATCCCAGTTGCCAGCGTGCGCGTCGCCGCGGTCGCGGCCTCGAGCACGGGCCCGCCGTCTGGCGTGAAGACTTCCAGCCGCAGGACTTTTGCGATCGGTCGAAGCCTCGGCAGAAGCTCGTCGAGATAGGGCGTCGTCAGGATGATGTCCGGCTTCAGCTGGATGAGGATTTCCAGGTCGACCTCATAGGAACTGCCGAGATCGACGACCGAACTCGGCAGATGAGGCTCAACGACCCATTTGTTCCAGTCGGCAAGCTCGGATATCCCGACAGGCTGGACCCCGAGCGACAGCAGCGTCGACGCTAGCCCATAATCGAGGCTGACGATCCTCTGGCCGGCAGCCTCGGCCAGCAGTGGCCCCGGCATCGACACGGTGCCGGCCGCCGCCGCGGCCAAGAGCGTAAACGAGCGCCTTGAAATCTTCATCTAGGTGCGGACCTTAGCAGGGATAGGCAAGCGGATTTGACAGGTTCGGAACGGAGATGACCTCCATCTCGATCCCGTAGATGGCATGAAGCGTTTCCGGTACCAGAATCTCAGCGGGTGTTCCGCTGGCGACCACCCGCCCGCCTTTGAGCGCATGGATGCGGTCGCAGAAGCGTGCAGCCATGTTGATGTCGTGCAGCACGATGACAACGCTGCGCCCGCCCTCATGCGCGAGTTTGCGCACCAGCGACAGCACGTCGACCTGATGCGCGATGTCGAGCGCAGCTGTCGGCTCGTCGAGCAGCAGGCAGCGGGCGTCCTGCGCGATCAGCATGGCGATCCAGGCCCGCTGCCGCTCGCCACCGGACAGCGTGCCCACCGTGCGATCGGCAAATGCCTCGATATGCGTGGCAGCGATCGCCGCCTCGACCTTTTCGCGGTCTACGGCGGAGAATTGTCCGAGCGCGCCGTGCCAAGGGTAGCGTCCGCATGCGACCAGTTCGCGGATCGTCATGTCCGATCCGGTGCCCAGATCCTGCGGCAGGTAGGCGACAGACCGCGGGAAGTCGCGGCCGTGATAGTGCCGGAGATCGCGGCCGCCGTAGGCGGCAGATCCGGTGGTGGGCGTCAGCTGCCGCGCCAGGATCTTCAGGAGGCTGGATTTGCCCGAACCGTTGTGGCCGACGAGGGCCACCACCTCGCCCGCCGGGAAATCGAGGCTGACGTCTGACAGGATGGCGTTTCCCTCGATCGCCAGACCGATCCGGTCGACGGCAAAGGCTTTTGTCGTATCGGGTGCGTCCTGCGCGCGCTCTGCCATGGCCATGTCGCCTGCTCCTCTTGTCACGAAATGTGCCGCCGAAACGCAATGCTTACGGCGCGGTTGACGGCGGGTCCAAGGACGGACATGTGGGTCTGCCCGGCAAAAAGCTCGAACTGCGTGCGAATGCCGTCCTGCATGCCATCCAGCCGATCGGCCATTTCCTGAGCCAGCGCGACGGTCCTTTCGGTTTTCTTGTTCTCCAGCCTGGATGCGGCATCCTCGTTGCCGGACTGGAAAGGAGCTAGTTCCTCCCCCTCGTATTCCCCGGCCGAAAGATGCAGGAAAACCTCGTTGCCGGCTACTGTTTGCCGGCGCGCCTCGTTGTTGAGGATCTCGCTGCCTTCCCAGAAGATGGTCGGGCTTGCCGCGATCCAGTTGGCAAAGAGGTCCGGCCGCTCGAACAGCCCGTAGAGCGCGAACAGGCCGCCGAATGAATGGCCGAAGAGCGATCGTCGCGTCGCATCGAGCGGCGCCATGTCGGCCAGCCGAGGCAGCAATTCCCTGTCGATGAAGTCGAGCAGCTCACCCGTCCCGCCGATCTTGACGGGCGGCTCGCCCTCGACATAGGGCGGATAGGATTTGACCGGCGGCGGCCCCAGGTCCCACGCCCGGCGCATGGCGTCATAGGGCTCGTCTGTCGGATAGCCGATCGCCGCGATGACGCCCCACTCAACACCAGTTCCGGTCGGGTAAGGCGCCTGCGTCACCAGACTTGCGAAGGCGAAGGGAAAGGTCGCGTTGCCATCGGTCATCACCAGCAGCGGCCATCCGCCGGCTGGCGCCTCTCCTGCCGGCCTGAACAGAAAGATGCGATAGGGCTCGCCGCCTGCCGCCGGCGCCAGGTCGAAATAAGTGGTGCCGGGCAGAAAATATGCCTGTTCAGTCATGCGCATCTCGCGGAAGTCCGGAAACTTCCGAGGCTCCTTTGACCTCGGGAGGGGTTGAACCATCGTGGCTGCAGCCTGTCACCATTTGTACTTCAGCGAACCGACCACAGTGCGGCCCTGGCCGAAGTAGCAATAGCCGCCGTTGCAGACCTGCTCTTCGCGGTTGGCAAGGTTCGTCGCGCTGACGGCGAGCGAAAGCCCCTTCAGATCCTGCGACTTTGCGCCGAAATCGTAGGAGAGCGATGCGTCGAGATAGGCAACGCCGGCATTCTTGGCGGTGTTGTAGTCGTCGGTATAGGACTTGCTCATCGCCCGCACACCGCCACCGATGCTGAGGCCGCCGATGGCGGTCTCTTCGGGTGCCGTGTAGTTCAGCCACAGCGACGCCACATGGCGGGGCGTCGTGGTCGGCGTGTTGCCGATGATCGAGCCGTCGAGATTACCGGTGATCTCCCCGTGGGTATAGGTGTAGGCGGCGATCAGGCTGATGCCGTTGTCGAAGGTCTTGCGGGCTTCGGCCTCGAAGCCGGTGAAGGTATTCTCGCCCGAGTTCTCATAGATATAGACCGGCCCGGAAGCGCCTGCATATTGCGGCTTGCCGGTTTCGACAAGCCGATAGACCGCAGTGCTCAGGGAGAAATTCTCGCCGTCCGGCTGATACTTGATGCCGGCTTCGACCTGCCGGCCGTCGGTCGGATCGAGCACGCCGAGGCCTGCCGAGCGCTCGGTCGACGGCACGAAGGACGTCCCATAGCTTACGTAAGGGGCAAGGCCGTTATCGAAGAGATAGAGGAGACCGACCTGGCCCGACAGTGCGCCGTCGTCCTTCTCGGCGCCGGTCCCGGCAACCTTGTCGGTCGTTTCCTGGTGCAGCCAGTCGTAACGCAGGCCGCCGACGAAGCGCCAGTTGCCGATCTCTGCCTGTTCCTGCGCATACAGTCCGGTCTGGCGCAGATCGTTGCCGGTGAAGCCCGTAAGCGCCGGTGACGGTGCGCTACCGATGTCGGAAGGTAGCGTATAGCCATATCCATCAGCGAAATCCGAGTTGACGCCGGTATAATCCAGACCGGCGAGAACGGTATGGGCGACGGCGCCCGTGTCGAATTTCGCCTGGAGCTGGTTGTCGATCTGAAAGGCGCGTACGTCGTCGGTCACCGCGGCGGTCGACCAGCTATCGGCCGGCCCGCCCAGTACGGGTGCATAGAGGGTTGTCCGGTCGACGTAGCGCGACTTGAGATCGAGGTCGCTCACGCGCGCGTTTTGCCGGAAGGTCAAGCCGTTGTCGAACTCGTGCTCGAGCTGGTAGCCCAGCTGGTACTGGCGCACCTTTTGGTAGTCGTAGTCCGGGTCGCTGACTCGGGTGATCTCGCTGCCGTTGTCGAAGGTCCAGGCGCTGGATTCGCCCTCGCTCTTCTGCGCCAGGCCGTAGACCGTCAGCTTTGTGTTGTCAGTCGGCTCCCAGGTGAAAGAGGGCTGCAGCAGGTAGCGGTCGTCTTGGTTGTCGTAATTGGTTTCCCCCTCGCGAACCAGGCCGACGACGCGGTAGTACATCTCGTCGCGCTGGCCGACCGGGCCGCCGAAATCGAATGCGGCCTGTTTGCGGCCGACGGTGCCGTACTGCAGTTCGACCTCGCGATGGGTTTCATTCAGAGGCATCTTGGAGATCTTGTTGACGATGCCGGCAGCGCTCGCCGCCCCGTACATGACCGATACCGGTCCCTTGAGCACTTCGACACGGTCGAGCGTATAGATTTCGGTCGTGAACGTGCCGTAGGTCATCACCGGCTGGCGCAGGCCGTCGCGAAAATCGCCGCTCGTCGTCGTCTCGATGCCGCGAATGTAGATCTGATCGAACCGCGGGTCGAAACCGAATCCGCCGGTGTTTACGCCGGAGCTGTAACGCGTTGCCTGGATCAGATCGGTTGCACCGCGTTGTTCGATTTCCTCGCGGGTCACGACGGAGATGGATCGCGGCGTCTCGACCAGCGGCGTATCAGTCTTCAAGGCTGAGATCGCACGCGTCGGCACGATCGTATCGTTATCCTCACTGATCGATTGAGCACCGGAGCCTGAAATGACGATCGGATCAAGCGTTGTGGCCCCCGACGCATCTTGCGCGAGAGCCGCGCTCGGCGTGCATACAACCACTGAGCCTAACACGGCAGTGGAAAGTTGGAGTATTCGGCTAAAAGGATGCCGACTGAACAAGAACGCCATTGCCTAATCCTTTGTTGGCAAACTGAAAATGCGTGGGCTGCGAAGGACAGCATTGGATGACGCGGCCCGCCGGCGGCACCTATAGAAACAGGATCGCAGGCAATCAAGAATGATGAGCAAAATATTCATATTTTTGCGTGTTGGCTGTCAATATTGCAACGGACCTACTGGAAACCGCAGCTTCACTGACGGTCGACTACCTCGTGCAGCCTCCGAGCTTAATTATGGATATCTAGACAGCTCCCAGCGCCTTGAAACATATCGAACCCGCGACCCTTCGCTTCATTCGGCTCTTCATTGAAAATGAAGGAAAAACTGCATTTTCTCGGTCATCTAGCGTATGCTCGAATTCCACCGGGTGTCGAGAGATGTGAACTCGCCGACGTTCACCGGGAAGCCTGAAGTGAATCCACTGTGAAGGAGAACCCGTATTGCCATGGCTGATTACGCCCAGAGTTGGGCTTTCCGAGCTGAAGTTCGGCATGAGCCGAGAAGACGTCGAGGCCGTGATGGGCGCGCCCCGATCGGTCAAGAACACCCGGACTGGCAGGTTGCGACTAGAATATGGACAGATATTTCCCGCACTGGTCTTCGTTGACGACGCCCTGATCGAGATCAATCTTCTCCCGGAGGTCTCCGGCGGCCTGGTTCTCGACGGTCTCGATCTGATGACCTCGAAGGAGCCCGATGTCGTCGCCGCCCTGCGAAGGCGTGACAATGCCGCAAAGGAGCGAAACGGCTTTCTCATATTTCAGATGCTGGGCATTACACTGTCAGGATTCGAGCCTCCGGAAGCTGATCAGAAAGCCGTCACTCTTTTCGGGCAAAGACATCCCTGGAGCATGCCGTGAAGGAAGACATGATTGAGATGTTCGAACGGCGGAGCGGACAGGAAGGTGCCCGCGCTAATGAAAATTCCGTGCCTTCACCTTCAACGTATCAATATGAAGATCGCGCACGAACATGTCGCGCGGGGTCACAACGGGCTTGGGCTTGTCGCGTGGATCCGGCCCACCACCATGGGCGAACTCGTCTCCCCTGCCGGCCGGCATCTTGAACTCGGCGTCCCGATCCGCCAAACCTGACAGGTCAGAGGTCAAGTCGAACAGCTGCTGGGCGACCAGATGCACGACCTCGCCTTCGCGTTGGATGCGGCCATTGATTGCCATCATGCTGGAGCCGAGCACGATGCGACGGCGTTTCTCGAACAGCGATGGCCAGACGACGATATTGGCGGGGCCGGTCTCGTCCTCGATGGTGATGAACATCACGCCTTTGGCAGATCCTGGCTTCTGCCGTACCAGGACGAGGCCGGCGGTGTAGACCGAACGGCCATCGCGGGCGTTCATCGCTGCGGCGCAGGTAATGATGTTGCGAGAAGCGAGATCCTTGCGCAAAAACGCGATCGGATGCTGCCGCAATGTCAGACCTGTGTAGCCATAATCCTCGATAACATTGTGGCCCTCGGTCATCTGCCGAAGGGCAACCTCGGGCTCATTCTGCTCGGCGATCGTCGCCATCTCGCGCTCAGCCGCCGCGGCAAACAGCGGTAATGGTTCATCACGCAGTGCCTTGATCGCCCAGAGGGCGTCACGACGCTCGAGCTTCAGGGACGGCCGGTATGCGTCCGCTTTTGCGAGTTGGACGAGCGCTTCGGTCGGCACGCTGGAGCGCCGCCACATGTCATCGACGGAAACAAAGTCGCTGTTCATGCGCGCCGCAGCGATGCGAGCCGCATCGGCGATCGCCAGCCCCTTCACCCGCCGAAAACCGAGGCGAACGGCATACCGCTCGGTGTTGCCGATGCGCTCAAGCGTGCAATCCCACCGGGATCGGTTGATACAGACGGGTCGGACCTCGACGCCATGGGCGCGGGCATCGCCGACGATCTGGGCTGGCGCATAAAAGCCCATGGGCTGGGAGTTGATCAGGGCCGCACAAAAGGCTTCCGGATAGTGGCATTTGATGAAGTTCGACGCATAGGCGATCAGTGCAAAGGATGCCGCATGGCTTTCCGGAAAACCGTAGGAACCAAACCCTTCCAGCTGCGAAAACGTCTTCTCCGCGAATTCGGACGTATAGCCATTCCTGACCATCCCGGAGACCAGCTTGTCCTTGAACTTGCTGACGCCGCCGGTGAACTTGAAGGTCGCCATCGACTTGCGCAATTGGTCGGCCTCGCCGCCGGTGAAGCCGGCACAGACCATCGCCACCCGCATCGCGCTTTCCTGAAACAAAGGCACGCCGAGCGTCTTGCCGAGAACCGCCTCCAGCTCGGGTGTCGGATAGACGACATCCTCTTTGCCCTCGCGCCGGCGCAGATAGGGATGCACCATATCTCCTTGAATCGGGCCCGGTCGGACGATCGCGACCTGGACGACGAGGTCGTAAAACGTCCGCGGCTTCAGGCGCGGCAGCATGGCCATTTGCGCCCGGCTTTCGATCTGAAATGTGCCGAGCGTGTCGGCCCTGCGGATCATGGCATAGGTCGCCTGATCCTCCTGCTCGATCTTCGAAAGGTCGAGATCGCGGTCCTTGTGCTCGCGGATGAGTTCGAAAGCCTTTGCCATGCAGGTCAGCATGCCGAGCGCCAGAATATCGACCTTCATGAACTTCAGGGCTTCGACATCATCCTTATCCCATTCGATGATCTGCCGGTCTTTCATCTTTGCCGGCTCGATCGGCACCAGATCGTCGAGCCGGTCATGAGTCAGCACAAAGCCGCCCGGATGCTGGCCGAGATGGCGGGGCGCACCCATCAATTGCTGGGCAAGTTTCAGGGTGAGAATGAGACGACGGTCGTCGGGATTGAGATTGAGCTCGCGGATATTGCGGTCGGGCACTTCCTCCGACCAGGACCACATGCCTGATGACAATGCCTTGATGACGTCCTCCGGCAGACCAAGCGCCTTGCCGACGTCACGGATGGCGCCCTTGGCGCGGTACCGGGTGACGGTGGCGCACAGTGCTGCCTTCTCGCGGCCGTAGGTCCGATAAATCCACTGGATCACCTCTTCGCGCCGTTCATGCTCGAAGTCGACGTCGATGTCAGGAGGCTCATCGCGTTCCTGGCTGACAAAGCGCTCGAAGAGGAGATTGCCGCTGATCGGATCAATCGAAGTGACGCCGAGAATATAACACACCGCACTGTTGGCCGCCGAACCGCGGCCCTGGCACAGGATCCCCTGGCTTCGGGCGTATCGCACTATCGAAAACACCGTCAAAAAATAGGGGGCGTATTTCATCGTGCGGATCAGATCGAGCTCGTGGCGCACGGTCTTGAGCACGCCGGGCGGCAGGCCTTCAGGATAACGGGACGGCACGCATTCCCACACATAGTGTTCCAGTGATGCCTGGGCATCCATGCCCGGCACGATCGCTTCCTCCGGGTACTGATAGGTCAGCTCCTCGAGCGAGAACTTGCACCGATGCACGATCTCCATGGTTCGCGCCAAGGCTTCCGGATAACGCGGGAAAAGCCGTTCCATCTCCTCCGGCGGTTTCAGATAGCGGTCGGCATGGCGCTCGCGCTCGAAACCGACATCGTCAATGGTTTTGCCGGTGCGGATACAGGTGACGATATCCTGCAGCTGTCGCCGACCCGGCTCATGAAACAGCACGTCATTGGTAACGACCGTCTTTACCTTGAACCGCGTCGCCAGATTGGAAATCTCATAGAGCCGCATCTGGTCGTTTGGCCGTCGGCGCAGGCACAAAGACACATAGGCGCGGTCGGCAAACACCTCGGCCATCTTCCTTAAGCGCACGGCACAGACATCGTCGCCAAGGTCGGGCACGAGGATGCCGATCATTCCTTCCGAATAGGCAACCACATCATCCCAGTGGAGGATGCAGTTGTTCTTGCCACCACGCGATTTTCCCAGCGTGATCAGCCGGGTCAGCCGGGAATAGGCGGCCCGGTCGATCGGATAGACGAGGATGGACATGCCGTCGGCAAGGTCGAGACGACAGCCGACGACCAGACGCAGTCCCGTGCCACGGGACGCTTCCAGCGCCCGAATGATACCGGCGAGCGAATTTCGATCGACGACGCCGACGGCATCGATGCCGAGCGCTGCGGCGGCCTCAAACAGCTCCTGCGCCGACGATGCCCCGCGCAGGAAGGAGAAATGCGTCGTCAACTGAAGTTCAGCATATCTCATGCGAAAATCCCATGGCAGAACCAGCGATGATCGCCGGTTTCGGGATCGACGCCATCGCCGGAGCGGAACACCCAGAGGCGTTCGCCGCTCTCGTCCTCGATGACGAAATAATCGCGCACCGCCTCCATTTCGCTGTCACGCTGCCACCACTCGCCAAAAATCCGTTCAGGGCCGTCGGCGCGTATCACCTTGCGGCGTTTGCCACGCCAGGTGATGGAGGCAGGCGGATAGTCAGGCATCAGCGCGATGGCGGTGATCAGTTCCGGCCGCGGCAGTAACCGCACAGGCCGGCGCCAGTGTCCGACCCATGCGACTGCGATCGGATCGGCAACAGCACTGATGCGCTGGACGGAACGCTCGGGCACATCAGACGCCATGGGCGCGAGGCGATAGACCTTGTGGCCGCGGTTTCCATAGATGTCGATCAGCGGCGAAACGTCAGTGACTTCCTCCTCCACCAGCGAAGACGATTTCTGCGTCTCTTCAAGCGGCTCGGCGATCACAGCAACCAGGGTCAGTTTCTCGATGCCAAAGCCCGGCTCGATCTTTTCGGTCCGATCACGAAACAGCTTGGTCAACCAGGCGACATCACGGGCCGGCTTGACCGTGCCGGCACGGATCGCCTGCCGTGTGCCATCGACCTTTTCGACGATCAGATCGGCACGACGCACACCCAGGCCTTTTTTCTGGAGCTCCTCGATCAGTTGGACGATCAACCGGCCGACATATTTGTTGATGGTTTCGGCAGCACCGATGGGCTCGGCAAAGGACCGGGCGACCTCGATCAATTCGGCGGTTCGGATCGGATCGATCGGTTCGGACACACGTCCAAATATCTGGTCGAGACGGCGGCCGATTTCCGGACCAAAGCGAAGGTTTAAAGGTGCGCGCGCGGTATTCGCCAGCTGGCCGATGGATTGAAAACCAAGCGTGTGGAGGTCGCTGACGATCTTGGGCGCAAGTCGCAGCAACGAGATCGGCAGTTTTTCAACAGCCCGCACGGTCTGACCGATCGGTACGATGACAGTTTCACGGCTGATGGCGCGGGCGCATGCGTGTGCCGCACCCCAGGTGTCGGCGACGGCGACCCGGGCCGTCAGCTTTCTTGCCAGGAACTGGTTGGCGATCTTGGTCACCATCGGCAGTTCGCCACCCTGAAGGTGATCGGCGCCTTCGGTATCCATGACAATGCCGTCTACGCCGTCGACGGCAACGATCGGGGAATAGAGCGTCAGCGCCCAAAGCGTGATCCGCTCCAGTGCCGCGGCGTCCGTCTTGAGGTCTGCGTCCACCAGCATCAGCCCGCGAAACAGCGCCTGCGCCTTTGCAGCCGGTATGCCGACACGCACGCCAGCCTTCTTCGCAGCCGCATCGGCGGCCGACACCCAGCGTTTCGAGCCGCTTTTGGCGATCACGGCGATAGCCTGTTCAGGCGGAATGGACGGATCGTCCCGGCGAATGCGATCGGTCGGCAGATCCGGCAGATAAATCGAGACGACCCTTGTCATCACACGCCCTCACGAGAAACTCAGCACACCCACCCGCTTTCACGCGCATCAACTCCACAAACCATCTTGGCCGCCCCACCCCCGGAACCGGCAAATCCTCCGACGGCATGACGCTCACCCGCCACCGTGTGGTCGAGGCCGTCGGCTGTCCGAAGTCATTGGCTTCCGTTTGCCGCCTCCAGCGGCGCACGGCCAATGCCATCGTCCCGGTGCGCTCGGCGGCCAGCTGAAGCCGGCGCGAACCGACCATCGGCAGGCGGACAAGCTCGCCGACGACCGCACCAAGACCGCCGAAGGACAGCCCCTCCTCCATGTTGGCGAGCACATCCTCGTCCTTGTCGGATTCCACAAAAATCACCCGATCGGAATTGAGACCGACCTGCGCCAGTGCCGGGAAAAACAGATCCGGCCGCGTCAGGCACCAGACGATCGGTCCCTTGGTTCTGGCTGCGATGCCAGCTGCAAAGAGGGCCGCAGCGGCACCATCGACCGTGCCTGCTCCGCCACCGGCAAACTCGTGCAGGGCGCCATAGCTGAGCCCACCGCCGGGTAGAGCTGCATCCATCTCCGGCACGCCGAAGGCCAGGCAGCCGGCCTTCTTCACCGTGCTGGTTTCGAGCGAAGCGATCCGCTCGCGCAGATCAGAGATCACATCTGAAACACCCTCTGACGTCCTTGGGGCGCGGGCAGCAGTCATCGTTCACGGCTCCCTTCAGGAACGTGTTGGCAGAGTTTCGGGCCAGCATCATGCTGGACAAAATGCGGATGTTCTGTTTCTGTTCCGACTGAAACAAAGAGTCAAGCAACCAGAAGGTTGGGAATATTATCCTGAACATTAGAAATCCCGTGGATTCAGGGAGGTAGCGCTGCAAAATTTTTTTTTTGCTCTGCCCGTTTGGTCGAGCGGCGTGAATAGCGGGGACAAGTCCTGGATCGTCACAATCTCCTTAAGGTTTTTTTGTTGAACTGTCGGAATGACGAAGACCCCGAGATCAAAGCCGCTCCTTCGTGATACCGAGGCCCCGCTCCGCTCGCGGCCGCGCAAGAAGCGCAATCCGTCAGAGCCACAGCTTCCATTCGATCCCATCCCCGACCGCGTCGAGCCGGCATTGGCGCAGCTCAAAGCAAAGCCGCCACAAGGATCCGAATGGTCCTGGGAGGTGAAATGGGATGGATACCGGCTTGCCGTGCATATCGAGCCGCAAGGCGTGCGGATCCTCACCCGTGGCGGCCATGACTGGACCGATCGCTTTCCAGCGATCGAGCAGGCGGCCCGGGCGCTCGGGCCGGCGACCATGATCATCGACGGAGAGGCTGTAGTTCTGGACGCAGAGGGCCGATCGGATTTCGGGCTGCTGCAGCAATCGCTCGGAGCATCGGGAAAGAGCGCTGGCAACCAGGCCTCCGATGCCATCCTCTATGCCTTTGACCTGCTTTATCTCGATGGCCATGATTTGCGCGGAGTCGAATATCGATCGCGCCGGCATTTGCTCGAAGACACGGTGAAGGATCAGGACGGCGCCATCCGGCTGTCGGAAACGCTCGACGCCGATCCCGCTGTCCTGCTGGACCATGCCTGCCGTCTCGGGCTGGAGGGGATAGTCGGCAAGCATCGCGACCAGCCATACCGCTCCGGTCGGACCGGTGACTGGGTGAAGGTCAAATGCGTCGAAAGCGAAGCCTTCTTCATCGTCGGCTATGAGCCGTCGGCAGCGTCGCCGGCCGGCTTCGGTTCGCTGGTTCTGGGCGCCTACCGCGATGGTGAGATCGTCGATGTCGGCAGCGTTGGGACTGGCTTTAGGGAAGCCGAGGCCATCAAGCTCCGCAAGATGCTCGAAAAGCTACGGTGGAAGCAGAAGCAGCCGCCAGTGCCCGATACCGAAAAAGCCGACGTCGTCTGGGTGCATCCGACGCTGATCGCCGAGATCGAGTTCCGTGCCTGGACGGCCGACGGCAAGCTTCGCCACGCGGCCTACAAGGGGTTGCGTGAACGGCAGGACAATGCCGACGTGTTTCAGCTCGACTAGCGGAGCGCCATCGATGCGCTAAACTGCCCTCCATGGTCGAGCGGAGGATTAGCCTGGAATGTGCAACCTTTATCGGATGGAAGACAAGGACTGGGTCTCGAGATGGGCTCAGGACGCCGAGAGCTTGATCAACCTCATGCCCGCCTATCAGATGAATCCCGATCAGATGGGGCCGATCGTTCGCAACACGAATGACGGACGCAAGCAGCTCGTCCATGCGCGCTGGGGCCTGCCCTCGCCAATCTTCGTCCAGAAGAAGGCGGCCGAGGCCCGCGCGGCAAAGCTCAAAGCGAAGGGCAAGCCAGTCGATATGGATGAACTGATCAGGATTGAACCGGATCGCGGCGTCACCAATGTCCGCAAGCTCACCCTGCCTCACTGGAAACGCTGGTTTGGTGTCGAACATCGCTGCATCGTGCCGGTCACAAGTTTTGCCGAACCGGATCCCGTAAGCCAGGCGCCGGGCGGCAAGGTTCCGAATGCCTGGTTCGCACGCGACGAGGCGAAATCTCTGATATTCTTTGCCGGCATTCACGTGCCGCAATGGAAGAGCGTCCGGAAGGTGAAGGACGGCCTGACCACGGACGACCTCTATGGCTTCCTGACCACCGATCCAAACGGTCTGGTTGCCCCGATCCACGAGAAGGCGATGCCGGTCCTGCTGCTGACCCAAGAGGAGACAAAGGTTTGGATGGAGGCGCCGTGGGATGAGGCCAAGGATTTGGCCCGACCCTTGCCGGATGATGCGCTGATCATCGCGTCGCGGGAGCCCTATGGTTCCTCGATCGTCACGAAGGAGGGCGACCCCCTCGCGCAGGGCAGTTTGCTCTAGCACCCGAGGTGGAAGCCGCCTGATTTCGTCCCCAGAAACGAAAAAGCCTGCCGCGGGAGGAGGTGCGGCAGGCTTTTCGAAAGAGTTGAACAAACGGCTGGGAGGAGGGTGCCGCTGTCCCGTCAGACGCCCCTTGGGAGGAGGAGTGGGTCGTCTGAAATCGAAGCTCTGCGGGAGGAGGTGCATCGCTTCAATGAAACCAAGATACTCATTTCCTCCGCACATTAAATAGACTTTGATGCAGCGCAGCCATGCACAAATGCACGACCTCAAACTGATCTCAAGAATGTCCAGCTTAGCGCCTCGCGGCAGGCTAGAAACGCAAACGCCCGCATCATCAGCGGGCGTATTGTCATTCAGGTTGGCTTGGGAGCAGGCCGCTTAGCGAGCGACCGACTGGCGAGCAACACTGTGGATGTCGGCACGATTGATACCGAGGTCCTGCAGTTCGCGCGAGCTCATCCGGCCGAGTTCGGTAACGGTCTGACGATACTTGCGCCAGTTATTGAAAGAGCGTGCTACGTTCATGATGATCCCCTTCCGTGAGGTCTCTTGACGCCAGCAACCTTGCTTCGGTTCCAACGTCGTTTCGATGACTGGAATATAGACCCTTGCCCACCCGTCGATAAGGCACAAGGTCTCAGGCCGGCCATGCGCTCAAAGCATAGGTTCAATCAGATCTAAGCTAAAGAGGCTATCAGGCCCGGAACCGGTCGAAGGCGGTGAGGCGTTTAGTCGGTGGATCGGCGTCTGGATAGCGGTAGATTTCGGCCCTGAGATAGCGGAGCTCATCCTCGAGCGCTTCTTCACCAACCTCGATCCACCAAGACTTGGGTCGGCCGTCGCTTCCGTCGGACCAGCGATAGCCTCGCGCCTTCAGATGATCCTTCATGTCGAAGGGACTGTTTTCCGCAAAGATTCGGACACGCGATCTCTGGCTTGCTTCATAGAGTTCGGCGAAAGCTGTGGAAGCAGAGCCGTCCACCTTACGAGCCAGGACCTCCAGAAGTGCGAAACAATCATCGACAGCGCGATGACCATCATGGAAGTAGCCCGCCTGCCCGATCAGGTATCCGAGCTTCGTGCCCTCATATCCCCGCGACGACCAGTCGATCTCAGAGTTAGAGCAAGCCCAGGCCTTGCCAGAAAACAGATGAGAAAATGCCTCACAGAATGGCCGGTCGAAACCCGCATTGTGGGCAATCAGCAGATCGGCAGGTTCGATCAGTGCCTGCAACGCAGCCGTATCGATCGACTGCCCGACCACCATGTCGCCGGTTATGCCGGTGAGCCTGGTAATTTCGGAAGGAATGGAAATGCTGGGCTGCTGAAGTCCACCATAGATGCCGGTCACGTCACCGATACGTCCTGTCGCATCGAAGCTGAAAGCGACCACGCCAATCTCGATGATCTCATCCTTGCGCGCATTGAGGCCGGTGGTCTCGGTGTCGAGCACAATACCTTTGAGGGGATACTCCGGACGCGGGTTCGGCGCGACTGCTGGCGGCACCATTTTCGTAAGGATGCGGTAGCGGCCCGTCTCAGCGAGATGCCGGACCATGTCCTCTTCACTCATGGGGACGGCAGGCTGTTCGGGCTTGGCTAATCTGGAGGCGGCACGCGTGACCAAATCGTCGCGCGGACCCTGCTCCGGAAACATGTCAAACTGTTGCGCCATTCCTGTTGTCAAAGCCTCACCGCCAATTCTCTTACTTCAAAACACGGCACAATCGGCAGATCAACCTTGTTGGCGGAGGTGCGATTTCAGCCAATCTGTCGAGCAAGGTTTACGGTCGCGCAGTTTCACGCAGTGACAGCTCTTGGGTCGTTGCGCAGAAACGTCCCCAAACAGGAAAGGGCATACCAGCTGTAGCGGGAACCGCGAAAGCCGTTCGCCTCCCGTAAGACCGGTCTAAAGGGTTGCCGCAGGAGGGTCAGCACAGCGACGGCAACGCCGGGATCCGGGATCGACAGCCCCCGGCGCGCGGGGCCGCTTCTCACATCCCAGAGCGCCGCATTAGCTCCATGATCAGAATTGGCGGCAAAGAGGTCCCAAGCCCTGCGCGATGAAACAGATTTGCAGCATCCACAGGCACTTGGCCTTATCAGTGGAGGATAACGGCCTCGACTCCGATCGGAAGGCCAATCCTGAAGAATTTATCGAACAATACCGTCTTGCGAAATTGCCTGTCCATCACCGACATGGCTGGCACGTTCTGCGGCGAGTTCTCCAGTATGCCGAGCCAGGTCAGCGGGCGAACGAGATTATGGGCGATGAACCAGCCTGCCTCGTGTCGGGGGCCGAGCGGTCCCCTCGCCGGGAAAAGCTCCACCGGGACTGCCCATTCGGTAAAGTCGCCAAGCGTCACCCAGTCGCCCAACCGGGTCGAGACGACGCCCAGCATATGCCTAAGATCCCAGAACAGGGCGGCGGCTTCGGGGGATAGACTCTCCTGCAGCGGAGCGGCCAGCATCCATTCCGCGAGAACTGCCTGAAGCTCCCCGTGATTGCCGAGGATCGAACTGCCGCGCTTCGTGAGCACGGCCCTACCCTTGTAGTGGCGGATAATACGAAGGTCCTGCAGCGCCCAATGCAGGATGGAGAGCGGAGGAAAATCCGGTTCGTTGAGAACCTTGTTCACGGAATAGAGGATTTCCGGTTCATACCCGGGCCACTGAAATTCATGTGCGGCCCATTCGACACATTTCCTCTGAAAAGCGCCCAAGGATTGCGTCAACGGAATGCCGCCGTTTTGCTTGACATAGCGGAGAAGCTTCATGCCATTGGTGGCAAGTGGGCTAGCTGCCAGTTCATCCTGATGAAGAGCCGGAGACAAATACACAAAGCGGGAGAGCGTGGACGGGCGGAACATGGGAAAGGATAATGCCGGAATAATTTACCGCCGTCATCTGCCCCGATACGATTTGATTTCGAACCACTCGCCCCCTCAAACCCCATGCCGCCTTGAAAGGAACCGAACCGGCTGCCTATCAAGTTTGCAGAAATTTCTTTGGTTTGACAAGACGTTGAAGATGTATCGGCAGCACTGGTGCACGGGCTTGCCTCGCTGTTTCGCGCCCAGTGCGGTTCTTAGGGGCACCCTTTCGCTCAATACCGAAGACAGCGGGCAAGACCGCAGTTCGCTCGATCAGGTCTTTGGACGCTTCCAGGTGCCTTGACAGCTACTACACACCCCGACAGCATCGTGACGTTTGTGCGTTTGGATATGCCGTCAGGGATCCCGTGCCCTTGTAAGCATATTTAAAGGCAGAGATTTCACTTCGAGATAATGCAGTTTATTTATTCGATTACGGATCAGACAACAGGTGAATTAGGATTCAATGGCCGCCGATCGTATGCCGTCCGATAATGGGTTGCGACACCAGCCGGTTTACGAACCCATCGTCCCACTGGCGACGGAGTGCTTCATCTGGCGAACGGATGATTATCCATTATCCTGGAGCGTGTGGAACGCACATCCGGAATGCGAGATCCATCTGATCAAAAGCGCCGGCGGAACCTGCCATATCGGCGATTTCATCGGCGGGTTCGACCCGGGCGATCTGTTCATCGTCGGCCGCGGGTTGCCCCATAATTGGGTGACACCTCTAAAACCGCGCGACCGCATCGAAAACCGCGACGTCATCGTACAGTTCGACGAGGATAGAATTCTCGCCGCCGCGAATCTCATGCCAGAGCTCACCGACCTTCGATCCTTTTTCCTGCGCGCGAGACGCGGGATTGCCTTCAATGGCGAGGCCAGGACGCAAGGGGCCGAAATCATGGAGGCAATGGGAAAAGCGGATGGCATCGAGCGCTTGTCACTATTCCTTACCTTGCTTGCCATCCTGTCGAAAAGCGCCGAAACGGCTCTTTTATCTTCGGAAGGCTTCTCGCTTCATACGAACCCATCGACGAACCAGACCGTTCGCGAAGTGCTTGCTTGGATCTCGGCAAACTACCAGAATGATATCAGGATTGAGCAACCGGCAGCGCTGATCGGGATGACTGGGACGTCCTTCTCGCGCTTCTTCAAACGCAATACCGGAACCACCTTCAGCAACTATCTGATCGAGCTTAGGATGGGAAAAGCAAGCGAGCTCCTGCTCCGCTCAGACTTACCGATAACGACGATCGCCGCGGAAGCAGGTTACGACAATCTTTCGAATTTCAATCTGAGTTTCAAAAAGTCTCGAGGCATGACGCCGACAGGCTTCCGCAAAAGCCGAGGCCTTTGACTGACGAGTTTATGTCCCTATTTGGTCATCATGGCGGTAATTTAGGACAGAATGGACATGATATCATTAGTTTTGGCTATCTAAAACGCTAGTTCCATATCCGCGAACGAGGTATTTGTTTGCCGTCTCGTGGGAGGGAACCATGGAAATAGATTTTGCCGCTTCGTCCGCGCTTGAACCGCCCGTCGCTATGACGTCGATGCTTCGCGGTTCCGATCCTTCACCGGATCACGGCGACGTCGAGCGCGTCGAATTTTTTGTAAAAAAAGCGAATGCTGATCTGGAAAGCTGTCTGGTGTTGGCGGGCCGGAAGAGGCTAGGACAGCGCTGGTTCGAGCTCGAAAGCAGCGTCAATTCCTGCTGTGTTGGAATGATCTTTCGCGCGGGCCAGCAAAGCGAGGCGGTAGCAGACCTTCTGTCGGAAGGATTTCATGGCGCAGCGATGCCTGGCGCGATCGCGGTCGTAGGCGCGGACGGCGTTCTGCTGGACCGGCTCGTGGGGCTCGCCGGTCTCCAGAAAAAATCCGGCTCGATCCCTTTTGAATGGCCGCCTATTTTGGTGTCCGTTTCTGTCACAGATCCTGCATTGGTCAAAACCATGCTGGCTGTCGGTGAGATCACGGCTATGGGCGTCCCGATCGAACTCGACGTTTTTGACGGCAATCAACCAACCGGTAGAATCCACGGATTCTTGCAGAAAAATCTGGTCCAGCATTTTCCAAAAATGTTCTGACTAGCAGCCACTCAACAACAAAAGCTTCAAAGGGAGAGAAACCATGTCTTCAAGACTGCAGGGAAAGCATGCCATGATCACTGGTGCCGCGCGCGGCATTGGGCTGGCATTCGCCAAGGCCTATATCGGGGAAGGCGCACGGGTCGCGATCTGCGACATCGATATTGGACGGGCGGAGCAATCGGCCAAGGAACTTGGTGAAAATGCAATTGCGGTCAAGATCGATGTGACGAAGAAGGAGAGCATCGACGCCGCCGTCCGGCAGGTCGTCGACGCGTTCGGAAGCATCGATATCCTGATCAACAACGCGGCGCTTTTCACCGCTGCTCCGCTTGTCGAAATTACGGAAGCTGACTACCGGCGTGTATTCGACGTCAACGTCTACGGACCGCTGTTTACGATGCAGGCCGTTGCAGCTCAGATGATTGCGCAAGGCAAAGGCGGCAAGATCATCAATATGGCATCTCAGGCAGGCCGCCGCGGCGAGCCGCTGGTCGCAGTATATTGCGCGACGAAGGCTGCGGTAATTAGCCTTACCCAGTCTGCGGCTTTGAATCTGATCGAGCACAAGATCAACGTCAACGCGATCGCGCCCGGCGTTGTCGACGGCGAGCATTGGGATGGCGTCGATGCCTTCTTTGCCAAGTATGAGAATAAAGCGCCTGGCCAGAAGAAGAAAGAAGTCGGAGAAGCTGTACCGTACGGCCGCATGGGAACAACTGAGGACCTGACCGGTATGGCAGTTTTCCTCGCTTCGGCGGATTCAGACTACGTTGTTGCCCAGTGCTACAATGTCGATGGCGGTCAGTGGATGAGCTGAAATCACCGAATGGCGCAGAGACGTCACATTGCGTGGCGTCTTCACCCGCGGCAAACGGTCGGCAATAATCGATGACCTTCGATCTGGCTCAGTACCCTTGCCAAGTTGTCACCAGCTCGTTGATCGGTTTTCAGTTTTTTGCTCCCGTCAGGAACAGCGAGAGCCGAGCAGCCACTGTTTCGTCGAGGGGCCGACCTTGCAGCAGTCGGTACCAGAACACACCATGTAAAGCATCGACCATCATTTCGAGATCGATGCCGCTGCTTAATTCACCGCGCGCAATCCCGCGCTGGATGATGGCCACCGCTACCTGAGCCCGTGGAAGCACAAAGCGCTCTCGGAAGATCTGCAGGAAGCTGTCGTCGGTCTGGGCGGAGGCGATTAAGTTGCGGATCGCTGGACCATCGCGGCGAATATTGTCGAACAGATTGACCAGGAAACGTTCGAGGACCTGTGCAACTGGGCCATCCGCCACCACCTCTTGGTGCGAAGCACTATCGAGAAAAGCGTCCAGCACAAGCTCAGCCTTGCTAGACCATCGGCGGTAAATCGTTTGCCGCCCTACCCCCGCTGCGGCTGCGATCGAAGCGATCGTGACATCCTCAAACCCTTTCTCGCCAACCAATCGCCGCGTGACATCGAGTAATGCCGGTGTGGCCTCTTCATCTCGCGGTCGCCCCGCCGGCCGGCTCTGCGTCTTGACGGTATCTTCCATGCCCAACTCCTATTGCGAGATCGAAGTCTCGTATATATTGAGACTGACGTCTCGTAATAAACCTTACGATGCGCCCGTCTCACTTCAATGGAGAAAACCATGGCACAACTCAAGCCAATCGGCGCCTTCACGCTTTTATCTGTAGCATGCCTGACCATCATGGTTGGGTGTGTCATTGTCCCGGGACTGCCGAGCATAGCCGCTGCCCTCGGTGTCGGCCCTGCGTCGAGCTGGCTTGTTACTTTGCCGTCGCTCGGGGTCGCCGTCTTCGGCCTGGCGGTCGGGCGATTAATCGAGAGGCTGGGCAGCCGCCGCGCCCTCGTGATCGGCCTCCTTCTCTATGGCCTGCTTGGCTACGCAGCCGTCTGGTTGCGCGGTTATCCAGCGGTGCTTCTCGATAGATTTTTGCTGGGCGGCGCGACAGCGATAGTGATGTCGGCCGGCACCACATTGATTTCCGAATTTTTCGATGGAGAAGCGCGGCTCAAGATGATCTCACGGCAGGGTATGGCGATCGAGCTTGGCGGCGTCGTCTTTCTTGCCATCGGTGGCATGCTTGCGGGGATCGGGTGGCAGCATCCTTTCCTGCTGTATTTGGTCGCCTGGATCTTTGCGGCGATGGTTGTCACTTTCGTGCCGCACAGCCCCCCGTCATCCGGAAAAGTCGAACCAGGCGCGACTGACTCTGCCCCAGCCATGTGGGACGTCTATCTTGCAGCAGCATGCTCGATGATCGTATTTTTTGCGGCAGTCATTCTGTTGCCTCAGAAGCTGGCGGATATGGGTATGGGCGAAGTGAAGATTGGTTACTTTCTTTCCTTTATTTCCCTGGTAGCCGTCGGCGCGGCTTTCGTTATGCCCCGTTTTATGGACGCACTCGGCTCGATGAGGACTTTAATGATCGCGTTCTCGGCCTATGCCTTGGGACACGTGATCTTTTTCGCGGCGGGCTCGTTTCCACTCATCGTTGTGGCCGGCATGCTCGTGGGTTGCGGCTTTGGTTTCTCGATACCGCTCGTCAACCACTTGACCATCGAGCGCAGTCCCCTTGCCCTGCGGGGCCGGCTTCTCGGCTACCTGTCGGTAGCGATTTTCATGGGTCAGTTTCTGTCTGCCTTCATCGAGATGCTTCCTCTTACGCGGGCCGGCTTTTTTATTGTCGCAGCGCTCGTCGCGTTCATGGCGTTTTGTCTCTTCGCAGTCAGGACAAGGGCTGCTCCCGTTGGCGTCGACGAGGGACGTGCCGGGTCATAAGAGCGACGGCGTGTGATCTCTCGGCATGTTGCCAGCATCTCTTGCAGCCGTGAGCGAAGTTTGGATCATATGCCGCATCCACTCATGGGCAGGATCGGCGTCGTTGGAACTGTGCCATAACAGTGAAATCGGCACTGACGGCATTTCGAATGGTGGCGGGGAGGCCCGGAGACCAAGCTGACGAACGAAATATCTGGCAAGTCCGCCATGGATCGTGGCCACAACCGGTGTGGCGAGCACAATGAACGGTATAGACAGGACATGCCTGGTCGTCATTGTGATCCGCCGCTTTGCTTCCCTCATCGCGAGCTGTTCACCAACAGCATCATGGCCAGCTGCTTTGCTCGACAGTACCAGATGGCGGGCAGACAGGTATTCGTCGAGCCCAATTGGATTGGAGAACTCCAGCAGCTCGCCATTGTAGATGCAGAGATAGTCGTCAGTGTGCAGCAGCTTCCTCTTATGATGGACCTGCCCCTCTGAGAAAATCCCCACCGCCATATCGATTGTGCCCGCGTCGAGTTCTCGAAGAACATCCACTTCATCGACGTTTTTGAGCTCAAGTCGGATACCGGGCGCGCTCTCTCCGATGCGTTGGAGAATCTCTGGGATGATGAGAACTTCGGCAGCATCCGGCAATGCGATGGTGAATGTACGCTCTGCCGAGTGAGGATCAAAGGCAGCCGAGCGGCTGACAAGGCGATCAATCTCCGTCATGATCCTTGAAAGGGGCTCGATCAACGTGCGCGCATAGGGCGTCATGACCAAGCCACCGGCATCGCGCGTGAAGAGTTCGTCGCCCATCGTTTTGCGCAGCCGCCCAAGATTGTAGCTCATTGCTGACTGGCTGATGCCCTGGTCCTCGGCCGCTTTTGTGACGCTCCCGTTTGCGAGCAGCCGTTGAAGGCTATTCAGAAGGTTGAGGTCGATGTCTCTCATTAGTCCCATCGATTTGGTAAATAGATGTCATTTGTTGGACTGATATCGAATGAACATGTAAATTTCAATCATCGCAATTCATCCAGGAGTGAACCCGATGACTTCATTCGGGCGTCGTAATCTTCTCAAGGGCATTCCGGCCCTGGCAGCTGGAGCAGCAGGAGCCGCAGGAGCAACCATGATCAAAGCATCTCCGACTGAAGCAGCGGATGCAGTGTCCGCTCTCGATAACAGCGCCGTTACCTATCTGCCGGTCGCAGCCCAGAAGCAGCTCATCGCCAACACCCAGTTGCTCAAGGGTAAGTCCTACGAAACATTCTTCAACCCGCATCTCGTCGTGCCAACAAATGATGCTCGCGCTCTGCAGATTGGCCCGTTGGACAAGGCGGACTGCCTGACGCCGAGCGTTGCCGATCTGAACCGGCTGATCGATCCGGCTTACAAGACGCCGAAGCAGGGCTATGCCGTTCTCGATGGCTCGACCGTCTATGTTCAGAATAGCCTGTTCTTCCCGCGCGCCACCGCCGAGATGTTCCGGTGGTGGTTCACCTGGCATCCGATCGAGAAAGAGCGTTACATGCTCTGGTTCCCGCATGCCCATATCGAAAATAGCGTGAAAGACCCGGCTCGCCTTGCCAACAAGAGCCTGAGCTACGAGGATCGGCTTTACGACAATCCGAACTACGTCAAGGAGCTTGTCGGCCCCCAGGCCATGGAGCTGTTGATCCGCTTTACCGACCCTGCAAAGCTCGGCTTTGACGCTGCAGCCTTCAAGCGCGCCGGGTTTACCGCAAATGCGAGCGGCATTGTCGGTCCGGCGCAGGCACCCGACGTCATCAATTCGATGATGATCCACATCGCCCGAGATGTGGAAGGTGGCATGGAACTGGTCAGCCGGTACTGGATCGGCTCGCACCCGGAGATGCGCCGTTTTGCCGGCGCCGAGAAGGCCGCGGCGATGATGGCGCATGTCGGTTGGAACGACCAGCTCGCTGAAATGACCGCCTACGAGCTCGCCGTTCATGACATGATCGAGTTTAATCACCTGGCTGGTATTCTTCCCGCTCTGTTCGCACAGTTCGGCGAGGGATAACTCAATGGGCATGACAACAAGGATCACGGCGATGAGTGCTGTCATCGCCGCCGCATCGGCGATGGCCCCCTCGTCCTCGGCAGCCGCCGACAAATTTCTATGGGGGGCGGCTTCGGCCGCCTACCAGGTCGAGGGATCCTCGACTGCGGATGGAAAGGGCCCCTCGGTCTGGGACGACTATCTCGATCGCCTTCATCTTGCTGGCCCGGGCGTTTCCGGAGCCGTCGCCATCGACTTCTACAATCGCGACCAATATCTGAGGGATATCGCCATTTTCAAAGAACTTGGGCTGACGAGTTACCGGTTTTCGATATCGTGGCCGCGGATCATTCCGGACGGCCTTGGTCCCGTCAATCCTGCCGCGGTCGCCCACTATCGCCAGTTCATCAAGGATTTGAAGGACGCAGGCATCACGCCGATGCTGACGCTCTACCATTGGGACATGCCCTCTTCTCTCGCCGCAGCGGGTGGCTGGGAAAATCGTGACTCGGTGAAGTGGTTTCAGCGTTACGCGGATGCGGTCTTCGCCAACTTCCACGATCAGGTCGATCTCTTCGTTCTGATCAACGAACCTTCAGTCGAAAGAGCGACGAAGACGCTTGCCGAGAACATTCGCGACCATGGCAAGGGCGATTTCAAGATCCTGCCCGATGCGGACCACATGGCTGTTTCGCTCAAGACCTACAATCACATTCTTCTTGCTGCAGCGGCAGCAAAGAAGAGCTTCGACGCGCATGGCTACAAGGGCCAGCTTGGTCTCGCCGTACCGCTTTTCCCGACGATCACGGAAGATGGTGCAGGCGATGCCGACAAGAAATCGGCTGTACTGGCCGACGGCGTGCTGAACCGCTGGTTCCTCGACGCCATGTACAAAGGTAGCTATCCCCAGGATGTGCTGGACATGGTATCAGCGCGGGGCCTTGATACTGGCGTCGAGCCGGATGATGCCAAGACGATCGGGCAAGCCCATTTCGACTATCTGGGCATCAACTTCTATTCGCCGATGTACGTCCGCAACGGCGCTAATCCGACTGATAGATTTGCCGCCGAGCAGTATCTGCCCAAGACGGTGTACTCGGCATTCAACGGCGCTGTTCGTCCGGACCAATTCAAGGCCCTGCTGGGTCGCATGAAGAGCGAATACGGTAACCCGCCTGTCTATATCACCGAGAATGGCGCCGGCTTTGCCGGCGAAGACGTGATGAAGGACGGTAAGGTCGACGACATCCAGCGATGCCGTTACCTTGTCATCCACATTGCCGCGATGAAGTCAGCGATGACAGACGGCGCCGATGTCAGGGGCTATCACGTCTGGTCCAGTCACGACAATCTTGAGTGGCTCAGCGGCTATGCAAGCCGTTTCGGCATGATTTATGTCGACTGGGACACCCAAAAGCGCACGCCGAAGCTGAGCGCCGACTTATACGCCCGTATCATCCGCGGCGACGACGTCACCGAGAACGACTGCGTCGCTCGGAACTAGGATTTCGGATCGCGTCGCACGAGGCAGGTGCGATCCGGATCGTGCCATGAAGGAATCGCCCCACTCCTTCATGGCACGCAGGACCGGCCACAGCGTTTTGCCAAACTCCGTCAGAGAGTATTCCACACGGGGTGGAACCTCGGCAAAAACCTCCCGATTGACGATCCCGTCGTCCTCAAGCTGCCGGAGTTGCATCGTGATCGAGCGCTGGCTTGGGTCGCCTGTCATACGGCGCAGCTCCCCGAAGCGCTTGGGGCCGTCCAACAGGTGATAAATGATGACGGGCTTCCACTTGCCGCCAGCCACATCGACCGTCGCCTCCACGGGGCAGTTGTACATTTCCTTCGCCATCGACAATCCCAATAGTGTACTTTTTACCCCTATGCGCAGAAATGTTGCCTAGTTGCAATATTGAAGTTCGAGAAGGTAGTGGTCGGGACACGCAAAGGAGAATTTCGATGAAGGCAGCATTCTATGACAGACAGGGCGGCCCCGAGGTTTTGACCATCGGAGAGCTTCCTGATGCGGAACCCGGCCATGGACAGGTTCGCGTCAAGGTCGCGGTGTCGGGCCTCAATCCGACGGACCTGAAGACACGAAGCGGATTTGCCGGGGCTCCGATGCCCTTCCCGAAAATTATTCCCCATCAGGATGGCGCTGGCACCATCGACAAGGTTGGTCCGGGCGTCTCCCCAAACCGTATCGGCGAACGTGTGTGGATGTACAAGGCGCAGACAGGGCAGCCGTTCGGCACCGCTGCGGAATATATCAGCCTCCCGTCTGAATACGCCGTTCGCCTGGGTGACAATGCGTCCTTCGAAGTCGGTGCATCGCTTGGTATTGCCGCCATCACGGCACATCGTTGCCTTTTTGCCGATGGCGATATCAGAGGTCGCCGCGTACTTGTGCAGGGTGGTGCTGGCGCAGTCGGAACGGCAGCCATCCTTCTTGCCAAATGGGCCGGTGCGGAAGTCGCCGCAACAGTGAGCCGCGACGAGCAGGCGAAAGTCGCGCGAGCAGCAGGCGCCGACCTCATCATCAACCGCAAGACCGACGACATTCCAGGGGCTATCAAGACCTGGACGGAGGGACGCGGCGTTGATCGTATCGTTGACGTCGACATGGCAGCAAATATCGATACAGACATTGCGTGCCTTGGCCCGAGCGGTGTTGTCACGGCCTACGCGACGGAGGATCCGCAGGTCCGTCTTTCCATGCCGTTTCTGAAAACGATGTTCGGCGGCTATGCTTTCCGCTTTGTCTTCTTCTATTCGATTCCGGAAGAAGCGTTCCGCCTGGCCGTTAAAGACGTGTCGGCTTGTGTGGATGTAGGAGCCTACAAACCCGCCATCGGACTGAAGGTGCCGCTGGACAATATTGCGGAGGCGCATGCTGCCCAAAATTCGGGATCGGTCGTCGGCAAGATATTGGTCGAGATTTAAGGCAGATGCGTTGGACCTGGGCCCATTCCAGGTCCAGAAACCGGGCGATTCATGAGCGCTATCGGCCGCTGAATAAAACCGGCGGATAGAGGGATCGCCGGAACCTCCTAGCGGTCACCCCGCTTGGCGGATTCATAGAAATGGAGGAGAAACATCGTGAAACTAATAGCCCCTCTTCGGCCTGCTTGCGTCCGGTCACGTCGAGAAAAATGCCTGTCATCACGCGAGCGACGATATCGTCGTCACTTCCCTGCCCCCGCGCCGAAATCCAGCGGACGTCAAGACCGCTCAATATCCGAAAGTCAATTTCATAGGGCCCGACGAGCGCGCGCGTGGCGACGAAAGCGGCCCTTACACGGTCTCGATCGGCCGGATGGATCTTGGCCGAAAGATCTTCGAAGGAAAGGATACCATTGGCGCCAAGATCCCAGAGCTCGTATCCCCGGAGATCCATGATGAACGCGTCCGTGTCGACGTTCCATGTCCACAGAGCGACGCCTGCGGCCTTGATAGCGCGTCGTAGCTGACCGGACGTCCATTCCATATTCTCTTCAAGATCGATCACGGTGTTACCTCTCGGAGGTTAACCCTTGCGTGTGCGTTTTGCGATGAGGACGGCAGAGGCCTTCGCGATGTCCTCGGCTTCCTTCGCAAGGCGTGCCTCGCGCAGTCTTTGGGTCTTCGCTTCGCGCGCCTGGACGACAGAGTCCAACTCTTCGATCGCATGATTGCTGGCGAAGAACTGCGACTGGGTATGGCCAAAGGCAATCTCGGCCTGCTGCCTGGATTTCGAGTGTGTCTGTGTCATGAACAGTTCCAATTGGAAAAGCCCGCTCAGGGCGAGCACAAAAAAGGCCAGGCTATTCGCCCGGCCTCGCAGATACGCGGTTTCGTCAGTGCTAGTACATCCGTGGTCAAGAACGGAACCGGGTTGGGGTTAGGCTGCCTGGAGGTTGCAGGCCGACATCCTGCCCGACTTCACGTCGCGCTCAAGTTCGTAACCAAGCTTCTGGCCCTCGACGATTTCGCGCATTCCGGCGCGTTCAACAGCCGAGATATGGACGAACGCGTCAGCGCCGCCGTTGTCAGGCTCGATGAAGCCAAAGCCCTTGGTGGAGTTAAACCATTTTACTGTGCCTGTGGTCATGATGATGATCCCTTTGAAAACATGATTGATCGACCGCGCAACGGAGGCGACGCGGATGGCGATAGCGATGTTTCTGAAAGGAAGGTTCGCTCAAGGCGCGGTGCTAATCGCGCGGTAACCAAAGCTCAGCAAGCAAACGATCGATAAAACCAAAAATAGAAGTCGCACCCCTATAAGTCAACCTTTAGTTTTGCCTGCTCATTGAAGGAACCGGTTTTCAGACCATATCATGGTGATGGAAAAAACTCAGATTGACGACATCAATGCCCAGATCCTCAAGCTTCGGACGGCGCTGCCGATCTGGGGCGTGGAGGCGAACGATCTCGTCGAGCTCGCTCAGAACGCCGAGCGGGCGGCGATCCAGGTGGACGAGCGGACAATGCAGCGCGTCCGCGGCCTGATCGAAACGACGACTGGTTGGCACAATACCCTTCTCTACTGGGAAGAGCAGGATGCGGCTCCCGCCCTGAGCGCTGATATTAGGGTCCTGCGCGGGTCACTCGATGCAATGCGAACCGAGGTCTCAGCTGCCACCGGCATGTTCCCGTCCTGAGGTTTTGGAACGATTTCGGCCGCCGGCAGTAACGTTCGTGCGTCAGACCCGTTGTAAGCGATTGCAGCGCTTCCAACGTAAGGATAACGACATGAGCGAAACCAAGGAGTTTTCTGTCAGCACCAATGGCAACCGCTGGTCGTTGGAGACCAGCGATGGGGAAACGGTCGTTAGACACACGGCCAATGAGCCGTCGGGTGGGCATCAAACCCTCACCGCCCTCGCGACATTCCTCGAGGAGCGAGCCGGCAAGCCCGAAGACGCGGCACTCCTCCAGGTGCTTGGGCAGACCCAACGAAATTGAGCAGCAATTGCGCGCCGGCGAAACAGACACGTCATCCCACAGAACCGCGATGGAATATCTTCGCCTCGGCGGCCAGCGGCTTGCGAAGGTCGATGATGATATCGTTAGCACTAGAAGCCGCCGGAGGCCAAAGCCTACTGGCAGGCCAACGTAGAGCCCTTGGATGAAAAAGGGCGTCGAGAGGTCGCTCTCCACCTACCGTCGATTAGCGAACGCTAACCCCAGACCGGAGAATATCATGGTTGACGAACGAAAAGATCAAGGAAGCGATGCATCAAGAAGTGACCCGGAAACAGCCGATCAGGCGCGAGAAGACCTGAAGAAGCAGGCTAAAAAGGGCATCGAAAAGGCGATGAGGGCTGATAAATCCGACGGTGCGGACATTCGTCCGGAGCAGGATTCCGCCGAAGGCTCTCGTGAAGTCATTGAGCGAGACTTATCTCGTTAAAACCAATCTTGGCCAGACTCGCCCGCCTCGAAAGGATCGGAACCAGCGACCCCGCAGATGGAAGCAACCAAGTCTGGAGTCATTTGGCTCAACGGGTTCAGCCTATTCGAGCGCCACTCCTAAACTGGCGCCCGCATTTCAAAATTCCAACTTGCAGTTAGCCGACGCACGATCACCAGGGCTGGCGACCATGGCTTCCGAAAAATCCTCCTGTGGGGCCGTCGCTACCGATCAATGCCATCTTGATTGCTGTCAGCGCCCCCTCTTCCGGCGAGATAAAGCCCGTATTCTTGTTGAGATCCGTGCGGACATGGCCGGGCTCGACGACATTCACCTTGATCCCGAACGGCTCGAGCTCCTTTGCGAAGGAAACCGTGACGGCGCTCAGCGCAACCTTGGAAGCGGTGTAATCGAGGAGATTGACGCTCGAATAGAGCGAGGTCGGATCGGTGATGAGCGCGAGCGATCCCACGCCGCTGCCCATCATGACGACACGGGCGTCTCGTGCCGCCTTCAGCAGAAGAACGAAGGCCTGGGTCACCCGGATGGGTCCGAACAAGTTCACCTCGAAGGTCAACTTGATGTCCTCCATCGGAATCTGGCTTGATGGCGTAGTGACATCGACCAAGATCCCGGCATTGTTGACAAGAACCTGGAGCGCGTCGATTTCGTCGGAGAGCCGTGCAGCCGCCTTCTGAACGCTGGCGTCGTCGGCGACGTCGATTGCAAGGAACCTCGCATCCAGGCCGTCCGTCATGAGCTCTGCAACCGCCGCCTCTCCCCGCTCGCGATCTCGGGCACCGATCCAGACCGTCATGCCTTGCTCGGCCAACCCTTTGGCAATGGCAAAGCCAATGCCCTTATTCGCGCCGGTTATCAGCGCATGTTTCTTCTCAGTGCTCAATTTCAAACCTCAATTTTTGGAGCCGTTTGACTGCCCTTGTCGTCTGATAGCGGAAGCGACGGCTACCAGGGCTGCGTGCCGTCGTGTCCGAAGAAGCCGCCCGTCGGGCCGTCGGCGCCAATCGTCGCAAGTCGGATCGCGCTTGCGGCACCCTCATCCGGTGTCAGTGCACCGTTGTTGCCGTTGAGGTCGGTGGCTACGCTGCCCGGCTCGACGGCGTTGACCTTGATGCCGAACGGCGCGAGCTCCTTGGCAAAGGCAACACTCACCGCATTCAACGCCGTCTTCGAAGAGTTGTAGGCGAGCAGGTTCGCCGTGGAATAGATCGACGTTGGATCGGTGACGAGACCGAGCGACCCAAGGCCGCTGCTCATCATTACGACGCGAGCGCCGGCGGCCTTCTTTAGAAGCGGTAGAAACGCCTGTGTCACGCGGATCGGCCCGAAGACGTTGACCTCATAGACGGCTTTCAACTCGTCCATGGACTGCTCGCTCGGCGGATTTGAGAAACCCAAGGCGATCCCGGCATTGTTGACCAGCACATCGAGGGATCCCAACTGCCTGTTCAGGAAGATAGCGGCTGCTTCGACACTGCCGGGATCCGCCACATCGATCAGGAGGTGACGGGCGTCGACGCCCGCCCCCTCGAGTCCGACAACGGCTGCGCGTCCGCGCGCGGCATCACGGGATCCGACCCAGACCTGATATCCGAGGGCACCGAGTCCCCTGGCGATCGACAGTCCGATACCCTTGTTTGCGCCGGTGATCAGCGCTGTCGGTTGATTGGTCATGACTGATCCATCATGCCTTCGACTTGTCGATCGGCTGGCCGACGTGATGATGGAGGTCACCAAAGTGGCGTGGCTTCAAAAGGCGGTAGACGAAACGCCATTCGCCATCGTGCTTTTCGAACGTATCGACGTAACGGCCTGTGCAGATCGGCTGCAGCGGGAATCCTTCGAGTTCCTGATGAACAGTAAAGTAGCAGACGGAGTTGGCTTTCTCCCCGGAGGCATCGACGTCGATGATGATGTTGGAAACCTGGTGCCACGTCCGCGGGGTACCATCACCATGTCGCTGGACACCGGCTGCGAGGTACTTTTCGATGCCGTCGCGGGTGCTTGCCGTTTCACCGAGGATATCCATGGTGGCATGCTGGAGAAGTTCGCCAACCTGATCGAACTTTCCGTCGTCCAGAAGGTGGGTGTAGGTCGCGAGCAACCGCGTGATGGCGCTTTCAGCGTCGAGACGTGCGATGATGTCAGTGGTATTGGTCATGACAGTTCCTTTGAGATTGGCGGACCCGAAGGCTCCGCGCGGGGTTTAGACGTGAGCGGCTTGGGGTTTTGGAACCTCAGTGCCGATTGAGGGAGCCTTTGGGCGCACCGTCCTGATCGCGACCAGAGTGGCGAGAAGCGAGATCACTGCGGCAACCGCAAATGCATTTCCAAGTCCGACCGTGAACTGGCCCGGAACCGAGCTGCCCGCATAGACGGCAGCGATGATTGCGAGGCCAAGCGCACCGCCAACCTGCTGGTCCATCTGCAGGAGCCCCGAGGCCGCACCTGCATGCTCAGCAGGCACACCTTCCATGATCGCGACAGTCCCGGGCGTGAAGACCAGCGCGACGCCGATGGCATGCATGACGAGGGGCACGAACACGGCAGGGAAATAGGCGCTGTTATCGTCGAGTACCGCAAAGCCGACAAAGCTCAGAGCAACCAGCACGCCGCCTAAGGCCAAGAGCGGTCGAGGCCCGAACCTGACGATCAAGCGGGGCATGGACGGCGAGACCGTAAAGACGGTGGCGGTAAGCGGCAGGTAGGCAAGGCCCGCTATCAGTGGTGCGAAACCGAGGACCTGCTGCAGATACTGCACGATCAGAAACAGCATCGAGAAGTGCATTCCGACGATGATCGCCATCACGATCAGTCCGCCGACGCGTGGCCGACTGTGCAGCAGCGACAGGTCGAGGAGAGGTTCCGCGGCCCATTTCTGGATCCGGAAGAACGACACGAGCAGAGCAGCGGAGATGGCGAAGGACAGGATTGTCGACGCGGCTGTCCACCCGTGCTCGGCAGCGCTGATGAAGGCATAGACGAGCGCCACCGATCCGAGGGTCGCCGTCAGCGCACCTGCAATGTCGAGCCGCGCTGGTTTCGGTTCCGTTTCCTTGACCAGACGGCCGATGAGAATGAGGACGACGGCCCCGATCGGAACGTTGATCAGCAGCGACCAACGCCATGACAGCAGGTCGGTCAGGGCGCCGCCAAGGATGAGCCCGACGGAAGCTCCGACCGAGGAAATCGAAATGAAGAGGGAGAGGCCCCGGTTCCGCTCGCTCTCATCACGCGCCATCGTCGTGATGAGAGCGAGAACACTTGGTCCGGCAAGAGCTGCCCCGGCACCCTGGAGAACACGTGCAAGGATCAGGAGAAACGGCGTTCCAGCGATACCGCCCACCAGCGATGCCGCCACAAAAACAGCAATGCCAATCTTGAAGGCTTTCACCTGGCCACAGATGTCACCGAGGCGGCCCCCAGCCAAGAGAAGGCCGCCGAACGCCAAGGCGAAGGCGTTCGGCACCCACGAAAGCCCGGCCGGGGTAAATCCGAGCTCTGTCTGGATCTTTGGCAGCGCGACCAGCACGATCAGGAAGTCCATCGTCAGCATGAGCTGAGCCGTCAGGATCGTCGTCAGCGCTATTGCACGTCGAAGACGTGAGGAATTTGAGGACATGGGTCCTCCTTCGCTGGTCGCCATGTCGCGCCACCTTTCCAAGAAGTCTTGGGTGTTGAAGGATTGGGCCGGTCTTTGCTCAGCCCACGCGCGTCAGATCTGCGATGCGCCGCCGTCGACGATCAGTTCGACGCCGTTGATGTAGCCAGCGTCCTCGCTGGCGAGGAAGGCGACAGCTTTGGCAATGTCCTTCGGCTGTCCAAGACGGCCCACTGTGCTCTTGGTTTCGAGATGCGCGAGAATCTCGTCGCGCTTTTCCTCGGGGAAGAAGTCGTAGAGGGACTGGGTTCTGACCGGGCCCGGGCTGACGACGTTGATCCGGATGCCAGAACCACGGATGTCGTCGATCCAGGATCTTGCCAGATTCCGAAGGCCCGCCTTGGTCGCACCGTAGACGCTCATCATCGTGCCGGGCTGGATGGAAGCTGTCGACCCGATTAGCACAACTGCGCCGCCGGAACCCATCAGCGGCAGGGCTTTCTGCACGGTGAAGATGACACCCTTCAAGTTGGTGTCGAAAATGCTGTCATATTGCTCTTCGGTGATGGCGCCCAAGGGAGCCAGAATTCCAAAGCCCGCATTGGCAACGAGAATGTCGAGCGTCGAATATTCGGACTTGATGGCGGCATACAGCGTGTCGAGTTCCTGGAGGTTAGAAACGTCTGCCTTGATACCCTTGGTATCGCCGCCGATCTCTTTCACCGCGGCATCAAGCTTTGCGTCCTGGCGACCTGTGATGATGACCTTGGCGCCGAGTGAAGCCAGTTCCTTGGCAATGCCCAGACCGATCCCTGACGATCCGCCCGTGACGAGCGCGACTTTTCCTTCGAATGACATCGATGTTTCCTTTATGACGATGGCAACCTATTTAGCGGTCGCTATATAGACAGCTACAGTCGTTTGCAGTGCGGCGCAACATCTATTTAGCGACCGCTATATATTTTTCTCCAGAGCTTGTCGCCGCAGTTAGCGCTCGCTATAAAGAGAGGCTGAACAGGTGATCCATGGAAACAAAAGTTCGCAAGAGGCGTCCGGCCTTCGATCGGGAGGAAGGGGTGGCAATCGCCCAAGGTCTTTTTCATGAACGCGGCTATGATGCCGTGGGCGTGGCGGACCTGTGCGATGCGCTGGTTATCGTCGCACCCAGTCTCTATGCGGCCTATGGAAGCAAGGCCGAGCTGTTCAATCGGGCGATGAAGCGTTATGTCGAGACCGATTTCTTACCTCTGGACGACATCCTCACGCCGGACAGCAAGCCAGCGGAAGCGTTGACGAAGCTCTTTGTCAGGGCAACCGAACAATATACCCGCCACGATAAGTGGAAGGGCTGCATGGTCACCGAAGGCATGCGCGCTGACGACGAGACGGCCCGCAACATGGCTGCCGAGTTAGCCAAGGGTGGTGCCGACATTATCGCCAACTACATTCAAGAACATCATGCAAGGGATCCAGAGCGGGTAACCGATTACGTTCTGATGACCCTCCGTGGTCTGTCCTCCTATGCCTGCCTCGGCTACTCGACAGAGCGTCTAACCCACTGTGCGGAGATGGCCGGGCGCGCTCTGGACGACGACTTCGCAAGTTAAGCTGTCAGCAGCGTATCACGCCTTGAGCAGGTTTGAAGCCGCGTCCACCACTCATGGGCGCACTAAATCATTGATGAAATCAGGACCGCACGTTTGGTGCTAACAGTAATCCTTCGACCGGACATCCCTCAATAGTCGCCGCGCACCCTGCGCTCCGCGATGTCAGGCCGCCTCGCCTCGAAGCCTTATCGCGTCCTTGGATGGAGGCAATCCAAACTGTCGGGCATATTCCCGGCTGAACTGGTTCGGACTTTCATATCCTACACCGAACGCCACTGATGTCGCGTTTCCCTCTCCAGACATAAGAAGTGTCCGCGCATGCAATAGTCTGACCTGCTTCTGGTACTGGATCGGGCTGAGCGCCGTGACCGCCTTGAAGTGACGATGGAAGGCTGAGATGCTGAGGGAGGCCATCTCGGCAAGCGCCTCGACCCTGAGAGGCTTGGCAAAGTTCTCGCGGATCCAATGGATGGCAACGCCGATCCGCGAGATGGCGGCATCAGGTGCTGCGATATCACGGAGCATCCAGCCGAGCGGACCCTGCAGCACCCGGAACAGTATCTCCCGTTCATAAGCGGGTGCCAGCACGGCAATCTCGTCCGGACGGTCCATCAACCGGAGCATCCGCACCCAGGCGTCGAGGAATTCGTCGTTGACCGGCGCGACGGAGAAGCCGGAGCCGAACAGCTTGCTGCAGACCTGCACGGGCAAGTCGCTGATTAGGGCTGCCACTGTCGGCGGATGCAGCGTCAGGCTGACCGCGAGATAGGGTTCACCGTCCGCCGACGGATGCACCGAACCGACGGCTGGAAGATCGACCGACATGACGAAATAGGTGGCAGGATCATAGGCGAAG
The DNA here is from genome assembly GCF_050455485.1 of Neorhizobium sp. BT27B. Classification (NCBI taxonomy): domain Bacteria; kingdom Pseudomonadati; phylum Pseudomonadota; class Alphaproteobacteria; order Hyphomicrobiales; family Rhizobiaceae; genus Neorhizobium; species Neorhizobium sp. BT27B. The sequence goes on along the minus strand of NZ_JBCIYT010000011.1, from coordinate 116,000 downwards.
GTCCGCTCGCCGACAGTCATCGTCTTCGAACCCGTCAGGATCAGGTTGATCATCGGCTCGTAAACGGCTGACAGCCGATGTTCGGGGATCTCGCCCTGAACCATAGCCACGCGCGGGATGCCTGTCTCGGTGCGGCAGTTTTCCGCAGACGAGGCCAGTCCGCGCAGTTCCTGAAGTTGCTTTTCCATGAGAGTGACCGTGACAGAACAGGGGCCAGTCGGCAACCGCAAAGCAGGAATAGGCAAGCTTTAAAGAGAATTGGGTGAGCGCGGGAGAGCATGCGGGCTTAGCTTGAGATCACACAGAACAGGGAAGGAATGCCCCATGAAGATCGTCATCGTCACCGGCAGCAGCCGGGGTCTTGGAGCCAGCACCGCCGTCGAATGCGCCCGCATCGGGTTGGGCGTCGTCGTCACCTATAACAACAATCCCGGCAAGGCGGACGAGGTCGTGAAGACGATCGTCGAGGGTGGAGGCAAGGCCGTGGCGCTGAAGCTCGATGTCGGCGATGTCGGTTCATTCCCGGCGTTTCGGGATGCGCTTGCCGAGAAGCTGGAGATCCTCTGGGGGCGTAGCGACTTCGACTATCTCGTCAACAATGCCGGATACGGTCTCTACAGTCCGATTGCCGCGGTGACGCAAGAGCAGTTCGACGGCTTGTTCAATGTCCATCTCAAAGGTCCGTTCTTCCTGACCCAGATCCTGCTGCCGCTGATGGCCGACGGCGGCCAGATCGTCAACATCACCAGCGCCACCTCGCGCGTGGCGACGGCCGGTGTCGCACCCTATGCCGCGTTCAAGGGAGGCCTCGAAGTCCTGACCCGCTACATGGCCAAGGAATTCGGCGAGCGGCACATCCGGGCGAACTCGATCGCACCCGGCGCAATCCGCACCGAACTCGGCGGCGGGCTGAACAATGAATTCGAGGCAATGCTCGCGGGTCAGACGGCACTTGGCCGCGTTGGCGAACCGGAAGAGATCGGCGGGGTCGTCGCCAGCCTCCTGTCCGGGCCGAACCGCTGGATCAATGCCCAGAATATCGAAGTTGCGGGTGGCTACATCATCTAACGAAAGAGGCCACCATGCTCGATCATGTCTTCATTTCCGTCAGCGATATCGCCCGGTCCACCGCGTTCTACGAGGCAGCGCTCGCCCCTCTCGGGATTGTTCACGCCCATGACTACGATGGAAAGGATGGCCCTCCCGGTCATCCAGACCTGAAGGGGTTTGGCGCGAATGGCAGGGTGTTCTTCTGGCTCCGCGAAGGCGTGTTCGAGGGACGCGCAGCACATATCGGCTTCGTCGCCAACAGCAAGGCCCAAGTCGATAGCGCCTTTTCCGCTGCGATGTTGGCGGGCGCATCGGAAATCCATCCGCCTGGAGCACAGCTCCACTACGACCCACGCTACTACGCCGCGCAGGTGCGCGACCCCGACGGCTACAGCCTCGAATTCGTCTACAAGGAATGGCAGCACTGACATGACAAAACTGATGATCTATGGCGCGACCGGCTATACCGGTCGCATGGCGGCAGAGCATGCGAAGACGGCAGGCACGCCTCTCGTTCTGGCTGGCCGCAACGAAGCGACCCTCTTCAAACTCGCATCCGAACTTGGGGTGGACTATCGCGTCTTCAGTCTCGACGAACCGGCCGAGGTCGACAAGGGTCTGGCAGGCATCACCGTTCTCCTGAACTGTGCCGGACCCTTCATGCGCACCGCCAAACCGCTGATGACGGCAGCGATCCGCAACGGCGTTCATTACCTCGACACCGCGGCCGAACTCGACAGCTACCGTCTGGCGGAAGTGCTCGACGATCAGGCCAAGGCCGCTGGTACCATGCTCATGCCCGGCGGTGGCGGAAGTGTCGCGATGCTCGGCAGTCTCGCGGGACATGCCGCTGCGCGGGCTGCGAAACCGTTCGGGATCCGGGTTGCCCTGCATGTCGCGGGCGGACTGTCGCGCGGGTCGGCGATCAGTGCCATGGAGAATGTTACGACCGAGACCCTGGCGCGCGTCGACGGCCAGCTCGTCGCCATCCCGGCGACCGGCATCCGCAAGTTCGACTTCGGCAAGGGCGTGGTCGACTGCTTCCCTGTGACGCTACCCGACCTTATCACCATCGCACGGGCCACAGGTGTCGCTGATATCGAAACCTTCGTGCATGTCACCGGCGACGGTTTTCCGCAGGGTGATCTCTCGGCTCTCCCGGACGGCCCGAGCGAAGCGGAGCGTCTGGCCAACCGCTACCAGGCAGCCGTCGAAATCACCGACACGGATGGGAGGATCACCCGTTCCGTTCTCGAAACCGTCAACGGCTATACGTTCACGGCAATGGCCGCAGCCGAGGCCGGCCGTCGTGTGCTGGCAGGCGAGGCCCGTCCCGGTTTCCAGACGCCCGCAGCACTGTTCGGGAATGGTTTCGCGCAGACAATCGCCGACACGATGATCATCGACATCTGAGGAGCCGACCATGCAAGAGATCGTCGAATCCTTCATCCGGACAGCCAATGCATTCGATGTCGAGGCAACCTTGTCCCTGTTTGCACCGGATGCCGTCATCGATGATGTCTCGGTGGGCGATGCCTTCGAGGGAGCTGACGGGGTTCGCCAGTATCTCGAGCGGTTCTTTGTTGGCTACCACACCGCGACCAGGCTTTTGTCCATCGAGATGCTGGATGACCGCACATCAGATGTCCGCGTCGATTTCACCGGCGACTTCGGCCATGAGATCGGCATCCTCAGGATTGTGATCAATGCGGCCGGACTGATCGAGCGGATAGACGCCGACCTCGAATAGCGGTTCCACCCAAGCTTACCCCCCACAACCATCGGCTCCCATGGCGCCGAGGCCGGAAAAGGTTTGCATTCCGCAGGCCTCCGGCATGACAAGGAGTACATTCATGACAACATCATCCTCCCTCACGCAAGACGCTGCCGACAGGCTGGCGGTCGTCGAAGCCCTCTATCGCTTCGCAGCAGGCATCGATCTGCGCGACCAGGCGCTTCTGTCATCGTCGCTTGCCGAAAACGCCGTTTCTGATTTCAGGCCAGCCGGGGCGAAGGCGGGTTTCGAATATCCGGTTATCGAAGGCAGGGATGTCATCGTTACGGCCCTGTCGACATCGCTTCGCTCCGTCGATACGACCCATTCCGTCAGCAATCCTCGCGTCACCATTGATGGCGATACCGCCCGGATGGACGTGCTCGTCGAGGCCCAGCATGTTTTGCGCAGCGATCCATCACGATTTTATATGATGAAGAACCGCTACGATGTCGAACTGGAGAGGAGCGGTGATGTCTGGGTCATCACGCGCAACACGGTCGACAACGTCTGGCGTTCCGGGGATCCGGCAGTGCTTGCCGACATCTAGGCCGATGTGAAATCAGCGAAAGGCGGCAGGAGCAAGGTTCCTGCCGTCTTTCGCTTGCTCGTTTGCGCCCAGCAGATCTATTCAACTCATCTGCGGCCCCAAGAAATACACCGCAAGCTTGTTGCCATCAGGATCGCGGGTGTAGGCTGCAACGGCATGCGGTGCCCAAGGTCTTGGCCCGACCGGACCCTCATCCGGGCTTCCGAAACGCAGCGCCGCAGTATGAAAAGCAGTGACAGCATCACTCGAAGGTGCCTGGAAGCTTATAGTGGCACCGTTTCCGAAGGTCGCCGCTTCTCCGTTGATCGGCCTCACCGCGAGGAAGGCCGGGCGGTCAATCCCCCAAGCCGATCCGCTATCGCCCATGTCCCCGAGACGGCTCCATCCGAGCGCACTCAAAACGGCATCGTAGAACTTGCGTGACCGGAGGATATCGTTCGTGCCGACGGTGACATGCGTGAATGATCCTTGCATCTCAATCCTCACGGCAACAGAGAAGAAAGAACCTGGCGCAGACTCTGCGGAACGCGCCCTGTCAGTCGTTCCACATCACCCGAGAGGTAGTCGAGGTTATGGGCTGCAGAATCACGCTTCGTTTCCACGATCGCCTCCACGAGGTCGGTAGGTAGGTTCGCCGCGGCAAGTCCGGATCGCAGATCGCTTTCTGAAAGTGCGATGAATCCGACAGGCTTCCCGATCAGTTCGCTGACCAGAGCGGCTTTCTGTTCGCCGCTGATCCTCTCGGGTCCGCTGATCTGGTAGATGGCTCCCTCGTGCCCGTCGCCCTTCAGAACAGCCGCGGCAGATCGCGCGAGATCGTCGCGGGCCATATAGGTCACCGATTCATATCCGAGCCCGGCCAGCATGCCATGGGCGGCCGACATCTGGACTTCCTGCGCGAAGGCCTCCACATAGAATCCAGACCGAAGGATTGTCCAGGACGATGCGTTTGCAATGAGATGCTGTTCGCCGATCCAGAAATCGCGCGCCATAGAAGGCACATCGACCTTCCGCGTGCCCTGCAGAGAGACCACGACGACATGCTTCACCCCCGCTGCGACCGCAGCGTCTATGGCGGCACGGAACTGTGGCCCCCGCACGTTTGGCCTGAGATCGGCACTGGGAATGAGAAGCAGCCGGTCAAGCCCGGCATAGGCTTGCGAAAGGCTGTCGGGTCGATCATAGTCGCCGAACCGCCCCTCGACGTCCGCGATCACTGTCTCCGGCTGGCGTGATATGCCGACGAGATCGTTTCCTCCGTGCTCGACGAGATAACCGAGGACGGCCTTTCCAAGTTGCCCGTTCGCGCCGCTGACACCAATTTTCATACGCATTCTCCGACGAACATTATGTTCGTCACGAACATATGGAAATCGGGAGTATCGGCACAAGAATGCACAAATTTGTACACTACGATCACCGATGTTCGTGGCATGGCTGGGCGAGCACCTTGAGCGACGGCAATCCAGTTCTGATTTGATCGTCACGAACTATTTGTTCGTTTGGTCGCGTGCTATCGTGACCGCCATCTGCAGTAATCAAGGAGAAGCTCGTGTCGCAGCAGGACCAGCCCGGTCTGCCGAAATTTGCAGACAGCGATCATAGCCAGTGCCAGATGATTTCCAGCCTGCTTGACCGCGTTGGCGACAAGTGGACGGTGATGGTGGTCGGCGTGCTTGCCGATGGGCCAGTGCGTTTCAATGCGATCATGAGAGAGGTCGGCGGCGTGTCGCACCGCATGCTTACCCTGACGCTGCGCGGTCTTGAGCGGGACGGCATCGTGGAGAGGCGGGCTTTTCCCACGATACCTCCGAAGGTGGAATATGAGCTGACACCCCTTGGACAATCGCTGGTCGAACCGTTGGAGCAGGTGATGAACTGGGTTCGCTTAAACCAGGAGATTATCGAGAAAGCACGTGGTGCATTCGATGCTCGACCATCGACAACGTGAAAACGCTGGTACCGGATTAATCGCGAGATCCAGTTTTTAAGCTCTTGAGCCATAACGAACCGTCGCCCCCTTTAATCAGAGGCACGCTTCTCTCAACTGACGAGCGAAATCAAAGGGTTGGTCAAAGCCTATTGACGGTTCGATAAGCTTCCGTTGATTGATAGAGACTTGCACGCATACTGATTGGGTGCTTTCATCATCTTAAGCAATAATTGCACCCAACCGCTAGCTGGATGGCCGATTATAGGCCGCGGCATTCCTATGAGTTAGGCTATGGGGAATTCGACGTAGATGCTGATGAATTGGAGACGGCGTCTGACTACCGCGATAGCCATCGCTGTCGCAGCAATCGCAATTCCTGCGCTGAGCCTCGCACAAACAATTGAAAACCTTGCACTGGGCAACGATAAGGCAGCGCTGCAACGTTTTGGAACTCCCAAGAAGACTGAAACGATCGCTGGCTACACAACCAACCTATATAGGTTGCCGAGCGGTATAGATTTCTCTGCGACATTTGAGATCTCGACAAGCCGCATGGTATCTCTCGAAGGGCTTTGGGCGGGCAGCGGGACCGGTCCGTTCGCCGGTTTCGGTGATTTCCGCTTCGGCGAAACCAAATTGTCAGACATCAAGGCCCGCACGGCGAGCAATGGCATCCTCTACACGAATGTACCGCTAGTCGCCGCCAATGCGTCAGGCTCAATCGAGTTCTCCACGTTCTATGACGTCGCGGCTAGCGCGAATGTCGTCCGCTTCGTCACATCGATAGACCGAGAACCTCTCAAGACACTACGCCAACGCTATGGTGACAAGGCATACGAGAATGCCGGAGCTTCCGCAGTCCTCCGATCGTTGACAGTCGCATCAAGAGATTATCTGGAGAGATCGGCAGGTAAAGCGCGCGTACTGGATATCGGGTACGGCCCGGTTTCGTGGTCGCCGCAAACCGCGCCTACGAACGTTAACACCCCTGCCATCTCCCTTGCGCGGATCAAGCCGTCACAATTGCCCGTATTTCGCGTGTACGATGGCCCCCGGAATTTCCCGGACTTCTCCGGTCGAGATAGCAAATTTAGCACGCACCGCACCAGGATCACCAACGGGATGACAGACAAACCGACGTTCGCAGGCGAGTTTTCGGTTGTCCAGATCGGTTGCGGTAGCAGCTGCTCGTTTGCCTATGTCGCCAACAACCGGACGGGCGAAGTCTACGCTGCGCCTGTCGGCGGCGAACATAACCTTTCCCTTGAACTCAAGTACGAAGTGGGGAGCCGATTGATGATCTCGCAGTGGGGTGACTACGGGGCCAACAAATGTTTCGTGCAGTTCTTCAGCTTCGACGATGGCGACTGGACGGAGTTGCTTAAACGCGAAGTCGGCGCACTGGACGCTTGTTCGAAAACAGTTACCGAAAACATCCTGTCGGAACGCAAGATTTAGAGATTGCTCACTCATTCACAACCTCCTAGTGTCCTCAAAACACTCCGGAACCCGTGCATGGCGTCGATACCAACCAGAATAGAGTTCCCCAGAGAATTCGTCCCATACCTTCCCGATGCGGTCGTGCGTTTCAGGTATCTGAATCCGCGCATCCAGATGGAGACCGGAGAAGCTTTTGTTGTCTTATCAAGCGACGGGGACGAGCCAAAGCCGCACGATCTCGAGCGTCAATTCCTGTTCTGTCTTTACAGGCAGAAGGTATATGCTGAGACCCTTGCGCTTCGCACGACGCTGATTGCCGGAGTGACAGGCGGTTGACCGTATTCCCGCTCAAATTCCGACCAACAGCTGACGGTCATGTCCTATTCGCCGATGACGCAGGTGGTTTTTTCAAGTCCGACGAGGCGTTTCTGTCGCGATACGCCCGCGCGCGACTGACCGCCGCCGACGATATATTCCTTCTGCGCAACGGCCATGCCTTCGAGGAGGCCGGAGATCTCGCGTATTCCGGCTTCGAGTATAGGTTTGCCAGTCGGTTATATGCCCCGGGTCCCATGGACTATATTATTCTGGTCCCGACGCTGAGGTGCAACCTCGCCTGTGGCTACTGCCAGGTATCCAGAGTGAACGAGCACACTCCTGGTTTCGACTGGAGCGAAGAGACGCTAGCAGCTGTGATCTCTTTCCTTGGCACGATCACGGCACCCAAGATGAAAATCGAATTCCAGGGCGGGGAGCCAACACTCCGCTTGGATATTCTGACCACAATTCGCGATTTCTGCAGATCCCGGTTCGAATTGTGCGAATTCGTTGTATGCACGAACCTTCAGGACGTGTCGCCCGAGGTATGGAACTTCTTGAGCCTGCCCGATGTCTTCGTGAGCACGTCCCTAGATGGCGATGTGGCTACCCACGAGGTTCAGCGGACGTTCAATTCTCCGCGGACCGATCAGTTCGTCGAAAACCTCGACTCCGCGATCGCACGTCTGGGTAACGGCAAGGTATCAGCACTGCCGACGATAGATCCTCGCCGACCGCCGGATCCGAGGTCTATCATTGAGGCCTACACCTCCAGAGGCATGCACTCGATCTATCTCAGACCCGTGAATTACCAGGGATTTGCCCGCAAGCGATATGACGCACGAGCGTCCTCATCAGCATGGAACGCATACCATGCCAGGTTCATCGACGAACTCGTCAACTATAATTGGGCAGCCGAGACCCCCGCTGAGGAATATTACTTCGTCCATTGTCTGCGCCGGATATTGCGAGCAGGACATAACGGCCACGTCGATCTCCGCAATCCCAACATTGTCGGCCACGGATACGTTGTGATCGACCACGACGGTAAAATCTATCCTACGGACGAGGCCCGAATGGTGAGCCGCGTCGGACAGTTCGACCTGTCGATGGGTGATGTTTTTACCGGCATGTCGAGATCAACGATAGACGCATTGAACCAGGAGGCTTCAAACAACTTCCATCCAGACTGTGTTCACTGTGCCTATCAGGCGTATTGCGGCATAGATCTCGTTGATGACCTCTCCCGCTACGGACGGATCGACGTTCCCAAGCACGAAACCGACTTCTGTCAGCGGCACCTCGCGATCTTCGACAAAATTTTTGAGATGATCTACTCCGATGATCCCAAGGTTCGTAAATCACTTGCGATCTGGGCCGGCGTCCCAAATTTCGACGCCTCGCTGGCACGGTGGCAGCTTTGATTGATCTCCGTCTCGAAATCGACCCGCTTCCGATCGTCGAGCCGCTGGTCATCCGACTTACACATGAGCCGTCGAAATGCGAGACAGAGCACGATGCCGTTTTGGTGGAGACCAACGGCACAAGGCTCGAGTACGACTACAACGGATTCTCACTCGTCCTGCGCCGACGAGGTGACGAGAATTTCGACGGCGACGTTATCCTAGCCTTACCCGGGCAGCGTACCGCCCATAGGCTGATCAGGTCAGCATCGCCTCACAACACCTTCTTGGTCACCGAGCAGTGTGATCAGCTATGCGTTATGTGCTCGCAACCGCCAAAGAAGTACCATACTGACCTGTTTTCCCAGTTCGCCGTTGCTGCAAGCCTTGCTCCCATCAATGCTACGATCGGCATCTCAGGAGGCGAACCTCTGCTGCACAAGGACCGTCTATTCTCAATGGTCGAAGCTGTCGCACTGGCGAGGCCGGACATCAAGTTTCACATCCTCAGCAACGGTCAGCATCTTATCGCTGAAGACGTCAGACGCTTGGCTACGATTGGCACCGAGAGGATACTTTGGGGTATCCCCCTATACGCTGCAGACGGACCGAACCATGATCGTATTGTAGGGAAGGAAGGCGCATTCCACCAGCTCCAGCGCGGACTTGCCATTCTCATGAAAGCGGGGGCGTCCGTGGAACTGCGTACCGTCGTTATGCAGCAGAATAAGAACCAATTGGTCGAACTGGCGGATTTTGTATTTACTCGCCTGAGCGCCATCGAAGTTTGGGCAATAATGCAGATGGAGCGCATCGGTTACGGACGAATGAATTGGGCGACCTCGTTCCAAGACTCGTCCACCGACTTTGCCCAGATTGCCAAGGCGATCGATTTGAGCGCAGCCCGTGGAATTCCCGTCGCCCTGTACAATTTTCCGCTCTGTTCAGTGCCCGCGCCATACCGGGAATTTGCTCTGTCAACAATCTCGGACTGGAAGCGGAAGTATCTGGACATTTGCGAGAAATGCGGCTCGCGTGCAGCTTGTGGTGGTTTCTTCGAATGGTATAGTCAGAAGGAAGGGTTTGCGGCGCTGGGTGCAATATGAAGAAAAGACTATTTCTTATTCCGTCGTTGATCGCGGCGGGATTTCTGCCGTCCAAAGCCGGCGCGGTTCTCCCCGGTGACTTGGTAGGCAAGAAGAGCGGACAACCTTCCATTCTCGAGAGGCTGAAGCTCAAGCACATTTTCACTTTGGCGGGGCACAGATCGCATAGCTCGCACCGGTCACACTCTAGCCATCGCTCCAGCAGCGGCAGCGGGTACAGCTCTCGTAGCTACAGCGCTCCGACATACACGGCTCCTTCAGCTCCGACATACACAGCGCCCGCACCCACCTATACGCCCCCCGCGCCCGTATATACTCCCCCTGCCGTGCCACCCACGCCGCCCCTAGCTGCGACGCTCGCGGCGCCGCTCAAGGCCTTGCCGGGCAACACAGACAAGTTCAAACGTATCGCGATGCAGGTCCAGACCGCCCTCACTGCTTATGGATATTATGCCGGCTTGATCGATGGGAAGGTTGGTCCTGGTTGCAAGACGGCGCTGATCGCCATGCAGACGGACTACCGGCTAAAGGTCACTGGTACCATTACTCCCGAAGTGCTCGATGCATTCGGGATCGTCGCGAACTGAATTCCTACTAAGAGAAAGTTATCGCAATGAGCAATCCATTCGAGCAACAGCCATTCGAAGGCGCGGAGTTCGTCGACAATCCGGAGCCGCGTTGCCCCTGTCTTCTAATTTTGGACGTTTCTGGCTCGATGAATGGAAAGCCGATCCGCGAACTCAACGATGGCCTTGTCCAGTTTCGCGACGAATTGTTTGCGGACTCTTTGGCGGCAAAGCGCGTAGAGGTTGGAATCGTAATATTCGGCCCTGTATCCATCGTCAACGATTTCCAAGGCGTTCAGACCTGGTATGCCCCACAATTGGAGTCACAGGGTGACACGCCCATGGGAGCGGCAATCGAGCAGGGCCTACAGCTTCTCAGGGATCGCAAGAACCAGTATAGGCAAAACGGCATCTCTTACTATCGGCCCTGGATATTCCTGATCACTGATGGCGGTCCGACGGATTCCTGGCAGGGCGCAGCTAACGCTGTGAAAGCCGGTGAAGCCGAGAAAGCATTCTCATTCTTTGCGGTAGGGGTCGAAGGCGCAAATATGGACGTTCTCGGGCAGATCAGCGCCCGCGCTCCTCTTGCCCTCAAGGAACTGCGCTTCCGCGACCTATTTTCCTGGCTCTCGAGTTCCCTTAGCTCGGTTTCCCAATCGAACCCGGGCGACGCTGTACCATTGTCCAACCCGGCAACGCCGAATGGATGGGCTTCCGTTTAATGGATGTATCCTGGCGTTGGGCTGGAGCCCGGTCCATCGGAACGTCGCATATCAAGACCGGTACACCGTGTCAGGACTACGCGTGCGCCAAGGAATTTTACACGCACGAAGGTCCTGTCATGGTTGCCGTCGTATCTGACGGTGCGGGAAGTGCCTTGCATGCGGAAATCGGCTCGCGGACCGTGTGTCTGGCGTTTTTGAAAGCGTGCAGGTCATTCCTCGCCCGATCTTCTTTGTCGTCTCTGATCGAGGACGATGTCTGGGATTGGATTGACGGTGTTCGCGAGGCCATAAACATCAGGGCCAAAGCAGCCAATGCGCGGCCCCGCGATTTCGCTGCAACATTGGTGGCAGTGCTCGCTGCTCCGAACCTTTCTGTTGTTGTACACATTGGCGACGGAGCTGTTGTTCTGAAGCAAGCTGGCACGGAAGAGTGGTTGGTTCCATCATGGCCATTCCAAGGAGAATATGCATCCACCACCTCATTCGTGACCGATGACCCACAGCCTAGATTGGTGGTTACGGTCGTGGAAGGTATTGTCGATGAGTTTGCCGTGTTCTCAGATGGCATCGAACGTCTGGTGCTCGACCATGTGTCCAAGTCAGCGCACCAACCCTTTTTCACAAGAATGCTCGCACCGCTAAAAGCATCGCGGGGTCGATCCTTTGAACGCGATCTCTCCAGAGCGCTTCAAAAATACCTCGAAACCCCAGCCGTTTGTGAGCGCACGGATGACGACAAATCCCTCATACTGGGGCTCAGGTTATGACGACGGTTACCTCGTCCGATGGTCGCCGCCTTACCCTCGGCACGTTGATTGGCAAGGGGGGCGAAGGAGCGGTTCACCACATAGTCGAAACGACAGATCTGGCAGCGAAGATCTATAATCCGGGGAAAGCATGCGAGCGTCGGGACAAGGTGGCAGCGATGGTGGCCAGTTCTCTTCACCGTCAATCTGACTACGTCGCTTTTCCCGTCGACACTCTGACGTCGTCTTCGGGCGAATTTGTCGGCTTCACGATGAAGAAGGTGGCCGGCTACAAGAGCGTCCATGACCTGTACGGCCCCGGAAGTCGGAAGGTCGAGTTTCCGACCGCCGACATGAAATTCTTGCTGCGGTCGGCTATCAACCTTGCAAGCGCCGTCGCCAGTATCCATGCGACCGGCTGTGTTATCGGCGATATTAATCATTCTGGGATCCTCGTCTCCAATAAGGCGATGATATCGCTTATCGACAGCGACTCATTTCAGTATCGGTCCGGTGGCACCACATATCGCTGCCTTGTCGGTGTGGCGGAATACACGCCCCCAGAGTTGCAAGGGACGCTATTCGACAAGGTCGACCGGACCGCGAACCACGACAATTTCGGTCTCTCCGTTCTTCTCTTCCAGCTCCTATTCTTGGGTAGACATCCATTTGCCGGAAAATATCTCGGTAAAGGCGACATGGACATCAAGACGGCGATCAAAGAGGGCCGTTATGCTTACAGCTCGCGGAAAGCCGAAACAATGATGGAGCCGCCGCCTTTCGTGCCGGCACTTGGCGACTACGGAGATGACATCCGACAAGCGTTCGAAGACGCATTCATGCCTCCAATGAGGCAACCCAGGGGACGGCCCACGGCAGCGACATGGCTAGGTCTATTGAAGGCGGTCGAGGGCAATCTAGCTACGTGCACTGCGGACAAATCGCACGCCTACCCTCGCCAATTGGGCGGGTGCCCTTGGTGCAGATTAGAACGAACCATGGGAAGATCACTCTTCCCGGCCCATTTCACTCCCGGCGCTCCTATCATGGACATCGGGCAACTTCTAACTGCCATTAAAACCATGTCGACACCCCCTCGGGCACCCGATCCTGAGCAGCTTCTCGGGCCTCTACCCGGACTCAACCGATCGGCCGCCGCGAAACAAGCGCGAAATGAGCGGAGCGCTGCTGTTGCAGCCGGTGTAGTCGCGGCAGGTGTGGCCTTTTACTTGATGTCTGCCGTCAGCGGTTTCTGGGGCGTCGCGCTTCTGATCGGCGTCGGCATAGTTACGATACGCTCCATGGACATTAAGGCGAGATTTGCATCGGAATTGAGCGGCGCCAAGAGCGGTTGGGAGGAACAGCGGAAACTCTGGGAAACCAAAGCCGGACCCGAGACGTTCGAAAATCGACGGAACCACTACATTGCTCTCGCCGCAGCCCATGTGAGCCTTCCACAGAAAGAGCGTGAACGTTTTGCTGTCTTGGAACATAAAAAGAGACAGCTTCAGCTCGAGAAACACATGGAGTCACATCGGATCGGTCGAGCCAAGATTCCCCGGGTCGGTCAAGGCCGAAAAGCGACGTTGGAATCCTACGGCTTCGAGAACGCTTGGGATGTCCAACAACGGTCTGTGACGAGTGTTCCCGGTTTCGGTCCTTCCCTAGCCAGCGATGTTGAGACGTGGGCAAGAACGGTAGAGAGGAAATTCGTCTTCAACGCCTCGATCCCAACCGATCCGGCCGCCGTGCAGGCCGTGAAGAACGATATCGCGAAGCAGCGGGCCGAGATCGAAAGAGAACTGACCAAAGCGCCGGCGGATCTAAAGCTCATAGCCGATACCGCGAGTGCACTCAGGATAACACCGCCACTGGCGCTGGTCGAAGCATATAAGCGACTAAAACAAGTCGAACTCGATGTGAGCTAACGCGACTATGGCGACATCATACAAAAGCTTTTGGCTGATACTAGGAATGACGGCGGCTGCGCTCGTGATTGCCAACGCGACGTCGACCAAAAATGGTTCATCTAGCTACAGCCCAAGCAAAAAGTACAATGACGCCCCGTCTGCTCAGGTATTTCCACCTCAGTCGACAACCTCAACGGCTTCGTCACGCCCGGTACAAAAAACCGTGGCCACACCCGATTCTACGCCAGCCATACCCAATGTGAACGATAAAGCGACAATGACAGTAACCCGGTCCATCGACCGTGACATCCGAGCAGCATTCGAGGACGCCATAAAGGTTGCGCGCGCAGTCCCTGATCCGGAGGCGACAGAAATTACAGAAGGTGAGCCGGAGGCCCCGAGACAACTTCCAACACTGGAAACCAGAGCGGTTTCATCGTCGCCAAGAATCTTTGATGAGCCCATCGATGCCAAGGCACAGCCTGAGGGTATCACGCGCGAACGTGTTCGGACGTTTACAGACCTCAACCTTCGAGAGGGACCGGATCCAGCTTATCTCAAGGTAGAAACGCTCGCTAACGGCACTATACTGTTCGTGTTGGAAAAGAACGGGAAATGGTGGAGGGTACAATCCGCGACCTCTGGAGTCGAAGGCTGGATCAACGGGACATTTGTGAAACCTGCCGATTAGCCGCGCCGCAGCAGTCACTAGAGCCGATTTGAGCCTCTGGTAGACAACGCGGAAAGGCGAATGTCGAACTGTTCAAACTGCCGCTTTGAAGGGATCTGAACCGACCACCCCTGTTATTTGATAGCGGGGGAAGTCGTATGTCTTAAGGGCGAACGGTTGATATGGGCCGTTATCGGACTGGCCGGTATCAGCGGGGAATTCGAGAAAGCTGACATCCAACATCCTACAGGGACACAGTCCGCGCGGTATTTAGCGCAGGTTTAATCGAATACCGGGGTAGAAGTGCAAATCTGCAAAAGCCCTCTTTCATGTGCCTTATTTGGTGCGCTTGCTAGGTTTGAGGGACGGTGTATTCCCTGGTGTGCCTTTGTTATCACGGCGGCGCTCATCCGGTTTCCCTGCGGATTTCGCTATCGGCTTTGGCCCTGGTTTAAGTGGCATGAATGCTCTCCTTTTTTGATAAAAGAAATAAGCCTGCGCGTACCTTCTGACGGGGGCTTAGGACACAGCAATCCCATGTAACAGTCCACACTAGTTCTGGCTAAAGTCAAGGCCCAAGGTATGTTGCTACAGTAGCAACATTTCACAAAAATCGGCAGGCCAGGCCGGAGGCACTTTGCCTCAGTGTCCTTGTCAGCGGCAGTGAGGGCGATCTGGTTATTCTGTATGGACGAAGTTTCTGAGCGCCTGCTGTCGGCCAGGATTGGCGTCAGCCTCGGCCGGTCACGTTGGTGGAGGTGCTACCGTCTGTTTCAGGAGCAAAGCCTGCTCCCTGCGCTGTCCTTCACTGTCAGGACGGCACACCGACGGCAGCTCTCTGCGCATTGCTGCCGTTTGTCTCGGATGCAGCGAATGACAGCTTCCCGCCCTTCTTGTTCCTTGACGTCGGCGCGTGCGAACGACGGCTTTCACGACGGTTCGGGAACTGCATGAACGACCGATTTGAGGGCGCAAAACACCCCTTCCAACGACGCTAGGCGGCGCGCCCTGTTGCTATACTCTCGCGCACGCTCCATGCTTGCCTAAGAACTGGAGATTGACGGTTGAGTCATCACTTAACGACAGCCTTACGAATATGCAACACTGCGAAGGCGATACTCCGCAAGACCCGAAGTTTTCCCGGCGAGGCGTCTACGGACCACGATGTTGCCCTCCATATGAACGAGATAGGAGTCGAACCGATGCTCCTTGCTCTCGCAATGGAGCTGGCATTGAAGGCATGGTTTGTCTTCGATTTCGATGACCCTAAACACTCCAGGTCACATGACCTCTCCAAATTATTCGGCCGGCTCAAACCAGAAAGTCAGGAGAAACTAGCTCAGGAATTCAAAAGGTCGGTCGCACCGTATCACCCCAACATCTTCTATGGCGATTACAGCATTGAACATGTGCTCCATCAGCATAAGGATGCCTTTGTAGACTGGCGCTACATGCACGAGCCTAAGTCGACGATGTTCGAACGCGGAGCTTTCGAGGCGACGCTTGAAATGGTTCTCAGTGAGTTTGACAAAAGCTACTACACCCTGCCGGTGGCCCCGCTTTAGCCGTCCTGACCGAAGTCAGTCACGATCAGGCCGGACGCGTTCGGTGGGTCGCCGGCCAGCCTGGCAAGGCGCCTGCCTATGCCGGCACCGATTTTATAGTCGCCAGGGACGGGCGGATAACAGGGCTCTGCATCTTTTTAACGGCCAACTCGATCCGACCAACCCATCGGTCCAAACGATCGCTTCTGGCGCGCAAACGATGTGGTTCAGCGGCTTCCATAATGTCTGCTTCCCGACCGCCGCGATGACGGCCTCTATCGCCGACTTGACGGCGCTAAGCTGCCAAAGCGTCATGCGCTCTGCGGTCCTGAAAAGATTGGAACCTTCGGCCCCGTTAACCAAATAAGGCTAAAAAGCTAAAATCGCTCAGCACCGGACGTCGGCTGGTATGAGGCCGGAAGCAGACCGACAGCTCCAGGCTAAGATGTGATGGAGAACCGATGATTTTGTCATCCCTCCTGAGATGCTCCCGCTGCGGCTCGGCGGATTGAATTACTGCTTGACTCTGGTGGATCTGACAATGGGGCCGAAGAACAAGAGCAACTTGCTGAGAAAACATCCTGAAAGTATGTAAGACTATCCGTCTTTCGGAAATTCCACAGGTTGCGCTGGAATACTGACCCTCATCTCATCGAGCCATCGGCCCGAAATCTTAATGTCGGCGGACATCCGATATGACGTCGTTTGAAGATACGTTCCGTCCGGTTGTTGGATTACACTCATAAGGAAGCCTTCCGGCTGGCTCACGGACTTGACCGGGATCAGGTCTTGCACGATTTGCCCGATCACAGCGCAGTAAGCCTGTAGGCATTGAACCGCAAAAAGTTGATGCTGTTTGGTCTGCAGGACTCCGATGGTGAGCAGTGCGAGCCGATAAACACGGTCACGCTTTTTTAAAATTACGCTGTCGTTGAATCTGACCTCAGGAATGCCTTGGTCGGTAGCGTATAGCAGCCGGTTTCTCAGGTTAGCTTCGTTATGTACAAGCTGTCTGATCGATGCTTCGCCCCGCGACGACGCAAGCTGCTGTAACTGCGCATCGAACATGTATGCTTTCTCTTCATGGTTCATTCGGAGCATGTAGTTGAACGGATGGTCGACGGTTGCAAATTCTCCGGCTACCTTGCCAGTCAACGCGCCCAGATCGAGACTGATCGAGAGCATTGGACGGTGTCCACGGTTTATGGACAGACGTGGAGGCGGCATGCCGGTTTCAGCAAGCAGGTTGCCGACAGCATCAAGGAATGGGGATACCGCCGCTTTATGCGGATGCTCCCATGGGTTTAGCTTCTCCGATCCCGGATATCGGCGCTGTTTCATCGCGAGTATCAAAGCCGTCGCCGCCTCTTCCTCGGCCGTGATGGCCCGAAAAAGCGACATTTCACTGTCGATCGGGTGAAGTGTCCATGCTCGTCTCAAATGATCGAAGGCGCTACGAAGACAATGCTTGATGCGACCGCCAAGCTTGTTGGCAGACTCCTCAGCAATTCCATGATGATCCTCCCAAGGTAGCTCGGAAGGTCGATCTAGCGAAGGCCCATATGTGGTTGAAATGTCGGTCGTCATCAGACACGCGGTGTGATGCGAGCTGCAGTTCGGATATCCGCGATCTGTGTGCCCAGAGCTTGAAGGCTCTGACGCATATCGTTGAACACCGGCTGTTCGGCATCAGGATCGCTGATCGTGACGATTGCCGTGAAAGGAACACCCTCTTCGGGCATAACCTCCCCGGCGCGCGTGAGGTAGTTCACAAACAGCCGCCAGTTGGAGGAAGGGCCTTTTCCCTGCGGAAAAGTTTTCGCGAGAACCTTCACAGGGCTCCACTTCAGATCATGTTCGATACGCTCGGCTTCGATCCCTGAGCCTCGTCCGGAAGGGAGATACAAGGGTTCCAAGCGTTGCCTCCATCCGCTCGCTTCCTCCTGCTGAAGCGCAGCATTTATATTGACGCGGACAAATTCCGAGCCGAACCGGGCATCGAGTGGCGGAGTAGAAACCAAGGTGACTTTCGCATGGCCACGGCATTTTCCGCCAGGGCCGACGAGCGACGGAGGCCAAGAGAAGCGGAAACTGATCTGCTGATCGCGCTGGATGCGCGATGCGAATACAAGCGTGATAGCGTGCTCGCCAGTTTCAAGTATACGATCAGCCGCAGGCGGCATTCCGAAGCCAACCATATGCTTTGCTATCGGCGCCAGCGGCTTATCTCGCAATGGTGCCGGTATCTCTGCGTGGTGGACGAGCAAGCCGATCAGCGTCTCCCGCGAAACTTCTCCTTCGATCAGATGATCCAGCATAGCGGCCGTCTTCGCGACAAGCGGCGAAGCATAGCTGGTGCCACAGCCATCAATGATCGTCCCGTCAGGGAGAATTGAGAACAGCCCATGACCGAGCGTAGAATGAACTGTGCCAGAACCGCCAATATGGGCTAGGTCAGGCTTTACGCCCGCGCGCAGTCCCGGACCTCGCCGACTATATCGGGTTGGAGCAAATGCGGTGCATCCATCGTGGCCCGGCGGGTTGAGAGCAGCTACTGCGACGTTTCTCGCGCTTTCCGCGGGGGTCAGAAGGCCATCATTCCGGGCATTCACAAGGTTGGTGAGAGCCGTCGTCGCATCGGCCGGCCATTCAGGGCGAAGGTCTTGCGGCTGGATGTTGCCAGCAGAGATGAAAATCACCGCATTATTCGACTCGGCGATTTGATCGAGCCTGGCCGCGTGTGGGCTGTATCGATCCGGCGCCGCGGCCTGAAGGATATTGAGGCTCATATTGAACACCCGCACGTCATGTCGTGCGCGTGCATCGGAAACTGCTGCTTCCATTTCATCGAAGAACTGCGGGAGACCTTCCGGGTAATAGGACGCGAATGCGCCGGCGGCTTCACTCGGAAAGACCGCCACATCCACCATTTCCACGCCGTCGTGCTCGGCGCAGGTCTCGGTACCATTTAAAAGCGATCCCGCTGCAGCCAGACCGCCAATAAAGGTGCCGTGGGCTTGATCAGTATCTTCCTCAGCAAGGATATCCCAGCGATCAATAACCCAGTCGGACAAAGCCGCGCTTATGCCGCCGTCGATGATGCCCATTCGTGGGTAGGTACGTTTGCTATCACGAACCGGAATGGCAGCGGTAATTGGACGTGAGCGGGCAGATGTTTGGGCCGGGCCGGATGCTCTGATCACGATGCCGGGCAGTTCGATTCGTCTGACCAGCGGATGTTTGTCGAGAAACGTCAGCAACTGAGCATGGCGCTTCATATCAGGATTGAAAGCCGCCAAATCTCGCCGTCCTTCACCAGACGGCGTTTCGTTGATGCGCAACACTGGCTGATCGTTCGATGCGTCGAGGCGAACAGACAGTAATGGTTGGCCGTGCCGACCGTCTTTGAGCTTTTCGACAGACAGACCACGATTGAGAGCTTGGAAACCTGCAATGAAGCTTTCCACCAACCGGCGATGGCCGGTGTCGAGGCGGTCCCAATCTGCACGCGGTGGCGGGACATCAAACAGTTCTACCTGATAAGCCCCACCAGTCATTGGGTTTGACAGCCATGCGATAGCCTGCTCTGCGGAGAAATCACGCCGATCAGACGGACCATAAATCTCCAGTCGGTCGACTGCTCCGGTCTCGCTTCTCCTGATAGACGGGCGAACTTCATCCTTGCCGCTTCTCTCGTTCCGGCGAATTGTAGTCTGTCTTTCGCACCGCGCTATTTCGCCGGCCACCTGGCGCAAGGTATCTGGTCGCGCTTCAATAATCATGACACCGAGATCGCCACCGCCTACCACGGGGGTACGGCCAGGTCGAAATAGGCTAGCGACGGGGCGGTGGCTCTTCGCCCAGGCTTCACGACGAAGGATCACTTTTACGAAGCCAACATCGCCCTGTGACTGGGCGCTCAAGATGCCAGATATGGTATCGATTTGACTTATGAGCGCCTTCTGATGGGTTACGAATTCAGAATCTTGATGCGCGAAAAAGTCCTTCTGGCTTCCGCCAGGATTGGTTTCGCGAGCCTCTTGATAATTGTCGGTATTCAGAACGATCTGGATTGGGCTAGCCATTTATGACCTCGTTCTCGCCATTTTTCAGCGTGCGGCCGAGCTGTCGACTGACGGTGGATTTGTCTTTCCCTGCTACTGCACCAATGTCGGCGAGAGAAAAGGCCAAAGCAGGATCATCGCGCATCGCCCGAAAAAGATTGGCGGGTTCGTCAAACAGAAGGGCGCGACGGTCACTTTGTATCCTTCCGGCATTCAAGGTAGCGAACTGGCGCAATGTGTCTAACAGTCCGCGCTTATCTTCATCACGGAAGGTTGTCGCCTTTTTGTAGGTCCGGACGAGCGATTCTATTTCCGCGCCGGTCGATCCTTCGGTGAACCAAGCGATCAATCGCAAGTGGACGTCGGGAGCTTTGACCGGAGGCATGAAATGGGATGCGATTGCTTGACGCATCCAGAAGTCAGGCTTCGGAATTTCCAACTGAACTTCAAACCGCCGCCAGACGGCTGGATCAAGCAGCTTCTGATGATTAGTAATCCCGATCGTGAAGCCGATGTCACGGCGGACGTCGAGATTTTGGAGAAGCGCGTTGACCACGCGTTTGATTTCCCCGACTTCTTGGGGATCGTCCCGAACTTTGGCAATCGCATCGAACTCATCCAGCAGCAAGACGCAACGATAGCGGTTTGCGAACGTGAAGAGGTTCCCGATGTTGCGAGCGGTAGTCCCCAAAAACGAAGAGACAAGACCGTCCAGCTTTACAAGTACGACAGGCAAATCGAGCTGCTTCGCGATCCAAAGAGCCAACCGCGTCTTGCCGGTGCCGGGCGCGCCATACATCAAACATGTCTTGGACGGCCTGATGTCGATTTCTGCCAAGGCATCGAAATTTGCCCATTCTTCAATAATGGTTTCGACCGCCTGCGCAACCGACGAGTTGAATAGGGGAGCGGCCGACTGGATATCACTTGGAAAGATGATGTCGGCGAGCGCGGCGGCGGTTTCCCGATCTACCGGGACCGGAGTGTTCCGCGTCAGTGTCTCCCCAAGCATTTGAGACTTCGAGCGCTCAATCCTACTTGGCGAAAGCTCTTTTGTGCGGTCCGCGCTAGTGAGGATGCTGGTCAACGCAGCGGACTGCTTCGGCTCTCCGTCCTTCGCCAATGCGTCTCTTAGCCGCTCTATCTGTTTCCGGAGGGCCGGTGATGCGTCGGCTATTGCTGCACGACACAATGCCTGCACGATTGAGAAATGATCCATGGCAATTTCCTGCGCACTTGCTGCGTCATTATGAGTCAACGATGCATGTAGATCAATATTAGGTGCATTTCAATCCAAATCGTTGCATATTTCCGGTTATTTGTCGCTTGTCCGTCGCATGTGTTGCGATTGGCAGCTTAATCGTTGCAGTGCTCGTTCGAAGTATCAGCTAGCCTCAGCGTATGTCCGAAGCGTTGACTCTCTAGAGGAACGAATGACC
Organism: Neorhizobium sp. BT27B; assembly: GCF_050455485.1. Classification (NCBI taxonomy): domain Bacteria; kingdom Pseudomonadati; phylum Pseudomonadota; class Alphaproteobacteria; order Hyphomicrobiales; family Rhizobiaceae; genus Neorhizobium; species Neorhizobium sp. BT27B. The sequence continues at coordinate 94,759 of NZ_JBCIYT010000011.1, read as the reverse complement.
GCTTCTGGGGCCAAAAGCTTCAATTTTAAGGACCGAGATGAGGGCAAAGATCAGTCGGGATGCGTGTGGCAATGACTGATGCTGGGGCCTAGCCGAAAATCGAGACTACTGATCTGGAAGGGATCAGACGTCTTGTCGATCTTCCCTTGGAAGATGGCTATTTTCTGTGGCCAACACCTAACGGCGCGGAAAGCAAACAGGTGAAAGACTTGCAGGCGATGATGGCCAGTGCCGGGCTTGTTCCTTTTTCGGGATCGATGTTGACGGGCGAAATCGCCAGTGCGACCACAATTGCGATCACCGACGCAGACGCGAATGTGGTTTCCACCGCTCACGGCTATATGCCGCACAACGCCTACAGCCCCTACAGGCAATACGCGTGGGGTGGCCTGGTCGCTGTCGCGGAGTCCTGTCGTGGCCAAGGGTTGGGCAAGTACGTCAACGCCCTCATGATCGAACGCGTCTTTGAGGAACTCGGAGCGAGCCATGTCTACGAGCTGGTGTCGGCGAGCAATATCCCGTCCAGGCGAATGGTGGAGGCATGTGGGCTGAGGCTTGAGCCAAGGCTACATGCGGGATCGCCACGCATCGAGAAAGCGCGCGTTTTACAAAATAGGATGCAAGTCTTCACTTAGCATCGATTGGCCGCTGATGGTCCACGGTAGCCATCGTGCGAGCGCGCGAAAAGATCGACGCAAGAAAGACTTCTATGACATCAGTCAACGGTGGCGCGGCAAGACTGGTCAGAAATAGACCTCGAAGACCTCTGGCGGTTGCTTGGTGAAATCCGAGTATCGTGCCCACCGTGGCTCGACCCTGAATATCACCGCACCTTTTTCGACGAACTCTCTCTCCGCTGGGACACTGTTGAGATGTGCCTCCTGGTGGTGCGCGATATCGGGGGCTGGCACCCTCGATGCCTCGCCTTCGTATTGCACCGTAATTTTGTCGTCCCATCCGACGACGATCGCGACGCTACGACGTTTCGAGAGATTTTCGAACTTGCGCGTCTGCTCGAACGTGTCGAATACTATTTCCAGGTTATCGCGCACAGAGAAGTCGATCGTCGCGGCTTCAGGCGTACCGTTTCGATGCGATGTCGCAATCACCGCTAACGTGTGCCTCCGGAGGAATTCGAGGATCGTACGTTTCGATTGAACATCATCCATTGCTTCGTCCTCCCTATTTCCATCGACCCCTGGGCATGCTCTTCCGCATACCAATCGTCGAGTGGCAACATCACAGGTGACGGAACCGGGAACTGAATCTGGTCGTACCTGGGATAGCGGATGCGACACCGAGCAAAAGCCATAAACACCTTCACCGACAGCGAAACTGACCGACGCTGTGTGCTATCCTGCCAATATGACGCGCATCGGTACCACAACAGCCGCCCCAGACATTGATGTGAGGGTACCGTTCCGCCAAAGCGCCCATCTGATGGCCAAGCTCTTCGGGATCGCCGTCCTCCAGATGGCCAAGCTTGCAGAGTTCCAGGGTTTCCATGGCGACCGCGTTGGGCATGAAGCCGCCGAGCCGCTTTGCCCAGGTTCCCACCGTCAAGGCAGGCTCGAATTCTGTCGGATGGGTGCAGTTGATCATGTAATAGGCTGGCGCGGCATCGGTGGCGGCATCGACCATTTCGATGGCTTGCTGGAGGGTTTCACCATTCGAAAGCAACCCGCCTCGCTTGACGAAGAAGGAAATGACGATCGGAAGACCCGCAGAAACAGCCGCCCTGGAAATGCCGATGGCTTCTTCGACCGACGAAAACGTCATCGCCGTGATCATGTCTGCGCCGGCTCGCTTCAACGTGAGTATCTGTTCGGAATGATAGTCTTCCGCCGACGCGGCGTCGATCATCGCCCCCGTCTGATAGGCATCGCCGCGCGGTCCGATTGCCCCGCCCACGATCATCGGCGTTTCTGCGGAATGATATTCGCGCGCAATGGCTCGATAGAATTCGATCCCCCGAATATTGATCTCCTCGAGCGCCTGCGGGGAGTAGCCGATGAGGGTGCCCCAATCACGGCTGGCGCGGTAATGCAGGCCCTCGTTGATGACGCCGAAGCCCTGAGAGACCGCAGCTTCCACGAGCTTTCGCTGATATTGTTCAAGGCATGCCGCGCCTCGCCTGTCTTCAAGCAATTCAAAGCCGCAGAAGTGGCGTAGCGTGAAGCCGTCGACATACTGGAGCCAGGTCTCAAATCCACCTCCGGTGGCCATGAGTCGACCTTCGAGCTGCGGAAGAATATTCATACCCATCGCCCTCTTCGTTCATTTTGGAAACCGACTTAGATTACTCCGCGACGCGTCACATCTGTACAAAAATTCCTCGCCTCTTGACCCGCTTATCGGTGTCATCGGGAGCGGCGGATAGGTCTCCTGAACTTTCAGGTTTTGATGAGGTACGATCCGGCGACCTGTCGTTGAATGAAATAAGCCTCCAAATATCTCATTATTGGCTTTGTTGTGGTTATGAAAGCAGACCCCGACTACGAGCGTGAGATGCAGCAGCTGTCCGCGTTTTTGCGTTGAGCTTGGCGAGGATCGAAGAAACGTGGTGATCCACCGTCTTGGCCGAGACGAACAGCAACGCAGCTATCTCTCCGTTGGATTTACCCAGATCAACCCATCGCAACACATCCATTTCGCGCATCGTCAGGCCGGCCGGGTTGGCCTTCGTGCTCGCCCTTGGACCACGGGCGGCAACACGGCCAAGTCGGCCACGTATGATCGCACGGACATGCTGGGCAACTGCCGAGGCTCCCATGCCTTCAAGCAGGTCTAGTGCGTGATAGACGGCATCATCGTCACCATCGAGGAGTGTCATGGCCTGCCAATATGGCGATCCCCTCTCGCTCCAGGTCTCCGCTGCGGCCGCCCAGTCACCAGCCAGCATCTGGCGAACGACCGGGTCTACGCCGAAAGCCGAGTCGAGCGAAACATCTGCTCCAAGTTTTCGTTTCCAGACAAGCAGCAGCGAAACAGCGGCGTCATCCCTGGAAAGAGCAATGGCCTGATCGAGCAAACTCAAGGCTCGTCCGATGTCCTCCAAGCCCAACCAAGCCCGCTCCGCTATCAGCTCGGCATAGGGTGCCAGTCTCTGCAGCTCCCTGCCCGTCTCAAGAAAACGCGACAGTTCCTCCAGTAACGCCTCTGCCGGCTCACCACGCCGTGTCCAGAGAACCGCGAGCGCAAGAACATTCGGGTATCGTGACAAGGGAGGCGCATTGACGTTGCCGACGACCAAGCTGGCCGCCTGCTCCGCCTCGTCCCAGCGGCCGAGATAGGTGAGCAACTCCGCCTGTTCACCACGCATGTAGTCACGCCACGTATCGAGGTCGTGTTCGATACAGTAGCTAATTCCACGCCCGAGAAAATCCTCGGCGTCTGCGACAGAATGCAAACGCAGCTCTATCCAGCCTCGATTGGTGAAACTACGAGCTGCGTGCTCCTCGAGCTGGTGAGCGAGGGCAATTTCCAGACTACGTCCAAGGAGATCCCGGGCTTGATCGGGGTCACGCCACAAGACTGCGGTGCCAACATTATTGAGTGCATGGCAGAGAATATCGGGTCTGCCGATAGCTTCCGATTGCGCCAGGCCGATCGCGCGCTCCCCATAAAGACACGCTGTCTCCGCGTCGCCTGCGAGCATACTCAGTTGCGAGAGATTGGAATATGCCATGGCGAGCTCCGCTCCCTCAGGCTGCGCCTCCAGGAGATCCACGGCCTCCTTTCCATAGGCGTCGCTATCCTCGCGGTTGCCTGCGAGGTAACTGAGCCGAGACAGCCACCGCAGGCTTTCGCCCTCTCGCAATGGCGCGCCGAGGCGGTGATGAATAGCGAGCGCTTTTTTCTGTGAAACTATGGCCCGCTCGACCTGGCCGACCAGGTGACATTCGAAGGCGTGGCGTTCATACTGGTCTGCCCGCTGCTTTTCGTCAAACGCAGAGGCGTGGGTCAATGCAAGTTCATAGTGCTTGATCGCCTCGCGATGGGCACCCAGCCTTGCCGCTTCTGCTGCCGCCTGCGGTGCCAGTTCACAGATGGCAGCGATATCCTGCGCTTCGTTCGCATGGTGTATCAACCGCACCCACGGCACATGCTCGGCATGGCGGGAGGCTGCCAGGGCCGCTGCGTTCAAGCCACGACGACGAAGGGGCGATAAAGATTGCTCTATCACCTGGCGAGTGATCTCGTGACGAAACGAGTATGTTCCGTCAACCCGACGCATCAGGCCGCAGTCGAGGCATGCCTGCAAGGATTTTTCGGCGCCATCGCCGCAAATCGCATCGAGAGACTTGAAGTCGATTGCATCGGGAAAGATCGAGGCTGCCGCAAGAACATCCCTATCAGGAGCCGTTAGACCCTCCGCACGCGCAAGAACGGCATCGCGAACGGTTCTCGGCATCACCATCCAGCCGCCCGCCTCGAGCAGCTCGGTAATGAAATAGGCATTGCCCCCGGTGACACGAAAAATCTCATCACCGTCCAAACCGCGTAGCTCTGCAAGTTCACCTACGGCAGCCCTGCTCAATGCAGGGACGTCTATTCGCCTCTGACTGGTGGCTGGGATATCGCCCAAGGCTTTTCGCAAGCGTGATTGTAAACCCACATGATCATCCCGTGCCGTCAACAGAATCAAGATATGCGCGTCGCGGATCCGTCGCCCCAGATATCGAATGAGGTTCAGTGTTGAATCATCGGCCCAGTGGATGTCCTCGATCACAATCAGGCTCGTGGGCGCTTCCTCGCTCAACAGTCGAAAGACCTCGGAGAACAAGGCGATCAGACTTTCGGTGTACGAAAGCGTCTCTGACAAGGCCCACCCAGCTTCGCGAGCGAGGTCGCGCAAGGGGCCGAGGGGCTCTGCCGTACCGAAATTCTCGCATGCACCCCGCAAGACCCGTGTAGTCTTACCCACGAGATCGGTGAATATGTTGACGATCGCGGATTTTCCCGCTCCGGCCTCGCCCACCAAAACGGCGACGTGACCATTTCCCACAGCGGCTTCGATCAGAAGCGACTGCAGTTGTTCGAGTTGTTCGGCGCGCTCCAAGAGTTGCATGACGTCTGACCATCATCGTCCAGCGGCGTTGAACGCAACTAAGCGCAAAAAATGGGGAATGCGCAAAGAGAAAATGGGGACATTCCCCGAAGCGAGTTCTCCTACCTGAGGGTATCGATCTCATGGTGAGGACCATGAAATCCATTGAGGAGACGTGAAAATGCCAAAATACCTGATCGAGAGGAACATCCCGGGAGCATCCAAGCTCAATGCCGAACAGCTCCAGGGCATCTCGGCTAAGTCAAACGATGTTGTTGCAGGCCTCGGCGTGCCCTATGAATGGGTGACGAGCTATGTCGCCGGCGACAAGATCTACTGCGTCCATGAGGCGGAAAGCGCCGAGATCATTTATAGGCACGCTCGCGAAGGTGGTTTCCCCGCTGATCTGGTGACCGAAATTGCATCGCAGATCGGTCCGGCGACGGCGCATGGCAGAATTTAGACGGTGATCGACGCGACGTGTTCTGAAAGAAGCCGTCGCGTCCATCCATTTGTGGCTCAGCACCCCGCCTACGGCGCGGCTTCCATGCGATCACCATCGATGCCGTTGTACACAGCAAGCACCTGACTTTCTCAGATTGGAATTATTGAGCCATCATCTCTCGGATGGACCGAACCACGACATCCGGATTGTACGGCTTCGGCATGAACCGCGCCCGTACCGGCAGGCTTTCAGTCGCGACCGAGCGAAGACCGGAGGTGACGATGATGGTAAGGGGGGGCCATCTGTCACGAACCGACGCTGCAAGCTTGAGGCCGTCCACTCCGCCCGGCATATCGACGTCCGTAAACATCACTTCTATGCGCGGATTAGCGATAAGTATCTCGATCGCGGCAACTGAATTTGCGGCTTCGAACACTTCAAAGCCCGCATCTTCCAGTTCATCGACAATGCCCATTCGAACGAGGGCCTCGTCTTCGACAACCAAGACGGCGGTTCGTTGAGCAATCATGACTGAAAGTTTCTGGTTAGCCGGATCCCGTAGACTGGAGGACAAAGCGAGACATTTTCGCGTCGAGCTAGCCAAGTTTGGCTGTTAGTATGCATACAACGCCTCCCGAGGGGTAAATGATCCGTACATCGCCTGAGAAATCTGCAGCAAGCACGCGGGAGATAAGACGCGACCCGAAACCCTTGGTCTTCGGCTCGGACACAGAAGGTCCTCCGCTCTCCTGCCAGACGAAGTTGAGATCCTGTCGTCCATCGGCGGCCCTCGCCAGATGCCAGGATATTCTGACACGGCCGGCGTCGTTTGAAAGTGCGCCATATTTGGTCGCGTTGGTGGCCAGTTCATGCAGCGTGAGCGCCATCGACAGGCTTTGCTTCGGCGTCATCTCGAAGTGCGAACCATCGATATCGAAACGGCCGTCAGATCCGCCATGGGGCGCAAGTGCCGCTCGTAGCGTGTCATGAATTCCAGCGCTTTCAAACGTCGTAGCCATCAACATATTCTGGGCCTGCGCCAATACATGCAGACGCGCATTGAATGTCTCTCGCCGCTCAGCAATATCTTCTCCACGCAATGTTTGCGTGGCGATTGCACTCACCATCGCCAGGAGGTTCTTGATCCGGTGCTGCAGTTCGCCACTGACCAACTGCTGCCGCGCCTCGTCATCCTTTCGGTCCGAGACATCCCGCACTGTACCCACGAATTTCGTTGCGCCGTCGGCTGTAACAGTTTTCGCTCTGGCATGAATCCAGCGGCTAGGCATGCCGGGGCGTTCAAGCATCCTATACTGGACATCCAGGATCCCACTGCCACTTGAATCCAACGCCTGCCCCGCTGACTCGGCAAGAGCCAGCCGGTCATCGGGATGAACGCGGGATGTGAAATTGTCGAAACTCGCCTCTTCATCAGCCAAACGATGGAGCAAGGTCCTTGCCCGTTCGTCCTCTTTGATATCAACGAAATGTCCATCGACCACCGTGCATTCCCAAACGCCCATTCCAGCCGCGTCAAGTGCAAGCTCGAGCTGAAGATCCTTTCGGCGGAGCGCGAGTTCGACGTTTTTCAAGTCTGTGACGTCGCTTCCCTCCACAAATATCCCGGTGACGACACCATCGGAGCTGAAAATCGGCTGATAGACAAAGTTGAGGAATGCTTCTTCGTAGGGAGCGTCTGGCGAACGCTGGATCGCAAAGCTTACACTGCGCCCAATGAACGGCTTTCCCGTTGCATAAACCTCGTCCAGCAGTTCAAAGAAGCCCTGCCCTTCGACGTCCGGAAATGCCTGGCGAACGGGTACACCGATCAGGTCGCGATGCCCCACAAGCTGAAGATAGGCCTTGTTGGTAATCTTGAAGACGTGCGCCGGCCCTTCCAGCACACACATGAAGCTCGGAGCATCGAGCAGCATCCGCCTTAACGTGTCGGCTTCGGCTTTAGCTGCTTCCTGTTCGGCCGCAAGCAGTTCTGCAACCTTTGCCCGTGCCGAATGCCCCTCGCTGATATCACGAGAAATCGAGAGGAGTTGGGTGGGCGTGCCGCCACTATCGAGAAGCGGCAGGACCTGGACATCCCAGAATCGATCGTTACCCCGCGCGGTCTTGGCAGAGCCTGTGAAGCGGGCCGGACGCCCTGAGGCAGCGATTGAGACGGCATTACGGGCGGCGACATTACCCTCGTCTGTCCAGAAATCAGGCCACGGGCAGCCTTTCAAGGAATCGAAGTCATCCACCTCCATCACGCGCTTGCCGCCTTCGGACATAAAAAGGAGATGTCCTTCAAGATCGAGGATCTTGATGCAATCATCTGAGGCGGAAAGCACTGCTTCCAACAGCGCCACCGGGTTCACACGCTCGGTGGCGAGGGCGTCAGCCAGTGTTTTAACAGGCCCGTCATTGTTGTTTGAACTGGACATAGAGACGAGCAAAGCCTTCGAGGAGAAACTCACCCAGTCTCGGTACCAGATGCGGTTGCACAAAGACAAGCCGTCGGCGTAGTTGGGCTGCTTGCACGGCTTAACTGAAGATCTGGCTGGCCATTTGCATCTCAACCCACTGATCGGCACATCAAACCTTCAACGCATTGAAAACAACCTTGAACGTTGGCGAGTTCTGCCGTCTGCTGGGATAGCACAGGTAAGCATGGACGGCCGTTGGCATCGAACGCCTTGAACAGATACGAACTGTCGATCCCGTTATTCGAGAAAGATCATCCTCTGACGGCGAGACCCAACCAGCTGAATCCAATGTCACCTTTCTAACCAGTCAGCGAAACCTCGCCGCTTCAGGCTGGGTGTTGCTGGACACTTAAACCACCGTCCACGGTCAAACATGTTGCATTCATGAACGGACACTCATCCGAAATCATGAACACTGCCGCCATAGCGATTTCCTCCGGCGAGGCGATCCGGCCACCTGGATGCAGTTTCATCGTCTCCGCCTTGGCGGCCACAGGATCAGGAAAGCTGTTCCAGTAGTCGATGACTTTCTGGGTCGAAACATAGCCGGGCGCGAGTGCATTCACCCGAATGTTTTTTGGCGCATATTCCAACCCGAGCGATTTGGTCATGCCGAGCAGCGCGTGTTTTGCCAGCGGATACGGGAATGTATGCGGAATAATAGTGAAGGCATGTGTCGAGGCGATGTTGAGAATGACGCCGCCGCCGGCTTCTATCATGCCGGGTAGAACTGCCTTACAGCAGTTCCAGGCGCCCTTGAGATTGATGTCGAAACAGCGGTTCCACTCCTCGTCCGTCGTCTCGAGAGGCTCTGCAAAGACATTGACACCTGCGTTGTTGACCAGTCCGTTGATCGGCCCGATCTCCTCGGCCGCCTGTCGAACTGCGGCGCTGATCGCGGCGGCATCGCTGATATCGGCGCTGACCCATCCGACCCTGCCTCCGGCCTGCCGCATCGCTGTTGCCTCTCGGGCCAGGAGGTCGGCATCCCGATCAACCAGAAAAAGGGCCGCTCCCTCCCGCAGAAAGGTTTTAGCGATAGCAAGGCCGATGCCCTGCGCCGCTCCCGTCAGAAAGATGTTTTTGCCCGACAGCCTGCCCGTCATCACACTCTCCTTACCACTCTGCAAAACTGCCGTCTTCGTGACGCCAGATCGGATTGCGCCAGCGATGGCCTTCCTTGGCGCGCTCGATCACATAGGCCTCGTCGACCTCGACGCCGAGGCCCGGTCCCTGCGGAATGCTGACAAAACCGTCGGCATATTGGAACACGTCCTTGTTTACGATGTAGTCGAGGATGTCGTTCGACTTGTTGTAATGGATGCCAAGGCTCTGTTCCTGGATGAAGGCATTGTACGAAATGGCATCGACCTGCAGGCAGGCGGCAAGCGCGATCGGCCCGAGCGGGCAATGCGGCGCGAGCGCCACGTCATAGGCTTCCGCCATGGCCGCGATCTTGCGGCATTCGGTAATGCCGCCAGCGTGCGAAAGATCCGGCTGAATGATGTCGACATAACCATCGGACAGGACCTGTTTAAAATCCCAGCGGGAATAGAGGCGCTCGCCAAGCGCGATCGGCGTCGAGCAATGGTTGGCGATTTCCTTCAGCGTCTCACGGTTTTCCGAAAGAACCGGTTCTTCGATGAACATCAGCTTGTAGGGTTCGAGTTCCTTGGCAAGAACCTTGGCCATCGGCTTGTGAACACGGCCGTGGAAATCGACGCCGATGCCGATATGCGGACCGACGGCCTCGCGGATGATGGCGATCGTCTCGACCGCCTTTTCCACTTTCTCGTTGGTGTCGACGATCTGCATTTCCTCGCAGCCGTTGAGCTTGATCGCCTTAAAACCGCTGGCAACCACCTCTTTGGCATTGCGCGCGACATCGGATGGGCGGTCGCCGCCGATCCAGGAATAAACCTTGATCCGGTCGCGAACCTGGCCGCCGAGCAGCGAATGCACCGGCTGGCCGAGCGCCTTGCCTTTGATGTCCCACAGCGCCTGATCGATGCCGGCCAGCGCCGACATGTGAACGGCGCCACCCCGGTAGAAGCCGCCCCGGTAAAGAACGGTCCAGTGATCCTCGATGAGGAACGGGTCCTTGCCGATGAGGTAGTCTTCCATCTCGTGGACGGCGGCCTGCACAGTCAGCGCGCGACCTTCCACGACCGGCTCGCCCCAGCCGACAATGCCTTCGTCGGTTTCGATCTTCAGGAACAGCCAGCGCGGCGGAACGATATAGGTGGTGAGCTTGGTGATCTTCATGAGCGTGTCCCGATCAGGATAAAATAAGTTCAGCCGCTTTGCCGGCGGCCGCGAGAACGGCGGCATTGGTATTGCCGCTGACGATTGTCGGCATCAGAGATGCGTCGATCACCCGCAGGCCCCGGCTTCCACGCACCCGCAGGCGCGTGTCGAGAACAGCGTCGGGATCACCGTCATGTCCCATCTTGCAGGTTCCGACCGGATGATAGCCGGTCTTGACTGTCCGCTTGCAATGAGCAGCAACCGCCTCGTCGCTATCGATATCGGTGCCGGGGAAAATCTCCCTGTCGATCAACTCGCGCATCGGCGAAGCGTCCAGCACGGTACGGGCAAAACGGAAGCCCGCCATGGTCAGCCTGAGATCGTCCGGATGAGCGAATATCTGCGTATCGACGATCGGATCGGCGAACGGATCGCTCGATGTCAGCGTTACCGATCCGCGCGCCTTTGGCCGCAGCAGCAGCGAATTGATCGTGACGCCGTCACCGGGTTCGGTACCCATCACGTCGCGGTCGAGATAGACGGTCGGCACACAGAACATCTGGATGGTCGGGCGTTCATTGTGTCCATCCGGGTCATAGAAAGCGCAGGTTTCGACGCCCGTCGTCGAGGCCGGGCCGGACTTGAACAACAGATATTGCAGCCCGGCCTTGATCATCGGCCAGCCGCGATCCTGCTTGTAATAGCCAAACGACCCCTTGGTTGTCGCAACGACCGGGCATTCGTAGTGATCCTGCAGGTTCTTGCCGACGCCGGATAGCGCGACCTTTGTCCGTATCTCGTGCTTTGAAAGCTCCGCTTCCGGGCCAATGCCGGAAATCATCAGCAGTTTCGGCGTTTGGTAGGCGCCAGCCGCAAGAATAACCTCAACGCCCGCCTCAGCAGACTTCGGTGTCCCATTCTGGACGAAATCGACACCGACGGCGCGATCCCCTTCCATGCGGATTGCGGTCACGGTGGCATCGGTCTCAATGGTCAGTAGCGGATTGTTCATGACGGGCGCCAGAAACGCATCGACGGCGCTTGACCGCTTGCGCGTCTGCCAGTCGATCGTGTGCTGCATGAAACCGACGCCGAACTGTGCGGGGCCGTTGAAATCGGGATTATAGGGAATGCCCATGCCCTGCAGTGTTTTCACATAGGTGCGGGTCATCGGGCTTGTGTGGCCCAGGTGCGAAATTTTCAAGGGGCCGCCGACACCATGATATTCGCCGGCAAGATGATCGTTGTCTTCCTGTGCCTTGAAATAGGGAAGGAGATCGCGGTAGGACCACGCACCGTTATTCTCGGCACCCGGCCCGGTGGTGAGCTCATTCCAGAGATCAAAATCTGCAGCCTGCCCGCGCATGTAGACCATGGCATTGACCGTACTGCCGCCGCCCAGAACCTGGCCCTGCGGCACGATGGGCCCGCGACCATCGAGCTGCGGCTGCGGCGCCGTCTTGTGCATAGCAAGGTAGGTATCCTTGGCTAGGAACTTCATGTAGCCGGCGGGAAAGTTCATGATCGGATTGGGCTTTGCCGGGCCGCGCTCCAGAAGCAGAACGCGTGCGCGGCCGTTCTCGACGAGCTGTGCCGCCACAACGCAGGCGGAACTGCCGCCACCGACGATAATATAGTCGAACCGACCGTCCTTAGACATTTTCACTCCCAGAGGGTATGCGCCTGGTCACAGATCCTCCGGCCGCAGCGTGATGCTGCCCGAAAGAACCTCGCCCGGATTGAGTATTTGAAGCCCGCCAAGACCCGGCAGGTTGTGGCCGTTGGCGACATGCGACATCGGCTCGAAGCAGAAATAGTCCCGCTTGAACTGCGGATCGAAAGCCGTGTCGGAGACGAAGACAAAGCCATGCCGGAACAGCGGATCGGCGGTCAGCCGCAAGCGTGTGCCGCGCTCCGGCCAGGAGACGACCGCTTCGCCGGACCAGTCTTCGAAACCGTTATTGACCCAGCGATGCGGCAGGGACGACGGCTCGCTGAAATCGAGAGCCTGCGGGATATCCGTCGCCTCGCCCGGCAGCCAGCCCTCGATCTCGGTCCATAACTTTTTCGCTGGAGCCATCAGGGTCGTCTGCGGCGTCATCGGAAAATAAGGATGCCAGCCGAGGCCGAACGGCAAAGCCTGGTCTCCCTCGTTTTCGACGGAAAGCGTCATTTGCAGCGCATGGTCCGTCAGAGCGAAAGCCTGCGTAGCGCAGTAGGCATAGGGCGTGCCGCCGCCGCGATGGCGAAAGCCCATAACGATCCTGTCGGACGTATGTTCATCCACCCGCCAGACCGACTGCCAGCCTTCGCCATGCAGGTAATGCCGATCCCAGACCGTATTGGCCGAGAACCGGTATTCATGCCCCTCGAATTCGAACCGGTTGTCCTTCACCCGATTACCGAAGGGAACGAGCGGATAACAGGATGACGAAAGCGCGTCGGCATTGCCCGGGGCTTCGCGCAGCAGCGGGACCCGCACGCCATCCTGCTGCCGCCAGAAGCCGAGAATCAATCCGCCATCCGTCGAAACGGTGAGGGACAAGGGTCCCGAAGTCAGATCAAGCGCCGTCATCGAGACTTATCCCTTGTTGCGCGACAGGCTGCGCTTGATCGCCTGAATATTGGCGAGAACCGCAATCACGATGATCAGGCCCCGAACCACCTGCTGGAAGAATGGATTGATCCCGAGCAGCACGAGGCCATTGCCGATGAGGGTGATGACGAGGACGCCGAGCAGCGTTCCGAGCATCGAGCCCCGACCACCCGACAGAGCCGTGCCGCCGACCACGACGGCCGCGATCACGTCGAATTCGAGGCCGTTTGCGGCCGTCGCGTTGCCGGATCCCAGACGCGAGACCAGCAGGATGCCTGAGATCGCGGCCATGGCGCCGCCGATGGCGAACAATCCCACACGGATGCGCGCCACGCTGATACCGCTCAGGAATGCCGCATGAGCATTGCCGCCGATGGCGAAGACCGAGCGACCGAAGGCGGTGCGGCGGCTGACGAAGGCAAAGGCGGCGAACAGGACGAGCATGATGATGGCCGCCGGCGGAATGCCGAAGATAGACCGGTCAAGCGCGTCCAGAATATCGTTGCGACCGATCGAAACCGGCAGCGCGTCCGTGATGAACAGCGCCGTGCCGCGCAATGCGCTCCACATGCCGAGCGTGCCGACGAAGGACGGCACATCGAAATAGGCACGAAGGATGCCCGGAATGGCGCCTAGCAAGGCGCCGAAGACGATGGCAAGTGCAAAGGCAATCGGCGTCGGAACGCCCCATTGCAGCAAGAATGCAAGCGAGACGGAGATGAAGGCCACCATCGGGCCAACGCTGACGTCGATTTCGCCAGCAATGATGATTAGCGTCACAGCCCAGGCGGCAATGCCGATCGTTGCCGCATCGCGAAGAATATTCACCTGGTTGTTGAACGAGATGAAGCCCGGCGCAGTCGATGCAAAGATGATGTAGAGCACGACGATGGCCAGGAACAGGCTCAGCTCGTTCATGTGCTTGGAAAATGCAAGGCCGGGAGCCTTGGGTTTTGCGGAGGCCGCCGGCTTGGCAGCATTGTCGAGTGACATCCTCTGTCTCCCTCAGTGTCCGGTGATGCAGGCAGCCATGAGGCGGTCCTGATCGATGTTGGGTGATTTGAATTCTTCCTGAAGCATTCCGTCCCGCAGCACGATGGCCCGGTCGCAAACCAGGGGGAGTTCCTCGATCTCACTCGATACGAAGATCACACTACGGCCCTCGGCCGCCAGTTGACGAATGATCGCATAGATCTGCGCCTTCGCCTCGATATCGACGCCACGCGTCGGCTCGTCGAGCAGGAGGATGCGGCTGCCGGCATAGACCCAGCGACCGATCACAACCTTCTGCTGGTTGCCTCCGGACAGAGTGCCAATAGGCGTATCCGTGCGCGCGGCCTTGATATGCAGGCGCTCGATGATCTTGCGGGTGGCGTCCGCCATCAAGCTGACGGACAGGACACCACTCCGGCTGACGCTGGAGAAATCCGTCGACAACGTATTTTCGTCGACACCGAGCAGCGGTACGATGCCCTCTTCCTTGCGGCTTTCAGGCGTATAGCCGAAACCACGCCGGATCATCTCCTTGTAGCCCACCGATTTGACGGACTTGCCATAGGCAAGGATATCGCCAGCATCGAAATCGCGCACTCCCATGATGGCCTGCAGCAACTCGGTTCTGCCCGAGCCCAGCAATCCCGCAATGCCGAGAACCTCGCCCTTCTTGAGCGAAAAGGATACGGATGACAGTTTCGGGGCAAGCGCGAGATCGCGGACTTCAAGAACCGTTTGCGCTTGGCTCTGGTTTTCCAAAACGGCGGCTTGCGACGCTTCCGAACCGAGCATGAGGCGAACGATTTCGCGCGTATTGGCGCCCTTGACGTCGACCGTGTCGATGATCTTGCCGTCGCGCATGACCGTGGCGGAATGTGCGATCTGGCGGATTTCGTTCATCCGGTGGCTGACATAGACGACGGCAACGCCCTGTGCGGCCACTCGCGTTACCGCAGCCATGACCTTGTCGGCCTCAGCTGCCGCCAGCGAACTGGTCGGCTCGTCGAGGATGACGATCTTCGGCTTGCCGAGCATGGCGCGGGCAATTTCGAGAAGCTGACGTTCGGCGGGGCTCAAGCCCGCCACCAGCCGGTCGGCCGGCAGGTCGAGGCCAAGGCTCGCCATGGCTTCGTTCGCTTGCGCCTCCATCGCACCATATTGGATGACGCCGCCCTTGCGAGGCCAGCGACCGAGGAACAGGTTCTCGGCCAGCGTCATGCCCGGCACGAGGCTCAGTTCCTGATAGACGACGCGCACACCCTTCTCGAAGGCTTCCTGCGCCCGACCGGACCCGGTTTGGGTCAATGGCGCGCCATCGATCAGCACAGTACCGCTGTCGGGAATTTCGGCACCCGCCAACAGGCGGATCAGGGTCGACTTGCCGGCACCGTTCTTGCCGAGCAAGGCCCTGACTTCGCCGGACGCCAGGGTGAATGTTGCGTTGTCGAGCGCCAGCACGCCGGGATATTGACGGGTGCATCCCTTGATCGAAGCGACGGCTGACGCTTCGGCAGGACGGATCATGGAAACTGAGGTCATGGGACATTCCGTTGAAGGCGATGCCGCCGGATCATGGCAGCCGCGGGCTTCGGATCTTGCTCGTCAGCCTGTCCTCCCGATCACGTCGACGAAGGACAGGCAACACTTTTAGGCTCACGGAATTCCGTCAGCGTGCGCCTTGAGCCATGCCTTGCCGTCGTCGGACGACTTATAGACATCGATGTCATAGGCAACCTTGATGCCTTCCGGCGGGGTGCCGTCGATCGACTTGATCGCCTGCTCGAGAGCAAGCTTGCCAAGCCCCTGGCCGGAAATATCGACAACCGCCTTGATGACGGAGTTGTCGGACAGTTCCTGAGCGATCTCGGTAGTCATGTCGCCGCCGAAGACGACAACCTGACCGGCCTTACCCTGGCTTCGAACGGCGCGCGCAGCACCGAGCGTCGCACCACCCGCCTCGCCGAAAAAGGCATCGATATCGGGATTGGAAGACAGCATCGTACTGGCGACGGAGACGGCCTTATCGAGCACCGCGCCTTCCTGGTTGGCGACGATCTTGGCGCCCGGCACCTTGGTCATCAGGGCCTGTTCGAAGCCCTTGCGGCGTGTGACGCAGACCTCGACGAATTCGCAGTTCAGAACGGCGATCTTCGGGGCGTCCTTTTTCTGGGCGATAAAATATTCGGCCGCCGCATCGCCGAGCTTGCTACCGAACTCGAAGGGGTCTCCGACTGCATAGGCGGAGATATATTCCTTCATGTCGGCATCGTTCAGGCATGTATTGTAGCAGACAACCGGAATGCCGGCGTCATGGGCACGGCGGATGGCGCGGTACGACCCGTCGGCCGAAACCGGTGAGACGACGATCGCCTGCACACCGGCAGAGATGAGCGAATCGATGAATGTCGATTCCTTGCTTACATCGCCCTGGGCATTGGTTTCGACGATGTCGAGCTTGCGACCGGCAGCTTGTGCGGCGGTCTGGATACCTTTGCGCACGCCGGCATAAAAGCCTTGGGCGTCCATGTAGATGGCGCCGACCTTCAGATCTTCCTGCGCGAGCGCCGGCGACGTTGCCATTGCCACGGTGACGGCAAACATCGCAGCACGTTTCGTGAAATTCATCTGATCCTCCCTCAACTGTCGGTTATGACCCTCGTCGCGCGCTCCACCGCTCGACAGAGACCAAACTAATATTCAGCTGATGAATGTCAACTTAAATACGATTTATTTTGGAATTTGATTGAGCCCGAAGGATGATTCATACTACCGTCACTTCAGGACTAAGACCCAAGACTTGGGTTCCATAAAACGCGACGCGAGGGACGAGAGATGAACAAGGGGTCGACGGCAAAAGTCCTTACCGAACATGGGGCGCCCATAGCCCAGCGCGGAAAGAGGACAGTCAGGGAAACATTGCTTCACTGTCTGGTGACGATGATCGTCTCGGGTGAATTTGCTGAAAACTCGACTTTGCCGAACGAAGCCGAGCTGACCGAAAAATTCGGCGTCAGCCGGACCAGCCTGCGTGAAGCGATGCAATATCTGTCCGCGCTCGGCATGGTGCGATCGCGGACACGCGCCGGAACGAACGTCTTGCCGCGCGAGAACTGGAACTATCTCGATCCAATCGTGCTCGACGTCATGCTGGCTGTTGGCGGTGACGATGCCTTCTACTCCTCGCTGATAGACGCCCGTCAGCTGCTGGAGCCGGCTGCAGCCGCGCAGGCCGCCGCCAACGCCAACGCTCGCCAACTCTATCAGATTTCCAAGGCTTTCGAGGATATGGTGGAAGCCAATTCCCGCGATACCGAGGATTGGAGCCGCGCTGATCTGGAATTCCACACGGCGATCATCAATGCCAGCGGCAACTGGGTCTATCGGCAATTTGCCAGCGCCATCCGTGCAGCCTTGCTCGCCAGTTTCCGGCTCACCAACCGCGCGAGCCAGAGCCACGAACAGGCGATCCTGACCCATCAGGATGTGCTGGAAGCCATTCGCATGCGCCGGCCAGACGCTGCCCGTCACGCCATGGAACAGTTGATCGGGGTGGCGCGAAGCGAGATGACCGACGCACTGCGCCGCGCCCGCAAGGTCGCGGAGCACGTTGAAAAGTGACAAACAGCGGATTAAAAATCATACATATATATTGACGCGTATGATATTTGATGGATAGTTGAGGGCACCGCGCGGAGGCACGCGGGCAAAGAGGGAGAGATTTTCCATGCGTTCATTGAAGGCAGTTTTAATGGTCGGCGCGCTGATCCTTAGCGCAGGCTCCGGTTGGGCAGCAGACGTCAAGATCGGCTTTGTAGTCAAGCAGGCGGAAGAGCCGTGGTTCCAGGATGAGTGGAAGTTTGCCGAGCAGGCTGCCAAGGAGAAGGGCTTCACGCTCGTCAAGATCGGCGCCGAAGACGGTGAGAAGGTTCAATCCGCGATCGACAACCTCGGCGCGCAGGGCGCGCAGGGCTTTATCGTCTGCGTTCCCGACGTGAAGCTCGGTCCCGGCATCGTCGCCAAGGCGATAGCGAACGACCTCAAGCTCATGACGGTCGACGATCGTCTTGTCGGAGCTGACGACAAGCCGCTGGAAGACGTGGTCCATATGGGCATCTCCGCCACCAAGATCGGAGAGACGGTTGGACAGGCTCTGGCAGCCGAGATCAAGGCGCGCGGTTGGGACATGAGTGAGGTCGGCGCGATCCGCTTGTCCTACGACCAGCTACCGACAGCTGTCGACCGCGTCGAAGGCGCAATCTCGGCGCTGAAGGCGGCAGGTTTCCCTGCAGCAAACATCTATGACGCGCCGCAGGCCAAGACCGACACCGAAGCAGCACTGAATGCGGCAACCACCGTTCTCAACAAACATGCCAACGTTAAGCACTGGATCGCTTTCGGCCTGAACGATGAGGCCGTGCTCGGCGCGGTGCGTGCGTCAGAATCCGTCGGAATCACGCCGGACAACGTGATCGGCATTGGCATCGGCGGCGCAGAATCGGCCATCAACGAGTTCAAGAAGCCGGCCGTGACCGGTTTCTTCGGAACCGTCATCATCTCCCCGAAACGTCACGGCTATGAGACCGCGATCAACATGTACGAATGGATCGCCAACGACAAGGAACCGCCGACGCTGACGCTGACCTCCGGTTCGCTGGCCTTGCGCGGAGATTATGAAACGGTCCGCAAGGATCTCGGCATCGAATAGTTGCCTCCCAAGTACTGACCATGCCGGCGCCGTCTGTGCGTCGGCATGGTTATTCAGCGGATGAGGTCCGGCAGATGGGGCGGTGATGACTTTTCTCAAATTCGACAGCATCTCGAAGGGTTATCCAGGCGTTCAGGCGCTGTCGGGCATATCCTTTGAGGTGGAAAAAGGCGCGGTTCATGGCTTGATGGGCGAAAACGGCGCCGGTAAATCCACGCTCATCCGTATTCTTTCCGGTGACCAGCACGCCGATACCGGAAGCATCAGCATAGACGGCCAGATCCAGGCCTTTGGTTCGGTCCGCGACGCATTCCGGGCCGGCGTCATCGTTATTCACCAGGAGCTTCAGCTGGTTCCCGAGCTGACGGTGGCGGAGAATCTCTGGTTGGGCCGGTTCCCCGGCAAGGCCGGCGTGATCGACACTCGCACACTCATGCGCACGGTCAAAGACAGGCTGGAAGACATCGGCATCGATGTCGATCCCGGCGCCAAGGTCTCATCTCTGTCGATCGGCGCCCGCCAGATGATCGAAATCGCGAAGGCCGTGATGCTCGAGGCGCGGGTCATTGCACTTGACGAACCGACCTCTTCGCTGTCCTCGCGCGAAAGCGAAGTCCTGTTTGCCCTG
The DNA here is from genome assembly GCF_050455485.1 of Neorhizobium sp. BT27B. Lineage (NCBI taxonomy): Bacteria > Pseudomonadati > Pseudomonadota > Alphaproteobacteria > Hyphomicrobiales > Rhizobiaceae > Neorhizobium > Neorhizobium sp. BT27B. The sequence goes on along the minus strand of NZ_JBCIYT010000011.1, from coordinate 75,615 downwards.
ATCGAAAAGCTCAAGGCCAAGGGCACGATCATTCTTTACGTCTCGCACCGCTTGGAAGAGATTTTCCGGCTTTGCGACAGCCTTACCGTGCTGCGCGACGGCAAGGCTGTCGCTCACCATCCACGGATTGCCGAGACCAGTCGCGATCAGATTATCGCTGAAATGGTCGGTCGTGAGATCAGCAACATATGGGGATGGCGCGAACGTCCGCTCGGCGCGCCGCGGCTCGATGTCGCCAACCTCTCTGGTCCCAAACTGGCGACACCGATCAGCTTTTCGGTCCGGCAAGGCGAAATACTGGGCTTCTTCGGGCTGATCGGCGCAGGCCGAAGCGAAATGGCCCGGCTTCTTTATGGAGCCGACAACCGCCATAGAGGAATCGTCAATATCGACGGTGTGGCAGTTGCTCCCGGTAATCCGAAGGCGTCGATCAACGCGGGCATGGTCCTCTGCCCGGAAGACCGCAAGTTCGAGGGCATCATCCAGGGACGCTCGATCGAAGAGAATATCGCGGTTTCCTCCCGCCGGCATTTTTCGCCCTTCGGCATTCTGAGCTTGAAGAAAGAGGCTGAAGTCGCCGACCGGTTCATCGCCAAGCTGAGAGTACGCACGCCCTCGCGCAAACAGGACATCATCAATCTGTCAGGCGGCAACCAGCAAAAGGTCATCCTCGGGCGCTGGCTCTCCGAGCAAGGCGTCAAGGTCCTCGTCATCGACGAACCCACACGCGGCATCGATGTCGGCGCAAAATCCGAAATCTACGAAATCCTCTATGAACTGGCTGCCAGCGGTATGGCGATCATCGTCATCTCCAGCGAGCTGCCGGAAGTGATGGGGATTTCAGACCGGATTATCGTCATGTGCCAGGGACGCGTAGCAGCGGACATCGGACGCGAAGATTTCGACGAGCGGCGTATCTTGACCGCCGCCCTCCCCGACAAGAATGCCGCCGGCACGATCTAATTTCAGGAAACTACGTCAATGAATTCGTTGAAAAAGCTGCTTCTCGGCGACCAGGGCCTGGTGGTGATCTTTGCCGTCGCCTTCGTGATTGTCTCGATCTTCGTTCCCAACTTCCTGACAGAGCGCAACATGCTTGGCCTGCTGCAGTCGGTGGTTACGATCGGCATCGTCGCCTGTACGATGATGTTCTGCCTCGCATCGCGCGACTTCGACCTTTCGGTCGGCTCGACCGTTGCGTTTTCCGGCATGATCGCTGTCATGGTCTCCAATGCCTCCGGCTCGATCGTCCTCGGCCTACTCGCGGCACTTCTCGCCGGCAGCGTGGTCGGGCTGGTCAACGGTGTCGTCATCGCGAAATTTCGCATCAATGCGCTGATCACGACGCTCGCCACCATGCAGATCGTACGCGGCCTTGCCTTGATCGCGTCGGATGGCCGTGCCGTTGGCATAAATGATCCGGCATTCTACCAGCTGGCCTTGTCGCGGATCTTCACCATCCCGACGCCGATTTGGATCATGATCCTGCTGTTCCTCGTTTTCGGGTTCATTCTCAACCGGACCGTCTTCGGCAAGAATACTCTGGCAATCGGCGGCAACCCCGAAGCCTCGCGCCTGGCCGGTGTCAATGTCGTGCGCATGCGCATCTGGATCTTTGCGCTGCAAGGGCTGGTCTGCGCGATTGCCGGCATTCTTCTCGCTTCGCGCATCACCTCCGGCCAGCCAAATGCCGCGACCGGCCTTGAGCTTTCCGTCATTTCTGCCTGTGTGCTCGGTGGCGTTTCACTTGCCGGCGGACGGGCCGCGATGACCGGCGTGATCGTCGGCGTGCTGATCATGGGTATTGCCGAAAATGTTATGAATCTCCTTAATATCCAGGCCTTCTACCAATATGTCGTCCGCGGCCTGATCCTGCTTCTCGCCGTTCTTCTCGACAATCTGCGAACCACGGCCGCCGGCCGTGGCCGGGCTGCATGAATGAGATGAGTGCGCTGAAGCCCTCCCTCGAATGCGTTGTCGACTGCGCCAATATCCTGGGAGAAGTGCCCCTCTGGGATGTGGCGGAGCACGCCCTTTATTGGGTGGATATCGAGGGGAAGAAGCTTCAGCGCCTCACACCGGCCAGTGGTGAAGTCCGCGTGGCTGATCATTTTGCCGCCATCGATCTCGCGCATGTAGCAGTTTGTGAAGCTCTGAAAACTGGCTGTTCCCGCAGCCTTCCAATATAGGTGCATCGGCATTTACCTATCGCTGCTGCTATAAGCGGCATTACAACGGCGCACCAAACCGGCAGCGCGGTGCGCGTTGAAACGTCGTTGGAAAGGTATGGCATTTAGCCAAAATCCGGTTTGTCTGCCCTTCGTCATCTCAGCGCCTCATCAAGTTCCTGAATGCGTCCCGAACTCAAAGACGACTCCCCTGATCATATTTTTCAGGGGACCGGTGTTGTCACGTTAAGTTTCTCTGGGTGGAAAGGTCAGCGGCTCGTATATATTCAGGCGACACAGGCCGCAATTTTCCATGCATTGAAAGCTTCGAGCCGATGGTAGCGAATTGTTTGCGCGGCGCGGCGGCGGGACGGAACTGAAAAGCAATTGCGAGTCGCTGAGTGCATGGAGACGAACCGTTGCAACATGCCTGGTGATCGGTGGCCTTGCATGGTTCGTTCCCGTTTTCGAAACGGCAGATGGCTGTTCTCGGCCCGATTATTGAGGCCCTTGTGCGACCAATGGTCAAGGCCGGGTGCCACTTCGGCCTTTGCTGCACCGTAGGAGCGGAGCTTATCGGTGATGATCCGTTTTGGAGCAAAGCCATAGCGCTTCATTAACGCCACGAGCAGTCGCTTTGCCGCCCCTTTATCACGCCGCTTCTGCAATATCTCTTCGAGAACGGTGCCATGTTGATCCACCGCGCGCCAGAGCCAGAATTTCTCTCCAGCGCATTTGACGACGACTTCGTCCAGATACCAAATATCGCCGGGGCGCGCCTGCCGCCGCCGCAAGTTGCGTGCGATCTGGGGTCCGAACTTGGCGATCCAGCGGCGAACTGTCTCGTATGACACGTCGATGCCACGCTCGAGCAGCATTTCCTCAACTTCACGCAGACTAAGGTTGAACCCCAGATAAAGCCAGACCGCATGAGCAACGATCTGTGGCGGAAAACGGTGACGCTTGAAGCGGATATCTGTTGTCTGCATTGCCAAAATTTACGCCCAACCCGTCAGGCAGGCAACTGCAGCCCAGTTAGCGTGACAATACCGAGTTATTGCTTCCAGTTTGTCGAGGAGCGCCACCATTGCTGGCTGTTTAATGGCCGAGGAACGCACGAGGTCGCGCTGGAGCATTGGTCCCTTCCAAGACAAAAGCATGATCGGACCGATCAGAGACAGCGAAAGCCCGTACGGTCGAAGGGCCGCATCCACCAATCGGTTGAACACGCGGGCAGCGTGGTTGGCTAGATAGCCGGGAGCGACTGCTGCGTCCGGGTGGATATGGTCGTCCTGTTCTGGCATGGGTAATCCCTAAGCCATAGACGGTTAGGTTGCCAGCGCAAGTTGGTCGACGCAACGCCTCGCCAAATCGAAAAGTCATCGCTTCAGGCAGATCGAGGGGCCTTTCGTAGCGCCGCCGCTGCTCGCCTTGATGACAGTTGAACCAGCGACCCGCGTTTAAATGCCTATAGAACGAGCAAGCGCTTAGCGCTAGGCTGGTGCAGACTGGCCATTCACGTGGAGAACTAGCACTAGAACGGTTTGGCACACCTATTGCGTCTTCTCTGAGATAAAAGAGGGGACGAAATTGCAGCCGCACCTACTATTTATCTGCACTGCCATCGGCTTCAGTTGGTCAGGCTTCGTCCTGATCTTTTCAGGCGAACCGAGCATGCGTCCAACGTATGCGGTGCAGTCGACAATCGCGACAAGTATTTTTCTGGGCTCTCTTGGGTTCGCGTTTGCTGATCGCAGTATACTATTAGGCGGAACAATCACTTTTTGTGGAATGATAATCGCATTTTTGCTGCACCAGCGTCTTTCCTATGCTTGGTCAACCTTGATCGCTACTGCATGCTTTGCCGCGTATCTGAACGGCGCAATGTTGTAAAAGACGGCGATGGCAAAATCTGATCTTACAATTCTCGTTATAGATGAAAACGCCATCCGCGCCTCGATCATCGAGGAAGGCCTGAACGACGCCGGTCACCGCAATGTCACGGTCATTCATGAGGTCAATGGCGTTGCACGCATTATCGAGACGCAACAGCCTGACGTCATCATCATCGACATCGAAAATCCGAACCGGGATATGATGGAACATCTCTTCCAGCTGACCCGTACCGTCAGTCGCCCGATCGCAATGTTCGTGGATCGCTCCGACACCGCCTTGATCGAGTCGGCCATGGAGGCCGGCGTCTCCGCTTATGTCGTCGACGGCCTCAAGAAGGAGCGCGTCAAATCCATTCTCGACATGGCGGTCAGCCGCTTTAACGCCTTCAGCCGGCTGCGACGGGAACTGGCGGAAGCGAAATCCGCACTGGAAGAGCGCAAGGTCATCGAGCGCGCCAAAGGCATTCTCATGAAAATGCGCGGACTTTCGGAAGAAGACGCCTTCGCCCTGCTGCGCCAGACCGCCATGAATGAAAAGAAGAAGATATCCGAAATCGCCCAAAGCGTCGTGACGGCAGCAGGGCTGTTGATGTGAGGGGTTTAATCCGGAGCAGGATCCGGAGGAAACCGGAGTGAACATGATGACGACCGGCCAAACCGAAAACAAGTTAGCCGCCCCCAGCCGTGTGACAGGCGAAGGGCCGAAGACGCTGCGCGCAGGCTTCATTCCGCTCGTTGACGCGTCCGTTCTGATCGCAGCTGCAGAATTCGGTTTCGCAGCGAAGGAGGGATTGGCGATCGATCTGGTCAAGGATGTATCCTGGGCCAATGTGCGCGATCGGCTCGCCTTTCGCCAATTCGATATTGCCCATATGCTGTCGCCGATGCCGGTCGCTTCCATGCTCAGTCTCGGTTCCAATCCATCGCCGACGATAACGCCTTTCTCTCTGGGGCGTGGCGGAAACGCCATCACGCTTTCCACGCGACTGTTCGATCGTATGCGTCAGATCAGCGGCATCGCGGAGAATGCCAACGCGCTCGACAATGCCAATGCCCTGGCAAAAACACTGCAATGGATGAAGGAACGAGGAGAGCAGCTCCCGACCTTCGGGATGACCTACCCGTTCTCATCCCATAATTACGAATTCCGCTACTGGCTTGCCGCAGGCGGCATAGATCCCGACCACGATGTGCGTCTCGTCGTCGTCCCGCCACCGCTGACATCTGACGCGCTGGAAGCCGGCGCCATAGATGGTTTTTGCGTTGGAGCGCCGTGGAACATGGTCGCGTCTGAACGTGGCGTCGGCCGCATCGTCGCAGCCAAGCAGGATATCTGGCCGTCCGCGCCGGAAAAGGTCATCGCCATGCGACCCGAATGGGCGCAGGAACACGCAGATACGGTCTCACGCCTGATTGTTGCGCTCGATGCCGCGGCGCGCTGGTGCGATCGTCCGGAAAACCATGACGCACTTGCTGAGGCCCTGGCAGACCCACGCTATATCGCCGCTCCCGTATCGATCATCCGCCATGTGCTTGCAGGAGAATTCAGTCTCGACAACAAGGGCAACAGGCGCGTGATCCCCGATTACTTCCAGTTCCATCGCGACTTTGCCAACTATCCGAAACCTGGACACGCGCTCTGGATCTATAGCCAGATGCTGCGCTGGAACCAGACGAGCTTCAGCAGCGAAAATCTGCAGGCCGCCGCAAGTGCCTACCGCCCGGATCTTTATCGCGCGGCGCTGGGCACCGGGCCTGCAGGAGACGACATAACTGTCGAGGGGCGGTCTTTGGACAATCGCTTCATGGACGGTGTGGTTTTCGATCCTGATAATATCCGGACCTATGTAGAAAGCTTCCCGGTTCGCGGAGCGCAGTCACCTGCTCTCGAGAAGCCGCAAAGCGACGACAGCTTATCCTGAACTCCATATGTTATGTCTAATTCCTTTGCCCTGAATTCGGCAATCGCACAAAAGATGCGCAGAGAAGAATTGAGCAGCCGCTCCGTTGGAAATGGCCGCTGATAGATTTTTTTGAAGCAATTCAATCGCCTTTGCCTGAAAAATCAAAATGGCACGCTGATTGCTTCTTAGATCTCGCACCGGTCAACGGCGACCGCTGCAGATGAGCGCGCGATAGGCGCTCGCAAAAGACACCGACGTCGCAAGGTTTTTGCTGTCCGGATTTTCTTCCGGCAGACGCAAACTCCGAGCGGCGTTTTTTTGTGCCCGAAATCCAAGATCACGAACCGATAAAACCAAGGGGAACGCGCATGACCAAGATTTCGACACCGGGCTTCAGTCGTCGAACGCTTCTCAAAACCAGCGCCACGGCGGCACTGATTGCAGCAGTCAAGACAGCATTCCCGTCCGGCGCTTTTGCGGCAGCAGCCGGTCCCGAAACTCCGGGCGCCAAGCTGGGTTTCATTGCGCTCACCGATGCGGCACCGTTAATCATTGCCGCTGAAAAAGGCCTGTTTGCCAAACACGGCATGCCGGATGTCGAGGTCGGAAAACAGGCATCCTGGGGCGCGACACGCGACAATCTCGTACTCGGCGGCGCAGCAAATGGCATCGACGGCGCGCATATTCTTTCACCGATGCCGTATCTCATGCACACGGGCAAGGTGACGCAGAACAGCAAGCCGGTACCGATGGCGCTGATTGCCCGCCTCAACCTGGACAGTCAGGGCATTTCGGTTGCCAAGGAATATGCGGAGACCGGCGTTCAGCTCGACGCCTCCAAGCTGAAGGAAGCCTTTGCGAAAAAGAAAGCGGCGGGCAACGAGGTGAAGGTCGCCATGACCTTTCCCGGCGGCACGCATGACCTGTGGCTGCGCTACTGGCTTGCCGCCGGCGGCATCGATCCCAACACCGACGTTTCCACCATCGTCGTGCCGCCGCCGCAGATGGTTGCCAACATGAAGGTTGGGAACATGGACGCCTTCTGTGTCGGCGAGCCGTGGAACGAGCAACTCGTCAATCAGGGCATCGGCTTTACGGCCTGTACCACCGGTGAGCTCTGGAAGGGCCACCCGGAAAAGGCACTTGGCATGCGCGCCAACTGGGTTGAAAAAAACCCCAATGCCGCCAAGGCCATTCTGATGGCCGTCATGGAAGCGCAGCAATGGTGCGAAGACATGGCCAACAAGGAGGAGATGTCCAACCTGCTCGGCAAGCGGCAGTGGTTGAACGCGCCGGCCAAGGACGTGCTCGGCCGCCTGAAAGGCGACATCAACTACGGCAATGGCCGCGATGTGAAGGCGACCGGACTTCAAATGAAATTCTGGAAGGACGAAGCTTCCTACCCGTTCAAAAGCCACGACAGCTGGTTCATGGCAGAGAATATCCGTTGGGGCACGTTTGCTCCCGATACCGACATCAAGGCGATTGTCGATCAGGTCAACCGCGAAGACCTTTGGCGCGAGGCGGCAAAGGATCTGGGCGTGGCAGCGGCCGATATTCCGGCCACCAGTTCGCGCGGCAAGGAGACGTTCTTCGACGGTAAGGTTTTCGATCCGGAAGACCCGTCCGCATACCTCAATAGCCTGACCATCAAGGCCGCGAGCTGATTTCCCCACCTCCGGCGCGTGGAGACGCGCCGGCTTTTTATTCCCGTCTTATGGAGCGCGCCAATGTCCGCCCTGGCAAAAGAAGAGAAGCTTTCCCCGGTGATCCCAGCCGCCAAATCGCAAGCCAACGTCTTGCCGTTTTCCGGCAGGCAAGCTGCAAAATTCGATGCCGGACGCATCGCCGCAGCTGTAACAAGCAGCGTTCTGCCGCCCATTGTCGTGCTGGCAATGATGCTTGGCGTCTGGCAGGTCCTCTGTTCATCGCCCGATGCATCCCTACCCTCGCCTGTTCAGGTCTGGAGCGACGCCCGCGATCTGATCGTCGATCCGTTCTTCCACAATGGTTCGCAGGATATCGGCCTCGGCTGGCGGGTTCTCGTCTCGCTGGAGCGCGTCGCCTACGGCTTCGGCCTGGCGGCGATTGCTGGTGTGATCGTCGGTGCGATCATCGGCCAGTCCGTCTGGGCGATGCGCGGGCTTGATCCGATTTTTCAGGTGTTGCGCACCGTGCCGCCGCTTGCCTGGTTGCCGCTTTCGCTTGCCGCCTTCCAGAACGCTAACCCGTCGGCGATCTTCGTGATCTTCATCACCTCAATCTGGCCGATCATCATCAACACCGCTGTCGGCGTGCGCAACATTCCGCAGGATTACCGCAATGTTGCGCAGGTGCTGCGGCTCAACCAGTTCGAGTTCTTCTTCAAGATCATGCTGCCTTCGGCCGCACCTTACATCTTCACGGGCCTTCGCATCGGCGTCGGACTGTCATGGCTTGCCATCGTCGCCGCCGAAATGCTGACCGGCGGTGTCGGCATCGGCTTCTTCATCTGGGATGCGTGGAACTCCTCACGCCTCTCCGACATCATCGTCGCGCTCATTTACATCGGCATCGTTGGCTTCGCTCTCGACAAGCTGGTCGCAGCGCTTGGCCGGTTCATCACCCGTGGCGCAGCTGCGAATTAAGGAAAGCTTTTATGAAAGCCTATCTGAAACTCGACCAAATCGACAAGAATTTCGACCGCGGCGGGGTGTGCACCGAGGTTCTGAAGAACATCAACCTGACGATTTCCAAGGGCGAATTCGTGTCGATCATCGGCCATTCCGGCTGCGGAAAATCAACGCTGCTGAACCTGATCGCCGGGCTGACGCCGGTCTCCGCCGGTGCGGTACTTCTAGAAAACCATGAGGTCAACGCGCCGGGACCGGAACGCGCCGTCGTTTTCCAGAACCATTCGCTGCTGCCCTGGTTGACGGTTTACGAAAACGTCAACCTTGCTGTTGCCAAGGTTTTCGGTTCGACCAAGAGCAAGGCTGAGCGCCACCACTGGGTGATGGCCAATCTTGACCTCGTGCAGATGGCGCATGCCAAGGATAAAAGACCATCGGAAATTTCCGGCGGCATGAAACAGCGTGTCGGCATTGCCCGCGCACTGTCGATGGAACCCAAGATCCTGCTGCTCGATGAACCATTTGGCGCGCTCGATGCGCTGACCCGTGCGCATCTGCAGGACGCGGTGATGGAGATCCATGCTCGCCTCGCCAACACGATGGTAATGATCACGCATGACGTCGATGAGGCCGTGCTTTTGTCCGACCGCATCGTGATGATGACCAACGGCCCGGCCGCGCATATCGGCGAAGTGCTCGACGTGCCGATCGTGCGGCCGCGCAATCGCATCGAACTGGCTTCCGACCGCACCTATCTCAAATCCCGCGAGGCCGTGCTGAAGTTTCTTTACGAACGTCACCGCTTCATCGAAGCAGCGGAGTAACCCCATGCCAGAGACCGACATTCAGAAACTCGTCATCATCGGCAATGGCATGGCGCCGGGACGCATGCTGGAGCACCTGTTCGAACAGGCACCGGGACGCTATCAGGTTACCATCTTCAACGCCGAACCACGCGTCAATTACGACCGTATCATGTTGTCGCCAGTGCTTGCGGGCGAAAAGACCTATGAACAGATCGTCATCCACGGTGATGGCTGGTACATCGAAAACGGCATCACGCTCTACAAGGGTCATCGCATTGTTGCGATCGATCGCGCCGCCAAAACCGTGACCTCGGATCAGGGCATCACCGAAGGCTACGACAAGCTGGTGATTGCCACCGGCTCCGCGCCCTTTATTATCCCTGTTCCCGGCAAGAATCTTCCAGGCGTCATCAGCTACCGCGATCTCGATGATGTCGAGGCCATGCTGCTGGCCGCGCAATCCCGCGAGAAAGCAGTGGTCATCGGTGGTGGCTTGCTGGGGCTGGAAGCAGCGGCTGGTCTAGCCCAGCGCGGCATGGATGTGACCGTGTTGCATGTCAATCCGACACTAATGGAGCGGCAGCTTGATCCCGCAGCCGGTTATCTGCTGCAAAGGGCAGTGGAAGACCGCGGCATCAAGGTTATCTGCAAGGCCAATACCAAGGCCGTGATCGGCGACGGAAAGGTCGAGGGCGTCGAGTTGGACGACGGCCGTATCGTTCCGGCGACGCTGGTGGTCATGGCGGTCGGCATTCGTCCGAATATCGGGCTGGCGAAAGAGGCGGGCCTCGCCGTCAATCGCGGCATCGTCGTTGATGCCGGCATGCAGACGTCAGATGGCGACATCTATTCCGTCGGCGAATGCGCCGAGGTGGACGGGATGGTCTATGGCCTTGTCGCGCCGCTTTACGAGATGGCGCGTATCGCCGCTTCGCATCTGGCCGGAGATGCGAAACCCGCCTTCGTGCATTCCGATACGCCGACAAAACTCAAGGTCACCGGCATCGATCTTTATTCGCTCGGTGATTTCGCTGATGCCGACGACCGCCAGGAGATCGTGCTGCGCGATGCCACTGCCGGCATCTACAAGCGCCTCGTGCTGAAGGACAACCGCATCATCGGCACCGTGCTTTACGGTGAAACCGGCGATGGCGCATGGTTCAACGACCTCAAGAAAAAGGCCGTCGACATTTCCGACATGCGCGACACGCTGATCTTTGGCCAGGCCTACCAGGGGGGCGCCCCACTGGACCCTATGGCGGCCGTTGCAGCCTTGCCGGATGATGCGGAAATCTGCGGCTGCAACGGCGTCTGCAAGGGCAAGATAACCTCGACGATCACGGCCAAGGGCCTGACCTCGCTGGACGAGGTTCGCGCCCATACCAAGGCATCCGCTTCCTGCGGCACCTGCACCGGACTTGTCGAGCAGTTGATGAGCCTGACACTGGGTGACGCCTATAACCCAAAGGCGGTGCAGCCGATGTGCCCCTGCACAGAGCTCGGCCACGATGACGTACGCCGCCTTATCAAGGCGAAGGGTCTAAAGACCATCCCGGCAGTGATGCAGGAACTGGAATGGAAGACTTCCTGCGGCTGCGCCAAATGCCGGCCGGCGCTCAACTATTATCTCGTCTGCGATTGGCCGGATGAATATGCCGACGATTACCAGTCGCGTTTCATCAACGAGCGTGTGCACGCCAATATCCAGAAGGACGGCACCTATTCGGTCGTGCCGCGCATGTGGGGCGGCGTTACCAATGCCGCCGAGCTGCGCGCCATTGCCGACGTGGTCGACAAGTTCGAGATCCCGATGGTGAAGGTGACCGGCGGTCAGCGCATCGACCTGCTCGGCATCGAAAAGGAAGACTTGCCAGCCGTCTGGGCCGATCTGGGCAAGGCCGGCTTCGTGTCGGGACAGGCCTATGCCAAGGGCCTGCGCACAGTCAAAACCTGTGTCGGCTCCGATTGGTGCCGGTTCGGCACGCAGGATTCCACCGGGCTGGGCATCCGGCTCGAAAAATTCATGTGGGGCTCCTGGACACCGGCGAAACTGAAGCTTGCCGTTTCCGGCTGTCCACGCAACTGCGCCGAGGCGACCTGCAAGGATATCGGCGTTATCTGCGTCGACAGCGGTTTCGAGATCCACTTCGCCGGCGCCGCCGGTCTCGACATCAAGGGCACCGAGGTTCTGGGGCTTGTGCATACCGAGGATGACGCGCTCGAGCATATCGTCGCGCTCGCCCAGATGTACCGCGAACAGGGCCGTTATCTAGAACGCATCTACAAATGGGCCAAACGCATCGGGCTCGAAGAAATCCGCCGGCAGATCATGACGGACGAAGAGAAGCGCCGTGGTTATTACGACCGCTTCGTTTTCAGCCAGAAATTCGCCCAGGTCGATCCGTGGTCGGAACGTGTGTCCGGCAAGGACAAGCACGAGTTCAAGCCGATGGCGACGGTCGGCTTCAATCAGGCGGCCGAGTAGAGGAGATGGACATGAACTGGTATCCGATCGGCGATATTTCCGACATCCCGCTTCTCGGCGCACGTTGCGTGAAGACGCCGCATATGAAGATCGCGGTCTTTCGCACCGATGAGCATACGGTGCATGCAATCGAGAACCGCTGCCCCCACAAGGGAGGACCACTGTCAGAAGGCATCGTGCACGGCACGGCCGTGACCTGCCCGCTGCACAACTGGGTGATCTCGCTCGAAACCGGCAGGGCGCTGGGCGCCGATGAGGGCGAGGTGCGGGTGATTCCCATCCGCAACGAGGACGGAAAGCTGTTCATCGCGTTGGAAAACGTGATGCTGGAAGCTGCGGAGTAAGGCGCCCATGTCCGTCGAGACGAAAACCACCTGTCCCTATTGCGGCGTCGGCTGCGGCGTCGTTGTTGCCGTGGCGGACACCGATGCTGTAACGGTGAAGGGCGATCCGGACCATCCGGCCAATTTTGGTCGGCTCTGTTCCAAGGGTTCGGCTCTGACTGAGACGATCGACCTCGACGGACGCGTGCTTTACCCGGAAATCGGTGGCCAGCGGGATGGTTGGGACCGGGCACTCGACCTCGTGGCGCAACGCTTCTCGCAAGCAATCGCCGAGCATGGGCCGGATTCTGTTGCATTCTATGTTTCCGGCCAATTGCTCACCGAAGACTATTACGTCGCCAACAAGCTGATGAAGGGATTTATCGGCTCGGCCAATATCGACACCAATTCCCGGCTTTGCATGGCCTCTTCGGTTGCCGGTCATCGTCGCGCCTTCGGTGCCGACACGGTGCCGGGAACCTATGAAGATCTGGAACTCGCAGAGCTCGTCATCCTGACCGGATCGAACCTCGCCTGGTGTCATCCCGTCCTCTATCAGCGGCTGGCCGCAGCAAAGGCCGAGCGGCCGCAGATGAAGATCGTCGTCATCGATCCGCGCCGAACGATGACATGCGACATAGCCGACCTGCATCTGGCGATAAAGCCGGATGGCGATGTGGCACTGTTCATGGGGCTGCTTGCCCATCTCGCCGGAACAGGCGCGGTCGACGCAGTTTATGTAGCTGCCCATACCAAGGGTTTCGATGAGGCCGTCGCCGCGGCCGCCGGGCTGTCTGAACCGGAATTAACGATGCGCACAGGCCTGCCGGCCCAAGAGCTACAGCGTTTTTTCCGCCTGTTCGAGCAGACACCAAAAACCGTCACTTGCTACAGTCAGGGCGTCAATCAGTCGTCTTCCGGCACAGACAAGGTCAATGCCATCATCAACTGCCATCTGGCCACCGGTCGCATCGGCCGGCCGGGCATGGGGCCATTCTCGCTGACCGGCCAGCCGAACGCCATGGGCGGCCGCGAAGTGGGCGGGCTTGCCAACATGCTCGCCGCCCATATGGCAATAGAAAACGAAAGCGACCGGGAGCGCGTGCAGCGCTTCTGGACCTCGCCGATCATGGCGGCGAAACCCGGCCTGAAAGCGGTCGACATGTTCAAGGCGGTTGCAGACGGACGCATCAAGGCGCTGTGGATCATGGCGACCAACCCGGTCGTTTCCATGCCGGATGCCGATTTCGTCGAGGCTGCGATCAGGGCCTGCCCTTTCGTGGTCGTTTCCGACGTCTTGCGCCACACCGACACGACACGCCACGCGCACGTGCTTCTGCCTTCGCTCGGATGGGGTGAAAAGGACGGCACTGTCACCAATTCAGAGCGGCGGATTTCCCGGCAACGCGGCTTTCTGCCGCCGCCCGGCGAGGCCCGCGCGGACTGGTGGCAGATGTCGGAGGTCGCCCGGCGCATGGGTTTCGACGGGTTCGACTACGCCTCGCCAGCGGAGATTTTTGCCGAACACGCAGCTCTTTCGGCTTTCGAAAACAACGGTCGTCGCGATTTCGATATCGGCGCCTATGGCGATATCGATGATAATGCCTACAACAGGCTTGCACCGTTTCAATGGCCACAGCCTGTCGGCGCGGCCAGGCATGCGAGCCGCTTTTTCGCCGACGGCGGCTTCTACCATCCCGATAGCAAGGCGCGCTTCATCGCCATAGAAGCTGCCGCAACGACCGCGCGCACCAGCGTCCGGTATCCGTTGACGCTCAATACCGGTCGCATCCGTGATCATTGGCATACGATGACGCGAACAGGCAAAAGCGCCCGGCTCTCCAGCCATATCGCCGAACCGTTTGCGGAATTTCATCCTCGTGACGCCATGGAGCTCGGCCTCTCTCCGGCTGATCTGGTCGAACTCGAAAGTCCTTCCGGCACGGTGATCACCCGTGTCCTAATAAGCGAGCGACAGGCATCCGGAAGTGTTTTCGTGCCGATGCACTGGAACGACCAGTTCGCCGCCAAGGCGCGGATCGACGCGCTCGTACCGCCGCTGACCGACCCAGTCTCGGGCCAGCCTGCTGCAAAAAACGTAGCGATTGCAGCCCGCCGGTTTCCCGCGAGTGTTTACGGCTTTGCCGTTTCAGCCGGAAAGCCCTCAGTGTCTGCAACCGATTATTGGGCGATCGCGAAAGCAGATGGCGGATGGCGCACCGAGCTGGCATTCCGGGACAGGGTCGATGACTGGACAGACTGGTGCCGCGATACTTTTGCAATTTCCACTGATATCGAACCGCTCGGGTATACCGACAGGCAATCCGGCGAGCAGAGGCTTGCCTTTTTTGATGGCAACAAGCTTCTGGCCGCCATTTTCCTCGCCGGCCAGCCCGTCGCAGTTGCCCGCAACTGGGCAATTGGCCAGTTGCGGGCCTCCCATTCCGACCTGCGCAAACGCTTTGCCATTATTGCCGGTCGGCCCGGAGCGGATCAGCCCGACCCCGGCGCCACCGTCTGTTCCTGTTATTCGATCGGCGTCAATCGCATTGTCGCCGCCATTCGAGGCGGCTGCCACAGCGTCGAAGCCGTTGGCAAAGAGACCAATGCCGGAGCCAATTGCGGCTCCTGCCGCGCTGAGATCAGGGGGATCATCGATGGATGTCTTGCAGCAGCCGCGGAATGATGCGCCGGCCCGAATGGCGCCGCTGGCGAAACTGCCCGTCTTCTGGGCGCTGGAAGGCCAGCGTGTCGTCGTTGCGGGTGGATCGGATGCCGCCGCCTGGAAAGCCGAACTGCTCGCGGCCTGTGGGGCGCAAGTGCATGTCTATTCGGACGAGCTCTCCGATACGTTCCAAAAACTGATATCGCGGGGGACGGACCATCCGCAGGGCTGCTTCGTGCACCACGACGCACTCTGGACCACCGGAGCCTTCACGGGCGCCACACTGGCCATCGGCGACTGTGAGGACGATGCCGAAGCGCAAGCCTTCTTCGACG
Organism: Neorhizobium sp. BT27B; assembly: GCF_050455485.1. Taxonomy (NCBI): domain Bacteria; kingdom Pseudomonadati; phylum Pseudomonadota; class Alphaproteobacteria; order Hyphomicrobiales; family Rhizobiaceae; genus Neorhizobium; species Neorhizobium sp. BT27B. Next base: position 60,422 of record NZ_JBCIYT010000011.1, on the reverse strand, counting down.
CAGCGCGCGCGGCCGGCGTGCCGGTGAACGTCATCGACAAACCGGCCTTCTGCCAGTTCCAGTTCGGCTCGATCGTCAACCGCTCACCCGTCGTCGTGTCGATCTCGACGGACGGCGCGGCGCCGATCCTGGCCCAGGCAATCCGGCGAAAGATCGAAACACTGCTGCCGCTTTCCTTGAAGGGCTGGGCGGAGATGGCCCAACGGGTGCGTGAAAGGGTCAACGATCGGCTTGCTGTCGGTCCGCAACGGCGCGCCTTCTGGGAACGGTTTGTGGACCGAGCCTTCCAGACACCGGCGGATGCGGAAAGCGAGGCCGTCCTTCTTGACGAAGCCGCGCACGTCGCAACATCCGCGCAGGAGCAAGGCCGTGTGACGCTTGTCGGCGCCGGTCCGGGTAACGCCGAACTGCTGACGCTGAAGGCTGTCCGCGCCCTGCAGGCTGCCGACGTCATCCTGTTCGACGATCTTGTCTCCGACGAGGTGCTGGAGCTCTCGCGCCGCGAAGCCAAGCGCATGCTGGTGGGTAAACGCGGCGGTCGCGAAAGCTGCCGACAGGAGGACATCAATTCGATGATGCTGACACTGGCAAAAGCCGGCAAGCGCGTGGTGCGACTCAAATCCGGCGACCCGATGATATTCGGCCGTGCCGGCGAGGAAATCGCCTGTCTCGAAGACGCTGGGATCGGAGTAGACGTGGTGCCAGGCATAACCGCCGCAAGCGCAATGGCCTCCCAACTTGGTATATCGCTGACCCATCGCGATCATGCGCAGTCAGTTCGGTTCGTCACCGGACATTCACGCAAGGGCACATTGCCCGACAATCTTGAGTGGACGAGCCTCGCCGACCCGAAGACCACAACCATCTATTACATGGCGGGCCGCACGGCAGGTGAACTCGCCGAAAGGTTGGTCGCTGCGGGGCTACCCCCGGACACACCGACGGCCATCGTGCAGTCCCTGACACGAAAAGACGAAAGGCGATGGTCCGGCAGCTTGAGCAAGCTGGGCGCAGCAATGTGTAATATCGGATTTGATCAGCCCGTTCTTATCGGGGTCGGCGCCGTATTCCAGAGTGAGAAGAAAGCTGCGGATTTGCAGGTAGCTTTGCCATATGCTCTTGATGGGATTGGAACCGTCGACCACGACAATCTACGAGAATAGCAAACATTGTTTTTTCACAGAAATCCGCCAACACTAACGGCGATGCACGCCTGCCTAGGTCGATGAATGTGACAGGAGTCCAGGCCCCGAAGAGATAAGGCCCTTATGTACCCCTTTCGCGGAGCCAACGGCTAGGAAGGGCAACGTACTCGGACCATTCCAAATTGTCGTTCCGAATACGGACGGCAAGATGGATCGACCGTACGAAGCTGGAGCTGCGATAGCACGATCAATCAGGATTCTATTCGATCAGAAGGATCGGCCGGGAAGTGAGAATAGGCAAATGGTTTGCCACACCTGGATGTCGCATCACACTTCGACGAAGCTGCACTGTGGTGAGAAGACGTGTGTCTGTACAGGTGTCATTGCAGCAGGTCTGCAAGCCTCTTATATGCTGCCGTAGGAACAACAGATAGCGGCCTACCCCTGTTGCATACAGGCGCCGAGAACAGACTTGGTTCTTGACTTTTCGGTACAGAGTTGGCATATTGCGTGTGTTGCAGAGACGGACTTCAGCAGCAGCTCGCCAGGAAACTGGTTCACACCCAAGTGTGGAATAACCAAGAAGCGTCCGACTTAAAGGCTCCTACGGGAGCCTTTTCCATTATGGTGCCGGCTTCACGCCTTTTCCCGTCCAGATATTGTGAACGATGACGTTGAATCGAACCGGCTTTACATTTTTGGCGTAGGGCTGTTCCGGTCGCATATGCGCCGTCGTGATAAAGAGGTTTAACCCGGCCTTCTTTCCAGCCTTCGAGAGCGTAAAAAACACCGAGTAATATTGTTTGGTGCCCGTGCTGTCGATGATCTCAAACACATAGAAATTACCATGGGCGCCGTGATGGAATTTCCGGTCTGCGAGCGATCTGAAGATCTCGGGTAAGAATTTTGACTGGGCGTGACGGTCGAACTCAAATATCCGGGTTTCGCGGCTATCTCTATAAGCGAGCTCCGCTGGTATGCTTTCCCCTTTCCGCGCACCGCGCGTAAAGCAATGCATCGAATAGGACACATTCAACCTATAGCTCCGCTCCGGCTTGCCATCCTTTGCCGGCACGACAAGATCGTATTCGAACGGATCGAGATGACCTAGATCGTAATCCGTTTCCTGATATCTGAATGCTCTCCACTTCATAAAATCTGCATAGCGCAGCAGGACGATAGGTATAGGAAAATCTGGCTATAGGTTGAGACGACTGGTTTTTAGCTCGATCCTCCAAGGTCCCCCGGCCGACCGCCAGTTGGCTCCCTATTCGCACCTCATCATTTCCTCCTCTTGACCTTATTATCGGACAGCTCGATCCACACCGGCGCGTGATCGCTGGTGTGCTCCCAGCCGCGAACATGCTTGTCGACCTCAGCTTTTTTCAGTCGCTCGGCAAGGTCGGGACTGAGCAGGAAATGGTCGAGCCTCAAACCCGCGTCGCGTCCATAGGCATTTCGAAAATAGTCCCAGAACGTGTAAATGCGCTCTCCCGGATGCATTTCGCGCAGCGCATCAGTCCATCCTGGAGCGACGAGGTTTCGGTAGGCTTCCCGGACTTCGATGCGGAACAGCGCGTCCTCAGTCCAACGCTCCGGCTTATAGACATCTAACTCCGTCGGCATGACGTTAAAATCACCTACCAGGACCACGGGTACTTCCAGCCCCAGCAGCTCGGCGGCTTATACCAACCGTCATTGATTAGAACCCTTGCGCCCATTGTTGGCGGCCGATGGACATGATCTTCCATGGCCGCTCCTGCAGGGTTCTCCATGCATGGCAGCAGTGATCGACGATTTCCTCGTAGGATTTGAAGACGCGGTTGGAGAGCCAGTTGTCCCTCATGAACTGCCAGACGTTTTCGACAGGGTTCAGTTCTGGCGATTTCGGCGGCAGCGGCAGGATGGTGATGTTTCCAGGCACGACGAGATTGTTGGACATGTGCCATCCCGCCTGATCCATCATGAGGATGGCATGGGCGTCGTCTGCGACGTTGCGGGATATCTCGATCAGATGCTGGTTCATGGCATGGGTGTCACACCGTGGCATGACGAGAGCCGCTGCTTTGCCGAGCCTTGGGCAGATCGCACCGAATATGTATGCCGAGCGCGTGCGCTGGTCGTGTGGGGCGGATGGTCTTGATCCCCGCTTCGCCCAGCGTCGCGTGATCTTGTTCTTTTGACCTATTCGGGCTTCGTCCTAATACCAGATTTCGATCCTTTTGCCTTTGGCGGGGCCGGCGGCGATTTCTGCCACTGCGGTGGGGAAGTTATGGAATGGCTCGCCCCTCCCTCCCACATCGTGCATTTTGCATGACGGGGTTTTAACGAGGAGAAGAGCAATGCAGATCGCCGTGTTGGGTATTGATCTTGGAAAGAACAGTTGCAGTGTTGTTGGATTGGACGAGCGCGGCCAAGTCGTGCTTCGGCGACGGTTGCGCCGCGAGAGCGTCATCAAACTCGGCTCAACTCTGCCGACGTGCATAATGGCAATGGAAGCGTGCTGTGGCGCCCACCATGTTGGTCGGCAGCTTCAGTCTCAAGGTCATGACGTTCGTCTGATGTCACCCGAATATGTGCGCCCTCACGTAAAGGCTCAAAAGAATGACGACCGTGACGCAGAGGGAATAGCAGAAGTGGCCACGCGACCGACTATGCGTTTCGTTGAAATCAAGGAGGAAAGGCAGTTGGATATGCAAACCCTCCATCGTGCGCGTGACCGTCTTGTCGGGGAACGAACTGCATTGATCAACCAACTGCGGGCGATCCTTTTGGAGCGGGGCGTTACCGTTCCACAAGGCCGTCGTAAGCTCGAGATCTGGCTTGACTTGGAAACTGACGAAGAAAAGCCCTCCCTCAGTCGCCGAACGATGGCTCTTATTGCGGATATGCGTGCACAGTGGAGTGAAATGGATCGCCGCATTGCAGCTTTTGACGATGAATTCAAAGCCCATGCCCGGTCCGATCAACCATGCCGGCTTCTGGCCACTATCCCTGGCATTGGACCTCTCAATGCGACTGCGTTGGTTGCGTCAGTTGGGGAGGCGCAAACCTTCGGACGCGGCAGAGACTTGGCGGCCTGGCTAGGCCTTGTGCCACGACAGATGACAACCGGGGGAAAACCGAGATTGCTTGGTATCACCAAACGAGGAAATGGATATTTGAGAAAGATGCTAATCCACGGTGCGCGCGCAGCTCTTCCGATGCTTTCCAAATCTCCGACAGCTCTTGGCGACTGGTTGCGGGGGCTACTTGGTCGCGCTCACAAGAACAAAGCGATCGTCGCGCTTGCCGCAAAGTTAGCGCGTATCGTGTGGGCTGTTTTACAAAGCGGCCGTCCCTACAAAGATAACAGCTTGGATTCGGTGGTCCAAGCATAACCAAATAATCGGCAACGATCGCCGCCGGCGGGCGCTGCTGAAGATATCTGCATGTGGTTGTGAAAGATGGCCTGACTGTCGAACGGTGTTCCGAAATCCTGGTTAAAAAAATGGCGCTAGCCGCCGAGGAAGTTATGAGGATCGGAATGCGCGGAGCTCCATCTTGGCCAGGGATTTGCCCTGAGACCGGATACGTTGGCGCAGACTGTTTAGACATCTATCAAAACACTTGCAGACGGGGCGAGCCATACGTTTTTTAAATGCTTCTACCGCTTCTGCGTCCTGAGCATGATGCCGGGGGCGCGCCGAAAGCTTGCGATACCCCATAGCGCGCACCTCGCGCCCCAAGGTCTCTTCGCTCACCGAGACCCGGAATTCCTCCCAAATCCATTGAGCCAGATCACACAGGCGCCATCGAACGACCCCATCCAGATACGGGGTCGGCCCGCGTTCAATAGCCCGCGCCAGGGCTGCTCGCTGTTCGTCGTTCAGCAGCGAAGGCTTGCCATTGATCAGGCCGTCGGCACCCCGATCATTGAAACGCACGACCCAGTCGCGAACGATTTGAACCGTGACACTGCCGAGACGAGCGGCATCACCGCGCGAGCCGCCATCATAGATCGATGCAAGCGAAAGAAGTCGCCGAGCCTGATCGGCATTACGTGTCTGCCGAGCCAGAAGCCGCAGCTTCGCCCCATCAAAATCCGACCGCAATGAAATCGCTGAACCCATCGCAAACCTCCCGTTTGCACAATAGATTCAGATTCGACGGCATTTGGGAATCCCGTGAGTCAGATTCACTGACGACTGGTATTAGTCGTGTAGATGCTGAAACCAGCGGAGCTTGTAGTCGAACTTGGCTTAAGCAAAACGGGCATGCGATCGTTGAAAGGCCTGATCTTCTCGAATCGCCGCCATGCCAACAGCGCCAACGGCAGCGCACAGTAATACTAGCTAAGTTTACTAGAGACTTAAAGGTATAGCCTCAATGTATTGACATGGCCGCGCGAATGGTGACAAGAAATACGAATTGATCCGTTAAGAGCCGTGTCATCGCGACAGCTAAACAGGCGCGTTTGTGCCTGCAACCTCTTCGAGAAGCGTCTTTACGAGTTGCGCTGCTGGGAATTCCCGGGCGAGCAGCGCCCCCTGCCCTACCCAATGAGCGGCAAATTCGTTGGTGCCCTCCCTCGTCGCAGCTGCATGAAGCTGCTTTGCCAGATCATATGCTATCGGGTAGTCGGCTGGCGGCAGTCCTGCGCCCGCCTCGCCGTGCTCGATCAGCCGGTTGACAATCCCGCGGGCGGGCCGGCCCGAAACCACGGATGTCAATTTTGTTAAGCCAGATCGACCGCTCTTAAGAATTGCACGGTATCCCTCATCGGCCGCCGATTCAGGACACAAGATGAAGGCTGTGCCTAGTTGGGCGGCCACGGCACCCTGTTCGAGCGCGCTCTTGATGCCGAGGCCATCCATTATGCCGCCAGCCGCGACCACAGGTAGCCTGCTCTTTCGGACCAACAGCCGGACCAAAGGAATTGTACCGAGTTGATCGTCTTTTGCGTGGGGATCAAACATGCCGCGATGTCCTCCAGCCTCGATACCCTGGGCGATTATGCCGTCGACACCGGCTGCTTCGATTGCCCGCGCTTCCTGCAGGTTAGTCGCTGTTGCCAGCGTCTTGATGCCAGCCTCCCTGAATGCGGCTATCTTTTCGACCGAAGGAATGCCGAAATGAAAACTGACGAATCTGGGGCGCACCTCTAGAAGCATTCGGAACGCGTCCTCATTGACAACAAAGGTCTGGTAGATCTCGTTGAGACTTTCCGGCGGCTCCGCACCAAATTTATCGAAAAATGGAGAAAAATGGCTGATCCAAGCTGCCTCGATGGTCCTGTTTCGCCGCGGTGGAGCGTTGCAAAAGACGTTTACGTTGATCGGCTTGTGGGTAAGTGACTGAGTTTGAATGATTGCTGATCTTGCCTGGTCAACCGAACTTGCACCCACCCCAAGTGAACCGAGGGCACCAGCGTTGGAAACCGCCGCAGCCAGAGCCGGAGTAGAAATACCTGCCATTGGTGCCTGGATAATCGGGTGAGCTGTGCCCAATAACTTGATCATGATGGATTCCTTAGTTTTCGAACCTTCGCAGCCTGGCGTCAGGATTGGGAGAAGAAGGCAGGTGTGGTCCGGCTCTTCTCAGTTATTGAGCGACATCGGTTTAGTTCCGCCCCTGGGCAGACCGAAAACGCGTCTTACCCAATTAAGGAATAATCCGTAAGGCCGCCCGAGAACCAGCATCATAACTGTTGCGCCAATGATACCACTCAGCAACCCGGCCCCCGCTGCGCCGCTCACCGCGATAATGGCCGCGTAAATCGGCACCTGGAAAGTCATGAGCGCAGCGCAGTCCCAGATCAGTTGCGAAAGCGCCGTCTCCCTAGCGCGCTTCATGATCCAGTCACGCCAAAGGCCATAAGGCCGCGCAACCGGCACCATAAAGACCGCTCCCAGCAGCCGGGCATGAAAGACCTGCTCCCATGTCATTCCGGCGATCATTCGCTCGTTGATTATGCCTGTCGTCGTAAAGAAAAGAAGAAGCGACAGTGTGTCGGCAATAAAGGATCGTCGACCGACTGATTTTTCCTCCGGACTAACAGGCATGAAGTCGTCCCCTCCTGTGTTCCACACATCATGGCTTGCAGTACTGGCGCCTGAAGCCACGAGCTGTCTTCCAAATCCATTTATTTGGAAGCTTCCTCAATCAGTTCCGCTACGACCTCTGGTTTCGAGATCATGACTACGTGCGACGCACCTTCGACGACGACCGTGCGCTTAGAGCCCGCGCGATCGGCCATAAACCCCAGCGCCTTGGCCGGAATGTTCTTATCGCCGTCACCGTAAACAAAGTAGGATGGGAGTGATTTCCAGGCAGGTTCGCCAGATTTCTCTGTCAGTGCGGCTTCGGTGATCGGCCGTTGGCCGGCGGCCATCAACGCGGCAGCCTCGGAGGGAACGTCGTGAGCAAACTGGTGATGGAATTTTGCCTGATCAATGTAGAGATCGACTCCACCTCCGGACAGCTTGACCGGAGCGGCTAGCGCTTCTCCGAGCGTTCCGCCTGGAAACTTACCCGCCAGATCAGCCGCCGCTTCTCCAGCTTCCGGTGCGAACGCTGCCACGTAGACGAGCGACCTGACGTTATCGTGTCCGTTCGCGGCAGTCGAGATAACCTGGCCGCCATAGGAATGTCCGACGAGAACCACTGGTCCTTCGATGCCCGCGACGACGTCAGAAACAAGGCGCGCGTCGCTCGAGACACTGCGCAAGGGATTAGCAACAGCAACGGCTCTGTATCCGTCTCGCTGAAGTCGGGTAATCACGCCGTTCCAGCTTGACGAGTCTGCAAATGCCCCATGTACGAGAACGATGGTAGGCTTTGCTTGTTGAGCGACAGCAGTTCCGGACAAAAGGGCGCTTGCAACGACAGCCGTGACGGCAAAATTGGACATGGAATTCTCCCTGAGTTCGTAGTTGATGCGATAAGCGGGGTTGATTGTATTTCATTAGTTCGCAGAATTTCGTGAAAGCAGCTAGGGAATAGGCGTTCCTCTATTCGCGACAGACTTTTGCAATCCACGCGTCTATTCAGCCAGTTCACGCAACGTTACGGATCGCTTTACAGAATTGGCAAGGAACGATCTCCAAGTACAGCCAGCTGCATGGCTCAAAGGTGAGCTGCCAAACGCTCGTGGCTGCGTGCCGGGCAAGCTGACAAAACGGGAGGCGAATTCATGGCTGAAGCAAGCTTGGGACAGACGATCGGGCCTGCGATCGTTCTGATGGGAGCGGCCGTGGTCGCAGTGCCGCTGTTCAGGCGGCTCGGGCTCGGTTCGGTCCTGGGCTATTTCGCCGCCGGCGTGCTGGTCGGCCCGTCAGTGCTCGGATTGTTCGCCGACGCCCTGTCGATCCTCCACTTCTCGGAGCTCGGCGTGGTGATGTTCCTGTTCGTGATCGGGCTGGAGCTGCGCCCGTACAAGCTGTGGGCCATGCGCGGCCAGATTTTCGAGCTGGGGCTGGTGCAGGTCGCCTTTGCGATTGCGGCCCTTGCGCTGACCGGCATGCTGGTCTTCGGTCTTTCCGGGCCGGTGGCCTTCATCGCCGGAGCGGGTTTCGTCCTCTCCTCGACGGCCGTCATCATGTCGGTCCTGCAGGATCGCGGCGAGACCTTGAGCGTCGAGGGCCAAAAATCGGTCTCGATCCTCCTGTTCGAGGATCTGATGATCGTCCCGCTTCTGGCGGTGGTCGCGTTCCTGTCGCCCTTGTCTGAAGGGCAGGCGGGCTGGACGGACATCCTGCTGGCGCTCGGCGCGCTGCTGGTTCTTCTGGGCGTGGCAAAATGGGGCCTGAACCCGTTCTTCGCCCTGCTGGCGCGGTCGCGAACGCGCGAGGTGATGACGGCGGGCGCGCTGCTGGTGGTTCTTGGCGCCGCCTTGCTGATGGCCGGGTCCGGGCTGTCGATGGCAATGGGCGCCTTCCTCGCCGGCGTCATGCTGTCGAGCTCCAGCTACCGGCACCAGATCGAAAGCGACATCGAGCCGTTTCGCGGCCTGCTCATGGGCCTGTTCTTCATGGCCGTCGGCATGTCGCTCGATCTCTCGGTAGTCGCTGCGGAATGGCGGGTTCTCCTGTCCATGCTGGTCGCATTCACCATTGCAAAAGGCGCCGTGGTCTATGCGGTGGCACGATCGTTCGGCAGTTCCAATCATCAGGCCTTGCACCGCACCTCGATGTTCCTGCAAGGCGGCGAATTCGCCTTCGTGCTCTATGCCGCCGCAACCACGGGCGGCGTGATCGGCGTTCGCGAAAATGCACTCTTCACCACCGTGGTGATCTTCTCCATGGCGCTGACCCCGCTTCTCATGATCGCGGCTGAGCGGCGGCTCAAAGGCGAGGCGTCGATGGATGGCGTCGACGTCGCCCGTGATCTTGATGGGCGGGTGCTCATCGTCGGTTTCGGACGTTTCGGGCAGATCGCGTCGCAACTGCTGCTGTCCAGAGGTGTCGGTCTTTCCGTGATCGACATGAACCCCGACCGTATCCGCGAAGCCGCGCGGTTCGGGTTCAAGGTGTTTTTCGGCGATGGCACCCGACTCGATACCCTGCACCACTCCGGCGCCGGCACGGCGGAGGCGCTGATGATCTGCGTCGACGATCCCAAGGCCGCTCTCCAGATCGTCGAACTTGCACAGCACGAATTCCCTCAGGCCAGGATACTCGTGCGCAGCTATGATCGCGGCCACGCGGTGGAACTGATCCGCGCCGGCGTGGACTATCAGGTCCGCGAGACGGTCGAATCCGCCTATCTCATGGGGGCGGAGGGCCTGCGGGCGCTGGGTTACGCCGAGATGGATGTCGAGGAAGCGTCCGAAGACGTTCGCCGACGGGACAATGAGCGACTGTCCGAGCAAGTGCAGGGAGATGACATGTCCGGCCGCGACCACCTGCACATCCGTCCTGTTCCGGAACCGCTTATCGGACCGGCTGCATCGCGATAAGGTAAGGCGTCTGGAAGCGAAAGAGCCGAGGGGAAGATGAAGACCTACAAAATCGCCATCGCAGGTTTCGGAGGCGTGGGACGCGCGACGGCAAGCCTGCTTCTGTCCCGGCGGATGCGCTATCGCGACGTCTACGGCGCGGATGTCCGGCTGGTCGCGGTCTGCGGATCGCGGTCGGGCATCGCGGATGTGGACGGTCTCGAAGAGGAACGGCTGCTCACGCTCGAGGACGGTTTGTCCGGCCCGGCCTTCATCGAGGCGAACGGCGCCGACATCCTGATCGAGGCGGGGCCGAGCGATTTCCGCACCGGCGGCCCGGGGCTTGCCTATATCCGGTCGGCCTTGTCGGCCGGGCGTGACACGATCGTCATCTCGAAAGGCGCGCTGGTCCATAGCGGAGGGCAGTTGCGCGAGCTTGCCCGGGGCTCCGGCGCGATGCTGAAACTCAGTGGTGCCGCCTCCGCCGCCCTCCCGACCGTCGATCTCGTCGACCATAGCCTCAAGGGCTGTAAGGTGCTCTCGGTTGAGGGCATCCTGAATGCCACCACCAATTACCTGCTCGACGCGATGACCACACGCGGGATCGGCTTCGAGGCGGCCTTGCGCGAGGCACAGCAGGGCGGTTTCGCCGAGGCCGATCCGCGCAACGATACGGAAGGCTGGGACACCGCCTGCAAGCTGCTGATCCTTGCCAATTTCGGCCTCGGCGCCGATCTGGACATGGATGATCTGACCGTCGAGGGCATACAGTCAATCACCGGGGACCGTATCGAGGCATGGCGCAGCGAGGGGCTCGTTCCGAAACTCATCGGAAGGCTGACGCGCGTGGACGGCACGTTTCGCGCCGCGGTCGGCATCAGGACCTATCCGCTCGCCGACCCGTTCGCCAACATCCACGGAAAGGACAAGGCGATCCGCATCGTCACCGACGCGATGGGCGAAACGATCGCGATCGGATCCGGCAAGGAGCCGCTGGCCACCGCCGCCGCGGCCCTGAAAGACCTCGAACACATCCTGGCGGCGCGGATCGCAAAACCCCTTTCGGCTTCGGAGACGATATCATGACGAAACGCAAAGTTCAGGCCATTCGCCATATAGGCTTCGAGGATCTCGGCAGCTTTCAGGCGCCGTTGCGCGCGGCCGGTTATGAGATCGAATATGTGGACGTGGCGGAACAGGAGGTCGCGAGCCTCGATCCGCTGGCTGCCGATCTTCTCGTGGTCCTGGGCGGCCCGATCGGCGTCAACGATCATGCAGCCTATCCGGTTATCACCGAGGAGATCGAGCTGCTGCGGGCGCGTCTCGCCGCCGACCGGCCGACGCTCGGCATCTGCCTCGGCGCGCAGGTAATGGCCGCCGCGCTGGGTGCTCGCGTCTATCCCGGGTCGCAGAAGGAGATCGGCTGGTCGCCGCTCGAACTCACGGCGACCGATACGCCCAACCCTCTTGCCGCGCTGCATGATGTTCCGGTTCTGCATTGGCATGGCGATACGTTCGATCTGCCGGAGGGATGCGCGCGCCTCGCTTCCACTCCGATCTGCCACAACCAGGCCTTTTCGCGCGGGCCGAACATTCTCGGCCTCCAGTTCCATCCAGAGGCGCTTGCCGCACGGTTCGAGCATTGGCTTTTGGGCCATGCGAGCGAACTGGCGACGGCGGGCGTCAGTCCCGTCGCGCTGCGCCGCGACACCGCGCTCAACGGAAAAACGCTCGAGGAGGCCGGCACCCGCCTGCTGGCGGAGTGGCTGGCAAGGCTCGCCTGATGGCAGCGTAAGCGAGGAGACATCGATGAAAGCAGCAGTCTATGACAATCCCGGTCCCCATCAGTCCTGACATATGCCGAGGTACCCGATCCGGTCTGCGGACCGGACGATGTCCTGATTGCCGTCGAGGCAATTTCGGTTGGGGGCGGCGACCTGATCAACCGGCGCCTGACGCCGCCGCCGCAGTCCCCGTAGATCGTCGGTTATGCGGCCGCCCAGACGGTGGTATCGGTCGGTGAGACGTAAGCGACCGCACGGTCGGGCAGAAGGTCACGGCCTCTTCACGGGCCTGCTCTTCGAGAGGCTGGACGTACATGGCTGGTGGACGATTTTTCAGATCGGTAGCCAAGAAACACCTCGATGTTGCGATCGATTGAACGTTTCCGCTGCAGACGTAGGGTTGGCACACGATGCAGAGACGACCAGACCACTTGGTCGCGATAGAATTACGTCCACCCCTCAATAATTGGCTCTACGCTTAGTAACGAACGCCTTGTCCAGCGTTCAATAACGGAAACGAGAACTCTTATGGTTAAGTCTGAGCTTCCGGAGAAAACCGCCAGCGCGCAATCAAGCTGGATCCCAATCGCAAGGTCGGCTTTAGACCATCCCCACATGACGGATGATTTTGCCCATGTATATGAGATGACCGCGAACCGGAATACAGGGCAGGTCGCCTCCGTGGCCCTGGATCGCATGGGAGGTATCGAGTGGGACACCACTGTCCTCGACATCGCGGCTGGCGCTGGTGCACTGAGCGTTCCGGCGGCTCTTCGTGGCGCAGCGGTGCTCGCCATTGATCATGCACCAGGTATGGTCAACCTTTTGAAACGACGGCTCGCGCCATTTCCATCGAGTGATGCAACGCTGATGGATGGTCAGCAGCTCGCTCTGGAAGATGACTCCTTCGATGCAACATTCTCACTCTTCGGAGCCAGTATCTTCCCGGACTGGCGACGCGGTCTGATGGAGCAGGCGCGCGTGACCCGGCGCGGCGGGAAAGCCTGTGTGGCGACATGGCGTAGACCGCCGGGCGGCGGTCCGTTCATGGTCATGGCGCAAGCGCTACGCTTGGTGTTTCCCGAGATGCGACCGCCTGCGCCTCCCGAGGGGTTTCTCCTGCTTTCCGAACCCGATCGGTTGGCCAAGGAAATGGCTCACGCCCACCTTTCCGCGATTGACGTCGAAGAGATCGAGACCGTCTGGGAAGGCCCCGCCGGGCACGCTTATCTTGACGAACTTCGTGACTTGCACAGCTATATGGGCGTCTACGCGCAGCTTGATAGCGATAAACGACGGCGTGTCGACGCGGCAATACTTGAGGTGATCGACGGATTGGCAAGCGGCAACACGGTTATCCTCCGCGCAACCGCCGTTCTGGCCGTGGGAACGAAACGATGAAGCGAGTTTGTTTCTCGGCTTGAGTGCGGTGGCCAAGCCGCTTCAGGCTGGCTCCCGATCCGAGGCTGGGCCTGACCTCCAGAGGCCCAGTCTTTGCCTAAAACGTCCGATCAATCTCTCCATGAGTGCTCCAGCTACCTGGTAATACTGATGCAGCTGAAACCTGAATGCCTGCCGGCGGTCGTGGCTGTAAGATCGTAAGTGGCAAAAGCACACCCGATGCAATCTGTCCGGAGGTAAAATGGCAGGGAGATCGGCTTCTTCACCCCCCCTCCACCTCGTTGGTCGCGATCGCCATTGTATGCCTGCCACGAGGCAATCTCGCAGATTCGGGCCGATACTCTTTTGTCCACCCGGAAGATGCCATGCCTCCGCGCCGGGAATAAGCCGGGTGGGCATGCAGATCCTCTTGCAAATGGCGTTCCCCATTTTGCGACAGAGCTTCCCAGGATCGAGCACTATCGCATGACCGGCTGTGGTGCCACTCTCAGACTGTCGGTGGCCGTGCACCCGTGGAGAAAGAAGCTCTGCGCTAAAAATCTTTCAAAGGACCCATAATGGAAATCGGTATCGACAGTTTTGCAGCTATCCTCACAGATCCGACGACGGGTCAGGTTCCCTCGGCCACCATCCGTATGGCAGAACTGATCGAGGAAGTCGAAGTGGCGGACCGCGTTGGACTGGACGTGTTCGGTATCGGTGAACATCACCGCGCAGAGTTTCTCGACTCCGCGCCGACGATCATACTGGCTGCCGCTGCGGCACGGACCAGCCAGATCAGATTGACGAGCGCGGTAACAATTATAAGTGCCGCCGACCCCGTGCGGGTTTTTCAGGAATTCGCAACCCTCGATCTGATTTCCAGGGGTCGAGCGGAAATCGTTGTAGGTCGCGGGTCCTTCGTCGAAGCTTACCCACTGTTTGGCTTGGACACGCGTGACTACGACGATCTTTTTGCGGAAAAGCTCGATTTGTTGCTTGCTCTGCAAGAGTCGACGAATGTGAGCTGGGAAGGGCGTTTCCGACCGCCGCTCCGCGGACAAGGCGTCTATCCCCGTCCTCATCAACAACGACTTCCGACATGGATCGGTGTCGGCGGCACGCCGCAGTCGTTCGCGCGCGCCGGTGCGCTTGGTCTTCCCTTGATGATCGCCATCATAGGCGGAAGCTTTGAGCGCTTTCGTCCGCTCGTCGATCTCTATCGGGAAGCTGGTAAACGCGCAGGGCACAGCCCCGAGGTGCTCAAGATCGGTGTTCATGCGATGGGCTTCGTCGGCGAAAGCAATGCTGCAGCCAGGGATGCCTTTTTCCCTGGCTGGGCGCATCTGACAGCGAATATCGGTCGCGAGCGCGGCTGGTCGCCGCCGACGCGTCAGCAGTTCGAGACCATGGCGGGACCCGAAGGGGCATTCCTGGTTGGTGATCCAGCGACGGTGGCAGCCAAAATGCTGCGGGCCAGTGAAACACTGGCTGGCGTATCACGCATCACCTTCCAGATGAGCACAGCCGCTCTCGATACTTCAGCAATGAAACGATCAATAGAACTGCTGGGCAATGAAGTGGCGCCGGTGGTCAGAGCAGCACAACACGCTTGACAGCTAGGCTTGATCGCAAAACGGGGACACAAAATGGACATCGAAGATCTGCGGACCTTTGTCGAAGTTGCAGATTCCGGAGGTGTATCGCCGGCGGCGCGCCGGTTAGGGGTTTCCAAGTCGATGGTCAGTCGGCGGCTCGCCCGACTCGAGGTGGAACTCGGTGTTCAACTTCTTGCGCGCACAACCCGGGGTGCGGGCCTCACTGAGGCGGGCGTTACGTTTCGCGATTTCGCGGCAAAGACCTGCACCGAAATAGACATTGCACGCGAAACGATTTTGCCCGAAGGCGACCTTCGTGGACGCTTGAGAGTTTCCGTTCCGCTGACATCGGGCCCAATGCACTTCGCCTCCGTTCTTGCAGAAATGGCGCGCCGCCACCCGCAGCTTCAGATCCACGCCGAATATAGCGACCACTGTGTCGATCTGGTTGCAGAAGGGTTCGACTGCGCGATTCGAGTCGGCGCGTTGCGTGACTCCAACGTGATCGCGAAGCGCGTAGGCGAGATTTATTTCAAGCTCGTGGCCAGCCCCGACTATATCAGGGTTCATGGCTCACCTGAATCGCCAGATGAAATCGCGACCCATCAAGCCTTGCTAGGTATCGAGGCGTGGCGGTTCCTGGAAGGCGACAGGATCATCACCGTGCAGGCACAGGGTCGCTTCAGCTCCAACAACGGCGCGGCGATAGCCAAAGCCGCAGCTGAGGGGCTTGGCATTGCATGGCTTCCGGACTGTGTCACCCATAAATATCTTGCCTCAGGCGCTCTCGTCCCAATCATGACCCGCTTTCCGCTGCCCGTCGGGGATGTTCATGTTGTCAGGCCATCCAGCATCCATCCACCGCGCAAGGTGCGTATCCTTTCCGAATATCTCATCGCATCTTTCGAAAAACTTCGCGGGGCGTCGGGTGCGGATAACCGATCACCCAATCCTGATCACGAGCTCACATCTCTCAATAGTACGTCGGGCGCGGAACTCCGCCTGAAGAGAAATAACTCCGTCTCAGATGATGCCTTCAGAGAACAGCAGCAACCAATTCACTCCGCGATGTAAATCGCCTAACAGATAAGAAAGGTTTCCTCACATGAGCTGGAACCCTGCAATTGAACCAGGCTGTCCGGACGAGGTCGGAATTGACGCGATCGAAACGCTGATCATTCCGCGCGCCCGCGACCTTGGCGGCTTCGAGGTTCGGCGCGCCCTGCCTGCCCCGAAGCGACAGATGGTTGGACCATTTATCTTCTTCGATCAGGCAGGACCGGCCGAGCTCCTGACAGGCCAGGGCATCGATGTCCGGCCCCACCCGCATATCGGGCTTGGCACGGTCACATACCTCTATCGCGGCGACTTTCATCACCGCGATAGCACGGGAGCGGATCAGATCATCCGTCCCGGTGCGTTGAACTGGATGGTCGCCGGCCGCGGTGTTTCCCATTCGGAGCGTACGACGGCCACGGCCCGAACCGGGCCGAACAGCCTGTTCGGCATCCAGACCTGGCTCGCCCTACCGGAAAAGAATGAAGACATGGCGCCGACGTTCAACCACTACGGCGAGGAGATGCTACCAGTCATCGAGGATCAAGGGGTGTCGGTTAGGCTCATTCTCGGCAACGCCTACGGCAAGACCGCTCCAGCAACCATGTTCTCCGAGACATTCTACGCCGATGTCACACTGGGTCCGAGTGCTCGCCTGCCGATGCCGGACAATCACGAAGACAGAGGCATCTACATCGTCGAAGGCTCGATCTCGATCGCCGGCCAGGAGTTTGAGGCACCGCAGATGATGGTCTTCCGCCCCGGCGACAGGATCACGGTTGCAGCCGGCCAAAAAGGCGCTCGCCTGATGATCCTCGGCGGCGCTACGTTATCTGGACCTCGCTACATCTGGTGGAATTTCGTCGCCTCGTCGAAGGAGCGCATCGAGGAAGCCAAGGCCGAATGGCAGGCGCAGAAATGGGGCGAAGGCCTGTTCGACTTGCCGATCGACGATCGCGACGAGCATATACCGCTTCCGGAATAACGACAGTAGCGTGATCGCCTGGGCGGTCGATCAAACCGAAACAGCATTCACCGCCTCGTCGTGTTTCGGCAGAAAATGGAGTAAATAAAATGAGCAATCTATGGCCACGCCTCGACTACCTCAGCTGGCGTGAAACGTGTTCCGCTCTGCACCTCTACCTGCAGATTGTCGGCAAATACCGGCTGGCTCATACACCCTGGCTCAACCATTCCTGGAACGCGACTTTCTACGTTACCCCTTCCGGCCTGACGTCCTCTCCGATCCCTGATGGCCCTGGCATCGAGATTGTGTTCGACTTTCATGAACATGCGGTCATTGGTTCGAATGGTGACGGACGGCGAGCCTCGTTTGCGTTGGGGACATCTACCGTCGCAGGTTTCCATGCCAATTTCACCCGTCTGATCTCCGAACTCGGCGGCAATCCCGACTTCCATGGCCAGCCAAATGAAGTGGCGGACGCCGTGCCGTTCGATGAGGACCGTCGGGAACGCTCGTATGACCGCGACGCCGTCCGGAAGTTTCATGAGGCACTGATGGCGATAGACCGGGTATTCAAAGCGTTCCGGACATCCTTCATCGGGAAATCCAGTCCTGTGCATCTTTTCTGGGGCAGCTTCGATCTGGCCGTTACCCGGTTTTCGGGACGGCAGGCGCCAATCCATCCTGGCGGCGTACCGGCACTGCCGGACAACGTCGCGCAGGAGGCCTACGACCGCGAGGTCTCTTCGGCAGGCTTTTGGCCGGGAGGCGGCGGCATCGACTATCCCGCATTCTATGCCTATGCCTATCCCGCACCGAGCGGTTTCAGGGCTGCGTCTGTCCGGCCTGATACGGCATTCTGGCACGAGGGCCTGTCGGAGTTCATCCTGCCTTATGAGGCGGTTCAGGCTGCGGCCGATCCTGACGAAGCGCTCATGGCGTTTCTCGTCTCGACTTACGAAGCTGCCGCTGATCTTGGACATTGGGATCGAGACCAGCTCGAGTGCACGCACGGTCAGCGCGGCAAAGTTCGGGAACTGAGTGCGAAGACCCCGGAGAAGGCCACTTCTTCGGTTAGCGAGGAGGTGGAACGGGAAGATGGGGCGTCGAAAGGGCGCTACCGGATCGTGGTTGAGGGCGTCGAAGCGGAGATGACCTACAGTCGAGCTGGCACACAGCTCATCATCATCGACCACACCGACGTCCCCGCGGCTTTACGGGGGAGAAAAGTTGGTGAGCGGCTTGTGCGCCAGGCGGTCGAAGATGCCCGACGCGAGGGTGTTTTTATCATTCCCCTTTGCCCGTTTGCGAAAGCCCAGATTGAGCGACATCCTGAATGGCAGGATGTTCTTCGCAGGTGAGCAGAATGCCCGGCATTGGAGGATAGCATGCAGAAAAAAACCGACCCGATCCTGGAGGCAGATAAGCTCCTGATGGCAGCTGTCGATAAGGCTATTGACAACGCTACCAGGTCCGCTGGACCTGAACTTCAGGCAGGTGGTTCACGCGTCTCGCCCCGTGATTACTTCGCAGATGGCGTTCTGCGCCACCTGTTCCTGCGTTTGTGCGGAGCCGACCCGACAACATACAAGGGAGGGGATCCGGAAACGGCGTGGAAGATTTTGTATGCAGGACGCGGCGTCGCCCGTCACTGGGAGAGGGAAAGCGGCAAGCCGCCCGCGTGGCGAGGGAAGAAAGACCGCCGGGAGGATATCGAAAAGGACGGAAGTGAACGCCAGCAGCTGGCACTCTCCGCGCAGAATTTTGCCATAACCACCGCTATTCAAGCTTTGCTCGATCACGCACGCGCTTCGGATCCGGAAATCACAGATCGTCTCGAAGCAGTCATCGACGCACGCCACGCGAGGCTTGAGTCTAAATTTTATACCGACCACGAGTTTACCGAAAGAGCAAAAACCTACCTGTCGCTCCTCACCCGCCGGCCGGACTAGGCACAATGCTACGCAGTCGGAACCTCAACAGTTGATGGAGTTAAACATGACAGAACGTTGCACTGTTCTTACCCCCTCTGAAACACAGATCGTCGACGTCATCAAGCGTGCAGACGACGGATTGGCTGCTGCGGTCTCTCTGGCTTTGGAGAAGGCGGTCAAAAAGGCTGCCGAAGACATGAGAGCAATCGGTCAAGAAGAATCCGCGCCGGCGATGCAATATTTTGCGAGCGTCATTCATCAAAGAATGTACTGCCTGATGTGCGGTGCGGATCCGGACACACTCAAAGGCGGCGATCCCGACATCGCCTACCACGTTATCCGCAACAGCCAGAATATCGCCAGGCACTACTGGTCAGCAGATATAGAACCCTACCCACCCAAGTAGGAGGGAGTGCGAAAACCACCGGCGGCGAGGTGTTGAGCATGGATCAGCGCGCCGAACGTAATCTCTATTTTGGAAATTTCGTAGCACTTCTAGGAGGTAAGCCATGGTATCAGACGCGGATCTCACCGGCATCGATTGTGAAGTAGTAGACCGAGTGATTGACGTCGGAAAAAACAAATTCCGCGTACTGGAGCAAGGACAAGGGCCAGCAGTTCTTTTCGCCCACGGCTTCCCGGACACGGCCGACACGTGGCGGAGCCAGATGAACGCTGTTGCGGAGGAAGGTTACCGAGCTGTAGCGCTTGACATGCGCGGATTCGGGGAGAGTTATTCACCTTCGGAGGTTGAACAGTATACATCCCCCTACATTGTCGGCGATCTGGTCGGTGTGCTGGACGCGCTGGAAATCCCGAGTTGCACTCTCGTGGGCCATGACTGGGGTGCAGATCATGCCCAGAAAGCAATGCTGATGCGGCCGGACCGGTTTAAAGCACTCGTCAGTGTGAGCATCCCCTACGCGCCAAGGGGTGAGAGAAGCCTCAACGACAGCTTGCGTGCTAAAGGACTGGGTAATCTCTATTACGCACTGGCGTTTGACGATCCGGACACAGGCAAACAATTCCAGCCCGCGCAGAAGAGTATCGCGAGCGTCCTGTACTGGCTTTCGGCGAGCCCGCCGCCCGAGCAGCGATGGGACCCGATTGACCCTGCAAAGCACATGCTTCGCCCTGCCCCCGTAGGCGCGCCAGATTGGGCCGAGCCCGACTATGTCGGCCGTACAATTGCTGCTTTTGAGCGCTCAGGCTTCGAAACAGGTCTGAACTACTACCGCGCCGTTCCTCAAACATTCGAACTCATGTCGGCTTATAAAAACGCCGTCATTCGACAGCCCAGTCTATACATCTGGGGTGCAGCCGATGGGCTTTGCCAGTTCTTCCATCAAGACAACCCAACGATCAACGACATGCGCGCGAGCCAGCCGGGCTTGGTGGATGTTGTGCGTCTGGAAGACACAGGGCACTGGGTGCAGCATGAGGCAGCCGATCGCCTGAATGCCGAACTGCTCAAGTTCCTTCGTACCCACGCTCCACGGGAGATCTGAATTGATCTTGCATTCTACAACACTTGCCGGCGATCTCGCCGGAGCTAGAGATCTCATTCTATCAGGGGCAGATGTGAATGCCCGCGAAACAGACGGATTTACGCCGCTCATGATTGCTTCTGGGCTGGGACAGCCGCAGATGGTGGAATTGCTGCTGAATGCAGGAGCGGATGTTTTGATCCTTGAGCCGCGCATGGGTGCGACGGCGCTTCACAAGGCCGCTCAATCTGGCAATCGTGAAGTGATAAAGCTACTTCTGCACAACGGCGCATTTGTTGATCAGCAGTCACCCGTCTTGGGGAATACGGCATTGATGGATGCCATCTTACACAAGCAGGAAGATGGTGTGAGGACGTTGCTATCCTATGGTGCCAAGACTTCAGTCCGAAACCACTGGGACCAGACGGCACTTGACCTCGCCGAGAGTGAGGGCCTCGATGCTATCACGCAGCTTATCCGTCATGGAATCCGAGCCAATGAGGCCAAAATCCAACGATCTGATCTCGTTCTTGCCGCAAAAGCGGGTGACGCCGCAGAAGTGAAACGTCTGATCGCTATCGGCGTAGACGTCAATCAGAGAACGCCGATCACCGGGACGCCTGACGACGACTACACTCCACTGGGGATCGCGGCCCGAGAAGGGCACGCCGAAATTGTGGGCATACTGAAGGATGCAGGCGCGGACACCCGGCAGGTCGTAGGCCTCATGAAAGGTACACCTTTCCATGAAGCCGCTTATTACGGACATGCAAGTGTAATTGAAATTCTTGCTGAAACCGATTGTATCGGAGCCGCGCAGCCAGAGCTGGATGCACAGGGGCCCTATAATGGTCTGACAGCACTTCACGACGCTGCGTGGCATGGCCACCTGGATGCTGTACGATCGTTGATCAACGTGCGCGCGCGGCTGGATCTTAAGAGCCATGCAGGCCTGACGCCGAGGAAATTAGCTCTTCTCTACGGATATGACGAAATCGCATCGTTGCTCGCTGAAAGCGAGAACCTTGAATATACCTGAAACGACGTGGATCCACCTCCTAACGCTCCTCGTGTCATGCGGTTAGGCTGCGGCCAAAATCACGAGCGCTCAGCTGGCTGGTGCACGATATGCCGTACAACGTCAGCCAACTCACAGCGCTGTTCGACCGCGTTCATCTGTTTGCTTAGACCTTGACCTGATCGCCTCAGAAAGCAGCGGTCGAGCGTATTCAACGAACGCCTGTAGTGTGCTTTGGGACCCCTCGCTTGAACAAAACAGCATTTGTGCGGGCGTCGGCTCCGAAGTGAGATCGCACCAACCACCGAACCACCGGGATTCAAAGTTCGACCAAGGCGTAACTCCTCATCCTCTGGGCATATCGGGCTCTAGGGCCGGTTCTTTGACATAGACTGGATACCTTGCTTTCGCCGCCGCGGTGAGAGTTGTATCGATATCCAGAGTGATCGCTGGCTGTTGGGCAGATGTTACGGCGATCTCGAAGCCGTCGGGATCCACGGTGAAGCCGCCTCCCCCAAACACCAGATTGCTCCCGGGACGAGTTCCGACGCGGTTGGAACTAACGACGCAAGCGCCGCTGGCAATTCCTGCCATGCTGGCAGCAGTCCTCCACATGCGATGGTCGACGCCGGTCGCGCGCGGCACGGCGATCAGATCGGCACCTGCCTTTCCAAGGTGGCGTGCTTTTTCCCCGAACATCAACTCGGTGCATATCAACACACCAACCTTGATTCCCGCGATTTTAACCACGTCAAAACCAGGGCGCTGAAGCTCGAACCACGATTCTTCTTCCCATCCTGTTTCTGATGGAAAATAGTGCTTTTGGTGGATGAACTCGTATCGGCCTTCTGTCAGCACAAATCCCTCGTTCACCAGACGTCGGCCGTTAAATACGGGACGCGACGAGATTACTGCCGCGAGCGGTAGACGAGATAAGGCGTCCAAGGCTCGCTCGTGGAGCGCAGCCCATTCACGCGCGGCTTGGATATCGAAAGGACGCCTTGTTGGCTGCCAAAAGCCAAACGGCATCTCATTCGTTATCAGGATATCATTACGTGCGTCGACGAATTGCCTGGAGATCTCTTCCCAAGCGGCCTCGCCCGGGAGCAACCCTTCCGGCCATTCAACCGACCATGCCTTAACCATCCAAGCCTCTTTTTCAGTTATCGTCGAATAAGTCGTTCAGCGTGAGAGCATTAAGTTGAACTACAACAACCCCACCCATGGCTGTGCATCCTTTACCAGGCAAACTTCAGTTCCGCTCGTACGTAGTTGCTGTCTCGGCCTCCGGCATTGCGAAGCGTCGAACCGACCTGGTAGTGAACTGCTTCTACCGAGCCTGTAAGATTTCGGTTGAACCTGTAGTCGGCCCTCAATTGAACATAGGCGCCCGTCCAAGGATTTCCCCCGCCTGCGGTCCCGGCAACCGGGACGCTCGGCAAGGTATAAACGGCGTCGTCCGTCGTCTGGCGCCAAAGCAGACCGACGCCTGCCAGTAAGGTCAGGTCATCCATCGGCTGAACGGTGATCGAAGGCTTGACGTGGATGAGGTTGGCGTATCCGGTATGCCCGCCGAGCGAGAAATAGAATCCGTTTGGAAACAGCGGATTGAAGGTGCCAAGGGTGCCATCATCCGCATCGCGATCACCTGACGCCATGTCGAACTGCAGACCGATCCTGGGCGACCAGGTTACCCCTTCAAAGGTATAGCCGGTCCTCGCCCCCAAGGCCCATCCCACAATGTCGGCCGAACCTACCTGCCCGACCTGACCCATTGCTTCCGCGTCCCAGTCGAAACCGCCATGCGTCCCGGCCAATCGGATATTGAGCACATGCCGTTCCTCCTCGCCCGATGCGGTCAGGAAATTCGCATTATTACGTTGGTAGAGCGCGTAATACGCGGAAGCCTCTGTTGTCGGGGATAGTTGTCGCTCTACCCTGGCGCCGCTGAACCGCAGATCGCTGCTTGATTGATCATCGAAAGGGTCGTCATCCCGATACTGGACAGGATGGCTGACAAGACCATAGAAGCGCCATGTCTCCGTTTCCCACCCGGCCCAGATCGCGTCGAACGACTGGCGGACATTCGGACCGTCACGGGTCGAGACAAAACGTTCCAGGTCGAACGCGAAGTCCTGCCGACCGATCCTCGCACTGAACGTTCCCGCGTCAGTCTCCTGCGTATATCCGATGAATGCGAGCCGAAGGTCAAATCTGTTTGCATCGTTGGGGCCGACTGCCGTCTTGTCGAAGGCGCGCACATCTTCAAACTGCGTAAACAATTGCCAGTTTTCATTCAGGTGTAGGTCGATATGAAACTGCGCACGCTGCAACCCGTAAGCATCCGTTGGGTTCGCCGCTACGGTTCCGAACGCCGGCGCATCGCTAGTTTCAATGATTTCCCGCAGATTGAACCCTAACGAAATATAGCTGTCGGGATTAGCGGGAAATAACGGGATGTATTTAAGGCGATCCAGCGGTTGCGTCCGCAGTTCTGCATCTGCGAGAGGCGACCAGTCCTCTTTCGAGCGGTCGGGTTTCATCACAGGCCGCTCCGCTGCATTTGCACCGTCGTTGGCGAAGGCAAGCCCGTGCTCCATCTGAGAAAGGGTGATGAGAGCCAACGATAAAACAAGCCTCCTTGCCCAGTGCGTGAAGCCAGTGAGGTTGGGCGGTCGCCTCCTGCATTGGTCACCGGCGGCGTGCCATTGGGTACCTAGATTTAAGTTGATTAATCCCACGAGGATCGTTCTCGGTAGTTCGATGCGGTACTTTCGGAACGACGAGGATAGATGGATCGTCCGTAGTATTCCGGTGCCTCCATCGGTTTCCTCGTTGTTCCGGCCATGACTAAAGTCCTGCTGGGGTGTTCGTCACCGGTGTGTTAAGCAACTGCTGTTCCCACAAGTAGGCGATGCCGCTGCCAGCCATGTGAGATATCAGCACCTCGGTCAGTTCTTCGACATGCTGGGTGCGTGCCCAGTCCCGCTGCCATTCGCTAGCCAAGGCCATCCACGTCATCATGTTGACGCCGGCTGCGATCATGCGCTGTATGGCGACCTGGTGAGACTCGACGGAGCTTCCGCCCGATGCGTCGGTGATGACGGTCACGTCCCAGCCTTCGCCTGCGGCCTGGATTGCAGGCATCGCAACACAGACTTCCGTCCAGAGGCCTGCGATGATGAGTTGCTTACGCCCGGTCGCGTTGACGAGATCCATCACATTCTTGTCTTCCCACGTATTTATCCAAGTCCGGTCGATCACTTTCTGCCCCGGGAAGACATCGGTGATCTGCTTGAAAAGCTTACCGCCGCGATCGGCAATGACACTGGTAAGGATCGTCGGAACATCGAAGGCCTTGGCGACCTTGGCCAGCGCAGTCGTGTTGTTGACGACAGCCTGAGGGTCGTGGCTATTAACGTTGGTCAGCTGATAAGGTTGATGGTCGATAAGTACGAGAACGGAATCTTCGGGACGAAGGAGAGAATCTAGGCCGTTACGAAAGGTCATGGATACATCCTATATTGCAGGTTAATAAAGCTTGGGACGAGGACGCCTCCGGAAAGCCATCAAGCACGAACCTGTCATTCTCTTTTGTGGCCCGGTAGTCCTCGGTTGTGTCAAGCTGTGTTGCAGGAAGGGGAACTCGAATTGCAAATTGAGGATCTTAGGATATTCGTCGAGGTTGCAGATGCGGGAGGGGTGTCATCAGCGGCCGCGCGGCTGGGCATTTCCAAGTCGATGGTCAGCCGACGGATTACCCATCTCGAGGCGGAACTTGGCGCACAGTTACTGGCAAGGACGACCCGTGGTATAGCGCTGACAGAAGCAGGTGCTACATTCAGGGAGTACGCGGCCCGGATTTCTGCCGAACTGGATGTGGCGCGGGAAACGATCCTGCCTGCCGGTGAGCTTCGAGGTCGCATGCGCGTAGCCGCACCACTATCATTTGGCCCGACGCATTTTGCTCCGGTCCTCGCCCAGATGGCGCGCCGATACTCGGAACTCCATATCAGTTCGTCCTACACTGACCGCTTTGTAGATCTCGTAGGAGAAGGTTTCGACTGTGCAATTCGGGTAGGCTATTTGCAAGATTCGAATCTCGTCGCAAGACGTGTCGGGCCGCTGTATGGTAGATTCGTTGCGAGTCCAGCCTACATCCAGGCGTACGGCGCTCCCGAACGACCGGAAGATCTTGTGAACCATCAGATCGTGATGCGGGAAGCCGAGACTTGGCAATTCATGGATGGCGAAAGAGTTGTCACGCTGCGCCCTCAGGGACGCTTTGTCGCCGACAACGCGGTATCACTGATGGCAGCTGCTCTAGATGGCCTCGGGGTGGCCCGTCTGCCGGAACCGCTTGTAGCGGATCATATCTCGTCGGGCGCACTGGTGCCAGTCATTACGGGTTATCCAATCCCACCGGCCGGCATCTTTGTCGTAAGGCCACCTGGCCAGTATTCATCACGAAAAGTGAGAGTCCTCACGGACATGCTCATCGAATGTTTTGGCAACCCGCCTGTTGGCGATGGCGCGCTGAACGTCAGCAGAGAAGACTACCCAACGGCGCAAGGCTAGTGTAAAAAATTCGAAGTCGACCGGTTCGCTTCCGGCTGCTGGCTTGGCGTGTGACTTGCGGCGTCAGCATCGTCGCATATTTGAAGAGCCCGTGATCGGGAGCGGGGCCGTCAGGGTTTCCGAGCGTTTTTCATTGAGCGTACCCCTGCTGAGCTGTGCCACGGGTATTCCAGGATCTTGATGACGCTGACCGCTTGGCATAGGAAAATCCGTCGGAGTACGTCGATAGTCATCCTCGCAGCCTCTGGAGTGCGCATCGACGCCAGCTGATGTAGTCGGAGATGATGCCGAAGTCAGATGCCAGGAACTCCTTAAGTGAGTTCGCGATCACAGCCTGCGTACGTTGCCCGAGCTGATGGACGGCATACGATCGGCTGCTGGCCACGACCACGTCGGACTACACGAAGACCGCTGTCCGACGAGATCGAAATCCAGTTGCCCTACTCTGTGAGCTTATCTGGTGTTACGCGTACCGAGTTACCGAGGAAGTGGGTTCGTCGTCGCGAACGAGTAGCGCGCGATCTTCCACGTGTCGTCATCGCCTTGATGAAATATGAATAGTTCGTGGTTAGCGTCGGGTACGCTCTGTTTGATTGCGTTTACGGTGACGTGCCCGTTCGAGCTCGTCCGGACGAATGCCCATTTCGGAGCGACTTGCACAATCTCCTCGACCGTTAATTCGGTGTCGAAGGTGATCATCTGAAAGATGTCGCTGTAAGCAGCCCGGATTGCATCGTCGCCGACCGCCGAAGGGCTATTAGGAGCCATGAAGACGCCGTCGGGATCGAATACAGTTAGCACCTTGTCAGTATCCGAGGCGTTAAGCGCCGACTCGTAGGTCTGCAATACCTTCTCGATGTCAGCTTGGACTACGTCAGCAGTTTTGCCTGCGGATTTCGCGAGAAATTTCATAAACCTGCATCTCTTTCTTGTTTCAATTGTTTGTTTTGGGCTTCGTATAGCTTCCGGTTTTGCGGGTAATAAGAGGGTCTGAAGCTATCGCTGTTCCCGCACGCCCTCGTGGGAAGAGCTTAGCGGCACGCAGCCGCGGCGCTTGCCCCGGCCGCGCTAGTGTCGCTTCGCGTGAAACACAGCAATGGAGGAAGAACCTGACAGCTAATTTTACTTCGCCTCGTAGTAGCTGCCAAAGTATTTAATGGGCGACCAAGTAGGAAGAATCTCAGGCAGTTCTGGTGATAGATCGCTATAATCCTGCGCACCGAACACTACCTTGCCGTCCATGATAGTTAGAACAGAAGAAATCCTTTTGATCTGATCTTCCGGCACGGCGAAATAGTCCCGGTCGAGCACAACGAAGTCCGCGAGATTTCCCGGCGCGATTAATCCCATTTCGGATTCTGTATCCATGAACCATGCTGCGCCCCTGGTGAACAGTTTCAGCGCTTCGGCGCGGGAAAGACGATTGTCCTTTGCCAGAACTTCGGATCCCGACACGGACTTCCCGGATACCATCCAGCTAATGCCAACCCAAGGGTTGAACGTGGCCGCACGGAAGGCGTCGGTGCTCATAGCTAGCGGAATGCCACTATCCACGAGCTTACGCAGACGCGGGGTCTGCAAAGCTACATCGCGGCCATGGCTCTTGATAAACGCGTCACCGTGCAGCGCCATTTTCGCATCAAGGGCGATACCGCCGCCCAATTTTTTGACCCTTTCGATATTCTCCGGAGTAATGGTCTCAGCGTGTTCTAGGCTCCATTTAAGGCCATCCAAAGGGATCTCGTCGTTCAATTTCTCCAGAGCGTCGAGAAAAGGGGTGATGTTTTCATTGTAGCTGATGTGTTCGCGGAAGGGGATTCGGTGTTGGACAAGCTTCTTGACATCCTGCTCAACTAGCTGTCGCATCTTCTCGGGCTCGATGACGATGGCCGGATGATCGAAGTTCTCGTGATCGTGCACTTCCGCACTCAAAACTTCCCCTGCTCCTCGATATGCATGTCCATGGGCGAGCGATGGATGCAAATTTTGCCCGGGACTAATCGGCGCTTTTCTCGTGATCGCTTCGACTTGTGCGTCCACCATGTTCATCGGTTTGCTGCCATCTCCGAGTTCCAGGAGGATGAAGGGCATACGCACGTTTAGACGATTGTCGCGTGCAAGCACCTCGACCGTCGCCTGCGGCTTGGGGTATCCCCATCGGCTGCCCGCATCGATTATTGAGGTAACTCCGAACCGGTTTAAGCCGTGAATGCTGTAGATCAGCGAACTTACTTCTTCTTCGAAATTAAGCTGTGGCACCATGGTTTCGAGGGCAGTAAACGTCCAGGTGTTTCCGTAGACAACGCCGGTATACTGTCCTTGACTATCCTTCTCAAACTCGGTGTCCGGCAACTCAGGAAACCGATCGGTCCCCACACCTAGGACGTCCATCGCGCGTTTGTTCAAGAAGGCATGGTTGTAGGCATATTGAACGATCAACGGACGATTAGGCACGGCCTTTTGCAATTCATCCGGCGTGGGAAGGCGGTTTTCCTCAAATTGATAGGGAGACCAGCCTCCGATCACTTTTACCCATTGTCCATCCGGTGTGCGTTCAGCCTGCTCGCTCAGCATAGTTAACGCCTCACCTAGCCTCGGCACGCCGTCCCACCGTATATTGTAATTATAGCCGCTGTCGTTGAGGACGTGTGTATGAGCATCGCTAATGCCGGGGATGACCCTTCGGCTGCGCGCGTCAATCACCTTGGTCGCTGAATTCTTCAGACTGAGAATTTCTGCATCAGAGCCGACGGAATAGATGCGCCCCTTCGTAACGGCGAGAGCCGAAGCTTCGGGCTGCGCACGGTTGCCGGTGAATATCTTTGCGTTGAAAACGATCAGATCAGCACCGGGCTCGTCCTGGGTCGTTTGTGCTTGAACGGAGGAAAAAGCTGAAACCATCACAAATGCGATAAGTATTTTTCTGATCATTTTGCCCCTCAAGTGGCTGATTTTTACAAGGTCCGGTCAAGCGGAAGCAGGCGCCTTTCAGCGTGCACCGGGCTAAGAAGTGAGGCGAGGGAGTTACGGAAGGTCACGTAATACATCCTCTGTTGCCCTTCGTCGAAGAGCGCCGCGAAGAGCCCTTTTGAGAAATCCAGCCGCGTTGAGCGTGTCACGCCCCTTAGGTGCGTGGTAGCCCTCATTAGTGCGACGCTGTGTTGCATGATGGGGAACGCAAATTATTCTGTACGCCCGTCCGATAGCGAGGGCGCGATGAGCCTCAGCTAGCAAGTAACGATCGGTGTGAGAGCAGCGTCAATATTTCGAAGCCGGTCCGCTCGCTACCAGTTCCTTTACCTGGGTTTCATCCAGCATGACATTGCGACCGGTTCCGCCAATCAATGATCCTCTGAATTTTGAGGCACCGCTTGGTTCGATCGCTTTCCGGCAAAGGCCGCGACTTGGTCGCTCGGCGTATCGTTCCTGTTTGTGAAACACAGTTTCGCACTTGCGGAGACTACCTTGATCGGAACTGCATCACTAAAGTTGAACGGCTGAAACCAATGTCCGGAAACGATATAAAGATGAATTTTGCGGACCACCTGAGTTATGACAGAATGCCCCGGATTTGGCTCAACCATTGAAGTGGTTCGGTGCAACTGTTCCGGCTCGGGCGTTAGCTATTCCCTGCGCCTAATCGCTGAGTGTGGGGCATTGGTCCCCGGCGTTTGGGCGCTGTACAGGGGCTGGGACGATGGATGTTCGTGCGGCTCCAGCACGAACGGCTGGCACCCGGATCATCGCTGCTCAAACGGGGGCTATTTGTCCATGCTGCGAAGCGCTTCAAAAACCGTGCTACCTTGAATCAATCCCAGAGAGGACAAACATGACGACCAGCAACAGTCGCGAGTCGGAGTATCCGATCGCCCCGCTTTTTCTTGATCGCTGGTCTCCCCGCGCTTTCAGCAATGAAACGATGCCGGAGACGGATCTGCTAACGATCCTCGAGGCCGGTCACTGGGCGCCCTCTTCGTTTAACCATCAGCCTTGGCGCTTCGTCTACGCGATGCGTGGTTCAGAGTACTGGGACAATTTCCTCGGCCTGCTAATCGAGTTCAACCAGAGTTGGGTGAAGTCCGCTGCCGCTCTGTTCTTCGTCGCTTCTCGCACCCATTCGGGCGAGCTGGGCTCTGCAGACCAGAAGCCGATTTACAGCCACTCCTTCGACGCAGGTGCGGCTTGGGCGTCCATAGCATTGCAGGCTCATCTGTCGGGCTACGAAGCGCATGGCATGACCGGCGTCGATTTTGACAAGGTGCCTGAGGTCCTCGGGATCCCAAATGGTTTCCGCGTCGAATGCGCAGTCGCCATCGGCAAGATCGGTGACAAAAACCAGTTGCCCGAGGGGATCCGCGAACGCGAAGTGCCAAGTCCGCGCAAACCGCTTTCAGACGTGGCTTTCAACGGTATTTTTGTCGCGAAGTAAAGCAAGAATCTTCGCTTCTCCCTCGGAGACGAGTCGAACAGAGGGAGCGGAAACCTAGCAGCCTGATAACGTTCTCGACTTGCGTTTCTCGCAGCGGCATGGAGCGTTAGCGCCGCAGCCATGGCCGTTCGGATAGGACCTGGGACGGCAAACCATAGACCTTTACGCACACGACTTTGCCAATTTTGATAGCATAGCTAGACGTTTGTGATCTCATGCTGGTGGGCTGTCGACTACCTGAGGTGGAGTCGTGCAATGATATCTGCAAAACTGTGTCGCGCGGCGCGGAACGCATCAAGCCTTGTTGTGCGAGTCGGCAGCTGATAACGCTATGAAGATGCATAGTAACCCGACTAACCCTACGATGATGATGCTGCGCTTTTAGCGTGGCGGGGTTTCGT
Organism: Neorhizobium sp. BT27B; assembly: GCF_050455485.1. Lineage (NCBI taxonomy): Bacteria > Pseudomonadati > Pseudomonadota > Alphaproteobacteria > Hyphomicrobiales > Rhizobiaceae > Neorhizobium > Neorhizobium sp. BT27B. The sequence continues at coordinate 29,731 of NZ_JBCIYT010000011.1, read as the reverse complement.
GCGTCTTCGTTGCACAACAAACCGCCCTTTGAGGCGGTTTTTCTTCGGTAATCCACCTCAAAGGCTTTTCTAGCTCTCGAGAGGATTCTCCAATGAAAACCCCGTCCGTCTACCTCACCACCTCGATACCCTATGTCAATTCCTCACCGCATGTCGGGTTCGCACTCGAGCTCGTACAGGCCGATGCCTATGCTCGCCATTTCCGGCTCCTTGGCAAGGATGTTCGGTTTCAGTGTGGGACCGATGACAACAGCCTTAAAAACGTGCGAGCGGCAGAAGCCGTGGGACGGCCTGTTGCGGATTTTGTCGCTGCCAATGGTGACATCTTCGAACGGCTCGGGAGACAGCTTGACATCTCCAACAATGAGTTCATTCGCACGTCGTGCGATCCAAGGCACATCGCTTGCGTTCACTCCCTCTGGAATGCCTGCGCCGCCAGTGGCGATCTTTATCGCAAGGCTTACGAAGGCTTCTATTGCGTAGGCTGCGAGCAGTTTTACGAACTATCGGAACTCCATGATGGGAAATGCCCCGAGCATGGCGTGGCGCTTGAACTCATTCGGGAAGAAAACTGGTTCTTCCGCCTTTCCCGATACGGCGACGGGATCCTTGACCTGATTGAAACGGAAAAGCTTCAGGTTACGCCTGCGCATAGACGCAACGAAATCGTCGCTTTGCTCCGTCGCGGACTGACGGATATCAGCGTGTCGCGCAGCGCAGACCGGGCGCGTGGATGGGGCGTGCCGGTTCCCGGCAGCGACGAGGTCGTCTACGTCTGGTTCGATGCGCTCGCCAATTACTTGACCGGTCTCGGGCACGGATCTAACGATTTAATCTATCAGCGCTACTGGGCCGGTGATGGCGAACGCCTGCATTTCCTCGGAAAGGGCATCTCGAAATTCCATGCCATATATTGGCCGGCAATTTTGCTATCCGCCGGTCTACCCCTGCCCTCATCCATTTTCGTACACGGCTATCTCACGGTCGACGGCAGGAAAATCGGCAAGTCGGCCGGAAACGGAATTCCGCCGGATCGCCTCATCGAGACCTACGGCACACCGGATGCCCTCAGATACTATCTGCTTCGGCACATGCGCTCCGCAGATGACGGCGACTTTTCCGAAAAACGATTGGAGGCCGCATGGTCGGGGGAGCTTGGCGGACAACTGGGAAACCTGGCGAACCGGGTGCTGAAACTTCTGGGAAATGCGTTCGACGGCGTCACCCCTCAAGTCCCGGACAGTGCACTGGTGCGGCAGGCGTCAGGACTTTACGAAAGAGTTCATCAGGCTTTCGACAATTATGAGCTTCATGTGGGCCTTGCCGAGATTTTTGCCTATCTGGGCGAGGCGAACAGGGAATTCACGCGGGAGACCCCCTGGGTGGATGCGAAAGCACTGCTCGGACACATTGAAACAGACGAGCGAGCCGAGATAGCGCTTCGCCTCGGGGCCACATTGGCGGAGCAGGTCCACGGCCTCGCCATCGTAGCGCGTTGTCTTCTGCCGTTCCTGCCAAAAGCCGCGGCCGAATTGCACGACAAACTTGGCCTTGTGACGCCGGCAAGATACGACGCCCCCTTGGCGGTATCAGGCGGCAGAACGTTGCCTGGCACAGTTCTGTTTCCCCCACGAGCTTAACTCTCCTCTGCTCAACCAGCACTGACGCGATTTCGTCGTGTTTATAAAGCATAGCCAGCTTCGCCGACGCTTTGAACCGATCGTCGACGTTAACGCGCCCTGTTCTGCGATCTAAAGAGGTGGTTTCTTGAGTTGGCACATCATTGGCATCTGGCGCTTGGGAACAGCATCTGAAGGTCCACTTTGCGTTGTGCAAGTTCACACGGTCACATGTGTCTCGCGCAAGCACCCTCCGAACCGCCGGATGCAACAGTTACATTATCGGACATTGTCCGCTTTCGCTGACCGGATCCGCAGGGGGTGATCTCGAAAAGCAGGTCAGCCTGCAGAATAGTCGCGTAGATCCTCAAATCGCACCGCGCGGTCTGCCCTGACCGCACGGTGCGATCGTCGGAATCAACTAGGCCTTCTCCCGATATAGTAGTCAGAGAGATCAGTCGCCGCCGCCTGACTTAAGCGTTTGCGCCTCCGTCTACGGTCACGGTTGTACCGGTAACCATATTTGCGCCGGGGCTTGCCAGAAATGCCACAACGTCGGCAATTTCGCGCGGCTCCGCAAAGCGCCCGATTGACGAGAGGCTCCGCTGAAAATCAGCGTTTGCGCCATCTGCCGGATTTGCCTCGGTATCGGTTGATCCGGGCGAGACCAGGTTGACGGTAATGCCTTGTGGCCCAAGTTCTCGCGATAGACCGCGCGTAAACGAATGCAACGCCGACTTCGACATTGCGTAAGCCGTCACACCAGGAAAGGGGACGCGGTCGCCAAGGGCCGATCCGATTGAGATGATACGGCCGCCCTTGGTGAAGTGAGGGATAGCCGCTTTTGAAAAAGCGACGGGCGCGCGCACGTTGATGTCCATGAGGGCCTGGAATTGCGTCAGGTCGAGGTCGGCGATTGGTCCGGCCAACCCGATGGCCGCACTATTCACCAAAATGTCGAGGCCACCGAGTTTTTCGACAGTCTTAGTCACGGCCCGCTTAGCAGCGTGCGGATCGGCACTGTCGGCCTGCACGGCCAGCGCACGGCGCCCCAGCTTTTCGATGGAAGACACGACGCTGTCCGCGCGCTCAGGTGACTTGTTGTATGTGATTGCCACGTCCGCGCCCTTCTCGGCCAACACCAGCGCGATCGCAGCGCCGATACCCCGAGACCCTCCGGTAACCAGAGCGCGCTTCCCCATAAGATCAGCCATGTTATATCCTTTTGCTACATGTTTTCGGAGGCCCACTGTCGGGGCCGGAAGGGAACGTCAGCATTTCCGTTCCCTTCCGGCCTTTAGATAAGCGGTCACGAAAGAATCGACATCTCCGATCCCGCCACATACTTGCCTGATCCTTCCAAACTTGACATATCTCTGGGAATGAACAGCTCCGAGAACGTGACAGGTCGCCTCCTGAACGACGTCGCTCCTTTTGTTGCCGGCCGCACGGGAACTGTAGGGATTGCGACGCCTGTCCCACGTCTGATGGTTTGGACGAGTACGGTCCCGACCTTACCCACGCCAGCTGTGTTCGAACCGATGTTTTACGCAGTCTTGCGCGGGACAAAGGTATTAATCATGGGTGCCAATCGCTTCGAACTGACGCCAGGTGTTTGCGCGGCATCGTCCTTTGGTCTGCCCTTTATCCATCAACTCTCCGACGCTACGCCCGATCTCCCTTACGTCGCGATTAGCCTTCATCTTGATACAACAATGCTTACGCGCGTCATGCTTAATATGCCCAAACACGACGACCGCTGGACCTGCGCGGTTGCGGCGGGAGAATTGAACGGCCTGTTTGGCGATCCACTGGCACGGCTGATTGGGCTCTTGAACAGTCCGGACGACATAGGCGTACTTGCACCGCACTATGAGACTGAACTCTATTACCGCCTGCTCCAGAGTACGATGGGAGATACGCTACGTCAGATCGGTCAGCGGAACGAGCGGTTCCAGCAACTCAAGACGGCGGCGGATTGGCTGGCTTCCAACCACAACGAGCCCGTCAATATCCCCGATTTGGCAGCGTCCGCGGGAATGAGCGTCACTTCTTTTCATCGGCATTTCAAGGGTGTGACGGGATTCAGTCCGCTTGCTTTTCAGCGCCATATCCGCCTTTTGGAAGCTCGAAGGCTATTGGCTTCCGGGTCCGCCAATGTGTCGCGTGTTGCTTATGAGGTCGGTTACGTTAGTCCGTCGCAATTCAGTCGGGAGTACAAGGGCATGTTTGGCAGTCCCCCGGTCACTGACCTACAACGTTAAGCCTCATGAGCCGGAATCTTTCGGAGTTTCCTCAGATCCGCTCTCGAGGACTTCCGCGAAATGCGGATACGTGACACAGGCCGTGAGCGCGACCTCGCCTTCCGTCGTGATGGTCACTGCCTCGCCTTTGGCATAGAGACCATCTCGCCCAGCCCGGCGGTCGCCGTTCCCACGCTTGTGGAAACGGTGAGCCTACTTCCAGGACGAACATGACGTCATCGTCCATTGTCTTTGTTAGGCTCTTTCCTGGACCGTAACGACCGTATCCGATGGTTATTGGCACGCCGTCTTTCTCATCGACCAGATTTCGGATTACAATGTCGCCGTCCTCTGCTGGAGATCGCACCAGATTTGCATTAGCGACGTTGAATTTCCGGACCTTCATTGCTTTCGTCGCGTTATCCCAACTGAAGTAAGCGCAGCGACTAGGGTCGCCAATCCCGCTCGAAAATGCTGTCATATGGTGAGCGACCTCGTGGTCCTCAGATGATCTATCATCGCTCTGAAGGCAGGGGCTGTCCTCGCTCTGTTAGGATAGTAAAGACTGAAACCGGGCAGGTCTGGCAGCCAATCCATCAAGACCTGAACCAAGTTTCCCAAATCGATATCGTTGCGCACTTGCGAACGAAACACGTAGGCCAGTCCGAGTCCGTCCAGCGCTGCGGCGCGGATCGCCTCGCCGTCATTGAACACAAGAGTTCCGTTGGTCTCGTACTCGGCTTTCTTTTTGCCCTTCGCCAGCGGCCATTTATAGAGCCTGGTCGAGCTGACAAAACGGTACCCGATACAGGCGTGATGAACGAGGTCCTCCGGATCGGCCGGCACCCCTCGCTTTCCAAGATAGTCGGGTGAGGCGACAATCGAGACAGCGGTGGACGGGGTCAAAGGCACCGAGATCATGTCCTTCTCGATGAGCGTGTTAAACCTGATACCCCCGTCAAAACCTTCGGAAACAATGTCGCTCAAACCTTCGTCGATCGAGACCTCGACCGAGACGTTCGGAAACGTCGCCCTGAACGATTTCAAGGCGGGCCTGAGTATTGTCTCAAAGGCGACAGGGACCATGGTCAGACGTACCGAACCCGAGATCGTCGCGCGCATCTCCTGAAGACTTGCCAAGCCAGCATCGATGTCCTTGAGGGCAGGCACTAACATATCCAGCAGTCTTTGCCCCGCTTGCGTCAGGGAGACGTTCCGCGTGGTTCGCGCAAGGAGCGCCATTCCGATGCGGCTTTCAAGCTGGCTCACCGCATAGCTGAGAGAGGATTGCGAAATACCGAGTTCTGCGGCCGCGGCGGTGAAGCTCCGGTGTCTCGCGACTGTTTCGAAGACGGCAAGGTCACGAAGGACAAGACGATCCATTTATTCAACCCATCGATATCTTCATGCAAATTGCATGATCTAATAGATAACCACGGCAACGGTTATCTTTCACCCATCATAATCGAAAACACCGAGGCAGAGATGACCATAAAGAAATCCTTGTTCGCCCTCATTGCCGGACTGGCGATCTCCGACCCCGCGTATGCCGATGCGCGGAACGTTGTCCTCGTCCATGGCGCGACCATGGACGGTTCGGGTTGGCGCCAGGTATATGACATCCTGAAAATCAGGGGCCTTTCTGTCAGTGTCGTTCAGTTGCCGCATACGAGCCTAGCCTATGACATTGCGGCGACCCGTTTAGTTTTGAAGCAGCAGATCGGCCCGACTGTGCTGGTCGGGCACAGCTACGGTGGCGCTGTCATCACGGAGGCGGGCAGCGAAGATACCGTGAAGGCGATGGTCTATGTCGCAGCACTTCAACCGGACAAAGGTGAAAATCTCACGGAGCTTTCCCAGCGCTTTCCCATGAAGATCGACATGAAGATGCTCGACAACCAGAGCTTCGTTCCGTCTCCCAACACGTACCACGATAGTATAGGTTCGGACTTGCCCACAGACGTCACTGACTTTATGTCCGCGTCGGCAAAGGCAATGACACTTGAACCCTACCTAACGAGGTTTCAGCATGCCGCCTGGCATGCGAAGCCCACGTTTGGCATCGTGACGACGCAGGACAAAGTGATTCCACCGGCTCTGTTGCGTTGGATGTACAAGCGCGCCGGTACGGAAACAACAGATATTGTGTCGAGCCACATGGTTTACATGTCCCATCCCAAAGAGACGGCAGACGTTATTCTCAAAGCGGTGGCCTCGGTTGATTAACGGGCGAAATGCATGAGAAATGCCTGTCCATGAATTTATTGATCACGTTCGTCTTGGTCACAACCGGCCCCACGGCGCAAACGCGACTTGGACTTGCAATGTCAAGTATAGCCCCGGGATAGCACCTTTACCGAAGTCCTGAGCCTAGCTAGGGGTGAGCTGACGAGATCTAACTTGGCTCATGACGGGAGCCGGTTTTACCTCTCCTGCCAGCGACGCAGATGCCAACCCACGGCAAGCACGTAATTTCTACGTAACTATGAAATCCCATAAGCTTACGGCGGGATTGCGTTTCGCTCTCGCAATCGAATGACTTATCTAAATAGAAGGTACATGAAATGAGCAAAGCCTCACCAGATCACGTCTTCATGCGACGCCTGTGCGCCGGAACGATGTTCGCAGGCCTCCTCATCCTGACCGGTTGCCAGACACCTGAACAGGACCGCTACGCCGACCAAGATATCTGCGCTGGAATGGGCGCGCGATACGGATCATCATCTCATACCGGATGCATGCTCCAACAGCAGCAGCGTCGCGAAGACGCGCAATTGCGGACCCTTGAATCGGCAAGGTTAAGCCAAATCATGGCGGAAGATGCGCGCCGACAGCACGAGCGCATGAGGAGAGAGAGGCAGCGGGACTAGGTTGAAGTTCGGTGGGAGGCTCGAGCAGATCAAGGCCGACTTAATTGACCAGCCGTCGGGTGATGAAGCCAGTCCTCAGACGTATTGTGCGCCAGCCTCTCACCAATGCTGCCAAACCTCTACTCAGCAAGCGATCACAGCCAAAAATCGGGAGCTCACTCCTCATGTCCAATCCATTGCGCCATGCGTTAAGTCTCATCCGGCGCCATAGGAAAGAGTTCATCGTCGTCAACGCAGCATTTTTTGGCCTGTTTGCAGCAACCATGATGGTGACGCTGCTGAACCCGGAAATCCAGCCAGGCATATTGGATACGGTTGCAGGGATAGTGCGCACCGACCTTGCCGTGAAGGCCTATCTCAGCGGAAACCTCTTCTATGCAGCATCAGCAACATTGGCGGTCAATCTAGGGGTCGCAGTGATGCTCATTTCGATCCCTTCGTTTCTTGTGCCTTTTTTCGGCGTCGTGTTCGCGATGGTGTTTGCTGCCGCTTATGGTGTCACGCTGGCGCCGATTGGTCCTTATGCGGCTGCGATGGTGCCTCACTCCATCACGGTCCTTATCGAGTTCCAGGCCTACATCATCGCTGCCTTCGGCGCCTACCTAACAGGTCGCGCCATTTTCCTGCCTGCGGGAGGCGAAAAGCGGTCCGTCAGCCAAAGATACAGGACGGCTGCCGCGCGTGTCGTCTCGCTTTACGCGCTGGTAGTCCCGCTTCTTCTTCTGGGCGCGGTATATGAAGCCTTTGAAATCATCTATCTCGTAGGGTACTTTATTTAGCGACATGAAAATCCTGCTGGTCGAAGACGATCCCGAAATGACTGACGCGCTTCGGACAGCGCTTTCGAGGCATAATTTCGTACTGGCGGCGGTGGCGGATCTCGCCATGGCGCGAGAAGCGATAGCCATCGAACGATACGATGTTGTTCTCATTGATCGCCAGCTTCCCGACGGTGACGGCAGCACTTTGCTCGCCGAGATCCGGCACACTGTCAATCCACCGCGCTCGATAATCATCTCCGCGATGGGATCCACAAAAGACAGGATTGCCGGCCTTAACGGGGGTGCCGATGACTATCTGCCCAAACCGTTCGAGGTCGATGAATTGGTCGCCCGCCTCAATGCAGTGGCACGCCGAACGTCTGAGACCAAGGCAGACGTTATCAAGACCGGCAATGTTCGTTATCATCAGGTAACAAGAGACCTGTACGTCGACGGCATCCGGCAGGAACTTGCTCGACGAGAACTACTGATCATTGAGTCGCTTCTCAAAAACCTCGGACGAACGGTGCTGCGATCTTCGTTGGAGGAAAGCGTTTACACCTTCGACGACGAGATCCAGTCAAATTCGCTGGAAGCCAACATGTCGCGCCTGCGGCGCAAACTGGCGGATGCTGGTGCGGATATTGTCATCCGTAACATTCGCGGCGTCGGATACTTCCTCCACGAGCAGAAATAACATGTCTCACCATTCTCTCCGCTGGCGCTTCACACTCGGCTTCATCACGCTTCAGCTCCTCACCATCATCGTCTCGTTCGGGCTCGTTCTATACATCGCGATGTTGAGTGCGCCCCGTGGCGCGGTTCCATCGACGTGGTACCCGCAGGAAATCGCAAAATCCGTCACGATTGACCAAAATGGTGTCGTCGCGGTCAGCCCCACGCAGGCCCTCCGAACCGTGATGGCTGAGCGGCCTACATCGTGGTTTGCGGTTCGTCTTGCAGATGGCACGACCCTCACACACGGAGAGATCCCGACGGATATCGGCGATAACGCTGCTTTCCTAGATAATTTTCGCAGCGTCGAACTCCGTGGTTACGTCGATGCCCCCGATCGACAGGCCACAATTGATAAAATCGAGACAGCAGCTGGTGAAGCAACGGTTATGGCTGGTGGTGTGTCGATGTCTCTTTACCAGCTCGTATTTGTGGTAGGGCAAATAACAATCGGCGTCCCCGCCCTCATACTTCTCCTGGTCACCCTGGTCGGTGTCCCGTGGGTGACAAAATGGTCGCTTCGTTCCCTAAGGAAGCTCACCGACCGATTGAACAATGTCGATTTCGAAGCCCGTGGGGGTGTGGTGGACGAAAATGGACTGCCCAAAGAGCTGTTGCGGGTCGTCAGGGAGATCAATCTGGCTCTCAATCGGCTCGACGCCGGGTTCGAGAAAACAGAGCGCTTTTTCGTTAACGCTGCCCACGAGCTGCGCACCCCCATCGCCATCTTACAGGTTCGTGCTGACACGTTGCCGCAAAGCGAAGAAAAGCTTCACATTCAGAAAAGCATCAGACGGCTGACGGCTATCACGAACCAGCTGCTGGATATCGAGCGATATCGACAGAATCCGCCGATATCGAAGGAAATCGAATTAATCCATCTCCTGTCAAAAGTCGTTGCCGACCTCGCGCCATTGGCGATTTCCGAGGGCTATGAAATCTCATTCGACACCGACGTTTCCAAAGTATTCATGGAAGGTGACGATGAAGCCTTGGACCGCGCCTTTTCCAATCTCTTGCGTAATGCCATTCAATATGGAGGCGGGCGCGGCGACATCGCAGTCAAGGTGGAGACCGATGGATCCGTCCTTATCTCCGATCAAGGCATCGGCGTAGCGGGCGAACTTCATTTCGCATTTTCGAGGCGTTTTATCGCGTGAATCCGCATGGATCCGGGGCTGGTCTCGGTTTGAGCATGGTCAACGAGATTATTGAAAAGCATGATGGCTTCATAGAGCTCAGCTCAACACCCGGCCAAGGAAGCGTCTTCGCTATTCGCTGGCGCAATGCGTTGCGGGTCCAAAGTGATCGTGAGAGCACTAGACCCGGCCTTTCGTGACGGACGGTACAGGACATCCCCTTGGCTGCGCAAGTCTCCGAGCTCAAGGCCTCCCGGATAATGGCCGCTCCGGCTCAGTTATGGACAACCCAGCCAAGGGTGATGATGACAGCCAGAGCCGCACCCATGGAAATCTGAAATCCGGATAATGCCATCATACCTCGCCTTTGTTTTTGAGACATCTGATGTTCCGGCGGGCAGCTATTCTGCCCGTCGGATTTCTGATCAAGCTTTGACGTCTGTTCAGGCAAAGCCTACAAGCACGACCTTCCCGATCGTTGACCCGCTTTCGAGTTGTTCGTGAGCCTTCTTCAGGTTTGCCGCATTGATCTGACCAAAATTGTTCGTAGCGGTTGTGCCAATCCTTCCATCGTCAACGGCGGCCGATATCTCGTTCAAGATGCGTGCCTGCTCGTCCATGTCCGGTGTGCGATAGATGGCGCGCGTGAACATGAGCTCATGGTGGATCGATACTGCTTTCCGCTTGAACGCCATGACGTCAAAGCCCGATGGATCATCGATGAGGCAGAAACGGCCCTGCGGCGCAATCAGTTCGACAATGTTATCGACATGCTGCGAGGTCTGGGTCGTGGAGAAAACGAACGCCGGAGCACCGATGCCCAGTGCCGCTATCTGGCTGGCGAGCGGCTTCGAGTGATCAACGACATGATGCGCACCGAGTGACTTGACGAATTCCTGCGTTTCCGGTCGCGAGGCCGTGGCAATGACAGTCAGGTCGGTGAATTGCCGGGCGATCTGGATGGCGATCGACCCCACTCCGCCGGCACCGCCGATGATCAGGACAGCGGGCGCCGCGCCGGAAACCGGCTTCTTCACATCCAGACGGTCAAAGAAGGCCTCCCATGCCGTCAGCGACGTCAGCGGCAGCGCCGCGGCTTCGGCCCAGTCCAGCTTGGACGGCTTCTTGCCGACGATGCGCTCGTCAACCAGATGGAATTCGGCGTTTGCCCCCGGACGGGTGATAGACCCCGCATACCAGACCTCGTCTCCCACTTGGAAACTGGTAACTTCGTTGCCGACCTCTGCGACGATACCCGTCGCGTCCCAACCAATGACTTTCCATTCAGAACCGTCGTCTGGTGAGGCGCTACGGCGAACCTTGTAGTCGACGGGATTGACCGAAATCGCTTTCACCTGGACGAGGATATCCCGACCTTCGGGCTGCGGCTTCGGCAGTTCGATGTCGATGAGCGAATCCCGGTCGGAAATCGGTGAAGGTATCTTGTATCCGACGGCTTTCATGTGGGTCTCCATTTCGGTGTCCTCGGCGTCACTTGTGTGTATTCCTGCGTTCCCGCGAGCACCGGAAGGAGCCGACTGGCCCCTTCCTTGCGCTTCTTTGGAACATGCTGTTGCTGGCAGGGCAGACGTCGCCTGGGTCAGGCGGCGGCATCTCCAATTTCATTTTGACTTGGGGCAAAGGCGTCGCCCTCGAGATGGTAGACCGTCGGTTCCTCCGAGAAGTATTCCTGTAAGCCTCTCATGAACTCCTCATGATCTTCGCTCGCCTCGAAGCCCGGCGTATGGTCCTCAAGCGAGCGCCATCGCACGATCAGGTTGAAGACCTCCGGCGTTTCGATCCCCTTTGCCAGAACGTGACCGCGATAACCCTGCGCACGCGCGAGCAGAGGAACAACGTCCTCGAATGCCTGCCTGAATTCTCTGATCTTGTCCGTGTAGACAGGCAATACAGCGATCTCATAGATCATGATTGCACCTTTGTGCCGGCCGATGGGTCAACGGCGATCGCGATCTTACCCCGCAAGCCGTTGTTGGGTGTCTCGAGCAGTGCATGGGCGAGCGGAAGGTCGGCGAGCGAATAGACGGCACCCACGTGCGGCCGCAGCTGACTGCGTTCCACCAGTGTGCTCAGCTCGTCGAGCTTGCCTTGGTTCTGCCTTGTGAAGACGAAGTGGTAGCTCGCGTTCTTGCCCCATGCCTCGATGAGGTTTTGCGGCTGTGCAATGTCCACGATCGAGACGACGCGGCCAAGTTGCGCGAGTACCTTCGGGCTGTGGGACAATGTGTCGCCGCCGAGGGTGTCGAACACGACGTCTACTCCGAGGCCTTCGGTTTCCCGCATGATGGCGTCGACATAATCTTCTTTCCTGTAATCAATGACGACGTCCGCTCCGACACTTCGGGCAAACTCGAAGTTTTCCTCGCGCACAGTCGTGAAGACCTTCGCACCGATGGCTTTCGCGATCTGGATAGCCACATGCCCTACCCCTCCCGCGCCGCCATGGATCAGGATGCTTTCTCCCACCCTGAGGGCAGCACGCGAGACAAGGGCTTCCCAGGCTGTTCCGCCGACCAGGCTTAGGCTGGCGGCTTCCAGATGGCTGAGCGCGCTGGGCTTCCTTCCAATGATATTCTGGTTTGCGACGTGATATTCGGCATAACTGCCCGGCCCGTCGAATATTTGCGGCGTGTACCAGACTTCGTCTCCGGGGGAGAAAGTCGTGACGCCCGGACCGACGGCTTCGACTACGCCGGAAACGTCATGACCGGTAATCGCCGGCAACGGCACCAGGTCGCGATAGTCACCTCGCCGAACCTGGTAGTCCAGGGGATTGATCGAGGTGGCATGGACCCGCACCAGAACCTGTCCCACCTGAGGAACCGGATTTGGCACGTCGGAAAGCTCAAAGGCTTCCGGACCACCAAATGAGTTGAGTGTCATCGCTTTCATTGCAAATCCTCACTTCCTTAAAACGGCATGTCGTGCCTGTTGAAGCTCATTCACGATATTCGCCGGTGTTTTTCCTGTGATTTCTGAAGGAGCGGATAGTCGTCACATCGCGCAAGTCCGCTCCCCGAAGTTCGCCATCAAGTCATTCTATCGATTGCTCAATCTCTGGCGGTGCACGAGCTCCAGCGACCGGTCTTCGCTGACTTTGTAGGTTTCTTCGTAATGTGCTCCATCGACATAAAAGCGGTGAGAAAACGTACTTCCTATGGGAGACTTCAGCAGCTTCGTTGTCGGCTGTCCCTCAAACGTGATGCTGCCCGGAATAGGTTCGAGTGCACGTGCTTTTGTAGCAAGTGCCGTCTGGACTGCCAGACCGGCCAGTAAAATGGCTGCGGCAATGGCCTTTCGAGTTGTTACGGTCATAACACTTTCCTTTCTTGACGTGATACCGCGGCGCTTACCGCCCGGTTCGTGTGTTGATTTACTGAGCAGAGGCAGTTGCCTGCCTAATGCGATGTCGGGATACTGTGCGCAGGAGGATGCCAGGACCGCCCAGGCTCTTCCTGACGGTGGCTTCGCGCCTCATGTCGCAGCGATCCTGAAATGCGGAATGACTTCAGTTCCGATCTCATCGAGAACATCGGCGACAGGTCTCTTGCTGAACTTGAGGTTCAGTGCGACGTGGTTGATCCCATTAGAGCGCAGGGCGTCCAATAGGTCGGCCAGCCGCCGCCGCCCGACCCGGTATCCGAGATGGATTGAGCTGGGCGGCGTATCCGGATCTGCGGCCAGATCGACATAGAGCGAATGCGCGATCGGTTTGAATTCTGCTCCGATATGATCAAGTGCCTCGCGCCAGCGTCTGGCGACCTGCGCTTGCTGCCACATGTCGCGCGGGTAAGTGAGCCAGCCATCGCTACGTTGTGCGATCCAGTCCAGTGATTGCTGGCTCTGCCCGGTGACGAGAGTGGGCAGCCGGGGCGAAAACGGTTTGGGCACCAAATCGCCACTGCCCGTAAGCCGGCCATAGTGTGCAGACGCGTGGACGGGAAAACGCTTCGTCAGCAACGCCTCCACATAGTCAAACGCGTCGCGGAAGAGTTCGCCACGCAGGTCGGCATCCCGCCGGTATGCTGGATACTCGACTGGCCGGTCGCCCGAAGCCACGCCAAACACGAAACGTCCGCCGGATAGGCGATCAAGCGAAGCCGCCGCCTTGGCGACATCGATCGGGTGGTGAAGCGGCAGAATGACCGCGCCCGTGGCGAGCGCGATGGTGGATGTGCTCGCTGCGATCGTCGCAAGCCAGACGAAAGGGTCGTAAATCTGGCCCAGATCGCCAAAGGTCGGGTCGTTCAGCGGCACGTCCCGCGCCCAGAGAGCGGCAAAGCCAAGACGCTCGGCTTGCTGGGCGAGCTCTATCTGGTCGCGCATGGCCGGCTCGGGTCCATCGAAAGACTCGATCGGGAAATAGACGCCTATCGTCAACTGCTCCGGTGCGAACGTGGACGCATAGCCGCGTCCGAAAGGATTCGGACCGACATTTACGGCCGGTGATTTGGTGATTGTCATAGTAATCTCTTTCCCGAAACAGGCCGGCCGGGGGGGTAAACCCCGACCGCCCGTGTGACACTGCAGGTGCCGAATTAGGCACTCGCCTCACCCGACACATCGATCACGACCTTGCCGCGCAAGCCTCGCGCAGAGCCGTTTTCCAACAGCTCGTGGGCTTCATCGATGCGGGCAAGCGGCAGTGTGGCGCCTATGACGGGCTTGACCAGACCGCGCTCGATCAAGTCCGTGAGCGCGTCGAGCTTGCCGCGATTTTGTCGGGTGAACACAAAATGATAGGCTGCGTTCTTCCCCCAGGCTTCAATGAGATTCTGCGGCTGCGCGATATCGACGAGGCTCACCACGCGTCCGCCATCAGCCAGCGCGAGCGGGCTTCGCGTGAGTGTATCGCCGCCGATCGTGTCGAAAATCACGTTTACGCCTTCGCCTCCGGTCAGCCGGGCGACCTCCTCCACATAGTCTTCCGTGGTAAAGTCGATCGCCTCGTCGGCGCCGAGCGAGCGCACGAAGTCGTGGTCGCGGGCGAGTGCTGTCGTGATCACTCGTGCGCCCATCGCCTTGGCGACCTGCACCGCAATCGTGCCGACGCCGCCCGCACCACCGTGAATGAGGATAGTTTCGCCGGTCCGCAGCTGCGCACGCTGGCTGAAGGCTTCCCAAACAGTGCCGCCAACCAGTGTTAGGCTTGCCGCCTCGATGTGTGTTAGATTCCGGGGCTTTCGGCCGATGAGTTCGACGTCAGTGACGTGCTGCTCGGCGTACGAGCCCGCACCGCCGAAGATCTTTGGCGTGTAATAGACTTCATCACCGACTGCGAACTCGTGAACCCCGGAGCCCAGTTCCTCGATCACGCCGGAGATGTCATGACCCGTGATTGCAGGCAAGGAAACGTAGTCTTTGTAGTCGCCGCGGCGGATTTGGTAGTCGAGGGGATTGATGGCGGTGGCATGCACCCGTACCCGCACTTGGCGAGGACCGACGTCCGGCACTTCCACGTCGCGCAGTTCGAATACGTCCGGCCCGCCGAAACGGGTGAGGACGGCTGCTTTCATGGTCTTGGTGGTCTTGGTCTTGGTCATGGAGATATCCTTTCGACAGTAGCTCTGACGGGCTCACCAACGGTGGTGCCGTCTTGATGGCTCCTATTTGATCTATCGAGATTGCTTTCGGTAGCGCCGGCGTTTTAGGATCAGTTTCAACAAAATTTTGAAAGTCATTGTATGGATGTCGACGATCTGAATCTCTTTGTGCGTATCGCCCAGCTGCACAGCATCAGCGCCGCTGCCCGTGACCTTGGCCTCACTCCCGCTGGAGCTAGCGCCAAACTGGCCGCTCTCGAGCGAAAACTCAGCGCCAGGCTTCTCCATCGCACCACGAGGCAAGCGACGTTGACCGAGGACGGTCTCGCCTTCCTGCCGCATGCCGAACATGTTGTGTTCGCTGCGGAGGCCGCCCGAGCAGCGCTTGGGCGAGAGCAAGCTGCGCCTCGCGGCACATTGCGAGTAGCCGCCCCCGCCTCATTCGCGCGAATGCATATTGTGCCGGGTCTGCCTGACTTCTGTGGTAAATATCCCGACTTAGCGCTTGATTTGCGCATCTCGGACAGCATCGTTGATCTGGTCGAAGGTGCCTTCGATGTGGCGGTTCGTTATACCGAGCTTAGCGACTCGTCCTTCGTCGCGCGGCGACTTGCTCCAGACAATCGGGTGCTGGTCGCGTCACCCGAATATCTCGAGCAACGTGGCCGGCCGAGCACACCCGACGACTTGGTGGAACATACCTGTCTCGTCGTCGGCACGCTGGATCTATGGACGTTTCGCGGAAAAGATGCGGAGGTAATCGAACGTCGTGTTACTCCGAGCCTGCGCATCAACGACGGTACTGCAGTGCGCGATGCCGCATCTGGCGGGCTAGGCATCGCTCTGATGGCTACGTGGTGCGCATCGGAAGAGCTGCAATCTGGCACCCTTGTTCCAGTCCTCCCCGAATATCCGCTGATTTCAACGCAGACCCTATGGGCACTGTATCCAAGTTCTCGCGAACTGGCACCGAAAGTGAGAGTGTTCATCGATTGGCTCATCCATCGGTTTGGTCATCAACCGTACTGGGATCGTGGGCTGGAGAGGATCCTTAGTACCCGTCGATGACACGTGGTTTACGACCGACATGCGCGGCAGGCTTGCGAAGCAACCAAGCCTGCCGAAAGAGCTCGCGCTCAATGACCGTGTTTGGCTCAGAACGTACGAGCGAGGCGGGCATCCACAGAATGCCTGTTCCCACCCCGCACGCTAAAGAAGAGGAAAATCGCTGCCCAAAGAAGTGACTTCTCCGAGCCGGCAAGCCCTTCTGCCTTCACGACCCCATGGAAATAGACGGTCACGAGGAGGACGATCATCGCCGCGAACGACGCCGGACGAGTCAGCAGACCAATCGTGATAAGAATACCGCCAAAGAACTCGGTCGCAGCGAGCAATGGCGACCAGAAGACACCTGGATAAAATCCGATACTTTCTACCAGATCTGCCATGCTAAACGGGTCTGCGATCTTACCGTAACCATGCGTTACGAGCAGAACCCCTGCAGTAAAGCGCAGAATGGTTTCTACAATTTGATCGAGCGAAGAAAAAACGGATGCGAACGCTGGAAAGAACAGGCGTGTAGGCTGAAGCTGCTGGTTCATCGTTAACCTATGGTGTGATGTAAACCTGGATTTCAATTCGCGTCTTCGGGAGGCGGTGCACAACGCTCTCTGAAGGCGATATCGATGCATTAGTTAGGTTGGGTTGGTAAGACAAAAAACTCAGAAGCGGCGCTCGCTTTGATCGCGGTCCAAAGGGACATGCTTCGAGCAAATCAGAACTAGCCGAGCACTGGAGCGTAGGCCAGGTTTATGTGGTTCCCCTTTGTGCGACACAGTTGATCGGGATGCAGGCTTTCACATACCGACCCGTATCGATATTCTGCGACCACCTCCCGCACCCATACTGTACGGTCTGCGGCTTTTCAGGTTTTGCCGCATCAGGTGGAGAACGCATGCCCGATACAAACATACGAGATTTATTCACAGGCTATATTGCCGTTCTGAACACGCACGATTTTCAGCGGCTTAGCGAGTTCATGCACGATGAGCTTCTTGTAAATGGGCAAAAGCTGACCTTGAGCCAAATGATTGCTCAACTCGAGGGACACATAGCCGCGGTTCCGGACCTCGTCTGGCGGGCTGAAGAGATCGCTGTGGAAGGTAATCAGGTTGCCGCCCGGCTGCTCAACAGGGGAACCCCCGTGAGGGAGTGGCTTGGCTCTAAGCCGAATGGCTCGAGCGTTGAGTTCTCGGAGCACCTGTTTCACAAAGTCCTCAATGGCCGTTTCTTCGAGCAAAACTTTTTACTTGATGCATGGTCGGTGCAAAAGCAGCTTGCTTCGGTCAGCAGGGAAAATCCGTCAATCGAAGACCACAGCTAACTCCGTCGCCGTTGGTAACGAATAACCTCTCGCATGCTTGATACAGCCGAACCTGGCCCACCGCACGTCGATGATGCTGCTGCGATGGGGCAAGCCCTTTTTAAGCCGGGCGGAATTCTTTAATACGTGTTGTCGGCGTCGAAGCTGCTTCTCGTGAGAGGATTTTCTGAACCGCGGCATCGCGGAATATCCTGTCATGCAACGACTGCACATTAGGATACTCCATCAGACCACTCGGCAAAAGCTTCACCGCCCAACGGATCATCGGAAACGAATAGGCATCGATGATCGAGCGTCTATCACCGAGAACAAATTCGCGTCCGTCAAGATGGCAATCGAGTATATGAAGCTGTTTCGACACCAGCGCCTGTCCGGCCTCGATCACGGCCAATTGGGCCTCCTTGCTCACGTCGGTCGAGTATCGCTTGGGAACGAAAATTGGCCAGAATGACGCATGGACGTCTGAGGTAAAAAAGGCAGACCAACGACGCGCTTCAGCTCGAGCGCGCATATTCTCGCCGCCACCTAGCAAAGCCTCAGGATGCTTGTTTGCCAGATAATCCAGAATCGCCCCCGCCTGCGTCAGGAGCCAGCCGTCATCCTCGCGAAAAGTGGGAACAGCTCCCGCTGGATTAATCGAGAGTAGCTCTTCGGAGCCGTATTGAACCCTCACTGCCTCATAAGGTGCACCAATCCATTCAAGGACGATGTGCGGAGCCAGCGAACAAGCGTTGGGTGCATAGTAGAGTGTAGGCATGGTTCTAATAGACCTTTCTGCACAGGGTGAAGGCATCACCACTCGGGCAAATCCGTAGGGCAGTCACTTGATCCTCACACAGTCCGCCGAGCTATTGAGTGGATCAACCGAACTTGAACGCCGTTTGCGACGGCGTGACGAGACTGACCCTGTCACTCGCGCGTAAGATGCGGTAGTACTGCTAAACGCCAAACAATGTCGCTGAAAAGGGAACGCAGATTGGAAGTGGAGGATATGCGGACATTCGTGGAGGTAGCGGATGCCGGTGGAGTAACCTCAGCAGCGAGGCGGCTGGGCATTTCCAAATCGATGGTGAGTCGGCAACTTCGTCGACTTGAGGCCGAGGTGGGTGCGCAATTGCTTGCACGGACGACGCGCGGCGCTTCGCTCACTGAAGCTGGCGCAACATTTCGAGACCATGCAGCGAGAGTTTGCGCGGAGGTGGACGCCGCGCGCGAAACGATCACTCCGGGAGGCGAGCTGCGCGGCTTGCTTAGGGTCGCAGCTCCACTTTCCTTTGGCCCAACCCATTTTACGCCAGTTATCGTCGAGATGGCGCGCCGCCATCCTAATCTTAAAATTCACATCGACTTCAGCGATGACACCGTCGATCTGGTCGCGGGCGGTTTTGATTGCGCGATCCGACTGGGATACGTCAAGGATACGAGCTTGGCGTCTGTAAAGGTGGGGCCGCTGTCGGGAATGGTCGTTGCCAGTCCTGACTATATTGGAGAATATGGAACACCCGAAACGCTGGACGACCTGACCACGCGTCACCAGGCGCTAATGCGGGGCGATGAAGCTTGGTTTCTCACAGATGGAGATGAAGTCGTTGCCGTTAATCCTGCGGGACGGTTTAAAGCGGACAATGGCATTTCTCTCGTTGCAGCCGCCGTAGCGGGACTCGGGGTCGCAATCCTTCCCCTCGGCCTCATCCACGAGCATCTTGAGACGGGCGCTCTCGTGCCTGTCATGACCCGTCACCCAGTCCCTCCAGCGGGAATATACATTGTGTGCCTCCATGGGCGACATTCTGCAAGGAAGGTCCGGGCTTTAACCGAAATGCTCATTCAGTGTCTCGATTGCGCACCGGTCTCAGGACGCTGACTCGTCGCAGTCAATTATGAGATATGCGAAACTTCTTGTGCAGCGTAGGAGAATAGTTGCAATCGGGATCAGATCCCATCAGCCGAACGGCACAGGTCTGCCTCCAGATGTTCTATTAACATCTCCGTGAGAACCCTAACCTTGCGATTTGGCTGCACTCCTGGAGGTCTGACCACAAAAATTCCCGCTCGGGGAAGGGGATAACGCTTCATCACAGGCACCAGTGTCCCAGCGGCTAGATGGTCTCGGATGTACTGATTTGCCAGCGCTGCCACGCCCAAGCCCGCGACGGCGGCGGCGGTGAGAGCCAGTCCGCTATTTGCCTTAAAGCGTCCCCTGGGTTTAACGGCGATTAGTTTGTCTCCATCGACCAGCTTCCATGTATCCGATTCACCCATCAGGGCTCGGTGGGAAGAGAGTTCCTTGAGGGTTTCGGGTGATCCGTATTTTTTGATGTAACTTGGACTGGCGACGAGTTTGCCGTGCAGAGGGCCAACACGCCGTGCGATCAGGTTCGAATCATCAAGAAAGCCGACACGGATTCCACAGTCAAAGCGTTCGGCGACAAGATCAACGAAGCGCTCGCTATACGATGTATGAATATGAAGATTAGGATGCCGTCTGCCCATCTCCGCCAAAACCGGAGCGAAATGGGTTGGGCCAAAGGAAAGTGGAGCAGCAACCCGGAGCAGACCTCGCAGCTCTCCAGCTGGCAAGATGGTTTTTTTCGCGACGTCTACCTCATCACAAACTCGCACCGCGTAGTCATAAAAGGCACTGCCAGCCTCTGTGATAAAAACGCCTCGCGATGTTCGTGCAAAAAGGGAGGATCCAAACGCGGCTTCAAGGCGGACCAAGCCGCGACTTACCATGGATTTTGAAATACAAAGCCGGTGAGCAGCGACCGCCACTCCTCCCGAGTCGGCAACTTCCAGAAAAATCCGCAAATCATCGGTATTCACAGGATGCCCTCCTCCTAGATGACCGCAAGATCATAACGAAGCTGGCCAGCTGTAGCCATGGCTGAACGCGCGGATAGTTGGCGCGACCTCGGTACCAAGAAGTACGATCGACCGGTTCATCGCGGCCGTTTCAGCCGCTACGGAAGTCATCTGAAACGCAATTCGCGATATTCCGCCAAGAACGTCGTTCACGTGAAGGATTTTGGCCATGACCGTAGTAGGATCGCCGACAATAAAAGCGCCGTTAGGACTGGCCATTTCATCGAATTGTGCCCGGCTCGGCTGCGCCCAGCCGCGCTCCTGCGCATATTTTCCGACCATCTGCGCCCAGCCGGGAAAAAAAATATCGTGCGCCTCATCGTCCGTGTCGGCGACGAAGCCCATCGCATGCACGGCTACCTTCAACGCTGCCGGATCATGGCCGGCCCGCGCCCCGGCCTCGCGGTAGAGATCGACAAGCGGGCGGAAGCGCTCGAAAGTGCCTCCAATGATTGCGATCATCAGTGGGAGGCCAAGCTTACCGGCACGTTCGAAAGATTGCGGCGTGCCACCGACGCCCACCCAAATTGGCAACCGTGCCTGATGGGGCCGCGGGAACACACCCTGCCCGTTCAACGCAGGGCGGAAGCGGCCTTCCCAGGTTAGTGTGGTGGTTTCACGGAGCTTCAAAAGCAGATCGAGGTTCTCGGAAAAAAGGTCGTCATAGTCGCTCATCGGCAGGCCAAACAATGGAAACGCCTCTACCGACGATCCTCTGCCAACGACGACCTCAGCACGACCGTGCGCTATGAGGTCGAGCGTCGCAAATTCCTGGAAGATGCGCACCGGATCGGCCGCGCCCAGAACCGTCACGGCGCTTGTCAGTCTGATCCGACTGGTATGCGCCGTGGCAGCCGCCAGAATAACGGCAGGTGCAGAATCAAGAAACTCGGCCCGATGGTGCTCGCCGATGCCGAAAAAATCTAGCCCTACACGATCTGCAACCTGGATCTCGTTGAGAAGGCCTGCCATGCGGTCGGCTGCAGATGGAAGCGCACCTGTTGCAAGATCGGGAAAAAGGGCGGCGAAGCTGTGAATACCGATGTCCATGATGTTCCTTGACGTTTCAGCCGGGCGACGAGGATTGGCGAACGTCGCGATGCGGCGGACGAAATCCTCCCCATCCCGTCTAGACTAAAAGCCAGAGCTTTCGAGTGACTTTACATCAGTATTGAGCAACTGCTGTTCCCATAGGAACGCAATCCCGCTGCCGGGTTCATGTTCCTTGAGAACATCCACAAATTCGGCGACATGTTCGAGTCGAGCATGGTCGCGCTGCCACTCCGATGCAAGCGCCAGCCATGTCATTGCATTGGCACCGGCGGCGATCATGCGCTGGACAGCTCTCTCATGGGCTTCAACGGAAACTCCACCGCATGCATCGGTGATCACTGTCACATCCCAACCGTCACCGAGGGCGTGGATCACTGGCATCGCCACGCAAATTTCCGTGTAGAGGCCTGCAATGATCAGTTGCTTGCGTCCCGTAGCTTTGACGGCATCCACAACGTTCGGATCCTCCCAGGTGTTCAGGGTGGTACGGTCGATCACCTCCTGTTCGGGGAACACACTAGTAATCTGTGGGAAGATCAGACCGCCGCGATCGGCTACGACACTGGTTAGAATGGTCGGAACACGGAAGGCCCTAGCAGCTTTTGTCAATCCAGCCGCGTTGTTGACCACGACTTGGGCGGTGTGGCTGTGGAGGTTCGCGAGCTGGAAGGGCTGATGATCGATTAAGACGAGTACAGAATCTTCGGGGCGAAGGAGTGAGTCGATGCCGTTGCGAAAGCTCATGATAATCCTCTGCGGTTAGTTGAATGGGATGATTGAACAGGGCGACCGCTGTGGCTTCGCCCCCAGGCAAGCTGTCATTCCTATCGTCAAATCGCTAGGCGCGTTATCGGCCACACTGTGTAGCGGATAGCGGAACACGGACCGAGGATGGGGCCAAAGAGGCGATCACTTCGGGCAGATCTTGCCGTCATCCAAATCCGTACGGCGCTGACCGGGTGCGCTGACCGATGCGACGCTGAGGAGCGCCATCGAATCCTGTGTCGAGAATACCAGCGGATTGTTTCGTGCCAGGCATAAGGTCAGCGCTCGTTCACCTGTCGCATGATCCGGCGGCCCCGCACCCGTACCGATCCGCGAGCTCCGACGTGGCTGACATCGGAGTTGTGCGAAAATGCGCTGTTCCCGTCTCCGCGACACTGTGGAGCGGACTACGCGCCTACAGGGCAGCCTTCTCCGGTGCTACCGTTAATCGTTGCCAAGGAGGACCTCACGTGAGTAACAATCTCGTCACCAACCACAACATGTCTGAACACCCTTGCGATGCACAGAGGCATGCGGACAGGGAAACCCGTTCCGAGAACTTCAAGATGGAAAAAGGCCGTCGGCACGCGCGGTTTCTGCTGGGCTTGACAGCGGCACTTCTGACGACGGTTGCGAGCTCGAACGCTGACGCTGATCCGAGACCGATAAATGAGAACAATTGGCCATCCTATAACAGGACACTGGCTGGTGATCGGTATTCGCCGCTTAAGGAGATCAATCCGGACAATGTCGCGAACTTGACGCGCAAATGTGAATACGCGCTTGCCGAACCGACATCGTTTCAGACAGGCCCGCTCGTGATCGATGGAGTTCTCTATTTCACGTCGCCCAGCGGGTCGTTCGCGATCGATGCCGCGACCTGCGAGGAGCGCTGGCGTGTCAGCCATACCGTTCCGACAGGCGAAGGCGTCATCTCCGCCAACCGCGGCTTCGCCCATCTCGACGGCAAGCTGTATCGGGGAACGATGGAAGGCCATGTGCTAGCACTCTCCGCGGAGGACGGTCGTACTTTGTGGGATGTCAAGATCCCTGACGCGGGGCCTGGCGTTACGATCCCGATGGCACCCATCGCCGCGGACGGAAAGGTGTTCGTCGGCAATGCAGGCGGTGACCGCGCCAATGTGCGAGGCCATGTCTACGCATATGACGCGCAGACGGGCAAGCTGCTCTGGCGCTTCGAGGTCATTCCCGACACGCCCGAAGTCCGGGCGACCTGGAAGATGCCCGAGGGCAACCCACTTTCCGGCGGAGGCGTATGGGTCTCTCTCAGCTACGATGAGGAGACGGGCGTTGTTTATGCCCCCACCGGCAATCCCGCGCCGGACTTCGACGCCGAACTTCGGGAAGGCGACAATCTTTATGTCAACTCGATCATAGCCATCGACGGCAAGACTGGCAAGCTGATTACCCACAATCAGGTCGTGAAGCGGGACTTCCACGACTGGGGCGTCAGCGCCGCACCAGCACTCGTCACGACCAAGCGTGGCCGACGCATCGCAGCGTCAGCCAACAAGGACGGACTGCTCACCGTGCTCGATAGAACGAATCTCGATGCCGGGCTTCCTTTCGTCTATGCCCAGCCTACGACCACACGAGAAAATGGTGATGTTCCGCTTTCACGCGAGCGTCCCACTCTATTTTGCCCCGGACTGTTCGGGGGGACGGAATGGAACGGCGCAGCTTACCACCCTACTGAGAACACGTTGTTTGTGGGGGCCGTCGATTGGTGTTCAACGGTAACGCTCCAATCTCGCGACGCGCCTGTTCCGCCGACTGGCGATATCTGGCTAGGCGTGCTTGAACCTCTCAACAAAGTGCTCGCTGACTGGTCGACAGCCCGCGGCTGGCTAACCGCCTTTGACGCCGATACTGGCGACATCCGCTGGAAACTGGAGACACCAAAACCCGTTCTGGCCGGCATCACCCCTACGGCGACTGGACTGGTCTTCGGAGCCGATCTTGCGGGCAACCTGTTCGCACTGGAGGCTGCGAGTGGGCAGCGGCTGTGGAACGACAATTTGGGCGAGCCTCTCGGCGGCGGGCTTATCACTTATAAGGCCGGCGAGAAGCAGTTCGTCGCAGCCGCTGTCGGCAACGGTGGCGGGGTTTGGCCGATCGACGTCACCCGCAGCAGCATCGTCATTTACGGTCTCCCGTGACGCCAGAGGCGTTCGCCGAACCGGCGGTCTCGCGTTGTGGCACGCAACGACATTTACCGAGACCGCACCCTTCCACGAACCAACCAAACAGGTGTTTCATGACTGAACTCAGTGGAAAACGCGCGCTGGTCACGGGCGCATCAAGAGGCATCGGCGCGGCGATCGCGCTCATGCTCGCCGATAGGGGGGCCGACGTTGCTATCACCTACGAAAGCTCCGCCGACAAGGCCGCAAAAGTGGTGAACGAAATCGAGGGTAAAGGTAGAAAGGCGCTTGCCCTTCGGGCAGACAGCGCTGATCCTGAAGCTGTCAAGCGCGCCGTCGAGGAAACGGTCGCCGGTCTCGGTGGGCTCGACATTCTCGTCAACAATGCCGGCATCGCTCGCTACGCGAATGTTGGAGATGACGGAAGCCTTGCGGACCTTGAGGCGATGTTCAATGTGAACGTGCGTTCAGCCGTTGCGGCCTCTGGCGCCGCCATGCGGTATCTCGGGCAAGGCGGACGTATCGTCATAATCGGGTCGTTTTTGGCGGAGCGCGTGCCGTTTGCCGGTGTCACCCTTTACTCGACGACGAAATCTGCACTTACGGCTTTCAGCAGGGGTCTTGCACGCGACCTCGGCTCACGAGCCATAACCGTGAACCTCGTGCAGCCAGGGCCGACCGATACAGACCTGAACCCAGCAAACGGGGATCACGCTGACGGCTTGCGTGCACTCACCGCGCTCGGACACTACGGCGAGCGGGAAGATATCGCATCGGCGGTGGCGTTTCTCGTCAGTCCTGCGGCCAAATTCATCACCGGAACGGTGCTCAACGTGGACGGCGGGATTAGCGCCTAGCACTTTTGCTCGCCTTTGGAGGAAATGACGATGCGACACTTTCGCCTCAAAATGGGTCTGTTGATCTTGACGCCCCGGAACCGTACAACCGCCCTTCCGCGTGTCATCTTGACCGCCTTGGCAATCGCTTGCGCCGGTCAGGCAGCCGCCTCCCCCACCGAAATTGTCATAGAAGGCGCGAACACCTTCCCTGAGAATATCACTTCGACGCGAGACGGAACCATCATCACCGGCTCGGTCGGCTCGGGCGGCATATTCAAGGCTGCGCCGGGCGCTACGGTCGCGACTCAATGGATAGCGCCCGGAGACAACGGCCTGCTCGATACGTTCGGTGTCCTGGCTGACGAAGCTTCCGATACATTGTGGGTCTGTTCTTCGCGCATGGACCCGCCTGTTGCCGGAGAGCCTCCCGCCGTTCCGGCGCTATACAGATACCACCTCGATACCGGCGCCTTCCGCAGTAAACATCCGCTACCAGGGAGGACCGGCTTGTGCAACGACATCGCCATCGGTCCCGATAGAGCGGCCTATGTCGCCGACACAACCGGCGGCCGCATCCTGCGCCTGCGGGACGGTGGTGAAACCCTTGACGAATGGTCCAAATCCGCGGAACTCGAGGGTGCGGACGGTCTCGATTTCCAAGAGCGGCAACTGTTCGTAAACAGCTTCACGACGGGCAAACTGTTTCGCATCGAACTGAAACCAGACGGCACCGCCGGAGCACCGGTCACGCTTACCGCCTCCCGCCCGCTCATCCAGCCCGATGGCTTGCGCCGGCTGAACGACAGACAATTCGTCATGGCAGAAGGTGCGGGCACAATCGATCTTCTTACCGTCAACGGCGACACAGTCGAGGTCGAAACCCTGAGATCCGGTATGATCGGCCCGGCAGGTGTCACCATCATCGGCGACATCATTTGGGCCTTGGAATCCAAGCTTTCGATGCGCGGTCAATCCGCTGTCGATCCGGCACCATTCAAGGCTTACGCAGTTCCCGTGATCGGAGACTGCTATGGTCTTGGCGCTAGATGCGCCAAGTAGCAGTACTGAACGATATGCCTTCAGCCCGTCGTGAGGTTTAGCTGCGAAGACACGTTATCCGACACCTAACGTGTTTGAGAGGGTTGGTTTGAATACCGCCAGCCCAACTACCTTCAACCCGCGGCCTTGGCCGCCAAAGAGTCAAGATAGGAGTTCTACCATGAAGTGGACTGCACCAAAGTTTGTCGAAGTATCCTGCGGCATGGAAATCAACCGCTACGCACAGGCGGACGGCCCAGAGCCGGTTCTGTTCTAGTCGTGAAGGGCACGGGATCATGACCGAACTTCGGTTTCTCGTGCTCGGCTCTGCCGCGGGCGGCGGTTTGCCGCAGTGGAACTGCAATTGTTCCAATTGTGCCGCCGCCCGCGATCCGTCATCCGGACTTGCTCCACAGACGCAGTCGTCGCTTGCCGTCAGTGTCGGTGGCAAGACCTGGGCGATTTTCAATGCCTCGCCGGACATCCGACAGCAGATCCAGCAGACGCCGCAGCTTCACCCCAGCGCACTTCGCCAGAGCCCGATCAAAAGCGTCGTTATTACCAATGCCGATGTCGATCATATTGGGGGTTTGTTGACGATCCGCGAAAAACAGGCATTCGACCTGATCTCCTCTTCGGCGATCGACGCGGTGCTCGACGCCAACCCTGTCTTCCGCGTTCTTGATCCGGCTTTCGTCAGACGGCACGTCATCAGCCTCGACGAAATGTTCTCGCCGCTTGACGGGATCGAGGCACGCATATTTGCGGTCCCCGGCAAGGTGGCGCTGTTTCTGGAGGAGGGCGAGCCGGAGCTGGGTCTGGAAGGCGAGCAGACGATAGGCGTGGAATTTGTCGCCGGCGGCAGGCGCGCCTATTACATTCCGGGCTGCGCGACGTTGCCGGACTGGCTGTGCGCGCGTATCCGCGGCGCGGATCTCGTCTTCTTCGACGGAACCGTGTTCACCGATGACGAGATGATCCGTGTTGGAACCGGTGTGAAGACCGGCCAACGGATGGGGCATATGCCGATCACCGGTGACAGCAGGTCCGGCAGCCTCGATGTAATGTCGAAACTCGATATAGCCCGCATGGTCTATGTGCATATCAACAACACGAACCCGATTTGGCGCGACGGCCCGGAGCGGGGTGCCGTCACCGCCGCCGGATTCGAAATCGGTCATGACGGAATGGAGATCAACCTTGCCTGACGTACAAAATCGAACCGATTTCGAAGCCCGCCTACGCGTCATCGGCGACATGCGCTATCACGACAAGCACCCGTTCCACGGGATGCTGCATGGCGGTGAATGCTCGATCACGCAGGTGCGTGCCTGGGTGATCAACCGCTTCTATTACCACAGCCGAATTCCACTGAAGGATGCTGCCTTCATGTCGCGCTGCGAGGATGTCGACATCCGCCGCGCCTGGCGCAAGCGCATCGAGGACCATGACGGTGGCCGCGAAGAGGGCGGCGGTATCCGCCGCTGGCTAAAACTTGCCGAGGCTGTCGGTCTCGATCCCGATTACGTGGCGTCCAGCCGCGGCGTACTACCGGGCACGCGCTTTGCTTGCGATGCCTATGTGCACTTCGTACGCTACATGCCGATGCTGGATGCGGTCGCCGCCTCGCTGACTGAGCTGTTTGCGCCGGCCATCCACAAGAACCGGATTGCCGGTCTCATCGAACATTACGCCTTCGCCAATGACGAGGCGCTTTCCTACTTCCGCAAGCGTCTCGACGAAGCGCCGGTGGATGTCGCCTTCGGCCTCAACTATGTGCTCGACCATGCCGACACGAAGGAAAAGCAGGATGCGGCCGCGGCCGCGCTGACCTTCAAGACCGACGTTCTCTGGGCGCAGCTCGACGCGCTGCATAACGCTTATGTATCCCCAGCCCTTCCTCCGCCCGGCGGCTGGGACGGAAAAGAAGGCGTGATCGGCGATCTCGATCAACCGGCACGCAAACCCGTTGTAACGCCCGAAATCATGGGAGCGGCGAAATGACCGAGCCTTCTGTAGTTACAGTCACGGCGCAGACCGTGGCAAGGCTTGCCCGCGGAGTACGGCTGCGGGAAGACGAGGTGCGCGGCCAGACCGTGCTTCTGGCGCCCGAACGGGCATTGGCGCTCGACGAAGTCGCCGTGATGATCGTGAAGGCGCTCGACGGTGAACGCGATCTCGACGCCATCGCGCAGGAATTTTCGATCAAGTTCGAGGCATCGAAGGTGCAGATTCTGACCGACGTAATCGCCTTCGTCGACGAATTCTCCAAGCGCCGGATGCTGGAGCTGAAATCATGAACGAGCATGTCAAGCCTGCGCGCTCGAGTGAATGGACGGGCAAGGATGGAGTGACCGGCCGCATCCGCATTCCCCCGCCGATCGCCATGCTTGCGGAACTGACGCATCGCTGCCCGCTCGCCTGTCCCTACTGTTCCAACCCGCTGGAACTGGAGGGGGCGAAGGCGGAGCTTTCCACCAGGGAATGGATTTCCGTGTTTGAACAGGCGGCAGCGCTGGGCGTGCTGCATCTGCATCTGTCAGGCGGAGAGCCAACAGCGCGGCGCGATCTGGTGGAAATGACAGCCGCCGCGGCCAGGGCCGGGCTCTATACCAACCTGATCACCTCCGGAATCGGCCTTACCGAAAAGCGCATTGCCGAGCTTTCAGAGGCTGGGCTCGATCATCTGCAGCTTTCCATCCAGGGGGCGACCCGGGCGCTGGCCGACAAAGTGGGCGGCTACAAGTGCGGATATGACCGCAAGATCGCGGTAGCTGAATGGACTCATGCGGCCGGCATTCCGCTCACCGTCAACGCGGTCTGCCACAAGCAGAACATGGACCAGATCGGCGACATGCTGGATCTGGCCGTCAAGTTGGGCGCCCGGCGCATCGAGATCGCCACCGTGCAGTTCCACGGCTGGGCCGAGAAGAACCGAAAGGCGCTGATGCCGACGAAGGAGCAAGTTCTCAAGACCAACGCCTTTGTCGTCGAAGCGCGCAAGCGACTGGAAGGCATCATCGTCATCGACTATGTGCCGGCCGATCACCACTCGACTTATCCGAAGGCCTGCATGGGCGGTTGGGGTCGTACTGGCCTCAACGTTACCCCCTCCGGCAAGGTTCTGCCCTGTCATGCGGCCGAAAGCATTCCGTCGCTCAGTTTCGAGACGGTGCGCGACATGCCGTTGGCCGACATCTGGTACGAAAGCCCGGCCTTCAACGCCTACCGCGGCGATAGCTGGATGCCGGAACTGTGCCATTCCTGCGACCGCAAGGCGATCGATTTTGGCGGCTGCCGCTGCCAGGCGATGGCACTTGCCGGCAATGCATCCGCCACCGACCCGGTCTGCATCCGCTCACCGATGCGGCAATTGCTGGTGGAGCAGGCCGAAATCGACAGCCGCGCCGAACCGCCGAAGTTTGTCTATCGCGGCCGCTAGCCGTGGATGATGGTAAATTGTGGAGCATACGCCTTGAATGGATCAGAACTAACGGTAATCCCCCCGTTTTTAACGGGGCTCCGCAGTAGAATTCACGCGGCCATTTTCAGTTTCTGTGCGGGCGTTATGCCGCCGATGCCCATATTGGGCCGTTCGTTGTTGTACGTCCATATCCACTGCGTGGCGAATTCCTGTGCCTCCTCGATGCTTTCGATGATGTATTGGTCGAGCCATTCATGTCGGACGGTGC
>NZ_JBCIYT010000010.1:0-176783 GCF_050455485.1 Neorhizobium sp. BT27B | reverse complement strand
TTCAGCCAACCCGTAAGGGCCGGACATCTTTCCGCCGGGATCAGCGGCGATCGGCTCGCACGTACCCGGTGGTATGCCCTTCGCCAATCGCCACTGCCCCGACGAAAACCTGCTCCGGCAGAACCGTTTCCATTTAACAATGAACCGCTCTAAGCCTGCAATTGGCTTCACGAGCGATTGCGCGCACCGATATCGGTGGCCGCCCTCACGGTTGACGTGCAAGTCCGGAGCTCAAGTTTGATGTTGAACATCTGGGGCCTGACGATGGGCAGAATTGCCTTGCCGGATATTTCCCGGTTTGCGGTGCTTGGACATCAGGCCACAAGCGCGATCGTCAAATCACCTCGGCATCACGCAGGATATCCATGTGATGATCACGGCGTCGGATGCAAAGCCGATCAGTCTTTCATGTATTTCTGAACTTGGTCCAGCTTGCCATCTGTTGATTTCGATGCTGCACGCCGAAACCGTAACGCGTGGCGGCAGAGATGACCGACCACAAATCCAGCACCCAGTGCCCACCATAAATACACGCCAGTCATGATAGCCGGCGCCAGAGGCAATCCTGCAAAAACAAGCGATGTCACATAGGCAGCCAAAACGACAACGGTCAGCAGCGCGAAGGCGACGATATGAATCCACAATCCAGAAAGTGCGCCGAGTGCCACGCAAATCAGCAAAGCCCAGCCCATAGTATGCAGTGCACCATCTCGTTGTCGTAAAAGCTGACAATACTATCGCATGTCGTCGCCTTTATATCAAGTTGTCTGCATATCGGCTCTATTTCTTGTTTGCAGCCCAGCTGAAAAGTTGCAGTCATTGAGTGCTCGTCATCGCCCTTGTGCCACTTTTCTGATCCTGCGGCTCGACTTTGATAACGTCGCCTGGCAACACCGGATCATCGTCTGCGACAACATAGGTCTTATTGGCACTGCCAGTGGCGCGGGTAATCGTTGTGGTCGTGCGGACTCGTCCATCCGCTGATGGCATCGATACGGCAACAGGAGCGCGCATTTCGATATTGAGCAACAGCGCGTGCGCAGTTCGGGTTTTTTCTTCGTTTGCGGCGAGACGATCGCGGATTTCAGTCGCCTCGGCCAGCGCCGCCGCCTTGTATTTCTCAACAATGGTCAAGGCATCCTGGTCAAGTTTCGCCAGATCCTGTTGTATCGTCAGGATGGCCAGCGATACGTCGAGATTGCGGCTTTCCAGATCGGCGACATTCTGATTTGCGCCGAGCTGTCGGGCGGAAACAGTCAGTCCCTGCGACACCAGCTTATTGACCGAATTGAGATCCTTGTTGGCGAGATCAATCTGTTTGTCGAGCGATGCTTCCTTGAGCTTGAGGGTTTCAATCTGGTTTTTGGCAAGTGCTTTTGATTGCTGGACGGCAGCAATCTCGGATTTTATCGATCTGGCACGGCTATCCAGCAGTTCCTGCTCCGCAATCACGATCTGAGACACGGTTTCCTGATCTTCCGTCGTGCTCAGTTCAGGAGGCATTGTTACCTTGTCGGAGCCGGAAAGTGCTGCTGTGACCCGCGCCCGCTTGGCAAGAATACTTAATCGTTCAACTTCAAGCTCACGAGCCGTTCCGTGGTTTACCAGCGCCTCACGCTGCAATTCCATGATCTTCGGATCCATCGTTCCCGTGCCGCCAGCCATGCTCAATGCCTGCATGACGGTAAGTCCTGGCAAGTAATTATACTTTCCCGGTGTCGCCACGGCGCCGGTTACGAAAAACGGACGATAACTCGACACTTCGATCGATGCGGTCGGACGCTTTTGCAGGCCGATCTGGTTCTGCAACTGTTCGCCGATAATGTCAGCGATCTGTTCCGGGGTTTTCCCCGCAACCGCTATCGTACCAACGATGGGAAGCGAAAGGGTGCCAGCCGCCGACACCGTGAACTCACCCGTCAATGGCACCCATTCGAACGCTACTCCGGCGCTTGGACGCCATTCGAACACCCTGATCTTCAGAACATCCTGCGGACCAAGCAGATAAGATGATGCAGCATGAAGCTGGCCGGAAACGAGCATCGCCACGCAGCAAAGCAGCCCGGCAACAGCTTGGCGCCATCTGCGGTGAGCATGCGCGTATCGCGCGTTGCCTTCTGCAACGGGAGCAGGACATGGAAAGCCAAACAGTTTCGTCACAATCGGTACTCCTGCTATCAACGTCAAAGCGCCACGTTGGCCCGCTCAAGCGACCTGTGCGGGAAAAGTGCGGCGCGCCGGTGGATGCCCGAGGGCAGACATTGTGAATGCCTCGAACTTGTCCATGAACACCCCGGTTGAAAATTCTCGGGCTCTCGACACGGCGGCAGCCGGATCAAACTCGATCTTTTCGAACCGCTCGAGGGCATCAAGCAACGGCTCAATCTCCTGCTCGAAGAAAAACAAGCCCGTCTTGTCGGCAACGACCGTTTCGGTGGCGCCACCGCGGCCGAACGCGATCACGGGACGACCGCTGGCCATGGCTTCGAGAGGGACAATCCCAAAATCCTCTTCTCCGGGAAAGATGAGAGCCCTGCAGCGAGCGTAGTGGTGCTTGAGAACCTCGAATGGCTGCGATCCAAGTATGCTGACCGTTGGGCCGGCGATCCGGCGCAGATGGTTAAGCATCTCGCCGCCTCCGATCACCACGAGCTTGCGCTTCGAGCGGTTGAACGCTTCGACAGCAAGCTCTGGCCTCTTGTAGGCAACCAGTTCTCCCACCATCAAATAATAATCGCCCAATTCTGCAGAAGAGACGGGCGCAAATGCCTCCGTATCGACGGGCGGATGGATGATGCTCGCCTCGCGCCGATAATAGCTATTGATGCGTTTTGCGACAGTATCGGAATTTGCGACGAACCGATCGACGCGGCTGGCGGTGCTGACGTCCCATGACCTAAGATAATGAGCCAGCGGTGGCATGAGAAGGCGGGTCAGGAAGCCGGATTTCGCGTGGTATTCGTGATACATGTTCCAGATATAGCGCATCGGCGAATGGCAATAGCAGATATGCACGGCCGGTGAGTTCGGAATTATACCTTTGGCCGGGCCGGATTCACTGCTGATGACGAGGTCGTAGCGGGAAAGGTCCAGCTGTTCCAGCGCCATAGGCATCAACGGCAGGTATTTCTTATAGAGGTTTTTTGAATAGGGCAGCCCGTTGATAAAGGTCGGGTAAATATTGTGCCGCCTAATAAGAGGCGATACAGCATTAATATCATAGACGTGTGTATATATGTCGGCTTGCGGGTAAATCCTGCAGAGAGCCTCCAGAACCTTTTCCCCGCCGCGCATGCCAACTAGCCAATAGTGAACGATTGCAACACGCACGCCTATACCTCATTGTTTACACGACGAAATTTATAAGAGATTTTCATTTTATACCGACCAATTGCAATAATTTCGCAACCGCTAACAAGGAATTGTCGCGGTCTATCTCTGGTCTTTTTTGGTATTGCGGTATTTTTGCACTGGCGTTGTAATTCATATACTGCACGCAACAAATATATTGTCAAACGCTTAACTGTTTGTTAGCAATTTCCTCGGAAGTGCAGTGCATCCATCTGATCACCCATCACATTTTTGGTTTGGAGTACGTCAATGACTGACGTTGAGGCGGACGCTGCCGATCGCAGCGCCAATCACCTTTTTGTGGGTGCGCGACCGAAGATTTCGTTGCCTTCCATCCTCTCGCGGGGAGGGAAGCGCGCAAGCGACCTTGTTATTGCATCTCTCGCGCTTGTCGTTCTTTTGCCCGTCATTGCGATGGTCATTTTGACATTGCTGGTGTTGCAAGGGCGTCCGATCTTTATCGCCCACCATCGTGTCGGCAGGTACGGCCGGATGTTCCCGTGTTTCAAATTTCGGACGATGGTGAATAATAATGATCAAGTACTGGCCAACTATCTCCTGACCAATCCAGCAGAGCGGATGGAATGGGAAGCGACGCGAAAGCTCAGAAATGACCCGCGAGTGACGCCATTCGGGGCGGTTATGCGCAAGAGCAGCCTCGATGAAGTCCCGCAGCTCGTGAATATCGTGCTTGGGCACATGAGCCTTGTCGGTCCCAGGCCGATAGTGCCGGCAGAAGCCGAGCATTACGGCCCGTATTTCGCGGATTACAAGAAGGTTCGCCCTGGGCTTACCGGCTTGTGGCAGATCAGCGGGCGAAGCGACACCGCCTATAACGAGCGTGTCCAACTGGATGTTGCGTATGTCGCCGGCCGCAGCCTCGCAGGAGACCTTGTTATCATGGCGAAAACGCTGCCCGCCGTACTCAAGGCACGCGGCAGCTACTGATCAAGATAGATCGTTTAGCTTTGAAATCAATGGCTTGCTGTGAGGTCATTCCGCGTCTTGAAGTTGGATCGTCACTTTTGCGCATCGGTCCAGATATTGGGAGTAATCGCATGAATGCCAGCTACACCGCCCAGTTCGGCAGGTTTCATCGGAGAGACATGCCATGAGCGTTTCACATCAATTCGCGGTAAACGGGCGCTATCTGACACAATCACCGACCGGGGTTCAGCGATATGCCCATAATGTTCTGACCGCGCTGGATGGCATGTTGGACGCTGAAAAGCCCGTTCCGCTATTGGTGCCGGAAGGTGTTGCCGATCCCGCCTTTCGGGCCATGGCCCCCAAGACATTGTCGAGCATCTTCAAAGGGCATGCATGGGAACAATTAAAGTTGCCGCAGCACGCCTCCGGTCTGCTGCTCAACCTTTGCAACACCGCGCCGGTCTTCAAGGCCGACCAGATCGTATGCATCCACGATGCCAACGTCTTTGCAGCACCGGATAGCTACAGTCGTTCCTTCCGAATGCTATACAAGAGCTTGCAGCCCTTAATTGTCCGAGGGTCGACAAGGGTCACAACCGTTTCGCACGCGTCTGCGCGGCAGATCGCGCGCTATCTCCCGATCGAAGCGCAGGACATCGTAGTCCTGCCCAATGGTCACGAACATGTCCTTGGCTGGAATGCAGAGGCGGCGGTTAGTGCCCCGGCGATCGTCTCCGCTATAGTGGCGCGCTCGCGCAAATACGTGTTTGCGTTGGGTTCAAGCGCGCGCCACAAGAATCTCACGCTCATGTTTGGCATAGCCCACGCGCTTGATGCGCTCGGCGTGGATCTTGTTATAGCCGGTGGCGATGCTGCTATCTTTTCTTCCGTCGACGTAGCGCGGCATCCGAACGTAATCATGGCCGGGCGCGTGTCCGACGATGATCTCGCCTTCTTTTTCAAACATGCCCTCTGCCTCGTCTTCCCGTCACTCAATGAGGGGTTCGGCTTGCCGATTGTCGAGGCCATGGCGCTCGGATGTCCGGTGGTGTCGGCGTCCTGTTCGAGCATGGTGGAGGTCTGCGGCAACGCTGCTCTGCTTGCTTGCCCGTTCGATGGGCGCCAATGGGTGGAGCATATCGCTGCCCTGGCGTCCTCTCCGTCGCTTGTCGACGACTTGCGCGAGCGTGGTCTCAGGCAAGTGACGAATTATTCATGGAATAGCTCGGCCGAAGGTTACCGCGAACTCATCGAACGACCGGGACCTCAGCCAGTCGGCAAAAAGAATGTGATGGTGCCCGAAATGCGGATAGCCGTTGCGATCGCGACCCGCGGCCGGCCGGATATCGTAAACCAGACCGTTACCCACCTGATCAATACGCAGACGGTGATCCCGCGCCAGATTATCGTCTCCTGCGTAGACATGAAGGATGCCGGGGACCTTACGAGCGATGAGCGCGTCACGGTGATTGCAGGTAGGGCAGGCTTGTGCGCGCAACGCAACAATGCAATCACGCATTTGGCGAAAGATATCGACCTGCTCGTTTTTTTCGATGACGATTTTGTTGCCGAGCCGAATTGGCTGGCAACCGCAGCAATGGTCTTTTCTGACGAAAGCGGCGTAGTCGGTTTTACCGGACGTGTTATCCAGGACGGCATTAAAGGCCCGGGAATTCCATTCAGCGACGCCGTTCAGGCGCTCCAGGATCCGCCGCGTCATGAAGGTGCGCGTTGGGAGATGGCGTTCAGTCCCTATGGTTGCAACATGGCCTTCCGGGTTTCTGCGATCGGCGACAGCCGGTTCGATGAAAGGCTCGTCCTGTACGGCTGGCTCGAAGACCGTGATTTTGGCGCCTCTCTAGCAAAAAAAGGTGGGCGTCTCGTTCGGTGTTCGGACACTTACGGCGTTCATATGGGCGTAAAATCGGGCCGAATGCCAGGAGACCGGCTTGGCTATTCGCAGATCGTCAATCCCATCTATATGCGTGGCAAGGGCACCATGACGACGATGCAGATGGTTGGCCAGATATGGCGTAACACATCGATCAACTTCGCGCGTTTTCTTGCGCCCGAGCCATTCATCGATCGCAGAGGGCGCGTCAAAGGCAATCTCCTCGCTGTTCTGGACGTTGTTCGCGGCCGGATCCAGCCGGAGCGGGCCTCCGCGTTAAGCCAGCAGGCCAGCAAGATAGATCCTCTTACCAAAGGTTTGGCACGATGACCCTCGAACGTGTTGGGATGGTCGAACGAGCAGCCCGGATATGGCCGATTGATCAAGAGCCGCCGAAAGATACTCATGCCGACGGTCCACTCGCGCTCATCAGAACCATTCTGACCGTAACCTGGCGTTACCGGATTCGTTTGCTCCTGAGCGCCGTTGTCGGGGCTATCCTATCATTTGCTTACGCCTATTCGCTGCCGCGCACCTACCATGCGTCGGCAACCATGCTGCTTGAGCCCCGTTATGTCTCGGGTGCCAATGGCGCCATGCCGCAAGGTCTTGATCTTAACAGCGCCGAAAGCGAGTTGCAGATCATTCTTTCCGAACGTCTGCTGTCATCGGTTTTTCAAAGCCTGCGACTGACCAACAATGCCGAACTGGCGCCACAGCCGCCCGGGCTGATCAAGAAGGCGACATCGAGTGTAGTCAACATGCTCGCCATCGCGACCGCGGATACCGGAACCATGCGGGATGCGAATGATCAACCGGCGCCCAGCACGGAGGAAAACCGCGACCGAGTGGCATTCGCCAATTTTGTCGAGCGTGTCAGCGCGCGTCGTGTTGGGCAATCTTATGTGGTTGATGTGGGGTACGCGTCGTCCGATCCGGCACTCCCCGCAAAGGTCGCCAATGCAATCGTGTCGGCGTATATTCTGCAGTCGGTGACAGCCAAGGAACAGTTGGCGCGTGCCGGCATAGACACGCTGCAGGGACGGCTGGATGCGCTCGCCGCACAGGTCGCCGCCGCCAGTGATGCGATGCAGGCGGGACGGTTGCCCGACAAGCCCACACCTGACGCTGATGCAAAAATCACCGGCGCGGCTCTTTATCCGCTCAGCCCCTCGAGCCCGCGCATAAGTTTGATCACGGCTTTTGGCGGGGTCGTCGGTCTCTCCCTCGGTGCAATGATTTTGGCACTGGGCGTTGCATTCGATCGTAAGTTGCGAGAGCCAAAAGATCTCGCAAACGAAAGCCACCTGTCGTTTCTTGGCGCAGTGCCGATCAAAAGAAACGAAAAGTCGTTATTGAGAAGACTGTTTCGTCGTGGATCGCACCAAGCCTATTCTGCGAGCGTACGTGATCTCAGAACGTCGATTGATCTGCTGGCCCCGTCAAAAAGAGAAGGACGGCATGCAGTCATTGCGCTGGTGGGGTGCGCGAAGCCTATGGGGGCGGCGACACTCGGCCAGGACCTGGCACGTGTCATGGGCGATAGCGGCCGTACGGTGACAATATTCACGACAAACCGAGCACAGCAGCTGGATGGTGCGCAATCCACGTCGTCGTTGGCAGACGTGCTTGGCTCGTCATCGCCCGTATCCCCGTTGGTGCCACAGTACGGTGATAACGTCGCCACGCTGGCAATCCACTCGCGTGATGCGCGCATTAATTCGGCGATTGATTTCTGCAGTCCGAAGGCTCGGGAAACAATCGACGTTGCCAGGCTCAATGGGGATGTGATCCTCGACGTCATGTCGATGGATATCTCGATGGATGCTATCGCGCTCGCAAGATATGCCGATATCGTGATCATCGTGACGCAGTTTGCCCGTACCAGCAGGGATGATGTCATTGCTGCGGAAAGCCGCCTCAAAAAGGCGGGCCTGCAGATCATGGGGTACGTGATAACCCGTAGCAAAGCTTGAGGCACTTACTTTCAAGTCCGTTGCAAGCAATCATGCTCACGGCAGGCTGGTGATTGTCGCCGTTTGAAGGGTGAGGGGCGCGCGGGCCGCGCGAACGGAAGCTCAATGAGGCTTTTGTGCCCAGCCCTTGAACGTAACACGGCAACACCGATCTCATGAACAATAGATGAAAGACAGTTTGCCGCCGGTCTTCATGAACTCAACGCCAGTGTTCAACCTATATCGGCGATCTCAAAGCGCCCGCCTGTAAGCCGAAGTCGCACGCGCAACATCAGTAGCAGGGAACAATAAGTCGCTGCACCGATCGAGGCGATTAGTCCCATTTGCAGAATGTCAGGAAATTGCAATTCACTTATGTAAAGCCGCGCGAATGACACGACGATGGCCATCAACGGGCCTGCGACTGCGATTTTCCAGAGATTTAGCAACTGCCGCATTATGCTTATGCTGAGAAGTCTTCGAACTTCATCGAGATATACCACGAACATCAATAGGGACAGCAAAAGCCGCGCATACAATACGCCCTCGATGGAAGCCAGATAGAAACCGATCGCGATGCTCGTGACCCGTAAAACCAATTCGACAATGCTGATACGAAAGACCACGGAGGGGCGATCTGTTGCAAGGCTGACGGCATTGATGGTCTGATAATATGGAGCAGGCATGACTGATATTGCGAGCAAGGCCAGATATGGAGCCGCACCAAGCCACTTTGTTCCCAGTAGCAACTGTGTCAGCAGATCGGAAGTCAACGCGATGCCGATGCTGGCGGGGACGGAGATCAGCATCACCAGTCTAACCGCCTTGAGAAAAGCGGCGGCAAGCCGGACGCGGTCGGTGCTCATCTGGGAAAAGGCAGACATCATCGGCTGATAGGCCGGTGCGATCAAACTCTGCGACGGAATGAGGGATATGTCGCTTGCAACCGTGTAGCGGCCAAGCACCGCCTTGTCCCCGGCATAGGTGCCGATCAACAAGCGATCATATTGCCAAGCCAGGGCAGAAATGACCTGAGCAGACGTGAACCAGCCCATGAAGCCAGCAAAATCTTTGATGCGGGAGAACGAAAAGACCGGTCGATAGCGCGCGAAAACATAGGACATGATCGTGGCGGCCACCGCGGCGCCAATATAATTGGTCACGATTGCCCAATAGCCTCCACCGTTGAAGACCACGAGCATCGCGCAGCCGAGACCGCATATCTTGCTGATGACTTCCAGGAGGAATGTCGGGCGGAAATCGATCATCCGTGCAAGATGCACCATCGCCGGACTGTAGAGGCCTTTGACGGCAGGCCCGATCGCCAGCACGCAGACGACGGGAACTAACGCGGGGTCATTGTTCAGCCACGCATACGGCCACGCGCAGGCCAGCGCCGCGCCGGTAATTGCAAAGCTTCTTAAAACGGCAAGCGTGAAGCCGGTATCAAGATGCTGCTTGTTGATCTCGTCCAGACGGATCAGGGCCTGCGTTACCGGTACGTCGAGGATGGTGTCGAGGAGCATGACCAGCGCCATCGCCAACGCAGTCAAGCCAAAATCGGCAGGGGAAAGCAGTCGTGCCAAGATCAGAAGATTGAGAAAATCGATTGCGCGCCCGAAAAGACGCGAGAAAATCAGCCAGCCAGTCCCTTTCAGCATTGCAAGTGCAAGCATGCACGGTCCCATCTCTTGAGCTTGCAACAATCGCTGCTTCCGACTGTCGGGACCGTTTCCGGTACGTCGGACGCCCGTTACTGAATCTTGGATGATGCAGGGTCCGGACATCGTCGATGATCAGCATGTCGACTGCGATAGAATGATCAGTATTGGTAATCCCGGCTGTAAAAGGAATAACTGTTCACATGGGCGCTGTCTCTGCCGGCTCTTATAAGAGCAGACAACACTAATTTTCTCCAATCGGCAAGACTGGTTCTATCCGATGCGTTTGGACGTGCGGCATTATTCGGAGTCTGTAATAAAAAATAAGTTCAGATATCGACACCGACAATAAAATAATTGAAACTGAAATTCAGAGAGAGTTTATATGCAAAAATAACTTCTCTATATTGAAAGCCGAATTTGACTTGGAAAGGTCAGATTATATCATCGTGTGCAGGGATTTCCGCGTAATTTTTCACATTGGTTCGCATCTATAGAGAGGTTGTACTGGATGATCGTGCCTGGCGAAATGAAACCTGATCATATCGGCGCTCGCCCGAACTTCTCTTCCGATCCTTTGATTCCTACAATTTTTCATGAGCCATGGTGGCTTGATATCGCGACAAAGGGCACCGTAGACTATGTCGAGGTCACCGATGGCGGACGGGTCGTTGGTCGCATGCCCTACATCGTCACCACCAGATTCGGCCTGTCTAGCAGCAACATGCCGACGCTCACCCATTTCCTGGGGCCAGGCATCAACGACGGCACGGGAAGTGCGCCGAACCGTTTCATCAAACGCCATTCCATTGCTCGTGAGCTGATCAAAAAATTGCCGCCGCTGTCAGCGTTTCGGCAGAAGATGCATCGCGGCGTCAATGACACGCTGTCATTCCAGGCGGAGGGGTTCAACGTCGGCGTCCAGTTCACCTTCGAGGTGCATCCTGCACCCGCGACCGTCATGTGGAAGGCGATGCGAGACAAAACGCGCAACGTCATCAGGCGAGCCGAAGAAACGTTGAATGTTGAGGTCTCGGTTGATCCCGGCATATATTTTGACCTGACCACCAAGAACCTCAAGGCGGCCAATGCCGATAGCAACGTCGATTTGGACGTATGCGAGAAAATCGTCGTCAAGGCACTCGACCTTGGCCGCGGGCGTATCTGGGTCGCACGCGATAAAAATGGCGACGCGAAATCAGCCATTTTTTGCGCCTGGGACAGCACGACCTTCTACTACATCATGTCAACAAGAGCGTCCGATAGCGGCAACGGTGCCATACCCCTGTTGCTCTGGCACGCCATGAAATCGGCGGCCTCAATGGAACTGGTTTTCGATTTCGACGGCATAGGCAGCGCCGGCGCCGTCTTGCTTTATGCCGGATTCGGCGGCAACGTTGTGCCACGTTACATCGTCGGCCGGTCATCAATGACATACAGATTGTTGAGGCAGATCCGCCGTCTCAATCCCACTCTTGAAAACAAGTTCACCTGATCACGAAGCGTCGGAAATCCACATGCAGTGGCCACAAGCGACGTGGCCGAAGATTAGGGTGACCGTTTCGACCAGGCCAGCGGACTGCTGGAATTGATACGCTTTCTGCCGCGGATGAATGATTTCCTGTCGTTTTCGAACTATTTGAAAGGGAGTGGGGCGACTTGTATAGACATGGTAGAAATTCGGAATAAGATGTATTATTGCATGGCTTGGAAACGAGTTTTGCAGATGTAACCTGGTCTTGTAACTTGCTGTAAATGCTTGTGCGCGCACTATTGGTATTGCACTCGCATCTTTACTCACTGGAATCTGCGAAGTCTGGATTTTCGTCTTAGTCCAATGCGTCCAATGGTCCAACAAGCGGTCAATTTAAATTCGCGCAACTCATGCGCGTGCACGATTTTCTGCTGGATTTAGCTCAGATCGAACGCTCTTGCTCCGTCGTGGTATCGGTTATCCGTCTCCCGACTGGTCATAAAATTCTGTCAACTCGATTCACCCGCCACAAGTATTCAAGTTCGGAACAATCGATGAAGATATTACATCTGGCCAATCATTGCCATTTTGGAAACGGCAATGTCCATGCGGCGGTCGATCTGGCATGTGCGCAGGCCAAGGAGGGGCATGAGATAGTTTATGGCAGCTCCGGCGGCGATTTCGTGGAGTTGCTTTCAGAAAATCACGTGCGCCATGTCTGTGTGCCACAGCATAGCCGAAGCCCACAGGTTTTGCTGCAAGGCCTGTTGAAACTCCGTCGGTTGATAGCCGAATTCAAGCCTGACATCGTTCATGCGCATATGATGACCGGCGCTGTCATCGCCTATCCGTTTACCCGCTTCAATCGCCCGAAACTTGTGACAACGGTGCATAACTCTTTCGACAAGCATGCCATCGTCATGGGTCTTGGTGATCGTGTTATCGCGGTGAGCGAGGCGGTTGCCACAATTATGCGCGATCGCGGCGTCTCGGCAAAAAAGATACGGACCGTTCTGAACGGCACTCTGGGTGCCGCCCGGCGAGGTCGGCAGTCGGCAAAGCCTTCGGATTTGCCCCGCCCTGCCATAACGACGGTGTGCGGACTTCATCCGCGCAAAGGTATCGATGATTTGATAGCGGGTTTCGACATCATTTCGAAACAGCATGCCACAGCCAATCTCTTCATCATTGGCGAGGGGCCTTGTGAAGATCTCTATAAGAAACAGGCGGCGGCGTTGGAGCACAGTGATCGAGTGCATTTTCTCGGCCAGTTGCGCGACCCAAATCCTTATCTTCTTTCCACCGACATATTTGTCCTGGCCTCACACTCCGAACCATTCGGACTGGTGCTGACCGAGGCGCGCGAGGCAGGCTGCGCCATTGCTGCCAGCAATGTAGACGGAATTCCGGAAGTCCTTGCCATTGGCGATGCCGGAATAATGTTTCCGCCGCATGAACCAGTCGCGATCGCCTCCGCACTTTTGTCGCTTCTGAACAATGAGAAAGCCCTCCAGGACAGTCGCATTTCATCACTCAATCGGCTGGAATTTTTTGATATTGCGCGCGTCTGTCGCGATACTCTGGATGTATATATAGGCTTGATTTAGCCCCGATTTGAATACCAATCTTGACGTTTGAGTCCTGAGCTTGCCCCGTCGAAATAATACATCTGTCCAATAGGCACCGCTGATACGCGCAGCGCCATTGCGGAATGAGGCGACGGTTACAACAATTTCAATTTCCTGTCGCACGCATGGCTCTGATACCAGCCCCGACGAACAATGTTGGGATCATTGCAGCAGCCGACATTTTGGCCTGTCAAAACCGCCGGCGCTATAATTGCAGCCGGATGATACTTCAGTGGTATCCACCCAGGCGATCGGAAAGACCTCCGAAGAGCAATCGGCCGATAACGCTCGAAATGCCAACCGCTCCGATCAATGTGACGCTGACCGAACGGTCGTTGCCATGACTGCTTTCAGCCGCGAGGCAGCAAAATCCAGAAAAGTTCGAAGCTTCAGCGGCATCAAACCTTGCGACATATATACTAATTGTACCGGAGACGGATCCGGCTCGAAATCTTCGAGCAAAGGCACAAGCAGGCCGGCATCCACCGCGCGCTTGGCCTGGTAGGCCATGAGACGGGTAATGCCCAGACCGGCAGAGGCGGCATCCACGGCTGCCTCTGCCGTGTTGACGGAAAGGCGTGTCCGGATCGGCACTGATATTTCCTGCCGTCCATTTCGGAACGTCCAGAACCGAGGCGAAAGCACTCCCTCGAAGGCGAGACAGTCATGGTCCGCCAGATCGCGCGGCTGGGTTGGAGCCGGGTTGCGCCTCAGATAATCCGGATTGGCATAAACGGTCGTGCGGACCGAACCGAGGCGAATTGTGATCAGGCTGCTGTCCGCAAGATGGCCGATCCTGACCGCCACGTCGATCTGCTCGTCGGCGAGGCTGACGGACCTGTCGCTCATGGTCAGGCGGATATTGATATCGGGAAATGCCTTCAGAAAATCGACGACGACAGGCAATACATGCAGGCGGCCGAAGACGATCGGCGCTGTCATCGTCAAATCTCCGCGCGGTGCGATGTATTCGCCCGAAGCGCGCCGCTCCGCTTCCTCGACGCGCCCGAGGATTTCCCGCGCGGCCCCCACATAGCTTTGCCCTGCTTCCGTCAGCAGAATTTTACGGCTGGTGCGCGTCATCAGGCGCACCCCGAGATGCGACTCGAGCTCGGAAATCTTGCGGCTGACGGTCGGTAGAGGCGAATGCAGGGTGCGGGACGCAGCCGAGAGACTGCCGGCCTCAACCACGGCGATGAACACGGACATGGCGTCAAGACGATCCATAGACCCTTCCAGAATTTGAGAGGATACCTTTTCTATTATCTGTCTACTACAGAAATACGGATGCAAATAGCTTCATGGACGTCACCGACGCTTTCGTTCGGCCTTTCAAGGGAGCCTTCCATGAAACTCTACAATTTCCCGCTTTCCGGTCATGCACATCGCGCTTTGCTGTTCCTTTCGCTTCTCGGCATCAAGGCAGATGTTATCGACGTGGATCTTGCCAAGGGCGCACACAAGGCAACGGATTTTTTAAAGCTCAACCCCTTCGGACAGGTGCCGGTTCTCGACGATGACGGCATCGTCATCTCCGATTCCAATGCGATCCTCGTCTATCTGGCCAGCAAGTTTGACCGCAAGGACTGGTTGCCGGATGATCTCCAGTCCGTCGCAAAAATCCAGAAGTGGCTGTCGGT
The DNA here is from genome assembly GCF_050455485.1 of Neorhizobium sp. BT27B. Lineage (NCBI taxonomy): Bacteria > Pseudomonadati > Pseudomonadota > Alphaproteobacteria > Hyphomicrobiales > Rhizobiaceae > Neorhizobium > Neorhizobium sp. BT27B. The sequence continues at coordinate 162,253 of NZ_JBCIYT010000010.1, read as the reverse complement.
TGCTGCCGGCGAAATCGCCTACGGGCCTGCCGCGGCGCGTCTGATTACGGTGTTCAAAGCCGATTTCCGTGCAGACGAGGTGATTGCTCGCGCACACCAGATCCTTGGCCTGATCAACGCCGAGCTCGAACAGCGGCGTTTCATCATCGGCGAAACGCCGACGATCGCCGATATCGCGCTCTACAGCTACATCGTCAGTGCCCCTGAAGGAAATGTCGATCTCGCGCCGCATCCGCAGGTTCGTCACTGGCTTGCTCGCATCGAGGCTCTGCCGGGTTTTGTGCCTTTCCCCAGGACGGCAGTCGGGCTGGCCGCCTGACGGGAGGATGCGGCCGTCCGTCTCCGGCCGCATCCTCGTTGCAGATGGAGGTAATCATGCCGCAAAAATCAGACGTGATCGAGGCCGCCGCATCGCCTTCCCCCTGGCATGAGGGCGAGCTGGAATTACAACGCCATACGGGCGTGGTCGAGCAGATGGATACGGTGGGCCGAAAATTCGTGCGACGTTTCCTGCTCGAACAGCATCGCGAGTTCTTTCCGCTCATCCCGTTCATTGCCGTCGGAGCCGTCGACCGTCAGGAAATTCCCTGGGCGACGATCCGCTGTGGTGAGCCCGGCTTTGTGCAGTCTCCCGACCCGCAGACCTTGATGATAAACGCAATCCGCGATCCCGAGGATCCGGCGCAGGAGGGGATGGATGACGGCGACCCTGTCGGGCTGCTCGGCATTGATCTCATCACCCGCAGACGCAACCGGATGAACGGCAGGATTGTCCGCAGCGGCAGCGATGGCTTTGCCGTCGCCGTCGATCACAGCTACGGGAACTGCCCGCGCTACATCCAGAACCGCCATTTCAGATTTGTCAGGGATCCATCCGAGTTCTCGTCATCCGTGCCGCTGATATCGGATAAGCTGAACGATCGCGCGCGGCGGATCATAAACGCGGCCGATACATTCTTCGTGGCCTCCTACCACGACCGCGACGATGAGGGTCGACAGGTCGATATATCCCATCGAGGCGGCCGGCCGGGCTTTGTGCGCATCGATGCCGATGGCGGGCTCACCATTCCGGATTTCAACGGCAACCTGTTCTTCAACACCCTCGGTAATTTTCTGGTCAATCCGCGCGCCGGCCTGCTGTTTATCGATCATGAAACAGGCGACATGCTGCAGATTGCCGGTCGAACCGACGTCATTCTCGACAGTCCGGAAATTGCGGCTTTCGAAGGCGCCGAGCGGCTCTGGAGGGTTTTTCCTGAAAAGGTGGTGCTGAGGCCGGATGCGTTGCCGCTGCGATGGACGTTTGCGGAAAACGGAATGTCGCCGAGCGTTCTGATGACAGGCACCTGGCAGGAGGCGGCGGCCCGCCTTGAGGCGGCCGCCAAGGCGAACAGATGGCGGCGGTTCCGCATCGAGCGGATCGTGGATGAAAGCGCGACGATCCGCTCGCTGCATCTGGCTCCGGTGGGCGGCGAGGCGCTCATTCCGCATCTGGCGGGGCAGCATCTGCCGATCCGGGTGGCCGACGGCGACGGTTTCATCCGCCGCAGCTACACGCTGTCGAGTGCGCCTTCCGATGGTTATTACCGGCTGAGCATCAAGCGCGAGGGTAGGGCGTCCTGCCTTCTGCACGACATGCGGGATGGTGATGAGATTGAGGCGCTGGCGCCGACCGGAGCCTTCACCATCGATGCGATGGAGCGTAGCCGGCCCGCCGTGTTGCTCGCCGCCGGCATCGGCATTACGCCGTTTCTGTCGATGATACGCCATATCGTCCATGAAGGTGACCGGACGCGTCATCGGCGTCCCGTGTGGCTGTTCAGATCATCGCGAACACTTGAAGAGAGAGGGTTCGACGTCGAAATCGCCGAATTGGTCGAGCGGGGGCAGGGGTCTGTAAGGGATATCCGTATCCTGAGCGGGGCGGCCTGCGATGACGAGGGGCGTTACGATTGGGCAGGGCGCATCGATATGAGGCTTCTCAAAGCGCATCTGCCGTTTGGCGATCATGATTTCTATCTTTGCGGGCCGGGTTCCTTCATGCAGGCGGTCTATGATGGCTTGCGGGGGCTGAATATTGCCGATAACCGGATCCATGCCGAAGCTTTCGGGCCATCCAGCCTGAAGCGTGACCTGACACCGGCCGCGATCGCAATTGCTGCCGTGCAGGCGGCCAGCGAGCCAGTCCGCGTGATATTCACACAGTCGGCAAAGGAGGCGCGCTGGAAGCCTGGTGACGATCCCTTGCTGGAACTTGCCGAGCAACGAGGGGTAACCCCGCCTTTCGGCTGCCGGGCGGGCCATTGCGGCGATTGCCGGACAAAGGTCGTGAAGGGCAAGGTCAGTTATCTGTCGGACCCCGTCTACCCGGTGGCAAAAGACGAGGCCTTGATCTGCTGCTCGGTTCCCGCGGAAGGCGGAGACCTTCATCTCGATCTTTGACCTTCGACATCAGCGGCCCTGAAATTCTCCCTGGCGGCGGGACAGGGCTCCACAATCCCGATGGAGCCCTGCAGGAGATCGCGGAATGCTGACGTTGGCCACCAAGCCTATCATCGGCATCGGCTTGCCTGAAAGCATCTGAGATGGCGACTTGTCAGCTCAACCTTTTCAAAAGAGCCGCAACGATGGCTTCCGGTCGATCTTCCTGAACGAGGTGACCGCAGGCGGTTAACATCTCGATCGAACCATCGGAGATCAAACCGGCAAGTTCGGTGCCTTTTTCATGCGGAATCCATTGGTCGTTTTCACCCCACAACATGCTGACGGGGCAGTCCAGCTTTTGATAAAGCGGTTCTATCTCGTCTGTATACCGCTGATCCATTTGTGCGATTTGCCGATAAAAAGCCGCCTGTCCAACCGCGCCTGTCCATGGCTGCGAATAGACATGCAGCGCTTCTTCCGAAAGCGGATAATGGGCGGATGTTTGAAGATAAGCCTTCAACAGTGCTCGGTGCATATAGTCCGGCATTCCGGCAAATGCGGCCTCATGACTTTTTACGTGTTGAACGAAAGGAGATCCCCATGGGGCAAGGGCAACCGCGTCGAAAATCGTGAGGGATGAATAACGCAGCCCGTCGAGGAAATAGGCCCTCAGTGCCGTCGCGCAGCCAAAATCATGCGCAAGCACATCCGGCCGTTCCAGCCCCCATTCCCGGAACAAGGTACATAACACGCTGTTCTGCACCGCAAGAGACACATCTTGCCCGTCCCGCATTTCAGACTGTCCATAGCCGACAAGATCGAAATAAAAGACAGTCCGCCGGTCTGCCACGTGAGGAATGATCTTGCGCCATACCTGCGAACAGAATGGTGTTCCATGGATCGCAACCAGAGCCGGACCGTTGCCGATCCGTCCCCATTTCACGGCATTGCCATCGATCGTCGTCGTGTAGGGAAGTTCAAGCGTTTCGGTCATTCGTCTCACGGTTCATTGAGGATTGGTGGCAAGCACGTGCCTCGGGCACGGTCTGACACGCGCCCTATCGTCCTCGTGTTCGAGAGAAAGAAGGGGCTGATGATACAGGCCTGACAAGCATGGCGTAGATCAACCGGTATGTCCTTCCAAAAGCATTCAATCATTGGTTCATTTTTTGGAACAGAAACATCAGAACAAGTTCCGCCTGTGAGCGCGCGAACCTCATGTCTGGAGGTCGGTTGGCCGATCCTCGCCGCGGCTCATGGCAGCTTCTCCACGATCAATTTCAAACCAAATGCTGCCAGCAAGGCGCCGATTGAACGCTCGATCCACCGACCGAACTTCTCATATGCCGCGCGGGCAGGGCGGCTCGACAGAAGCATGACGGTTAGACCGTACCAGACAATTTCGAGCATGAAACCGCCGCACAGGATGATCGTCTTGGCCCACAGGGCGGTTTCCGGAGGAACCGCAACGGCATAGAGACCGATAAAGAAGGCAATGCCCTTGGGGTTGGACAGGTTCACCAACGCTCCCATCCGCAGGCCGCGCGTCAGGCTGCCGGCATCGACCTGCTGGTGCGTGGTTGTTGCAGCACCGTTCGCATGCCATGCCATCACGCCAAGATAGATGAGATAAATGCCGCCGACGATCTGTACGAAGCCGGCAAGCCAGGCGACGCGCGTGAGAAGCAGCGCAAGGCCGGTCATGCTCAGGATGGCGTAAAACGTCGCGGCCAACGCAAGTCCGAACGTTGCGCCAAAGGCGGTTCTCCGCGCCCCGGAAACGGCGAGCCTGCTGATCAATGCGAAGTTGGGGCCGGGGCTTATGACAACGGCGGCATACAGGCCGAGTGTCGTCAGAATGGTGATAAGCACTGGATCCATTTTTATTTCCCAAAACGATGTTGCGGATAATTCTGAATTACAAGCCTGCCGAACGCTCCGCTTTCGTGCCTCCTGTGGTTGGTGCGCATTATCAAGGGCTTTGTCAGTTGTTGGAAAGCCTTGCGTGGTCGGCCAGGGACATGTGGATCTTCGCAACGATAACCCTGCAGTCCTCTGCCGAGGATACCGGCGCGTCATGCCAAGAGTACCCCATGCAGGCAGGTCTGTGACGCTTTTCGTTCTCCGTCTCGCTGAGGAGATGATAGATCGCATCCTGCCTTTTCGTCGAAACCATTGTCATGGCCAGAATCTCCCAATCTATCGAGCCCGGACACCCAAGCGGGCTTTGGACACGGTTGGCGCGATCATTCAGCTTCCAGCGCAAAGCGCACGGCAGCATCACAATGCAGGCTGGCAGTGTTGAACATCGGAAAGTCCGGCATGTCCGGCTGGTCGATCAACAGAAAAATCTCGGTGCATCCGAGAATCAGTCCTTCGGCCTGCTCGTCTGCCCGCATCCTCTCGGCGATTTCGATATAGCGCCGCCGGGATGCGTCGCGGAAGTCGCCCTTGACGAGTTCGTCGAAGATAATCCTGTCGATTTCCTCCTGCTCGGCGTCGGTCGGGGTGATGGTCTCGATCCCGAAGCGATCGCGCCAGCGTGCCTTGAGATAATCCAGTTGCATGACAGGCCGGGTGCCGAAGAGCGCAACGCGGTTCAGCCCCGCATCTCGGATCGCTTGCCCGGTCGGATCGGCGATATGCAGCATCGGGACATGCCTTTCCGCCATGATCGCCTCAAGCGGTTTGTGCAGCGTGTTCGACACGCACAGAATGAGATCCGCCCCGCCAGCGATCAGCCCCTCGACCTTGCTGCGCATATAGTTGGCCAGCCCGTCCCAATCGTCCTCGCGAACCATGGCCTCGATATTGCCGAAGTTCATGCCGGCGATCAGCGTCTCGGCGATATCCCAACCGCCGAGACGCGCATTCACGCCGTCATTGAGCATGCGGTAATAGTGTTCGGTGGCGACGTTCGAGCAGCCGCCCAGAAGGCCGATGGTTTTCTGTTGCAGCGGACGTGACATGATCGTTTCCCTTCAGCTTTTGCTGCTGGGTAGCGGTATCGCATCCTAAAGTCTTGAACGCATTTGACATTGGGCGAATTCGCCGGGTGTCACGCCATAGACGCGTTTGAACCAGCGTGTCAGATGGCTCTGATCGGCGAAACCTGTGGCATGGGCCGCTTCGCCGATCGGGCTCCCACCGGCCATCATGTCCTTTGCCACCCTTGCTCGTGTCACTGACAGGAACTGGAACGGCGACAGGCCATAAGCTGCGCGGAAACGGCGTGAAAGATGTTCCGGGGAAACGCCCGCAAGAACCGCGAGCTGCGGTAGCGTCGGCGTTGCTGCGGGGTCGTCGGCCAGAAGATCATGCACAATCCTGATGGACGAGAGTGTGGTGGATTTGCCATGCAAGGCGGTCGCGCCTTGCCTGAGGGGCGTTGCCGGAAAGATTTCCAGCAGAAAATCCGCCAATGCCAGCGGGTCCTCCAGTGCTTCCCGGAACCGCAGTGCAGGAGTGTCGTCGGAATACAGCCGATACCCGCCGACGCGGCGATCAACCTCCGAAAGCCCAAGGCCGGTCGCTTCCGCGATCTGCTCCATTTGCAGGTATATAGATTGATAATGCCAGCCGGCATCGTCCACCGTCGCGGCCGCATGCAGGGTCTCGGGACCGATGACCAGCAGATCGCCCGGACCGATGCCGAATTCCTGTTTCTCGCAACGCGCCAGTTTGCGGCCGGCGGTATAGGCGGCGATAACGACCTCGGCATGGCGGTGAGGTGCATATTCGAACCGCCGGACGCGGCTTTCCAGCACATCGAAGCCGCCAAATGCGTCAGCACGGGAGATCGAGACCGCGTTCATCGCCATATTAAACGACCCTGCACCGACATCATTCCGCTTCGGTCGCGGCAAGCCATGCCCGCAATCCTGCGTCCAGATGATCACGCAGTTCGGACGGCAGGCCCGCGATCAGTCGATGCTGGTTTGCGACATGCTCGGTCACGACGCGGTCTATCAGTTCGAAACCTCGTGGGGTCAACGTTACGGCCTGTCCTCGGCCATCCTCCGGATCGGGCTGGCGGGTGATCAGCGCGGCTGCCTCCAGGCGGCAGAGGCGATTGGTCATCGTTCCCGATGTCACCATCGTCGATGAGATCAGGGCCGATGGACTGAGTGTATAGGGGGCGCCCGAACGCCGCAGCGTCGCCAGAACATCGAACCCTGCGGCTGTCAGGTCATGCGCTTCATAGACGCGGCCGAGTTCGGAGGACAGATGGTCTGCCAAGCGCTTCAGCCGTCCAAACGTCCCCATTGGCCCGACATCGAGATCGGGGCGTTCGCGGTTCCACTGGGAAAGGATTCGGTCGACATGGTCCATGCCGGATTTGATACCCGGTTTTATCTTGACGTCAAGAAATCATCGGAATATCTCGACGTCAAGATAAATGGAGGGCGCCATGTCCAAAGCCGTCGATCTGCTTCTTGCCGCCATTGCGCCGGTGATCTGGGGCACGACCTATATCGTGACGTCGCAAATGTTGCCGCCGGGATATCCGCTGACCGATGCAATGTTGCGGGCGCTGCCCGCCGGTCTCCTGCTGATGGCGCTGACGCGGCAGATACCGCCGGCAGCATGGCTGGGACGTCTCGTAATTCTCGGTGCTCTGAATTTTTCTGTCTTCTGGGCCGCTCTGTTCGTTGCTGCCTACCGCTTGCCGGGCGGTGTTGCGGCAACGCTTGGCGCGATCCAGCCGCTTATCGTGCTGCTTCTGGCTCGCTTCGTACTCGCAACGCCACTGAACGCAACAAGACTGCTCACCGCCGTTGCGGGCATCGGCGGCGTCGCGCTGCTTGTGCTGGGGCCGACGGCAAAGCTCGACATGGTCGGTGTTGCGGCGGCGCTGATCGGGGCGCTGTCCATGGCCTGCGGCGTGGTCCTGACACGCAGGTGGAAACCGCCTGTTTCTGCCCTGACCTTTACCGGCTGGCAACTGACTGCGGGCGGCATCCTGCTGGTGCCCGTTGCCTCTTTGCTTGAACCGGCGCTGCCACCGCTGACGGCGTTGAATATCGCGGGTTTCGCATGGCTGGGGCTGTTCGGCGCTGCGCTGACCTATTTTCTGTGGTTTCGCGGGATTGAGCGTGTTGGCCCGCAATCGGTCACCGGGCTCGGCTTCCTCAGCCCGCTGACGGCGGTGCTGCTGGGCTGGCTGGTTCTCGGTGAGGCGCTGACGCCGTTCCAGATATTGGGGGCCGCCATCGTGCTAGTCTGCGTTGTGGCCGGAGCAAGACCGACCGGCGCAAAAACGCTCGAAAAGCTTGCCTGACATGACGATAGAGAACGCAGCGCCAGTGGCTGACCGCCTGCCGGTCGGCGGATTGCTGGCCTTGGCCATGGCAGGCTTCATCACTCTGATGACCGAAGTGATGCCGGCTGGGCTCTTGCCGCATATCAGCGCCGGACTGAAGATCGATGAAAGCATGGCCGGACAACTCGTCACGGCCTATGCTGCTGTGGCGGATTTGTCGGAGGGGTGCTGCTCACCATCTTCGGAACATGGTCTTTAGGTTGGGCAGTGCTCTTCCTGCTGATCCCTGCGTTTCTCACGGCGCGGATTGCATGGAGCGGTTTTGCCCGATGAAGAAAACGGCGGGATTGCGCGGAGAACAGGTTCTGACGGCAGCCCTGCCGCCCTCCGGCTTTTGGTCAATCGCCCGGCGAGGATTTCGAGATACGCCGACCCGGTACGGGCAATAAGGCGAAGCGCCTTGTATTGTCGATGTCGCAGCTTGCCTCGCGGTTTAGTGGTGCCGGGCGTTACATTGCGACACTGGTCAGCGCGTTTCGGGCGGCGATAATATGACTGTGAAGCAGTTTGCACGCTTCGTCGGCAGCCCCGTTTACATAGGCCTGCACCATCCGCCGATGATCCTCCAGCCATTGTTGTGTTTCCGATGCAAGGCCTGCGTAGCCCGCCGCATGGACAACGCAGCTGGTTCGCAGTTCTTCGACGATCGAAAGCTGACGCGGCCGTCCCGCTGGAAGATAAAGCGTGCGATGGAAATCCCAGTCGCCGGCATGCCAGCCAGGGCGCTCTGCTTCCAGAGATGACTTTTGCAGCATGTATTCGGCCTCGGCATGCGCCTTTGCGTCGGCGAGGGCCGTCGCGCGTCGCAGCAGGTCGCATTCCAGAAGAGTGCGAAGGTCAAAAATCTCGTCTAGCTCATCCGCGCTGAGCGTGATGACGCGCGCGCCTTTGCCCGGAAGGATTTCGACGATTTTCTCAGCGGCCAGCGCCTGCAAGGCATCGCGTACCGGTATCCGGCTCACGCCGTGGGCGGCAGCAAGGTCCGTCTGCGAGAGCACGGTTCCCGGTCCGCTTTCACCATTCAGGATGGATGCGCGGATCTGATCGACAAGGGCCATTTACAACTCCGATATATGTCGTATACGCGTATACATATTTAAGCGGAGCTTTGGCAAGATCATGGGGCACGAGTATTCATCACGCATCATCTGGACGGGAAACCGGGGCGAGGGGACCTCGAGCTATCGCGCCTATGACCGCACCTGGGACATCGCCATCGACGGCAAGGCCCCCATACATTGTTCCAATGATCCGCTTCTGGGCGGAGACAAGAGCAAGATGAATCCCGAAGACCTGCTGATTTCAGCCCTGTCCGCCTGCCATATGCTTTGGTATCTCCACTATGCGTCGGAGGCCAACATCGTTGTGACGGCCTATGACGACGCGCCGATCGGAGTTGGCGAGATATCCAGAAATGGCGCCGGAAAATTCACTGCTGCTATTTTGCGCCCGCGTATCACCGTAAAAGAAGGCGCGGATCTCACCGTTGCCCACGAAATTCACCACCGGATCCATGAGGTGTGCTTCATCGCCAGATCGGTGAATTTTCCGGTCAGCTACGAACCGGTCTTTACGACGATCTAAAGCAGTCACAGTTAAACGGGCCGCCTATTCGTTCGGCCGGCTTTGCCTCATGCTGTGACTACGACGCGCCGGCCGAACGAATATCCGACTCCGTTCAAGCCAACAGAATGGCGAAGATTAGCTGCGCCCCTATCGTCGCTGAGCCTCTGCCACTTTGATGGTCGGCAGGCCAGAGCCACTTTTTGATGTGCGATAGCAATAAGGAGCGGCGTGGTCGCTGAAGGTCGTGGCGTACCCTAAGGCCTGCCTCACACCACTTCCCATTCCGCCAATGCCGCCACCATGGCCGGCAATTCGATCATGCGGGAAATCACCGTTTCGGCGCCCGCATCGGTCAGCTTGTCGGCGTGGCTGGGATAGGTATGCGACGCGCCGGTGAAACCGATCACCCGCATGCCGGCAGCACGCGCGCCGTGCACGCCATGCGACGAATCCTCGATCACGAGGCAGCGCTCCGGCGCGACATTGAACTGCTTAGCACCATGCAGAAAGATATCCGGCTTGGGCTTCACGCGGTCGGGTCCAAGATCCTTTGCCGAATAGATGTGGTTTTCGAAATATGGCTTCAGGCCGACCTTGGTCAGCATCATCTCCAGCCGTGCCGAGGAGGAATTGGAGCAGATGCAGCGTTGCGTGGTGAGCCGCGCCAGCGCGAACTTCACGCCATCGATCACCTTGACGTCACGCGCCAGTCGCGCGTCCAGCAGCTTTTCCGACTTGTCGAGCAGCGAAGCGGACAGCGGAATATCGGCTTCCTTTTCCACCTGCAGGAGAATGTCGCGCCAGGTGAGACCGGCGAAACGTTCGCCCATCTCTTCCGTGCTGATCGGGTATCCGGCTTCAGTCAGCAGGCGGGATTCCACCTGCGCGGCGATGATTTCCGAATCGACCAGAACGCCGTCGCAGTCGAAGATGATGAGGTCGAAACCGCTCATGAGCAAAAATTCTCTCAAAACTGATGGGTAAGCCGGCTCTACACGAGGCGGGCCGGACGAACAATGCGAAACGGCTCAATCGACCGGAAAAACGGCCATAAAACGGCGTTCGCCCTCCGGTGTGAAGGTGATGACGCGACTATCGGCCACTCGTCGCGCCCAGCCCTGATCGATGAAATGGCCAAGCAGTGCCTTGCCGAGCGAGCCGGCTAGGTGCGAGCGCCGTTCGCTCCAGTCGAGGCAGGATTTGCAGAGAGGCCGACGCGGCGAATGCAGGCTTGTCACATCGATGCCAAGGGCAGAAACGCGCGCGTGGCCCGCATCCGTCAGGGTCAGTTCCTCACCATCAGCGACAATTGTCCCTTCGCACAAAAAACTGTCCAGCATGCGCACGCCAAAATCGCCGGCGAGATGATCGTAGCAGACACGCGCCTTGCGCAAAGCCGGGTCTTTTGGGCCGGGCTTGTGGCGCAGATGGCCGCGGCTGGCGGCAAAACCCATCAGGCTTTCCAGCATGGCGCCCGTCGCGGTATCAGCCAGCGCGAAATAACGATGCCGGCCCTGCTTGCGTTGTGAGAGCAGCCCGCCATCCTCCAGCTTGGAGAGGTGTGAACTGGCGGTCGGCAGCGACACGCCGGCGGCCTGCGCCAGTTCGCTTGCGGTGAGGGCTTGGCCGCCCATCAGGGCGGTCAGCATGTTGGCGCGGGCGGGGTCGCCGATCAGCATGCCCAGACGGGCGATATCCGGTCCTTCTTTCATGACCAGCCTTTTAGCACACAATTTCCGCTCATGCTTCGATCTGGACCGAAGCATCGGTGAAAACGGGCATGGCAGAAGGAGGCGTGCCAACAGAAGGAGCCGCATCATGATCACCTGCTTTATCCGCTACGAGATCGATCCGTTCAAACGTGAGGAATTCGCTGAGTATTCGAGGACATGGGGCCAGTGCATTCCGCGCAACGGCGCCGACCTCATCGGCTATTTCGGCCCGCACGAGGGCTCGGCGACCACGGCTTACGGCATCTACAATATAGAAAACCTCGCCGCCTATGAGGCCTATCGCCAGAACCTTGCGAGCGACCCACTCGGGCGGCAGAATTACGAATTCGCGAAGCGGGAACGGTTCATTCTCAAGGAAGACCGCATCTTTCTGAAAAACCTGTCGCTGCCGCATGCTTTGGGAGGAAAACCATGATCGCCGTCATTTTCGAAGTCATGCCTTTCATGGGCGAAAGACACCATTATCTCGACCTTGCGGGGGAGTTGCGCAAGGAACTGGACACGGTCGACGGGTTCATCTCGATCGAACGGTTCGAAAGCCTCACCAACCGCGGCAAGATTCTGTCGCTGTCCTTCTGGCGCGACGAGGCGGCGGTGAAGCGATGGCGCAATCTCGAAAGTCACCGCGCCGCCCAGAAGGCGGGAAGAGGCGGGGTATTCGCCGATTACCGGCTGCGGGTGGCGCATGTGCTGCGGGACTATGGGATGAACGAGAGGGAGGAGGTGCCGGAGGATAGCCGGGCGGTGCATGCGGGGTGAGGGATTGCAATGTGATGCGACGTATAGTTGCATTTGGGTTGGGGTGAACGGGCGGTCCAGATATGAAAATCAGATCGAAGCGTGATTTGGCGGTCTTTAATGAACTCAGCAAGCATCACGCCGCCTGGTGCAATCAACTGGCGACGGCAGTAGGGGCTGCGGGCGCGATCGTTCCTTTCATGGCCGCCGTCTTGAGCTTTCAACTGACGCTCACCATTTTCGTCAGTGCGCTTTTTTGGCTTCCCTCGCAATCATGCTACATTCACTTGGTGCATTTTTACTGAAAAGGATCAGGTCAGATGATGACATCGATGTCGACGTTTGAACTTCTCTAACTGATCACGCCGATCGTAGGCATCATTATTGTCGGTGCTCTGATCGCTTATCTCAAATACCGAGAAAAACGCGGCCTTCTTTAAGCGTAGTGACTTTGCAGGCCGATAACTGATGTGACGAACTACGCCCGACCCGCATTCGTTTTTTGGATACGCCGCTTTTCTTCGAAACGAGCCCGCACGAGTTCGGCGGGAATCTCTATCGATGGGTCTTTAAAAGCTCCTGAGCGCGTGCCGTCATCTCTCCTCAAGCCAACGTTCGTAATCCAAGGCGTTGCTGCAATTGGGGGTGGTGCGCAGCGTTTTCACCATGTTCGCTTTCCAATCATGCGCCGTGGCTGCCTGTTAAGAATATGCCATCGCCGGAAAACATCAATGCGGCCGGCCAGCGCGCATTCTTTTCCCGAAATCATCCGCCCGTTCAGTGTTTGGTAACCAAACTAGGTAACCATAACAGACACTAAACACGTATCCGAGTAAGCGTAGAGGCGAGTATCAAAATGGCGTTCGTATTCCCGCTGGCCGACATCACATCGACCCGCCATCAGCCGAAAAACTGGCTGAACTCCATCATCAAGGGCGATTGCGTCGCCGCGCTCAATGCTCTGCCGGATCATTCGGTCGACGCGATCTTTGCCGACCCGCCGTATAACCTGCAGCTCGGCGGCACGCTGCACCGTCCCGATCATTCCGTCGTCGATGCCGTCGATGACGAATGGGACCAGTTCGCCTCCTTCGAAATGTACGATGCCTTCACCCGCGCCTGGCTGCTCGCCTGCCGCCGCGTGTTGAAACCGAATGGCACGATCTGGGTGATCGGCTCCTACCACAACATTTTTCGCGTCGGCGCGATTATGCAGGACCTGAACTTCTGGCTGCTGAACGACATCGTCTGGCGCAAGACCAACCCGATGCCGAACTTCAAGGGACGCCGGTTCCAGAATGCCCACGAAACCATGATCTGGGCCAGCCGCGATGCCAAGTCCAAGGGCTACACGTTCAATTACGATGCCCTCAAGGCCTCCAACGACGACGTGCAGATGCGCTCCGACTGGCTGTTTCCGATCTGCTCGGGTGGCGAACGCCTGAAGGGTGACGATGGCAAGAAGGTGCATCCGACCCAGAAGCCGGAAGCGCTGCTCGCCCGCATCATCATGTCCTGCACCAAGCCGGGCGACATCATCCTCGATCCGTTCTTCGGTTCGGGCACGACCGGTGCTGTCGCAAAGCGCCTCGGCCGCAACTTTGTCGGCATCGAGCGCGAGCAGGATTATATCGACGCCGCATCCGCCCGTATCGAAGCCGTCGAGCCGCTCGGTGGCGCGGAACTGACCGTCATGACCGGCAAGAAGGCCGAACCGCGCGTCGCCTTCAACACGCTGGTCGAATCGGGCCTCATCCGTCCCGGTCAGGTTCTGACCGACGCAAAACGCAAATGGAGCGCCATCGTGCGCGCCGATGGCACGCTGGCATCCGGCGGTTCCGCCGGCTCGATCCACCGCCTCGGCGCCAAGGTGCAGGGGTTTGACGCCTGCAACGGCTGGACCTTCTGGCACTACGAGGAAGACGGTGTGCTGAAACCCATCGACGATCTTCGGACCGTCATCAGAAACGATATGGCAAAGGCAGGCTGATCCACCAGCTCAGAGGCCGCAGGATGAACCGGTGGCCGCCCTATCGCGATATTCTTCTTCCGGTCATGTACCTCTAGTCCCGGAAGAGGATCCTTGACGCCCGGTCTCCCATCGAGATCTGGCGTCTTTTATTTGTGGTTTCTACCCTCGATTTCAGAGCGCGTTGTCGTTAGTTGCGACACCGAATGCGGATTTCGGCGCAAGCCGGCTGCACCGTCGTCGCAAAATTGCGATGATGACTTATGTTCTGAGTGTTCATCCTTTTAGGATGTGGGGGAAATATGCGTTTCGTTTCGACTGTTCCAACCTTGATTTTCGGCGCCGTCGCCATTGTCGTGCTCAGCATCGTGTTCGGCTCGTGGTACACGATCGACCAGGGCGAGCGTGGCGTCGTGCTGCGTTACGGCGCGATTGCCGGCACCGCCGAACCGGGCCTCGGTTTCAAGCTGCCGATCATAGACAGCATCGTGCGCATTTCCGTGCAGTCGCAGGCCGCGATCTATTCGAACATGGATGCCTATAGCCGCGACCAACAGCCGGCAACGATGAAGCTTTCGGTCAACTACCGTATCCAAGTCGATCAGGTGGCCACCGTCTACGAACAGTTCGGTTCGGAAGCAGGCCTGTTGAGCCGTCTGGTCGAGCGTCGCGTCTTCGAGGAAAGCAAAACCGTGTTCGGCCGCTTCAACGCCGTTACCGCCATTCAGGAGCGTGGCCGCCTCAATCAGGAAATCGCCGATGCCATCCAGGCCGGCGTCAAGGGGCCGGTCATCGTCGACAGTGTGCAGATCGAAAATATCGATTTTTCTGACGCCTACGAGGCGAGTATCGAGCAGCGCATGTTGGCCGAGGTCGAGGTGCAGCGTCTGCGCCAGAATGCCGAGCGCGAAAAGGTGCAGGCGGAAATCACCGTCACCCGCGCCAATGCAAACGCCGATGCCCGCCGTGCCGATGCGCAGGCGCAGGCCGATGCGGTGCGCCTGCAGGCCCAAGCCGATGCCGAAGCCATCCGCGTGCGCGGTGAGGCGGAAGCCGACGCCATCAAGGCGCGCGGCGATGCTTTGAAGGACAATCCCGGCCTCGTGTCGCTGACCCAGGCGGAACGCTGGAACGGGCAATTGCCGACGACGATGGTGCCGAATGGTGCCGTGCCGATGATTGACGTCACCGGCGGCGCGATCCGCGGCAGTGTTTCGGCGGGGGAGTGACCATGACGCGCCGGACGGTTTTTGCTTTCGCCGTTCTTAGCGGCTTTGTCTCGACCGGCCCGGCGGCGCATGCGACGGAGGATGTGTGCGCGGCAAGACTGGCGGAGATTGTCACCAAGGCCTATCCAGAGGCCAAGGCATTACCGGACAACAAATTCGAGGTGGAGGGACGGAAGCTGACCTTGCCGGAGAGTGGCTATTTGGGCCGCAATCCGCAGGCCATGCTTTGCCGTACCTGGCCCGCCCGGCCGGAACTGACGCTGTTGGCGGTGCCGTTGATGAACGAGCCGCAGCAGGATGGCATGAACGAGGGCGATCTCGACATGCTCGTGCTCGAAAGCAAAAGTTTCGATGTGAAACAGAGGCATCGCGTCGAAGGCCTGACGAGCGATGATGCGATTTCTATCGAGGAGCTGACATTCGACACGGCGTTCTATCAGCTGGCACCTGAAAACGTTGCCTTCGGACTGCGTAAGATGACCCGCGGCAGCTCCCGTCCCAATCCCTTCAGCGACACCAGTCTATGGCTGTTTTTCGCCGAGGGAAATCAGCTGAAGCCGATCCTGGAAAACTTCACGGTCTATCAGTACCGCGGTGAGACGGACACCAATTGCAACGGTGAATTCGAGGAGAAAACGCGCACACTGTCCATGGCTCCGTCGTCAAAGGGCGCAATTGCCGATCTTCTGGTCTCGGAAAAGCGGGCCAATATCCTCCACGAAGCGGTTTGGGACGAATGCAGGGACACCGAAAAGGTGATTACGATCAAACATCGCCTGCGTTTCAAAGATAGTGCCTATCTTGTGCCGAAAGCGTTGCAGGAGTTCTAACCGTCATCACTTCGACGCGCGGAAACGCGTCGGCTGGGCCTAAAACGCCACGCCCAGTGCCGCCAGATCCGTCTTCAACGTCTCGACATCGACAAAATGCACCGCCTGCCAGCCGGCTTTCCGCGCGCCTTCGACATTCGGAAAACTGTCGTCGATGAACAGGGTGGCTTGCGGTTTCAGGCCGAAATCGCGGGCGTGTTTTTCGTAGATCGCCACATCCGGCTTGATCAGTTTTATATCGCCGGACACCGTGACGCCGCGTGGCTTTTTCAGGAACGGAAAGATCTCCTGTGCCTGCCGAAACGTGTCGGAGGCAAAGTTGGTGAGCATGGTCACGTCGCGGCCCTGCGCGATCAGGCTTTCC
Source organism: Neorhizobium sp. BT27B (assembly GCF_050455485.1). Lineage (NCBI taxonomy): Bacteria > Pseudomonadati > Pseudomonadota > Alphaproteobacteria > Hyphomicrobiales > Rhizobiaceae > Neorhizobium > Neorhizobium sp. BT27B. The sequence continues at coordinate 146,077 of NZ_JBCIYT010000010.1, read as the reverse complement.
ATGATCGCAACCGAACCGTCATAGGCATACGGCACCATTTCGTGCCAATGCTGTCGGAAGGCGCGGATCTGGTCGGTGCGGTCGGGATGTTGTGCGATCAGCAGCGCTTCTGCCTCTGCCCATGTGCGGCCACGATCCTGCTCGAGGTTCCATTCATGGGTGCAGACATTGTCGAAGAACCATTTGCGCTCGGCATCGTCGGGAATGATGCGGCTGAACGGAATGTTCGGGTCGTAATGTATCAGCACCTTGCCGATGTCGAAGACGATGTGGTCGATGTGAGCGGCCATGAAACCTTCCTGATATCAGTATTACAGTTTTGAAAACGCGAGCGGTATCGCCTGTACGATTGCCTTTTTCATGACGGTCGGCAATGCCTGTGCCTCAAGATTGGTCACCGGCTCCCACCAGCCGCCGCCATCCGTGTCGATCTTTTCGTGGCTCAGCCGGTAGACTGAAAGCCGGAGTTCGAAATGGGTGAAGACGTGGACGATCTGGCCGCAAGCCTGCCAGTCGCCGGCAAACGGCGCGTGCTCGGGCGTCGTGCCGCCGTCGATGCGTGCCGTCCAGCCGGTGGTCGGCACTTCCGTCATGCGGCCGAGCAGTCCCGTCTCAATGCGGCGCCGAAGGAGAATTTCGCCATCGGGCGTCACCGCCACGAAGGCGGCGCCATAACGCACCGGTTTCGTCTTTTTCGGCGCCTTCACCGGAAAACGCTCGGGCTCGTCATTTGCCAGCGCCAGACAGTGGCTGCTGAACGGACAGAGCGCGCAGGCGGGACGTTTTGGCGTACAGATGGTGGCACCGAGATCCATCATCGCTTGCGCGAAATCGCCGGGCCGGTCGGAAGGCGTCAGTTCCGCCACCTTTTCCTTCATCAGCGGCTTGGAGCCGGGCAGAGGGGCATCGATCGTAAAAAGGCGGGAGATCACCCGCTCGACATTGCCGTCCATCACGGCGGCCTGCCGGTTGAAGGCGATCGCGGCGACGGCTGCTGCGGTGTAATCGCCGATGCCCGGCAGGGCCTTCAGGCCAGCCTCGGTGTCGGGAAAAATGCCGCCATGATCGCGGGCCACCGCTTCGGCGCATTTTTTCAGGTTGCGGGCGCGGGCGTAATAACCGAGCCCCGCCCAAGCGGCCATGACATCATCCGTCGGGGCGGCGGCAAGGTCTTCCACCCTCGGCCACAGCGATAGAAATTTTGCAAAATAGGGTTTGACGGCCTGCACCGTGGTCTGCTGCAGCATGACTTCCGACAACCAGACATGATACGGATTCGCAAAAATGCCTGCTTTTGCTGCCACAGGGCTGACACGCCAAGGTAGCTCGCGGTGGTGGCGATCGTACCAATGCAGCAATGCGACACTGTAAAGATTGGATATTTTCATGCTGCCGTGCAAGATAGCGCTTCCCTTGGAGAATCACTCTCCTATGTATTCGGCGTAATCTACATCAATGAAAAGAGCCGGAATGAAACTGCCGTCGATGCAACGGAATAATGTGGTCTGTCTGGCCATCGTCAGCGCCGCCGCCGCAATAGCCGGTTCAATCATTACCATCCTTCTTGGCATATCCATGGTCTGGGCGCTGGTTTCACTGGCGCTGAAACGTTATCCGGCCCGTTTCCAGCGCAGTGATCTTTATGTCATCGGGCCGGCCTTGCTCTATTCCGCGACAATCCTTCTTGCGGCTTTCGTCAATTACGACCCGGCGACAGCCGACAGATTGCTCAGCCGCGGCGCGGCGCTTCTGCCCTTCATCTTTTTTCCGCTGATCCTGCCGCGCCTGCGCGTCGGGTCCAGTTCCTCGCTCATCGATGCGTTCCTGGTCGGTGCGGCCGTGTGTGGCATACTGGCCTTGCCGCTCGCTTTTGTGCAAGTTGAATTTTATCAGATCCGCGCTTCCGGCGGCATCGGCAATGCGCTGCCGTTCAGCATGGTTTGCGCCATGCTGGCGTCTGTGTCGCTGCTCAATACGGTGTCGCCGCGGCCACGTCGGCAGGCGCTTGGCTGGGCCGGATTCGTTGCCGGCATTATGTGCGTGCTGCTGTCGCAATCACGTGGTGTGCTGCCCATCCCCGCCATCGCGCTGGTCATGCTGTTTGCGCTGTTTCCGCAGAAACTGCGCCGTTTCTACAACTGGAAGGGCGCTGTACTTCTTGTCATCGGTGTCGTTGTAGTTTTTGCCATGGGGTTCAAACATTCGCAGCGGCTGATCGAAATGCTCGGGTATTTCGCCAACGATACCGGGGCCGACGAATCCTACACCGCCCGCATCGGCCTGTGGAAATATGCAAGCGGCTTGATCGCGGAAAACCCGTGGCTGGGTTATGGCGTGCAGAACCGCTCCGAGCTGATCGAGCAGGCCGGATACACCTTCACCCATTTCCACAATGGTTTTATCAGCGCCACCGTGGATGCCGGCCTGATCGGCCTGATCGCAACGCTGCTGATGCTGTTTTCGCCGGTTCTTAATGTCCTGCGCAATCCGACCACTATCGCGCGCCGCAAACGTCTGTTCATGGCGCTGCTCGTGCCCATCGGTTACTTCATCGCCGGCAGCACCAATATCCTGTTCTTCCAGGATATCTATGATAGCCTGTTCCTGTGGTTGGTGATCATCGTGGCGGTGCCACTATCACAGAAAGTGATTCTTTTGCCGCCCGGCACGACAGTCGCGCCGGCGGCGCATAAAGCCGAGCATGTTCAATGAGCCAGCCGGAAAAGAAGGAATTCCGTCGTCGCGGCGCCCACCAGATCGCCGAGGTGGCGAACCGCATCATCGATCCGGTGCTGGCCAAGCGCGCCGGTATTTCCACGGCCCTGCTCGGTTCCTGGGATGAAATCGCCGGCGAGGATTTTGCCGAATGTACGCGCCCGGAAAAAATCGCGTGGCCACGTCGCGAACCCGGTACAGATAGCGGCTATCAGGCCGGCACGCTGACAATCGCCTGCGAAGGCGCGCGCGCATTGTTCCTGAGCCATGCGCAGGGCGAGCTGATCGGCCGCATCAATGCGTTTTTCGGCTTTCCCGCCATCCGCCAGATCCGCATCGTGCAGAAACCGGTCGTTCAGGCACCGCGCCATCGCCCCAAGCCGCCGCCGCTGAAAGGCGAAGCAGCGCGCAAACTGGACGAGATGATGGAGGGCATCGACAACGATGCGCTGCGCAATGCCGTGACGCGGCTGGGGACTGCGGTGATGCAGAAAAAGCGGACGATCCGGCGCTAACCTTGCGTTCGTCCCCTGCGATCTTTCGTCCACAGGTGCGTTACAGGCTTGCCCTGTCCATTCCTCGTCACAATTGTTTGAAAAGAGTAACGAAAGCCGCGCTTGTCGGACGCCAAGCGGCAGGTTACGGAAATCGCGACAGTTTTTACTTTCTCTCAACAGGTGTCTTCATGACCATTCAGACGATGACCAACGAGACCTTTGCCGCAGCTCTCAGCCGCCGCGCGCTTCTCGCCGGATCCGCTTCCACTGCCCTCGGCCTCACGCTTGCCGCTTCCATGACCTCGGCACAGGCACAGGAAAAGCCGGAATCCTCCGGCAAGGTCGATATGGCCGAAGTACTGAAGCCCGGCCCGCTGCCGGAAATGCAGCTCGGCAAGGATGACGCGCCGGTCACCATCGTCGAATACATGTCGATGACCTGCCCGCATTGCGCCGCCTTCCACGCCAATACGTTCGATCCGATCAAGGAAAAATACGTCGACACCGGCAAGGTGCGCTTCATCGTGCGCGAATTCCCGTTCGACCCGGCCGCCACCGCCGCTTTCATGCTGGCGCGCTGCAATCCGTCCAAGCCGAGCGAGCTCGCCACTGCCGACCAGTATTTCCCGATGATCTCGATGCTGTTCAAGCAGCAGCGTGCCTGGGCGGCACCTGCAGACGGCAATGTCCGCAACGGTTTGACGCAGGCCGTCAAGATTGCCGGTTTTTCACAGGAAAGCTTCAACGCCTGCTTGACCAACCAGAAGCTTCTCGATGATGTGAACGCAACGATGCAGCGCGGCGCCAAGGACTTCGAAGTCAACTCGACGCCGACCTTCATCATCAACGGCGAGAAATATGCTGGAGACCTGTCGGTTGCACAAATGTCGGCGGTCATCGACGCCCTGCTCTAGGACCCATCGCGAAATGATCGCGGGCGGGTTTTTGCGCGTGTCCGCGGATTTGGGCCGAATAACGGCGCGGCTTGCCTCTTCTCCCCGCCTGCGGGGAGAAGGTCCGGAGCGACAGCGAGGGGATGAGGGGCGGTCGCGGGCATTGAGTTTGAGGCTTTTGCCCCTCATCCGCCTGCCGGCACCTTCTCCCCGTCATAACGGGGAGAAGAACACCCGCTGCACCGCTCTCATTCCATCGTTTAGTCACGCACTGACCCACCATGACCGGAGGCCGAACCATTGAAGTTCAATCGCCTCCGCGTCGTCGGTTTCAAATCCTTTGTCGAACCCACCGAATTCATCATCGAACCGGGCCTGACCGGCGTTGTCGGCCCGAACGGCTGCGGCAAGTCCAATCTTGTCGAAGCGCTGCGCTGGGTGATGGGGGAAAACTCCTACAAGAACATGCGTGCGTCCGGCATGGACGACGTGATCTTTTCCGGTTCCGGCAACCGCCCGGCCCGCAACACCGCCGAAGTCGGCCTTTATCTCGACAATTCAGACCGCACCGCGCCGGCCGCCTTCAACGATGCCGACGAGATCCAGGTGTCGCGCCGTATCGAGCGCGAGCAGGGCTCGGTCTACCGCATCAACGGCAAGGAAGCCCGCGCGAAAGACGTGCAGCTTCTGTTCGCCGATGCCTCCACCGGCGCGCGTTCGCCCTCGATGGTGGGGCAGGGGCGCATCGGCGAGCTGATCTCGGCCAAACCGCAGGCGCGCCGCCAGTTGCTGGAAGAGGCCGCCGGCATTTCCGGCCTGCATTCGCGCCGCCACGAAGCCGAACTGCGCCTGCGCGCCGCCGAGGGCAACCTTGAACGTCTCGAAGACGTCGTGGCGCAGCTGGAAAACCAGATCGAAAGCCTGAAACGGCAGGCGCGTCAGGCCAACCGCTTCAAGAGCCTGTCCGCCGATATCCGCGCCCGCGAGGCCATGCTCCTGCATAGCCGCTGGGTGCAGGCCAAGGAGGCCGAGGGCGAGGCTGTCAGCACGCTCAACCAGGCTACTGCCATCGTAGCCGAAAAGGCGCAGGCGCAGATGGAGGCGGCCAAGAACCAGGCGATCGTTGCCCACAAGCTGCCGGAACTGCGAGAAGCCGAAGCCGCCGCCGGTGCCGCCCTGCAGCGTATCCAGATCGCCCGTGGCCAGCTGGAGGAAGAAGCGGGCCGACTGCTGCGCCGTCGCGATGAGCTGACCCGTCGTCTTGCCCAACTGGGCGAGGATATCCGCCGCGAGGAGCGGCTGGTTTCGGAAAATGCCGAGGTGCTGGCCCGCCTTGATGCTGAAGAGGCGGAACTTGCGGAACTGCTGGCCGAATCCGGTTCGGAAGCCGAAGAACTTCGCGAAACTTTTGAGGGTGCCGCCGCCAGCCTTGCCGACAGTGAACGCGTGTTTGCCCAGATCACCGCCGAGCGCGCCGAAGCCGCCGCCGGTCGCCAGCAGTTGGAACGCGTGATCCGTGATCTGGCCGATCGTCGTGGCCGTCTGGAGCGCTCGTTTGGTGAGGCGGAAGCGGAGCTTGCCGCAATCGATGAACGCCTGTCCGGTCTGGTTGATCCATCCGAACGGCGCGAAGCGGTGGAGGCGGCGGAAATTGCCGTCGAGGATATAGCGGTCCTGATCGAGGACGTAGAGGAGGCGCTTGGTCTTGCCCGCCGCAGGGAGACGGAGGCGCGTGCGCCGGTCGTTGCAGCGCGCTCGCATCTGAACGGGCTGGAAGCGGAAAGCAAGACCATCCGTCGCATGCTGGCCGCAGGCGATACGTCCGGGGCCTATCCGCCGGTCGCAGAAGTCATCCGGGTCGATCGCGGTTACGAAACAGCCGTTGGTGCCGTTCTGGGCGATGATCTGGAAAGCGCTCTGGATGCGGCAGCACCTTCCTATTGGTCAGGTGCCGGTGATGCGGGTTCCGATCCGGCTTTGCCCGATGACGTCGAGGCGATGATTGCGCATGTCATCGCGCCGCCGCAGCTCGCCCGCCGCCTGTCGCAGATCGGCGTCGCCGATCTCGAAACCGCCAACCGCCTGATGCCGCTTCTGAAGCCCGGCCAACGGCTCGTCACCCGCGAAGGCGCTGTCTTCCGCTGGGATGGCCATGTCACCGGTTCGGAAGCGCCGAGTGCGGCCGCGCTGCGTCTTGCCCAGAAAAACCGCCTGTCGGAACTGGAAGCTGAAATCGACGAAGCCGCGATTGCGCTGTCGGAAGCCGAAACGCTGGCTGCTGCCGCCATCGATACGATCGCCACTGAGGAACTTCGCCTTCACGATGCCCGCGAGCGCAGCCGTATCGCCCAGCGCCAGCTGGCGGAGGCCCGCGATGCACTGGCCGCCGCTGAGCGCGCCTCAGGTGACCTGATGCGCCGTCGTGATGTGGCGGCCGCAGCGCTGGAACAGTTGCGCGAACAGATCACGGAAGTGTCCGAGCAGGACGAAGCCGCCCGCGCCGAGCTGGAAGACGCGCCCGAGGTCGATGAGATCGATGCCCGCCTGCGCGAACAGCAGGCAACCGTCGCCACCGATCGCGGCCTGTTGGCCGAAGCGCGTGCCCGTTACGAAGGGCTTTCCCGCGAAACCGATGCCCGCCGCCGCCGTGTCGCCGCCATCGGTCAGGAACGCGCCACGTGGCAGGGCCGAGCCGCGAGCGCCGAAGACCATATCGCCTCGCTGCGCGAACGCGAGGAAGAGGCGCGCGAGGAAATGGTCGATCTCGACCTCGCGCCGGAAGAATTCGACGACAAGCGCCGGGCGCTGCTCTCCGAACTGCAGAAGGCCGAGGATGCCCGCAAGGCCGCCTCCGACGTGCTGGTCGAGGCCGAAACCCGCCAGCGCGAGGCCGACCGCATCGCCACGATCGCGCTGTCGGAACTGGCGGAAACCCGCGAACGCCGTGGTCGCGCCGAGGAACGTCTGGTGTCCGCCGCCGAGCGCCGTAACGAGACGGAAATTCGTATTCGCGAAGCGCTGAACTGCGAACCACACGAGGCATGGCGCCTGACGGGTCTCGGCCACGAGGCGCCACCGCCGGATATTGCGCAGGTGGAGCGTGAACTGGACCGCCTGAAGATCGAGCGCGAGCGTCTCGGCGCCGTCAACCTGCGCGCCGAAGAAGAGCAGAAAGAGCTTTCCGACAAGCTCGAAGCCCTCACACGTGAGCGCGATGACGTGATCGACGCCATCAAGAAACTGCGCGGCGCCATCCAGAGCCTCAACCGTGAGGGCCGCGAACGCCTGATCGCCGCTTTCGATGTTGTCAACACCCAGTTCCAGCGACTGTTCACCCATCTCTTCAACGGCGGCACGGCCGAACTGCAACTGATCGAAAGCGATGATCCGCTCGAAGCCGGTCTCGAAATTCTAGCCCGCCCGCCGGGCAAGAAACCGCAGACGATGACGCTGCTTTCTGGCGGCGAACAGGCGCTGACGGCCATGGCGCTGATCTTTGCCGTCTTCCTCACCAATCCCGCGCCGATCTGCGTGCTGGACGAAGTGGACGCGCCGCTCGACGACCACAATGTCGAGCGCTACTGCAATCTGATGGACGAAATGGCGGCCTCGACCGCCACCCGTTTCGTCATCATCACCCACAACCCTATCACCATGGCCCGCATGAACCGCCTCTTCGGCGTCACCATGGCCGAGCAGGGTGTGAGTCAGCTTGTCTCGGTGGATCTGCAGGCGGCCGAGCAACTGGCCGAGGCGAGCTGAGGTCGGTTATTCGGCATTTGAACGCTGACGCTGACAGGCGTATAACAAGGCGGGTCAAACGGAGGATAACGCATGCAGCAGCCTCAATCGTTGCAATCCCTTCAAAACGAGGAGGAATACGAAGCTGCATTGAAGCAAGTGCGGTCGTATTTCGAGAGCGAACCGGCCCCCGAAACTCTGGAAGCAGCGCATTTCGATGCGCTTGCTATTTCCATCGAAAACTACGAGCTGAAGCATTATCCGGTGGCTGCAACCAACGCGCCGGTTCCCTGATGTCGTTGATCAATCGCAAACCGGCCCCGATGATTGGAATTGAAGGGTATCCGCGACAGGCCTGTAACAAAGACAGTCAAGCGGAGGATGCCACATGCTGAACCCACGGCCGTCGCAGCCGACAATCGAAAAGACATTGCTGGATTTTTCCGAAGGGCGCATTTCACGCCAGCGGGCGATGTTTGTGCTGGATGTCGACTATTCCGAACTTTGGGATCTGATGGTGGCGCATGATCTTTGGTTGCCGGAGTTGAGCGATCTGGAAGCCGCTTCCGAAGGCCATAGAATGGCGGATTTTCTGGCTGCAAGAGGCATATGACCCAGGTCGTTATCGTGGTGCCGGATGCCGGCCCCCTGATCAGCCTTGCAAAGGCAAAGCGTCTCGACCTGCTGATCGCATTGAGGCTTCCGGTCTATGTGATGGATCAGGTCTACTGGGAAGCGACGCGCAACAAGGATAAGCCGGATGCGCTTGCCATTATTGGCTTTGTTGAAGCGAATGCCGACCTTGTTCACATCGCCGAAACGGAGACCGGTGAAAATGCCCGGTTTGCCAGGGAGGCGGGACGCGTCGGCAAGCGGCAGTCCAGTCTGGGAGAGGCGGCCATTTCCGAGTTCCTGACCGGTTTTGAAGCGCGCTTTGCCGATACGGCCGCGTTGTTGATCTATGAGGATTCCGATTTCACGCGCAGGCGGATCATCATCCCCGACAACGTGCATGTTGTATCGACCAAAAGCTTTATCTATGGCCTTCAAAACAGGAAGCTGATCGATGATGCTGCTGCTATCTGGCAATCCATCAGGGAAGCAGGACGGCAGCCATCCGATCAGGAAGTTGACCAGCCCGGCAACGTCGGGTCGGACAGGACGCAATGGTGAGGTTCGGGTGATCAGGTTGGCGGCTGGCAATTCATGTGGACCTCATTTGCTCAGGCGAACATTTTCAGCGTTGTTTGTGATCGTTGCGACCTTGCTTCCGGCCGGCTCATTCGCTGATACGGCTTCCGGCGGCGCCCAGTCCGTGACCCCGGCCGCTCCCGCCTCCACCGGCAACCGTGCCCTCAACCATGTCATCGCCACCTCGCCCGAACACAAAAAATCTCTCGTCGCGCTTCTGCGCGGTCGCCGCGACCTGCCGGAATGGGCGCACAGCATCATCACCAACGCGCGTTATGTCACCGGCGTATCGCGTATCGTCGCATTGCCGGAGGGGGCGTTCGAACTGTTCGGCGCCTGCGATCCGCGCAATTGCCAAAACAGCCACATCCGCATCCTGTTCTCGGCGGATGGGTCAAAGGTCTGGGCGCGGTTGGTCGATCCGAAGGATGGCCAACAGGTTTTGGGCGAGCCAAGCGCCGATCAGTTGCAGGCTTTGATGACGCCCGGCATCTGAGCCATTGTTATTTATGACTTTTTGGTGACAGTGCTTAGGGCGTCAAGCGAAATCGGAAAGGTAAATCTACCCTGATTTTTCCGATATTCCCAAAAAAGGTTTTTTGATTTGCGTTGTTTCACCCATTTGTGGGAGGACGAAAACGCGTTAGCAGTTTATTAATGATTTCAACAAGGGCGGACCACCGGGGCGCGTATCGAATGCAACCGGACTTGTCTGTAAGCACCCCCCGACCGGGTTTTCCTGTCCTGGTCGGAAGGCTTTGCGGGGCCGGAGCAGGCGGCCCCGCAAAGCCTATTTTTTTGGCCGGGCGCCGATCATTTTACAATCCATTATGAGAAATATGCGCGGCCAGGGCGGCGATTCTTTCGGTGTCGCTTACACCGTCAGCAGCCGCAGGCCGGTGCCCCAGGGGTCGATGACCTCGAAACCCTTGCCATCGGCAATCGCTTTCGGGGCAAAACCCGCGGCTTCGAAACGTTCGCGCTGTGCAGCGAGCATTTTCTCATCAGCCACCTCAAGCGAAAACCACGCAAGCCCGGTCTGACCGCTTTCACGCATGCCCGCACCCTTGCTGTTCCACACATTCATCGCGACGTGGTGGTGATAACCGCCAGATGATAGGAAGGCGGCATCCTGCCGGCCCTTGCGGGTATGCACCAGCCCGGCCGATGCCACGTAGAACGCGTCGCCCTTTGTCAGATCTCCGACCTTGAGATGCATGTGGCCGATACGCATGAGATCGGGTGCGCCGGTAAACGTGTCCTTCTTGGTGTCTGCCAGCGCCAGAATGCCGTCGACATCGAGCGGTTCGGTGCCCATCGTCACCACACCGTCACTCCATTGCCAGCTTTCGCGCGGCCGGTCGGAATAGACCTCGATGCCGTTGCCTTCCGGGTCCATCATGTAGACCGCTTCGCTGACATTGTGATCGGCAAAACCGCTGACCGGTACGCCGGTCATGGCGATATGCACCAGCCAGCGGGCGAGTTCCGCGCGGTTCGGCATCAGATAGGCGACGTGGAACAGGCCGGCGCTGTTTAAGGGCTCGATCTTCGCATCGGCAACGGCAATAAGATGCAGAAGCGGCGTTTTTCCAGCACCGAGCGTGGCGCCGTCCTTGCTGCGCGACAGTTCGGAAAGCCCCAGCACTTCGCGGTAATAGGCGAACATATTGTCGAGATCACGCACCCGGATCGCCACTTCGCCGCAATGGATCGGGGTCGTCAGGGCAAAGGGCAGGGCGGATGCTGCAGGCGTCGTGCCGGCGGCAATGCCTTCGGCTGCAAGCGCACCGGGAAGGGCAGCTGCAGCGGACGTGACGCCCGCCAGCGCTAGGATGTGTCGTCTCGTCACAGGCATGGAAAGCTTCCGAATTGATTTTGCTGCTTTTGCCTAATGCTTTCCCCTGTAAGAAGCATATCACATCCTCGTATCGACGCCGCTTCCGGACATTTTTTCTATTGCGGCGCAGCAATCGATAGCGTGCCTTGCGTTTCCTTGTTGCCGGAAATGCTGTAAGTCTTTGGCAAAAGACAAGAATGGGCCGCGTCGGGTGGAGAGCAGGCATGGCGAAATGGGTATGCCGCTTCGGCGGGGGCAAGGCGGAAGGGAGAGCCGCCGATAGTGCACTTCTGGGCGGCAAGGGGGCGAACCTTGCCGAGATGGCAAGCCTTGGCCTGCCGGTACCGCCGGGGCTGACCATCGTCACCGACGTCTGCACATGGTATTACGCCAACGGTCGTTCTCTGCCCGAGGAACTGCGCACGCAGGTGCTCGAAGGCATCACCGCCATGGAAGCGGAAACCGGCCGCACATTTGGCGGCGCCACGCATCCGCTGCTGCTTTCCGTCCGCTCCGGCGCGCGCGCCTCGATGCCCGGCATGATGGATACCGTCCTCAATCTCGGCCTCAACGACGAAACCGTACAGGCTCTCGGCCATGATGCCGGCGATGCGCGGTTCGCCTGGGATACCTATCGTCGTTTCATCCAGATGTATGCCGATGTGGTGCTCGGCGTCGATCACGAGATCTTCGAGGAAATTCTCGAAGACGAAAAGGCCCAGTGCGGTCATGAATACGATACCGAAATGAGCGCCGTCGAATGGCAGCATGTCGTGTCGCTCTACAAGCAGGTGATCGAGGAGGAGTTCGGCGAGACCTTTCCGCAGGATCCGCACGAACAGCTTTGGAAGGCGATCGGCGCGGTGTTTGCCAGCTGGATGAACCCGCGCGCAGTCACCTTTCGCACACTGCATAATATTCCTGCCGAATGGGGCACGGCGGTCAGCGTACAGGCCATGGTGTTCGGCAATCTCGGCTCGACGTCTGCCACCGGCGTTGCCTTCACCCGCAATCCGTCCACCGGCGAAAAGGCGCTCTATGGCGAGTTTCTCGTCAATGCGCAGGGGGAGGATGTCGTCGCCGGCATTCGCACGCCGCAATCCATCACCGAAGAGGGGCGCATCGCCACCGGCGGCGAAAAGCCGTCGATGGAAAAGCTGATGCCGGAAGCCTTTGCCGAGTTCAAAACCGTCTGCAACAGTCTGGAAGCGCATTTCCGCGACATGCAGGATATCGAATTCACGGTGGAACGCGGCAAGCTGTTCATGCTGCAGACCCGCAACGGCAAACGCACCACCCGCGCCGCCATGAAGATCGCCGTCGATATGGTCGATGAAGGGCTGATCACCCACGAAGATGCCATCTGTCGCATCGAGCCGCCATCGCTCGACCAGCTTCTGCACCCGACCATCGATCCCAAAGTGCAGCGACGCGTGATCGGTGCCGGCCTGCCGGCCTCGCCTGGGGCCGCCAGTGGCGCGATTGTGTTTACCTCGGAAGAGGCGATCGCCGCCGAAGCCGAAGGCCGCAAGGTCATTCTGGTGCGCACCGAAACCAGCCCGGAAGACATTCACGGCATGCATGCCGCCGAAGGCATTCTGACCACCCGTGGCGGCATGACCAGCCATGCGGCCGTCGTTGCCCGCGGCATGGGCATTCCCTGCGTCGTCGGGGCAGGTTCGATCCGTGTCGATCTCCGCAACGAGACGCTGATGGGTGTCGGCGGTGTGCTGCTGAAGCGTGGCGATATCATTACGCTGGATGGATCGTCCGGCCAGGTGCTGGCCGGCACCGTGCAAATGATCCAGCCGGAGCTTTCCGGCGACTTTGGCCGCCTGATGGAATGGGCTGACCAGTGTCGGCGCATGAGCGTGCGCACCAATGCCGATACGCCGCAGGATGCCCGCGCCGCCCGCGCCTTCGGGGCCGAAGGCATCGGCCTCTGCCGTACCGAACACATGTTTTTCGAAGGCGAGCGCATCCATGTCATGCGCGAGATGATACTCGCCGAAGACGAGGGCGGCCGCCGCGCGGCGCTCGACAAGCTGCTGCCGATGCAGCGCTCCGACTTTTTCGAGCTGTTTTCGATCATGTCCGGCCTGCCGGTGACAATCCGTCTGCTCGATCCGCCACTGCACGAGTTTTTGCCGAAGACAGACGCCGAGATTGCCGATGTGGCCGAGGCGATGGGTATGGAGCCGGGCTTCCTTGCCCGCCGTATCGATGCCATCCACGAGTTCAACCCGATGATGGGCCATCGCGGCTGTCGTCTGGCGATTTCCTATCCCGAGATCGCCGAAATGCAGGCGCGCGCCATCTTCGAAGCCGCGGTGGCCGCAGCTGCCGAGACAGGTGCGCCGGTGGCGCTGGAAATCATGGTGCCGCTGGTGGGGCTTCGCGCCGAACTGGATTACGTGAAGGGCGTGATCGATTGTGTTGCCGCTGCCGTCGCCAAGGAAACGGGCAATGCAACCACCTATCTGGCCGGCACGATGATCGAACTGCCGCGTGCAGCGCTCCGCGCGCATGTGATTGCCGAAACGGCGGAGTTTTTCTCCTTCGGCACCAACGACCTCACCCAGACCACGTTTGGCATTTCGCGAGACGATGCGGCGACCTTCATCCCGACCTACCAGCGCAAGGGCATCATCGAGCACGATCCGTTCGTGTCGCTCGATTTCGAAGGGGTTGGCGAACTGATCCAGCTGGCGGCGGAGCGCGGCCGGCGCACGCGTAACGACCTGAAACTCGGGATCTGCGGCGAACACGGCGGCGACCCGGCCTCGATCAGTTTTTGCGAGGATGCAGGGCTGGATTATGTCTCGTGCTCGCCGTTTCGTGTGCCGATCGCACGGCTGGCGGCGGCGCAGGCGACGATCCGGATGCGGAATTCAGCTTAAATGCTGCGGCCAGCGCCGGGATGTATGGAATATTGCCAGAATTTCGATGCGTGAGTTGATGCGATAAAACGCAACATATGGCGTGCCGGAAATCGTCAGCTTGCGTGTTATGCCATCCGGCAGAACGCGGCCCAGTTTTGAATGCCATGACATGACGGATACTGCGCCGACAATCCTGAGTATGATTGTTTCGGCTGCCGCAGGATTCTCCCGTGCGATATGGGAACCGATGCTGTCCATGTCCCGCAAGGCTTTATCCAGCCAGACAATCTCATCCATTGGGGACGAATTTTCGAATAACGGCTTTCACCGCATCCGGGGATGCAAACCGACCTTCGTCGGCGTCCTTGTGGCGCTGCTTCAGCTGCTCCGTCTGCCACGCAACAACGTCTGGAGCCGGTTCGTCTTGAGCCGGGGAAACAGCGTCATCAAAGGAGATGGCTTCAGGTTGCGTCTTCATGGTGCGACCATAACAGCACTGAACATCGTTGTCATCGAGAGCAATACAGCCAAGGATTGATTTTCGTGGTGTTTAGCGCGGCCGCACCACGACCGGCTGCTGCACGATCACCGGACCATAGAAGCGCGGGCGGTTGTTGATTTCATCCTGCCACTGACGCAGGTCGGCGCGGCGGTCGAGATCGAGGTCGAGCAGGCAGCGCGCCATGCCTTCGGTGCCGGGCTTGAAACCGTAACCGACGCAGCGGCTCTCATCGGCCGCACGCCGCTCTTCCGGTGTCATCGTCTGGCAGGAGGCAAGCAGGCCGGCAAGGGCGGCCAGAAGCACGAGATGGTGGGGACGCATGAGTGGCACTCCATGATGATGTCGCCGGGCGACGCAGTGCTTGGAAGACTAAATCATTCAGCCTTGATGGCAAACGCCATATCGGCGCAGCAACCTACCCCTTCGCCCTCACAAACTCCGCAAATCCCGCCACGAAATCACCAAGCCGTTTGGCAATTGCTTCATCCGTAATCCTGCCATCGGCATCAAACACCTTGCCGGCATTACCCACCATCAGCCGCTTGCCCGACCACGCTTCGGCCCCCAGCGTATGCAGCACGCTCAGCCAGGCATTCTGCGAAAGCAGCGTGCCGTAATTGCCGGGCGAAGCGCCGGCGATGGCAAAGGGGCGACCCTTGAAAACGTCGGAAATCTCCGGATGCGGGCGCGAAATCCAGTCGATGGCGTTCTTGAACACACCAGGAATGGAATTGTTGTATTCCGGCGTGAACAGGATGACGCCGTCGGCCTCCGCCATCTGGCGTTTCAGCACGGTCACCGCTTCGGGAATACCCTCGGACGCTTCGAGATCGCCGTCGTAAAGCGGGATGCCAGAAATCGTGCCCTTGATGAGTGTCACGCCCTCAGGCAGATTTTCCGCAGCCGCATTCAAGAGCGAAGTGTTGAACGATCTGTTTCTGAGACTGCCCGAGATTCCAACAAGTTTGATCATGTGTCTTCGCTCCGATTGGTTATAACAACCGTCAAATAGAGACACAGGAGGCGGCGGACAATGACCCGGGGCAATACCAGTACGAAAGCAAAGAGCGGATTGCATCACATCACGGCAATCACCCGCAGCATTCAGGCGAATATCGATTTTTACGTCGGTTTTCTCGGCCTGCGGCTGGTCAAACGCACTGCCGGTTTCGAGGATGCCACCCAGCTGCATCTGTTCTATGGCGATGCCGTTGCGTCTCCCGGTTCGCTCGTGACGTTCCTGGCCTGGGAAGACGGATCGCCGGGTCGCGTCGGTCACGGTGCGCCGAACGAGATCGGTCTTGCCGTTTCATGTGATGCGATCGGCTTCTGGCTGACGCGCGCGCTGCAATTTGGCATCGCAACGCAAGGGCCGGCGCCGGAATTCGGTGAGCCGGTGCTGCGCCTGAAGGACCCGGACGGCATCATCATCAAACTGATCGGCGTCGAGGATCTTTCCGTCTTTGGCGGCAAACCGTGGGCAAGTGACGGCATCCCGGCAGAATTTGCCATTGTTGCGCTGCGCAGCGGCACCATCCTCACCGAAAAACCGGCGCAGACCATCGCCTTCCTGACGGAAAATTTCGGGCTGGAAAGCGGCCCGGTCGAAGGCAGCCAGACGCGGCTGACCTCTGCGACCGGCGGTGTCGTCGATGTGCGCGACGCCACCGGTTTCTGGACGGCGGCACCCGGAACCGGCACGATGGACCATATAGCGCTCAACGCCCCGGATATCGACACAGTGCACAGCGTTGCCGACGAGATAGCCGCCGCAGATGGCTCGGAAACAAATGCACATGACAGAAAATACTTCTATTCGCTCTATGTCCGCGAGCCGGGTGGTTCGCTGATCGAATATGCCACGGGCGAGCCGGGTTTCATGCTGGATGAAACGGAGGAGGAACTCGGCACAACCTTGTTCATCCCGCCGCACTGGCAGGGTCGGGAAGCCGATAGCCGCGCCATGCTGCCGCAGTTCAGCCTGCCGGGCGAACCACGCATCCGCTACCGCGAACTGCCCTTCGTGCACCGCATCTTTATGCCGGAAGCGCCCGACGACCAGACGCTGGTCCTGCTGCATGGCAGCGGCGGCAACGAAACCAGCCTTCTGCCGTTTGCCCGCACAGTTGCACCCGATACGATGCTGCTGGCGCTGCGTGGACGTGCCACGGAAGAGGGCGTACCGCGTTTCTTCCGTCGCTTCGAGGATGGTTCTTTCGACCAGAAGGATATCGCCTCAGAAGCGGAAGCCTTTGTCGAGATGGTCGGCCAGTTGAAACAGGCCTATGGCGTGGATCTGGAGAAAACGACCTTTGTCGGCCAGTCCAACGGTGCCAATTTTCTGGCCGCAGTGATGGTGTTGCACCCCGGTGTCATCCGCCGAGCCGTTCTGATGCGGCCAGTGTCGGTGCTGAGCGACATTCCACCGGTCGATGTTTCCAGCGCCACAGCCGAAGTGTTGATCGTTGCCGGCGACAGGGATGCGCATGCAGCGGATGCCTTGAAGCTGATGGAAATCCTGGCGGCACGTTCGGTGGAGGTGACGATGATGACGGTCGAGGCTGGGCACGACCTCGTGGAAGCAGATCGTGGTGTGGTCGGGAAATGGCTGGCGCGGTGAGGGGCAGTCAGCGTCCAAAAAGTTCCGAATGCGAACCTAGCCGGACGAATTCGACATAATCGTCATCGCAGGTGTAGACGAGCAGAAAATCGCCGCCGATATGGGCTTCGCGGGCGCCGTGCCATTCCTTGCCGGAAAGGGCATGGTCTCGCCATTCGGGACCGAGCGGCTTTTTCAGAATGATCAGCACCATCAGTTCAATGGCGCGGTTCATGTCTGCCTTGCCGGCCTTGTTGTATCGATCCCAATCTTTTCGGAAGGCCTGTGTATAATCGCAGGCGCGTGGGCGCGACACACGCCGGGCACCGCTATCCATTTTCGCATCCTTTGCCATAAGACGCAGCCAGATCTACTTGTCTTTTAGATCGGCGAAAAGCTCGTCCGCAGCGTTAAAGCGTGCGCTGCGTGCCTTCCGGATTTCCCGTGCTTCCTTAAGGGCGGCACGCGTTTCTTCGTTCGGGGCTTTCAGTTCCAGCGGAAAGCTTTGGGTCGCGGCAACACGATGCAAGAAGATCCGCACGGCATCCGACATGGTCATGCCCAGAGCATCCAGCACTTCGGAAGCGTCTTCGCGGATATCGTCATCGACGCGGACATGCAGCATTTTCGTAGCCATCGGCTTATGCTCCTAGCGTGGCATCAGTTCCGGCAAATATGTATCTCATATGAGAGGCGGTCAAGCGTAATGCACTATGGGAATGCGACGTATTTCCTCAACCTGCTTTCGGCAATTCCACCCGCGCCTCGAACCCGTCCGCACGCCCTTCCGCCGGCGACAACAACACCAGCTTGCCGCCCATTTGCCCCAGAAGTCGTTCGACGATGGAGAGGCCAAGTCCCGAACCGGCGGCTTCCGTCCTGCCGCGCGAAAAGCGTTTGCGGATGGTGGCAAGCTCGCCTTCACCCATAACCGCCGAAGCGTTGACGATGCGCACCGGGCCGCCATTGTCGAGAAACACTTCGACCGGCGTGCCCGGCCGGCCGTGCACCAGCGCGTTTTCGATCAGGTTGCGCAGCACGATGGCAAAGGCGTCCTCGCTGAACGGGCCGGTGAGTTCTGCTCCCTTAGCGTGATGCAGGATGAGGCGTTGCGGTGCGTTCATGCCGCGCCAGAAATCGGTCAGTACCATGTCGAGAACCAGGCTCAGGTCGACGGGCTTTTCACTGATGCCGATGCCGGCTTCGGCGCGCGACAGCTGCAACAGTTTTTCCGCAAGATGGCTGAGACGGGTGAGCGAGGCTTCGATCTGGCTGGCGCGGTGGCGATTGGTCGGATCGCGAAGTTCAGAGATCAGCATCTGCGTCTGGGCAAGCGCACCGGCGATCGGCGTGCGTAGCTCGTGGGCGCTGTTGGAGGTGAATTCACGTTCCGCATCCAACGCCGTGCGCAGGCGTGTCATCAGGAAGTTGACCGACGTGGCGATCGGCTGCAATTCACGCGGCAGGTTGGAAGGATCGATCGGCTCCATGTTGCCGCCGTCCTTGCTTTCGATGTCACGGCGCAGATCGCCCACCGGCTGCACGGCGCGGCGCACCACCAGCCAGATGGCGATGCCGCTGACCGGGATCAGCAAGGCGAGCGGCAAAAACAGCGCGATTGCGCCTTCGTGCAGGGCTTCCTCACGGTTTTCGAACGCGTCGGCCACCTGGATGAACACCTGCGCCTCGTCATCGGTGGCGGTGTAGAACTGGTAACTGGCATCCTTCCAGAAACCGGCTTTCAGCGGGGTTTCAAACGCCTGTTCCGGCGCGTCATGGGAGCGGATCAGCACGCGACCGGATGCGTCGCGCACCTGATAGATCAGGTATTCGCGGTCACCGCTGGAATTGCCGGTCTGCAGCTGTTGCGGGGCGGTGCTGGGGCGATTGTCGTCGGGCCCGCCGAGCATGCCGCGATGTTCTAGATCGTCGACAACAAGCGGCACCAGCCTTTCGGCGGTATCCTGCAATGTGCCGTCGAACATTTCGGCATATTCCTCCTCCATCACCACGAGGCCGAGACCGACGGCAAGCAGCCATAGCAGTGCCATCATGGCGGTGATGGAAAAGATCAGCCGGCGTGTCATCGACGGGCCGGTGGCACGCGCAAACGGGTTCATTGTTCACGTCCCAGCCGGTAACCGACGCCGCGCAGCGTGGCGATATGGTCGCGCCCGAGTTTCTTGCGCAACCGGCTGACATAGACTTCCACCGTGTTGCTCTCGATTTCCGAGCCGAAGGCGTAAAGCGCTTCCTCGATCTGGGCCTTCGAGACGACCGCATTCGGGCGGGCGGCCAGTGCATCCAGCACCGCCCATTCGCGGCCGGAGAGCGTCACCGGTTCGCTGGCCAGCGTCACCCGCCGGTCGGCGGCGTCGATCTCGAGATCACCGACCTTCACCAGCGACACCGGACGTCCGCTGTAGCGCCGGCTGACGGCCAGCATGCGGGCGGTCAGTTCGCCGAGGTTGAAGGGTTTGACGAGATAATCGTCGGCGCCGCTGTTCAGACCTTCGATACGATCGGAAATCTGGTCATGGGCGGTGAGGATGATCACCGGTGTGGTGCCGCCCTGACCGCGAAACTTTTTGAGGAGATCGATGCCGCTGCCGTCGGGCAGGCGCAGGTCGAGCAGGATCAGGGCGTAGGCGGTGGTGGCGAGCGCGGCGCCGCCGGTGTCGATCGTTTTCATCCAGTCGACAGCATGGTCGCCTGATGCCACATGGTCACGCACCGCTTCACCGAGCGTCGCATCGTCTTCGATTAGAAGAACTCTCAAGCTGCCTGCTCCATCCCAGCCCGCATTACGGCGTCCACTCGGGTACGACGATATCCTGTAACCCGTATCTAGCAGAGAAGACGGCAAAATTTCGAGTGGGGATGGAGCGTTGGCAGGGTTCATGGTCATAAAAGTCGGGAAAAAATGACGTAAGCCGCCATCAGTCCGTTGGCGACCAGGAGGCAGAACACCGCAAACGATCCGAGATCCTTGGCATTCTTGCCGGTTTTCGACCATTCCGGCGAGATGCGGTCGATGATTTCCTCGATTGCGGTGTTGAGGGCTTCCGCGGCTATGAGGGCGAGGAAAAGCACGGCCATCGAGACGTAATCGGAGAGGCTGGCGCCGACGAAGGCGAAACCGCCAAAAATGCCGGTGGCGGCCACGAGTTCATGGCGAAAAGCGGTTTCTCCGAGCAGCCTTGCGGCACCACCCAGCGAATAGCCGAGTGCTGCCGCAAGGTGCCGGCTGCCGGTCACCTTCCCGATCGGCGGGCGGGTGCCGATCGGAGGTGTAGAAGAAGCGGGTCGGCTGGGGACGGGACCGTTGCTTCTTTCGGTGACCGGTTTTCTGACCTTCCCGAAGGAGCTGCAATCGGGAAGGGTCATGAATTCGCTCCACTGGCCGGTGTGCGGCAGGCGGAGAGCACATCGAGTTGTGGCGTGTAGACCGAGGTTTTGACCGCCATCATGCCGAGCGCCGTGTGGAACAGGTTGTCATGCGAGGCTTCCTCGCCGGCGCGTTTGGTCAGGCATCCGGCATCGACGGAGGCCTTCATTTCTGCGCCCTGCCACAGGACAAAGGGCACATGTGTCTGCTGCGAGGGGGCGATGATGTAGGGCGCGCCGTGCAGGTAGAGGCCATTTTCACCAAGCGATTCGCCATGGTCCGACATGTAGATCATCGCCGGATCGATGCTGTTTTCGCGTGCCTTCAGCTTGTCGATCACCGAGGCGAGGATGTGGTCGGTATAGAGGATGGTGTTGTCATAGGTATTGACCACCGACTGGCGATCGCAGTTGCCGATTTCCGCGGTCGAGCATTCTGGCGTGAAGCGGGCGAATTCCGGCGTGTAACGCTGGTAATAAGCCGGGCCATGGCTGCCGAGCTGGTGCAAAACGAGCACGCTGTCGCCCTTGATGTTCGAGAGCCATGTGTCGAGCTGGTCGATCATGGCATCGTCAAGGCATTCATTGCTCTTGCAGAAACGCGGATCGTTGGCGTTGGAGAAAGAGCGCATCACAGTCCGGTTGGCGACGTTCTGGCTGCCGGTATTGTTTTCCCACCATTCGGTGGTGATGCCGGCATGGCCAAGCACATCGAGCAGGTTTTCGCTGGCGAGGCCGGCACGATGCGAATAGCCGCTGCGCTTCAGGTTGGAGAACATGCAGGGCACGGAGACGGCCGTCGCCGTGCCGCAGCTGGAGACCTGAGAAAAGTAGGTGATGTCGCGTTTCTTCAGTTCCGGATTGGTTTCGCGGCCATACCCGCCGAGCGAAAAGTTTTCGGCACGCGCCGTCTCTCCGGTCACGATGACGAGAACCCGCGGTTTGCCGGATGGCGTCGGCCCTGCCACCTTGGCATCGGTGCCAAGAGGGGCGGCGACGATGTTTCTGTCGGCCTCGGACGCCAAAACAAAACCGACGGCGTTGCCGATCGGCAGCAGCGGGTTGAATGTCAGAATCAGATCCTTGTGGATGCGCGTTACCGAAGCGATGCTGCGCGCGCTGCTGATGCCGCACGCAATGCCGATCAGGACAAGCGGCACGATGGCGGTGAGATTCCAGCGCAGCTTGGCGAGGAAGTTGCGGTGCTGCACCTTTACCCAGCAGACAAGAAGCGACGGCAGGATGCCAAACACAGCCATATGCAGGAGAAATGCCGGCGTGATCAGATGGCCGGCTTCCGAGGAAGTGGTTATGGCCGCATTGCGGATCATGTTGACATCGATGATCGCGCCAAACTGATCCATGAACCATGCCGCAGAGGCGGCGCTGAGGATCATCAGGATCAGCACGGGCTTGATCAGATACTTGACCGAGAAAGCGATCGCGAGTGCAGCAAACAGGCAGGTCAATCCGAACGAAAAGGCGAGGAGTGCCAGATGATTGTCGAAATACTCGAAAGCCCGCGAAAAGAACGTGCGGTTGGTGAAGGCAATCAGATAGAGCGCCGTCAGGATTGCAAGGGTGATGCTGTCGATCTTCGGGCGGGCAATGCGTCCTGACGAACGGGGAACAGATGACGATAGGCTATTTACGGACAAGGGAAAGCTCCCGGCAGTTTCGATTGCCGGCGAAATCGCATCTGATCCTGACAGTCACCTGAATGTCATGAATCGATCCGGTGAATGATCATCGTTCAGGTGCATGTCAGCTTCACCGGTCATCGATGGTATCGTCACAGCAGGAGTTGGCGCTTGGTGAATGCATTCAAAACCCGTCCCGGTATCGTGTATATCGCCATTCTCGTGATGCTTGTCGTATCGATTCCCATGTTGCGCGAGGCAAAACACATGCGTTCGCTGCAGGGCTGGCCGACGGGTGCCAGCCAGCCGCATCGCAGTTTTTCCGGCTGAGATCACGGCTTACCTCACCGTTCGCTTCTGTTGCGCGCTTGCGATTTCCTTGAGGGCCGGTCTGGCTTATAAGTCGCCAAGCCTTCAACCGGAAAGCCCGCATGACCGTCCGTTTCGTTCGTCCCGTTTCCCAGTCGGCCTTTGCATCCCGGCGCATCGGCCTGTCTGCGCTCGTGCTGTTTCTGATCGCTGTGGCGGCGCACCGGTTCGGGCCGCTGACAGGGCCGGACTTTATCGCCATCGTGCTGTTTTCCGCAGCCATTGCCCTGGTCGCTGTGCTGTTTGCGGTGATCGGTCTGGCGCGGTTGTGGCGGGTGGGCGCGCAAGGTGGTCTGGCTTCCGCTTGGGGCTTGGTTTATGCCGCGCCGCCGATCGTTCTCGTCGGTTTCGCTGCGATCCTCTATTTCACAACGCCACCGCTTTATGAGGTTGCCACCGATGTCGAGGATCCGCCGGTGTGGATCCGCCAGCCGAGCGCCGACCAGCAATGGTTGCAGCGCCCAAGCATGGTTACCCCCTCCGACCGACAGGTGCAGTTGACCGCCTATCCCGAACTCACCGGCCGCCGCTATGAAGGTGCCGTCGACCGAATTTACGAGGCGGTGGCCAAGGTTGCCAAATCGACGCGTATTTCTGTTGATCGCAAGCACGGCATGGAACTGGTGGAGCCCGACATTACCGAAAGGCCGGCGCCGAAGACGCGTGCTGAAAGCGGCGCCGTGCCAGACAATATTCCGATCCCTCTGCCGCGGCCGGAACAGTTGCGGCCCGGCAAATCTCTGGTGGAAGACATTGGCCGGCCGGGCGACGTCATCCTGCAGGGGCAGACTCGTACGCTGATTCTCGGCCTGCGTTTCGATGTGGTGATCCGGCTGCGCGAGGAAGCGGAAACCACCATGGTCGACCTGCGCGTCGCCGCGCGCTATGGCGGCCATGATCTTGGCCTCAGCGCCGATATCGCGCAAGGATTTTTGCGGTCACTGGATTCGGAATTGCTGGGGCTGGCGGTGGATTGAGGTTCACCCCGGCCGGTATTCCCCGACCAATGACGGCGGGCCATCGGTTGCCACAAAACCCTTTTCCACCAGATCCTCCAGATGTGCCAGAACCGACAGGGCTGCCGCGCCATGCAGCCGCACATCGGTGCTGGCATAGATCACCTTGACCATCTCCGGTATCAGCCGGTCGCCGCCGCGGATGCGCTCCAGAATTGCCCGTTCGCGCATGCGCCTGTGGGTGCGCAGCCCGCGTAAAAAGGACCTCGGTTCGGTGACAGGGCCGCCATGGCCCGGAAAATAGATGCGGTCGTCGCGGGTCAGCAGCTTTTCGACCGAGGCCATGAAATCGCCCATCGAACCATCCGGCGGCGCGACGATTGTCGTGGCCCAGGCCATGACGTGATCGGCGGAAAACAGGATGCCGGTGCCTTCCAACGCGAAGGCTGAATGGTTGGCGGTGTGGCCGGGTGTGTGGACCGATGTCAGCGACCAGCCGTCGCCATCGATCGTGGCGCCATCGGCAGCCACGATGTCGGGGATGAAATCAGTGTCGGCGCTTTCGGCGAACGGATTGACCTCGCCGGCATGCAGCGGCCGTGCCGCCCGGTGCGGGCCTTCCGCCACCGTCAGCGCGCCGGTTGCCTCTTTCACGCGGCGCGCCAGCGGAGAATGGTCGCGGTGGGTGTGGCTGACGAAAATATGCGAGAGTTTTCGCGGGCCAAGCGCCTGCATCAGCGCCTCGAAATGGGCATCGTCCTCCGGGCCGGGGTCGATCAGCGCCACGGTCGAGCCACTGCCTACGATATAGCTGTTGGTACCGGTAAAGGTGAAGGGCGAGGCATTGCCGCAGGTGATGCGCTCTACACCGGTTGCGATCGGCACGGCGGTGCCATGGGCGGGCACAAATGCGCGGTCGAAGGTGACGTCGTCGGCTGTCGACGGCGTGCTGTCTTCCGTCCGGGTGTCGTCGGCCATGTCCGTCTCCGAGATGCTTGTGATGGCGGTCTAGCATGGTGGGGTGGGGAGGGCGAGGGTGCAAGGCTGGAGGGCGCAGATGGAATCGGATAAGGGTGAATCTTGCTCTGGTTCTCTTCTCCCCTGCGGGGAGAAGGTGGCCCGAAGGGCCGGATGAGGGGGGGAATGCCAAGGCCGAACGTGCTTCCGTGCTGCCCCCTCATCGCCTCGCTGTCGCTCCGGCACTTCTCCCCGGCGGGGAGAAGATACCAGCCGCAGCGCCTCGTTCATCGGTAATTTACAGAGAGAAGCATGGCCGTAAAACAATCCGCCCTCGAAATCTCCGACCGAGATGTTTCCGCCGGTGACATGCGATCATGGGTGGCGGGCGGCTTCACCGTCTCGCTCAAAAACTGCAATCTCGATGGCGCCGATCTCGCCAGTCTCGACATGCCCGGCTGGACATTCGCAGACTGCAAAATGGCCAATGCGGATCTGCGCAGCGCCGGCCTGGAGGGCGCAAGATTTTCCGGTTGCCGTGGCGCGCATGCGGATTTTTCCGGGGCAGACCTCACGGATGCGACATTTTCCGGCTGCGATTTCAACAATGCCTCCTTTGTCGAAGCGAAAGCCAACGATACGGCTTTCGAGGGCTGCAAGCTGACCGGCGCCGATTTTTCGCGCGTGCGTTCGCTGGGCATTTCGTTCAGGGAAACGCTCCTGTCTGCGGCGCGATTGCGCGGCATCTCTTTCAACAATACGCGGCTGGAGAAGCTGGATTTCGGCATGGCCGATCTCACCGGCTGCGATTTCCGCAAATCGGTGTTTTCCGGCTGCAGTTTGAGGGATGCCGGCCTTGTCGATGCCCGTTTTGACGGTGCGGATTTGCGTGGCGCCGATCTCGGCGGCCTGCGGTTGATCGATGCGAAAAAGTTTCGAGGCGCGACGATTTCGAAAGATCAGGCAGGGCAGATTTTGGCAGAGCTGGGCTTGAAGGTGCGGTAGTTCACCGCTCGTTGCGTTTGCCCAGATGATCTTCCCAAGCGAGCGCGGTGCGGATGATGAAATCGAGATCGTCGTGCGCCGGTTTCCAGCCAAGTTCGCGGTTTGCCACCGATGCATCGGCGACCACGAAGGCGGCATCGCCCGGACGCCTGCCGACCTGCTCGACGGCAAAGTCGCGGCCAGACATACGGCGCACGCAATCGATCACGTCCAGAACCGAAAAACCGCGGCCGTAACCGCAGTTTGCGACAAGCGAGGTGCCGCCGGTGCGCAGGCGCTGCAGCGCTTTCAAATGGGCATCGGTGAGATCGCTCACATGGATATAGTCACGCACGCAGGTGCCGTCCGGCGTCGGATAATCGTTGCCAAAAACCTGTAGCTTTTCGCGGCGGCCCAGCGCCGTTTCGCATGCGACCTTGATCAGATGGGTGGCGCCGGCCGTCGACTGGCCGGTGCGGCCGCGCGGATCGGCGCCGGCGACGTTGAAATAGCGCAGTGCCGTATAGGTGAAGGCGTGGGCTGCGGCGGCGTCGCGCAGCATGATCTCGGTCATCAGCTTGGATGAACCATAGGGCGATTCCGGCTTCAGCGGCGCATCTTCCACCACCGGTGCCGAATCCTGCGGCGTGCCGTAGACGGCAGCCGTGGAAGAGAACACGAAATGTGGGACGCCGGCCTCGATGGCGGCCGATATCAGCGCCTGTGATTTGATGGTGTTGTTTTCGTAATAGGATAGCGGATCGCGCACCGAATCCGGCACCACGACGGAGCCGGCGAAATGGATGATGGCATCGACCGCATGTGTCTCGAAGATTCTTGTCAGCAGCGCGGGGTCGGCGATATCGCCTTCGTAGAGTTTTGCTTCCCGCGCCAATGCCCAGCGAAAGCCGGTGGACAGGCGGTCGAGCACGACCACATCCTCGCCGCTGTCGAGAAGCGACCAGACCATGTGGCTGCCGATATAACCCGCACCGCCGGTGACGAGAACCGCCATGCTTTTGATCCTTCCATTGACAGTTTCTGGCAAGAATTGACTGTGACGTTTTCTCTATACTTGCATTAGATTGACTGATTGTAAGCAAACGCTTGGCTGCAGAAAACTATCGATCTGCCGCTGTTATGCGATCGATCTCTTTCAGCATGTCGATGAATGCCCTCAGCGGCGGCGGCACGTGGCGGTGGCCGGCGTAATAGAGCATCAGTCCGTCGATCCATGGGCACCAGTCTTCCAGCACGGGCAGAAGTGCGCCGTGCTCCAGATACGGTCTTGCGACGATCTGCGGCAGATAGGCGATGCCGAGACCGTTTTGTGCCGCCTCCGCCATCGTCTCCAGATGATCGAGCGTCAAGGCGCCCGGCACATCCACCACCACTTCCTGGCCGTGGCGTTCGAATTCCCAGCGATAGAGTTTGCCGCTCGGCATGCGCAGGCGGATGCAGGCATGGGTTTTCAGGTCGTCCGGGGTTTGGGGCGTGCCGCGTTTTTCGAGGTAGTCTCGGGAGGCGACAGTGATGAAACGGGCGCGGCCACCAAACGGCACGCCGATCATATCCTGCGGCACCGCATATCCGAGCCTGATGCCGGCATCGAAACCTTCGGCAACGATATCCGTCAGCCGACCGTCGCTGACGAGGTCGAGGGCGATTTCGGGATAGCGGACGAGAAATTCCGGCACGACACTGCGCACCAGAAGCCGGATGGCCGGTTCGCCGCCATTGATGCGCAACACGCCGCTCGGCCGGCCGCGAAAATCCTCGATGGTTTCCAACGCCCGGTCGAGGCCCGACAGGGCGGGGCGCAGTTGCAGGGCCAGCCGCTCGCCGGCCTCGGTGGGGGCGACGCTGCGAGTGGTGCGGTTGAGCAGACGCACGCCGAACGTGGTTTCAAGGCTGCGCATCATGTGGCTGAGCGTGGAGGGCGACAGACCGCGTTCGTCGGCGGCCTTGCGAAAGCTGCGATGCGCAACGATAGCCAGAAAGGCGTCGAGGTCGGACAGGGATGGGCGCTCATTCATGGGTATATTTCACCGGTTCATGCAGGTTTGCACGGATTATAGCATCAATCATGCTGGTCTATCTATGCCTTCAAGGCGGCAATGATGCCGCAAAACGATGGAGTAGATCATGACTGAACAGCGCACATGGTTCATCACAGGCACGTCCTCCGGTTTTGGCCGCATCCTCACCGAAAAACTGCTGGCACGGGGTGATCGCGTCGCCGCCACCCTGCGCAAGCCGGGCGTGCTGGACGATCTCAAGCGAGAGCATGGTGACCGGCTGTGGATTGGCTCGATGGACCTGACCGATATCGCAGCGGTGAAGGCGACGGTTGATCGCGCCTTTGCGGAACTGGGCCGTATCGATGTGGTCGTGAGCAATGCGGCCTACGGCCTGTTCGGCGCCGGCGAGGAGGTCACGAGTGAACAGATCCGCCACCAGATCGATACCAACCTGATCGGCTCGATCGAACTGATCCGGGCGGTGCTGCCGCACTTTCGCGGTCAGGGCGGCGGACGCATCCTGCAGGTGTCGTCGGAAGGCGGGCAGATCGCCTATCCGAATTTTTCGCTTTATCACGCCACCAAATGGGGCATCGAGGGTTTTGTCGAGTCCGTTGCGCAGGAAGTGGCGCCTTTCGGCATCGGCATCACGCTGGTCGAGCCGGGGCCGACCAAAACCGATTTTGCCCGGGGTCTGGTGAGTGCCGAACCGATGGCGGAGTACGAGGATACGCCGGCGGGTGCCGTGCGCCGCGGCGTCGCCGATGGCAGTTTCGAGATCACGGGTGACCCGGAGAAGATGGCCGACGCAATGATCGCGGTGGCGGGGCAGGAGAAGGCGCCCAAAAGGCTGGCGCTTGGCACCAGCAGCTATTTTGCGATCCGCGAAGCCTTGCAGGAAAGGCTGGCGGAACTGGAGGCGCAGAAGGCGGTGACAATGGCGATGGAGTGAGTGGCGGCAATCGCCCTCCCGCAAATTCACCCCCCTATGGCTTGGCGCTTTCGCTTGCCGGCTGAACGATCACCGAGGAATGGCCGGGACTACCCTCAGGCAGTTTCATGTTCGACGGAAACTCGAACGAAACCGAATGGGCGCCGGCTAGTCCTGCCGGAAAACGGGGGAATTCCTTGAGGGCAACGTAGCCGGGATGGCCGGGCGGGCGTGGATCTGCTGCCTTAAGCGACCCGTTCTGCAGCAATTGAACAAGACCGGCTTCCTGCGGCAGGACCTGATATCGCTCCGCTTTCCCCGATGACACGACCTCAGCGGGATCGATATCGGCGACACCGCCGGGACTGAAGTGCCGGAGGGATTTCACAGTCGGTTCGATCTCCTTGTCGATGGTTTTCTGTGGCAGCCCGTCCAGTGTGAAATTGACTGATCGTCTCGCCATGACAGCGGCGGCGCTTTTGCTGTTTCGTTGCATGAAATCGCTCGGCAGGCTGAGATTGCCGGATGTGTAGATCGAGGAAATGCCTTCCGGCAGCCGATTGAAAAGCTGGGAAAGCTGCCGTTGCTCCATTTCCGGAGACGCGTTTTCGAGGCGCGTAAGGCATTCGCGATCACCAACCAGTGTGACCTTCTCCTTCGGAAGGCCGACCACGCCGACACCCTTGCGCGCCGCGCCGAAAAAGCGGGCGATACGTTCAGTGTGTCCGGTAATACGCCAGATCATCGGGGTGTAGGATGAGACCGCAAGATAGACGGGATCGGTACCTTCCGCGATCTCGATAGTTGATGTTTCCGTTCCCTCGTCCTGACCGGCAACTGTGGTGTTAGAGAGCGTGCCGCCTTCATAGGCGGTGACCACGTAAAGCCTCTGATCGCCCTCGATCTTGGGAAATGCGCAGCGAGCCCCCATGGATGCGGCCGGATTCGGGCGCGCGGCCATCACAGCGGCGGGGGTCGCAGCGGCACTTTCCTCCTTGCTGATGACACCGTCGCCATCCGTGTCGACCTTAGCAAAGGATTCCAGGGCAAGGGTCTCCAGCTCCGCTGCCGTGAGCTTGCCGTCCTTGTTAGGATCCAGCGCCAGAAGCTGTTCGTATATGGCGGCTATGCTCTGTGTCGTGCCGCGCGCGTCAACCTGGGTTGCAGTATGGTTGCTGGCCTCGATGAGACTAACCGTGCCGTCACCATCCGTATCCGCCGTCGATACGATGTTCCTGAAAACAGAATTGGTTTCGTCCATCTGGGGGGCGGCGAGCTCCTCCTTGTCGAGGACATTGTCGCCATTGAGATCCATCGCAAAGAAACCGTTGAGCAGCCCCGCCTTGCGGGCTCCTCTCATTTGCGCGATCTTTCGGTC
Source organism: Neorhizobium sp. BT27B (assembly GCF_050455485.1). Lineage (NCBI taxonomy): Bacteria > Pseudomonadati > Pseudomonadota > Alphaproteobacteria > Hyphomicrobiales > Rhizobiaceae > Neorhizobium > Neorhizobium sp. BT27B. The sequence continues at coordinate 116,594 of NZ_JBCIYT010000010.1, read as the reverse complement.
GATATCGGCTCGGGTCAGCGTCTTTCTGTCGGCAGCGGCTTGCCGCAATTGCTGCAGGATCACCGACACATGTGCTTCGCGATATTGCTGATGGACGCGTAACGGATCTGCCTGAGGTCTGGCCGGAAAATTTGGTCTGGGATTGGGAGAGGTGATCTGTGTGACCGATTGTGCATCCAGTGCGCCGGTGCCAGCCAACATGATGACGCTCGCATAAGCAACATTGCGCAAAACCATATTTCTACCCGCTCATAACATGATTGATGATCCGGTCACGTTTCCATTTTTGCCGAGCAGTGTCGACATGCGGGAGCGTGAATACTCAAATCAGCCTTAACGTGTCGTTCTGCCGGATCGGGATGTTGCATGTCGATGCGTAGTGAACGGTTTTAGCGTCCACCGCTCTGCCGCTTCAACCCCGCCAGTTCCATCTCCGTCAAAGCCCGGACGCTTCCCTTTTCCAGCTCGCCCAACAAAAGCTCGCCGATCGCCACGCGCACCAGTCGCAGCGTCGTGATCTCGAGGCTTTCCAGCATGCGGCGGATCTGGCGGTTCTTGCCCTCGTCGAGTTCGATCTCCAGCCAGGCGTTTTTGTCGCCCTCGCGCAGAAGCGTGACACGGCCGGCGGACAGGAAATCGCCGTCGTGGGTGATGCCTTTGCGCAGTGCGTCCAGCATGGCTGCGTCGGGCAGGCGGTCGATCTGCACGTGATAGGTTTTCGCCACATGCGTTTTCGGGTCGAGCAGAGCGTTGGAAAACTGCGTGTCGTTGGAAAACAGCAGCAGGCCTTCGCTGGCCTTGTCCAGCCGCCCGACCGGCGAAAGGTGGGCGTTGTCGAATTCCTTCAGGCAGTCATAGACGGTCGGGCGGCCTTGCGGGTCGTTTCGGGTGGTGACGAGGCCCCGCGGTTTGTTGAGCATCAGGTAGACGAATTTTTCCGCCGTCACCGGCTGGCCATCGACGCTGATCTTTGCGGTGGCAAGGTCGATCCAGGCTTCGATATCGGTGACGGTTTTACCGCCGACCGAAACGTGGCCGGTGCGGATCAGCTCTTCGGCCTGCGTGCGTGAGCAGAATCCGAGTTTGGAGAGGGCGCGCGGAAGGGTGACGCGCTGGCCGTCTGGTTTTTGAGCAGGGGCAAGGGCTTTGGCTGCCTTGCAGAGCGGCCTCGACGACGATCTGGCAGCAGGTTTGGGGCGCTGGCGGGTGGGTTTCATTGGGAGAATGGTCCGGGGGCAAAGGCCTGCAAACTTGGAATGGTTCGGAAGCGGCCTATGCCGATTGTCTTCTCCCCTCGGGCGAGAAGGTGGCCCGAAGGGCCGGATGAGGGGGGAGCCATCGTGAACGTTATGCCTTGCGGCCCCCTCATCGCCTCGCTTTCGCTCCGGCACTTCTCCCCGCTGGGGAGAAGATGACTGCGGCGATGCCGCGATAGCTGATCCAATTCGATTGTCCTTCGGCGCGCCGGGCCGTCTTCATCTGCCCGGCAATCTTGCGTGAGTGGTTGACCTTGCGGCCCTTGCCATTCTAATGCCGGTTCCGTCCAGCCTCCAGTGGGTAGGGACGACAAAACATTTGCCACTTCCCAACGAGAGACCACGTGACCATGGCCGATATCACACCCCAAAACGTGACCGGAGAACTCGTGACCCTGCGCGACTACTGGCGTTACGCGATCTCCCGTTTCAATGCCGCCGAACTGGGTTTTGGCCATGGCACGACGACCGCCGGCGACGATGCCGCCTTCCTTCTGCTCGACAGCCTCAACCTGCCAATCGATACGCTCGATCCGTTTCTCGATGCCCGCCTGCTGCCGGCCGAGCGTCAGCTGCTGGCCGAGCGCATCGAACTGCGGGTGACGAGCCGCAAGCCAACCTCCTACATCACCAATCATGCCTATATTCAGGGCGTGCGTTTCTTCGTCGACGAGCGGGTGATCGTGCCGCGTTCGCATATCGGCGAAATCCTGTTCACCGAATATCTTGGTGAAAACGGCTCTTCCTTCCTGCCCGATCCGTTTGCCGTGACGAGTGCCGTGGATATCTGCACTGGGTCCGGTTGCTTGGCGGTTCTGGCTGCAAAGTTCTTCCCGAATGCGGAAGTCGATGCCGTCGATCTGTCCGGCGATGCGCTGGAAGTTGCGAAGATCAATGTCACCGATCACGAGGTTTCAGAACAGGTGTCGCTGTTCAAGGGCGATCTTTTTGCGCCGCTTGCCGGCAAAACCTATGACTTGATCATCACCAACCCGCCTTATGTCGATCACGCCGCGATGGCTGGTTTCCCGGCCGAGCATCGTGCAGAGCCTGCCATGGCGCATGATGGTGGTGCGGACGGTCTCGATCTGGTGCGCAAGATTCTCGATGAAGCGGCGAACTACCTGAACCCTGAGGGCGGCATGTTGTGCGAGATCGGCTCGGGCCGCGAGATTCTTGAGGAAGAATATCCGCATCTGGAGTTTTTCTGGGTGGAAACGGCAGAATCGCAAGATGCGGTGTTCTGGATTTCCGCCGAGGCTCTCGGCGTCGCGTAATCTCAACGACAACGGCTCCCGATGGGAGCCGTTGCCGCATTCTATGCCGGTACGCCTTCAGATCGCCTCGAACACCATCGAGTGGCCGTTGATGCAGTAACGCAGGCCAGTCGGCGGCGGGCCGTCCGGAAAAACGTGGCCGAGATGGCCGTTGCAGCTGGCGCAGCGGATTTCCGTGCGCACCATGCCATGCGTGTTGTCGCGCAGCTCAATCACCGCATCTTCCTTGACCGGCGCAAAGTAACTCGGCCAGCCGCAGCCGCTGTCGAACTTGGTGTCGGAGACGAACAGCGGTTCATCGCAGGCGGCGCAACGGTAGAGGCCCTTCTCCTTGCTGTCCCAGTAAGGGCCGGTGAAAGGGCGTTCGGTGCCGGCCTGGCGCAGGATGTAATATTGCTCCGGCGTCAGTTGCTCACGCCACTCGGCATCGCTTTTTTCGACTTTCGGGTTTTTGACATCGGACATGCCGGTTCCTTTCTGTTTTATCCTTAGATAGGTGCATCACGACCAATAGAAAAGTGCGCGTCTTTTGTGTGCCGGCAGCGAAAAAGCCTGTGCTGAAATGGCGCGGGTAACACCGACGGTGCGGGCAGATCAAAAAAAGGTGTGTGCTGCCTGCGAATCAGGCAATGTTCAGTGCAGCCGGAGGGGATGTTGGGGGAATGAGCACTTGTCTGAGGTGCCATCCATAGGCTGAATTTTGGGTTAATCAGGAAATTAAGCGGATTAAGCAGAGTTAAGCGCCAAGCGGTGACAGAATTTCGCCGCATTTTGGTCGTTTGCGGCCGCACGTTCCTTTTGCTCCTTCAGTAAAGGCTAAAAAAACGAAGGATAACTTCCTTTGTAGTCCAATTATGCAAAATGCAATTGGACTTCTCAAAAAACAGTGCTAATCCCTACATCAGTAGAGCGCTGAATTTGGTTTAACTCTCGCTTTCCCTCAGTATATCGCGAATATTATCGTTGTCTTTCTCGGATGGGCCGGTGATCTTCTACTCTGAGGAGAAAATGTGAGAACGTGTCAATTTCAGGTGGCATGGCTTTATTGTCTGTCGGAGATCTAGGGGTGGATCTCAGTCCTTGCGGACACGGCGGACAATGAAAAGTAGCCATCGCGTCTCTACGAAGGCAGTTCGCGGGTCGCGACTGTCTATGGATGGAACAGGAGACTAGTATGACAGAAACCCTATCCGACAAGGGCCAGGATCTTCTCGTGGAATTGACCGCGGATATCGTCTCGGCCTATGTCAGCAACCATGTAGTTCAGGTTGGTGATCTCACCGTCCTGATCTCTGACGTGCATTCCGCATTGAGCAATACTTCTTCGCCCGCACCGGTTGCTGCTGCTGTAGAAAAGCCGAAGCCGCCGGTTCCGATCAGGAAGTCGATCGAAGACGATTACCTGATTTGCCTGGAAGACGGTCAGAAGTTCAAGTCGCTTAAGCGCCACTTGATGACCCATTACAACATGACGCCGGAAGAATACCGCGAAAAGTGGGGCCTGCCGGCAGATTATCCGATGGTCGCGCCTGCCTATGCCGAAGCGCGTTCGCGCCTCGCCAAGGAAATGGGCCTCGGACAGCGCCGCAAGCGCGGCAAATAAGATCTGATCTGAGCATTGCGGGCTCGGGATCGCTGGGGTGCGATCCGGCTCGTGGTGAGCATTGTGCTCTTTTAAAAAAGCAAGATACCGGGCAGGATCGATGGATCCGGGCCCGGTTTTTTAATGTCTGCAGTTTTAAGAAAGGAAAATAATCCTTTATGTTTTGTCGATAACCGAAATATGTTCGATAAAACAACAAATCACCTCCCGCCGTATTGGTTTGCATTTTTCTGTTTGTCTGTTATGAATATGTGAATAAATTCCTATTTTATGGTGGGAGGTATTCATGCAGTCCGGATTTTCCATTCGCATCGCCGGGACATGCCCGGTTCGTCCGCAAATTCTGCCCCAGGATCCCGCCTGGATCGGCATATCGCTTTCACGCATCTGCCGCGGGGTTCGCCTGCTGGTGTGGGAAGCGCTGGTACTGGCCAATGGGCAACTGGCTGAATTGCGGGATCGACGACGCACTGCCTGCCATGTGCGCCAGATTGCCATGTATGTCTGCCACGTGGCGCTGCGCGTACCGATGGCCGATATTGCCGATGCCTGCGGGCGCGACCGCAGCACTGTCAGCCATGCCTGCCATGTGACCGAAGACAGGCGGGACGACCCGCTGTTCGATGCTTTCATTGCCTGTGTGGAGCGCATGGCGCTGGCGGCTTTCGGGCGGCAGGAGGGTTTTGAGCATGACTGAGCGCGGTGGCAAGGATCAACACAAAACCGGACGGAAGGCGCTGCTGAAGCTGCTGCGCATGCTTTTGCGCGGCGATTGCAGGATTGCAGCTTGTGACAGTGAGAATGTGCGATTTGAACGGGATGGGGAGAGCGCGAATTTCACACCCGCTATTCTTGCCTTTGCCGTATCGCGCGGGCTGGTGATGCGCAGCGGCTCGTCCGTGGCGGCAACCACGGCTGCACCGGCCTTTCTGCGTCGCATGCTGGCGGCTGGCGATGACGAATTTTCAGAGCAGCACCGCGAGATGGTGGACGATGTGGCAATGGTGGAGGAGGTGCATCAGCGGGTGCGGCGAAATCTGAAGGAATCGCCGCTGGCGCCTCTCGCAAGGCTGAAGGATCGCGCCGGCGAACCGTATCTGTCCGCGGCCGCCTTCGATGCCGGGGACAGGCTGGCCAATGATTTTACCCGCGGGCAGATGCAGCCGCGCATCACCGCCTCCTGGGAGCCACGGTTGGAAACGAGTGGGGCGGTGCGCGCCGCCGGCGGTGGCGAGATCAGCGATAGCGCCATGGCGGCCCGCGACCGCTTCGCCCGCGCGGTAGAGGCCATGGGGCCGGAATTGTCCGGTGTGGCAATGGATGTCTGCTGTTTCGGAAAAGGGCTTGAGACGGTGGAGCGTGAACGCCTGTGGCCGGCGCGTTCGGCAAAGCTCATGCTGCGGGCAGCACTTCTGGCGCTGGCCCGGCATTATGCGCCGCCGATGCGCGATGGCAGGCGGCGGCACCATTGGGGAGACGGGGATTTTCGTCCGCGCATGTGAGCGTCATAGAGCACGACAGCCACCCCTCACCCTATTTGGCAGGTGAGGGGCGTAGGCTTTCGAACAGATCAGCTGCGTGGCTTCAGGTTCTCCGGATCATAGATCGGCTTGTAACCAACGCTCACCACCTCGACCGGGTAGGTATCGGCAAAATATTCGACATTGAGCTTGCGTCCGACCTGGCAATACTCCCATGGCAGGTAGACGAGGGCGATATTCTTGCCGACCGTCGGACCATAGGCGATCGAGGTCGTGTAGGAGCGGCGGCCGAGTTCGTCGACCAGAACCGCACCCGTTTCCGGGTCCATGACCGGCAGGTTGCCGACCGGGTAGCGTTTCACACCCGATGCGTCGGTGTTTTCGGTCATGACCAGCGTGCACAGCATGGCGGGCTGATGTTCACGCGCCTTGTATTCCAGATGCTTCTGCTTGCCGCGGAAATCGGCTTCCTTGACTTTTGGTCGGGCCAGATCGGCTTCGATCAGGTTGTACTGGGTGAGCAGATCGCCGTTCTGCAGGCGCAGGCTCTTTTCCATACGGCGCGAATTGGCATAGGTCTCGACGCCGAAGGCCATCACGCCGGTGGCGCGAAGAGCGTCCCAGACGGCAAGGCCGTCCTCGTATTTCATATGCAGTTCCCAGCCCTGTTCGCCCACATATGAAATGCGGAAAGCGGAGACATGCTTGCCGGCAATCTCGATCAGCTTGATGGCCGCGAAGGCAAAATTTTCGATGTCGAGGCCTGCCGGATCCGCCACCACCTTTTTCAGCGTCTCACGGGCATTCGGGCCCCAGATGCCGATGGTGATGAATTTTTCCGAGACGTCGGTGATCGTCACGTCGAGACCGCGATCCTCGGCCACGCGCTTCATGTAATGATAATCGCGCGGGCCGGCATCGGCGCCGTTCACAAGGCGGCCGCGGTCTTCCATGCGGAACACGGTAAAGTCGGCGCGCACCATGCCCTCGTCATCGAGGAAGTGGGTATAGATGCCCTTGCCGATATTGCCGTCGCCGCCGATTTTTGCCGCGCAAAGCCATTCCAACAGCTCGACATGGTCCGGGCCTTCGATGTCGACCATGTGGAAATGCGAAAGGTTGACGATGCCGACATCCTCGCTCATCGCCAGATGTTCGGCATTCGAGACGCGCCAGAAATGGCGGCTGTCCCATTCGTTTTCGCGTTCCGGAACCTGATTGCCGTATTTTTCCAGCAGGTGCTCGTTGGCGGCGTAGCCATGGGCACGCTCCCAGCCGCCGAGTTCCATGAAGTGACCGCCGAGTTCCTTTTCGCGCTCATGGAAGGGCGACTGCTTTGCGCCGCGACCGGTCGAATAAGGCTCGCGCGGATGCACTGCCGGGAAATAGATCTTTTGCGCCGCTTCGTAGGTGCGGCCCTCGATGAATTTTTCGTCCAGCTGATGCGGATAGAAACGCGCATAATCGATGGAGTTGTGGTCCACCTCGGTGCGGCCGTCGGTCAACCAGTCGGCGATCAGCTTGCCATAGGCCGGGCCGTCCTTGACCCAGATGGCGACGCAATACCACAGGCCGCGCACCTTCTGGCTTTCGCCGCAGGAGGCACCGCCGCCGGCCGAAACCTGCAACAGGCCGTTGAAGGAATGGCCTTCGTTATAACCCAGTTCGCCGAGAATAGGCGTCAGCTCGATCGCCTTTTCCAGCGGCTCGAGGATCTGTTCCATGTCGAGATCGCGTTGCGACGGTGACAGGCGTGCCTCGTGTTTTTCGAGAATATCGCGCGGGTGGCAGAGGCGCGGATTGGTGGTCTCGTAATAACCCCACTCGATCTGGCCGCCCTCGGTGGTCTTCGGATCGCCGGTATCGCGCATATAGGCGGAATTGCCCTGGTCGCGCAGCAGCGGAAAGCCGATCTCCTTGCCGGTGCCTTCGAACTCGTTATAGGGGCCGAAAAAGGTCAGCGGATGGTCGACCGGCATGACGGGCAGGTCTTCACCCACCATCTCGGCGATCAGGCGCCCCCAGATGCCGGCGCAGACGATGACGTGATCGGCCATGATCGTGCCGCGATGAGTAACCACACCCTTGATGCGGCCGCCCTCGACGATCAGCGATGTCGCCGGCGTATTGCCGAACACTTTCAGCTTGCCAGCCTTCTCACCGGCATCGACCAGTTTTCCGGCAACCGTCTGGCTGCGCGGAATGACGAGGCCGGCATCGGGATCGAACATGCCGCCCTGAACCTGATCCTCCTCGATCAGCGGGAACATTTCCTTGATTTCGGCCGGCGTGACGAGGCGGACATTCGTACCAAAAGCCTTGCCGGACGTGACCTTGCGCTTGATTTCTTCCATCCAGCTGTCATCGCCGGTGCGGGCCACTTCCAGGCCGCCGATGCGGGCGTAATGCCCCATCTTCTCGTAGAAATCGATGGAATACTGGGTGGTCCAGACCGACAGGTAATCGTGGCTGGTCGTGTAGCAGAAGTCCGAGGCGTGGGCGGTGGAGCCGATATCGGTCGGGATGCCCGACTTGTCGATGCCGACAATGTCGTCCCAGCCGCGCTCGATCAGGTGATGGGCGATCGAGGCGCCGACGATCCCGCCGAGCCCGATGATGACGACTTTAGCCTTGCTCGGAAATTCTGCCATTGCATGCCTCGTGCTTCGAAATGTCCGGCGATCTTATGAGGAGTAACAGACGTCACCTCTTCAGATTACGACACGCACCAACGTTGATGCGCCACACCGAATGTCGCAAAGACGATGGCAAACAAAAACGGCCGGGCTTGGTGGCCCGGCCGTGTCATGTCTGTGATGTCTCGCGTGCGTTGCCTCAGGAGGCCCGCTTCTTTTCAATTTCCTGCGCAACGACGACCGGATCCTCGATGCCGGCGATCGGCTTGCCCTTCAGGTCACGCGCCACGGCAAGCAGGAAGGGCCAGGAAGAGACAAAATAGCGCTTTGCCAGCCGTTTCGGCTCGCTGGCAGCCCGCCACAGGAATTCCAGGCCCACTTTCGAGATGATGCGGGGCGCACGGTGCTTGGTGCCGGCATAAAACTGCAGGGCGGCGCCAAATGCCAGACCGTAACAATCCGGCAGCTCGTGGCGATGCTGCGCCATCCATTTTTCCGATTTCGGCGCGCCGAGGCCGAGAAACAGGTGGGTCGTCTGCTGCTTGCGGGCAAGCGTGGTCAGCCAGGTGCCAAAAGCCTCGTTCTTTTCAAAGCCCATCGGCGCGGTGATCGACAGATGGTCGGTGAAGCCGAGGGTGCGCACCCGCTCGTTCAGCTTGATCGCCGTGTCTTCGTCGGGGCAGACGAACAGAAGCCGGTGCCGGTCGGGCGACAGCCTGTCCAGCATTTTCGGAAACAGGTCTGAACCGGAGATGCGGCCGGGAATGGGGGCGCCGCGCAGCTTCGCGTAAAGCAGCACCGGCATGCCATCGACGACGGCCTTCCACGAGGAGCGATAAGCTTCGCGAAACTCGGCGTCCTTGGTCAGCCGCACGATGTGATCGACATTGGCGGTCACCAGCAGCTGCAGGCCTTCGCCGCGCGGTGCGGGAGCCATCAGCGCTGCCAGCATCACGTCTTCATTCCACGTCGTGAAATTGAAGCCCAGCAGGTTATGCTCGGCGGATGTATGGTTGTTGTCGTTATCCCATTGCGATGGGACGCCTCGGGGCAAAAGCTCGGTCATGAACTGTCCCAGACTCCGTATCTCTGACGATGCTGCAGCGAGCCTGGTAAGCCAGGCCGAACATTGCTGCCGACAGCGTGAACCAAAATGGGCCGGAGCGCGCCAAGAAGACACTCTCCAAGCAGGCCAGAAAAATACCGTAGAGCCAAATTCTTAAGAACAGCCGGGAAATATCGTTAGAATTGTTTCGATCGCTCTGAATGTTAAAACTATTTAGCGGGACGTAAAGTACAGCAAGTATCAGAATAGCAAGACCAGGTAACCCCATGTTAACCATGGCATCTACATAGGCATTGTGCGCATCGACTGCTTTTACCGCCCAGGTGAATGCGCCAAGGTCACTGTTTACCAGTGTGCTCGTGCCCCAGAAGCTGTCGAAGCCGTAACCAAAAACGGGGTTGTTTCCGATTGCCGCCAGCGCCAGGTTCCAGATGTCGGCACGCGCCGTAAACGTCGCATCGATGCCGAGTGAGGTGACGAACTCGCGCACTGCCGGCAGCGCCACGACACCGACGGTGGAGAAATTGATGAGGCCGACGCCGCCGAACACGATCAGCACGCGGGACCAGCGAAAGCGCTCGAAGATGAAGGCCAGAACCAGAATGACCGGCATCAGCGCGGTCGATGTCTTGGCGCCCGTCTTGAGCAGGAAAAATGCGCTTGCGGCGAAAATGGCAAGCCCGATGACGCGCGACCACGATTTGGTCAGATACAGTCCAAAGAAGCAGAACATCGCCATCACGCCGCCGGCTTCGTTCTTCTGCACGTACAGACCGCGCCACAGGCCGGCATGTTCCGGCTCCAGAAAGTCGTTGAGCTGATGGATGGAGAGATAGGGAACGAAGACCACACCGAAATAACATAGCCCCAGCACAATCAGCACGCTTTTGCCGAGCAGGCGGGCAAACTCCTCCTCGCTTGCCGGCAGAAGCAGAAAAATGCCGGCGCTGAGCGTCACCATGATGGCGATGATCGAGCGTTTCAGCGCGCCTGCCGGATCGACGGACAGGATTGCTGTGAAAAGCAGCCAGAAGAACAGGGTGACGAACACGATGCGCGGCTGCAGAACCAGTTTTCGTGCCTGTTCGTTTACTGCGGCATAGATCACCAGCATCAGTGTGAGCAGCACCATGATGCCCTGCGTCCAGCCCGGCGGTTTGAACGTCGACAGATCGACGCTCAGATCGGTAAACGGCGTCAACGTCACCCAGTAAAGCAGGAAAACGCCGATGAACAGCATGCGCACGCCGAGGCTGGATCTCGGTGCGGCGGGTTTGCCGGTGGCGATTTCGCTGTCTGTCGGCACTTGGGCGGGCTCCGTCTCATCGGCGCCCTCCATTGGGCACCTTCCCGTCAGGCCGATTAGATTAGCGATGTCGCATTAAGATTTTGCCAAGGCTGTTTCGCTGCGGTTTGTGGCGGCTTAACCAAGACCGGCGATGTGCCGGCGATCAGTACGGGCTTGCTGTATGCTGCGGGCATTGAATGTTGCGCCGGAAGGGTGAGAACGCTTGAGATTTTTGTCGTTGCCGCTGCACTATTGTCTCACTATCTGCCTCGTGCTGCTTGGCGGTGCGGCCAACGCCCAATCCCCGCGCACAGCCGAACAGCAGACCGCAGCCCTTGCCCGCGGCGTCAACTTCGGCGGCATTCTCGAAGCGCCTGACGCCGCAGAGCGCGCAAAACATGTCGATCGCAGCCTGTTCACGGCCGTGAAGGAGGGCGGGTTTTCCACCATCCGCTTACCCGTGCGCTTCAGCAACCACGCCGGCCTGACTGCACCCTACACGCTTGACGAAGCCTTCATGCGCCATGTCGATAACGCCGTGGCATCGGCACTGGCGGAAGGTCTCACCATCATCATCGATTTCCACCATTACCGGCAGATGGACGGTGATCCGCTCGATACAGGCGAAGCCCGCGCCGATCTTTCCGATGATGGCCTGCGCGACCGTTTCAAGCTGATCTGGCAGCAGATCGCCGAGCGTTACCGGTCGCAACCGGTCGAAAACGTCCTGTTCGAGATCTATAACGAACCGCACGGCAAGACCGATGGTGCCGTCTGGAATGATCTTGCCACTGAGACGCTGTCCGTCATCCGCAAAAGCAATCCCGATCGTTTCGTCATCGTCGATGCCGGCAACTGGGCCACCGCATGGGGTCTGGAAACGCTGAAGCTGCCGGAAACGGATCGCAATCTCATCGTCTCGGTCCACAATTACGCGCCGTTCGAGTTCACCATGCAGGGCGCCAGCTGGATCGAAAATTCCGCCGGTTGGGTCGGCACGCCATGCTGCTCGAAGGCGCAGATCGCCAAGATCAACGAACCACTCGATATCGCCGTCGAATGGGCACGCAAGAACAACCGCCCGATCTTTCTCGGCGAATTCGGGGCCAATTCCATCGCCGGTTACGAAGATCGGGTGCGTTATGCCCGCATCATGCGAGATGAAGCGGAAAAGCGCGGCTTCAGCTGGGCCTATTGGGATTTTTCGTCCGACGAATTCGGCCCGTGGGATTATCTCGCCAAAAAATGGCGCGTCGAACTGCGCGACGCGCTGACCGGCAAATAGCCCGTATCAGGCGATCCCGAGTCGGTTGATCGTATCGATCACCGTTTCCACCTTCATGCCGCGCTGGCGCACCTTTTCCACCACCTCGGCGAAAAAGCGCGGCGTGCAGCCGATATTGGTCGGGTCAGGCCTCACGTCGTGCGTATAAAAGATCAGCCACCCCTTGCGGCGCTGGGCATCGTCCAGCATGGTGTCGATCGAATGTGAATCGTTGGAACAGTCGTAAAGCTCCTGCGCCTTCAGATGGGCCAGATCGATAATGCCGTGATTGGTGCCCACCTTGATGCCGCGCAAGGCCGGATAGTGCTGCATCAGCGTCAGTTTCGACATCACCGAAACCATCCCGAACGGATAGGCAAACGATACCGGCTTCGAATGACCGACGATTTCCGAAATGATCCGGTCGTTGCGACGGACATCTTCCTTGAGATCGCCAAGCGGCGTGCGCTGCACGTTGACATGATTATGCGTGTGGCCACCGATCTCGTGGCCCTTGTCGAAAAGATCGCGCACCATGGCTTCGTCGACGATCAGCTGGCCGTTTTCGTAGCGGCCCATCAGCCCGCTTGCCAGATAGAATGAGCCGCGCATGGCCGCGTCTTCCAGCGCCGGTGCCGCGTTCTGGTAGCAGGACACGGGAAAATCGTCGAAAGTAAAAGCGACGACAGCCTCGTCCAGCTTCAGACTATACGGCCTGAAATGCACATGCCTGCCGATCTTGCGGGAAAGTCCGTAGAGAATTTCCTGCGGTGAATTCGACCGCATCCCACGGCCCGCACCATTATCCGTCATACCGCCCCCAGTAGAATGATGCCGTTGCTTTAATCCAGATTGCGGCATTGGGTAAGTATATTCCCTGTTAATGGTTACTTCGAAGCTTAAGCCCCATGCGAGAAAGCACATCTTCGAATGCCTGTGCCGCCCGTTCAACCGAAAACTGCATCGCCCTTTGCCGCAGCGCATTGATGTCGGTCTGATCATCGAGAGTTCTGGCCATTGCTTCGGCAAGGGCTCCCGCATCCCCCACTGACACCAGCGGTCCAAGCCTGCCGCCTTCAAGAATTTCACGCGGCCCATGCGGCGCATCGGTGCAGACCACAGGAATGCCGCATGCCATCGCCTCGATAATGGCATTGCCCAGCCCCTCATGGCTGGAGGAGGAGACGAACAGGGCCGCCCGTGATAGCGCTTTGATCGGGTGCGGATGGTGACCGGGCAGGTCAACATCACCGGAAACGCCAAGCTCGGCAATCTTTGCTTCGAGATTCTGCCGCTCGGCTCCTTCTCCGACAATGGTCAGCTTTACCGGCCGCTGTTTGCGCAACAGCGCAAACGCCTCGATCAGCGTCAGAAAACCCTTTTCTGGCGAAAGCCGTCCTACCGAAAAAATATGTCCGGGTTCAGGCGTGCGGATGGCGCCTTCGATTTCTGCCCGGATTTCCGGCGTGATCACCGCATTGGTGCCGAGATTGACGATCTTTTCCGCGGGCACCGAAAATTGCTGGATCAGGTCGGTGCGCGCCCCCTCGGTCAGCGTCATCACCACATCGGCCATCGGATAAAGTTTTGGCGCCAGCCGGTAAGCCAGCCGGTTCTGCCAGTAGGGATCGTTCAGCCGTGCCTGCACCGGGCTTGCCGCCTCGCGCAGGATGATCCACGGCCGGGATCTTTTCGGCACGAAGCGGGAAGCCATAGCGAGCAAGGCATTCGGTGCCGCTTCTGCCGAAACCACGCCCGTCGGCCGCCCCTTGACCAGCAATCTGCGGATGGCGGGACCGGCAAAGGCAAGCCTTACCTTGGCGCCATCGCCAAGATCGATCACCGGAACATCCGGGCTGATCAGCGCGTTCAGCGGCCCGGTGCTCTGAAGCGTCACGATCGCCGTGTCGATGCCGTTCTTCTGCAATTCATTGGCCAGAAGAATGGCGTCGCGTTGCGCGCCGCCGCCATCCAGCCCGCGAACCAGAAAACACAGCCGTTTATTAGCATTCTCGACGCCACGAGAGGGATTGGTAACCATTGACCCGCCATAGTGAGCATTGAACATTCCTCGGAGGAGAATGCCCTTCGAAGATCGCAGCCTATATACATTAGGCGGCAATCATTAATGCGAGGCGAATGGCCCACACATCAGGAAAAACGCAATCAGGCGAGAGCGATGTTCTCGTCTATCTGCTTTGCCGGGTAGCCGCTGCGATCTTCAATATCGTGGCCGTGGCGCTGTTTACCCGTTTGTCCGATGCGCATCTTTACGGCGAATACCTGATCGGGTTCTCGATCTGCTTCATCGTTTACAGCCTCACCGTTCAATGGGCGGTGTTCGCGCATTTCGGCACCTATACGCAGGAAGCCGCAGACCGTTTTGCCGGTTCGCTTCTCGTCATCTCCGCCGTCATGACCGTCCCGGCCGTACTGGTCATCGCCCTTCTTGCCGCACTCGGCACGTTGGAAATCCACATCGCCTGGGGTTCGGCCTTCCTTGCCGTCTGCTTCACCGCCTATTTCGCCTCCACGGAAATCGCCCGCGCCCGGCTGCGTCCCGGCCTTGTCGCCATCGCCACCATATTGCGCAGCGCGCTTTCCATGGTGCTCGGCTGCATCGCGCTCGTCATGTTCGACAGCCCGACGGCGTTGCTGATGGCGATCGGCATCGGTTATGCGCTGGGTGCCATCCCGATCTTCGTTTACCTGCGCCGCACCAGCTGGGCATCCGGTTTCATCTGGCCGCTGAAAAGCGATGTTCTGGGCATGCTGCGATACGGCTGGCCGCTGATTTTTGCCTTCGGGGCCTCGGCGGGCGCCATGAATATCGACCGTATCGTGCTCGAGCATTATACCAATGCCGCCTCGGTCGCCCCTTACGGCGCAGTCATGGACCTGATGAAGCAGACCTTTCTGGTTCTCGCCGAAGCGATCAGCGCCGGTTACATTGCCCATGCCCGCCGGCATATGCTGAACGCGGATGAGCACGAGGTCGGTCAGGTTCTGCGCCGCAGTTTTGTCTCGCAATTGTTCATCGTCGTGTTCGGCACCGTTTCCTTCATCGTGCTCGGCCGTCTGGTATTCGGCATCATTCTGGCGCCAAGTTATGTGGATACGGCGCTCGAAATCATGCCCTTCCTTTTGATCGGCAACGCCATCCTGATCATGCGCGCCCATTATTTCGGGCAGATCATCTATCTCGGCGCATCGTCCATGCTCGAACTGGTCGCTTCGGTCCTGATGGTCGTCTCGGCCGTTGCCGCCGCCTTTGCGCTGGTGCCGGACATGGGACCCAAGGGGGCTGCCTTCGCTTTTGCCATCGGTCAGGCCGTCGCGCTGCTCATCCTGATCATCGGCGCGCCCAAGGCGTCGCGCATGCCCATCGATTGGGTCAGCGCTGGCATGCTGCTTGCCGTCGGTTTCAGCCTCACGGTCATAGGTCTGGAACTGCCGCTCCTGATCGGAACCGTCTGGGCCAATGTCACCAATATCCTGCTGATCGGCGTGGTCAGTGCTTTCTTCGCGCTGCGCTGGAACATTTTCAATATCGGCGAGGTCGCCGGAAAGCTGATTGGCAAGCTGTCGAAGGCTTAAGCCTTCAACGGCGCCAGAAACTCGCCGTAAAGCTCCAGCATGCGTGCGCGGCCATGCCGTTCTTTCTGCATTTCCGCGTAGTTCGCACGCATTTCGGGCGAAGGATAATGGGCAGCCAGATCCTGCACGGCCAGCGCCAGTTCGTCGGCATTGCGCACTTCATGAAAACGCGTCATGGCCTGCACCCCGGCGGGCTCACCTGTGGAAAGCACTTCGCGCAGCACGGCGAGATCGGCGGCCACCACCGGCAGCCCGGCCATCGTCGCCTCCACGCCGGCAAGACCGAATGTCTCCCACACGGACGGAAACACATAGATATTGCCGGCCGCCAGCACATCGCCCAATTCCGAGCGATCCACGGGGCCGATCAGATGCAGCCGGTCGAATACGCCGAGCCGCTGCGCCCGCGTCTCAAGTGCGGCCTGATCCGGCCCGTCGCCGGCAATGATCAGATGCATGCCCGGCAGAAGCGCCAGAGCGGCGACCGCCGTGGCATGATCCTTCTGCGCCACCAGCCGCCCGGTTGCCACAAGCACCGTTGCACTTGCCGGAATTTTGCACTTCTCCCGCCAGTCGCTCCGTCCCGTGGAAACGGGCAGGGGATCGACGCCATGGATGATGTCGATGAAATGTTTCCTGTAGGCAGCCGGCCAGCTGCTGAAGGCGTCGCGGGTGGCGTTCGAATTCATCACCATATGCGTATAGACGCCGATTGTACCGAACAGCTTGTCGATTGCCCGCCATTGCGGCCTCAAGCCTTCCGGCGAGGCGGTGTGATGCGAAACCCGCATGGGCACGCGTGCCAGCCAGCCGAAAAAGTTGCCATAGATCGAGGCGGCGATCTGGTAGGTGAGGATCGCCTGATAACGACCCTTGAGAATATCGCGCGCCAGCGAAGCCATGTTCCTGACGGTTTCGGCCGCACCGCCCTGCCGCAGGCCGCGGCTCTCGACGATGAAGCCGCGCTCTTCCAGCCCCGCTGTCACCATGTCCACCAGCGTGCGCACACCACCCATCTTGTCGTGGGTCACGAGCTGCAGCACGCGCGGCTGGTTATCTTTGTGGTCCGTCATCTCTTCAAGGCCCGGCAAATCATTCGCTTGCGATCATGAAGAGCATTTTTGTGCATCGCTCACAAATGTAAGCGACGCCTATTGTCGTCATCGGACCAAGGACGTGAAGCCGGTGCGGCTTTTAGATCACAATTTCCTCACAGAGGCTTTTGGGCGCAGATCGCGTAACGATGCTGCAAGCCGCGCGCCGTTGCTTTGAAGAAACTCAGGTGCTTTGCCTGTGCCCGGTGGATCTTTTGCAGCTCAGTATCGATCGTCACGCTCTCGAAACCCGCTTGCTGCAGCATCGCCGCGACATCCCCCGCCCGCGCGCCTTGCGAAAAATGCACCTGAGACAGGATTTCCGCGTGTTTTCCGGCGAGTTCCGCCGGCGCATGCGAAATCTCCGGCCTGATCAGTCCGATCCGCTCTGCAAAGGCGGCGAGCCGCTTCACCAGCTTTTCGGCAAAACCGACATTGACGAAATCGCCATCGACGATCAGCAGTTTTCCGCCGGGTTTCAGCACCCGCATCCACTCGGCAAAACAGGCGGCCGGATCGACCAGCGTCCATACCAGATGCCGGGTGACGATGACGTCGTAAGCGCCATCCGGCTCCATGGTGTTTTCGGCATCGGCCGTGCGGAAGGTGATGTCGCGGCCGCGTTTCTTTGCCTTTGTCCGGGCCAGCGCCAGCATGGTCTCCGACCAGTCCAGCCCCGTGACCCGAAAACCGGCATCGTCCATCAGGTGGGAAACCACTGCCGTGCCGGATGCAAGGTCGAGGGCAGGGCGGCCATTGCCCGCCCCGAGATGCTTTTCGATCAGCGCCCGCCATGCCTGCCGCTCGTCTTCGGAAAAAATTTCATGCCCAGGAGACAGGTCGAAATGGGCGGCGCGGGCCGACCAATAGGCCTTTATCTCATCCCGCAGATTGTAGTTCTTGCCGTGTGTTTCGCTCATTGCAGTCTTTGGTTGTCCGCTGCTTACATAGTCAAGAATTGCTCTAAAAGATAAAACTTGACCGATCCAGTCATAAAAGAATAGAGCCCCCTCGATTTCCACGGGAGAGAGAACCATGCGCCTTCCTATCAAAGCCGCGAGCCTTTCGGCAGCCCTTCTTCTGGCCTCCGTCTGGCCGGCCCTGGCCGAAAAGGTCACCATCAAGGATGTCACTGGCCGTGACGTCGAGATCGAGACCCCGGTCAAGCACGTGATCCTCGGCGAAGGCCGCCAGATCTATTTCCTGGCCGCACTCGACAAGGAAAATCCGTTCCAGCACGTTGTCGGCTGGCGCGATGACCTGCCGAAGGCCGATCCGGAAACCTATCAGGCCTATCTGGCCAAATTTCCCGAGATCGCCAAGCTGCCCACATTCGGCGGCATGAAGGACGGCACGTTCAACATCGAGCAGGCAGTGGCGCTGAAGCCCGATGTCATCCTTATGAACATCGATGCCAAGACCGCCACCGAAGAAGCCGGTTATATCGAAAAGCTCGCCAAGGTCGGCATTCCGCTGGTTTATGTCGATTTCCGCGAAAAGCCGATGGAAAACACCGAGCCGAGCATGCGCATCATGGGCAAGCTGATGGGCAAGGAACAGGTCGCCGAAGATTTCATCAAGTTCCGCGCGGATAGCATCAAGGTCGTCACCGACAAGCTGGCTGCCGAAAAGCCAAAGATCCCGGTCGTCTTCGTCGAGCGGGCCGGCGGTTATTCCGATGATTGCTGCATGTCCTTCGGCAATGAAAACTTTGGCAAGATGGTCGAGATTGCCGGCGGCAAGAACATGGCCAATGGCATCATTCCCGGCACGTTCGGCACAGTGAACCCGGAGCAGATCATCGCCTCCAACCCGGATCAGATCATCGTTACCGGCGGCATGTGGGAAGCTTTCGTTCCCGGCGGCGCCTGGGTCGGCGTCGGTTATGGTGCGGATGTGAAGGAAGCCAAGGTCAAGCTCGAAGCGCTGACCAAGCGTCCGGCCTTCACCGGCGTCAAGGCGGTCGAGGACAAGAACGTGCACGCCATCTGGCACCAGTTCTACAACAACCCCTATCAGTTCGTGGCCATCCAGGAGATCGCCAAGTGGCTGCACCCGGATCTCTTCAAGGATCTCGATCCGGAAGCGACCTTCAAGGAATTGCATGCCCGCTTCCTGCCGCTTCCTTACAAGCAGGGCTTCTTCGTATCTCTGAAGGACGAATGATCTGATGACCAACCTGGCTTTGGAACAATCCACTGCCGCCGGTTCCAGCAAAGCAGGGCGGGAGCGCTATCGCGCTCTCGCCTTCCGGCGTATTCTCATCCTGTGTCTGCTGGTGCTGGCGCTCGCCATCAGCATCGCCGCCGACATGGCGCTCGGCCCGGCCAATTACACCATCGCGGAAGTCCTGCAGGCAATCTTTTCGCCCTCCACCGCCGGCAACCAGCTGCGCGTCGTCATCTGGGATATCCGCATGCCGATCGCCCTGATGGCGGTCACCGTCGGCGCCGCACTTTCGGTCGCCGGCGCGCAGATGCAGACCATTCTGGCCAATCCGCTGGCCAGCCCCTTCACGCTCGGCATTTCCGCCGCCGCCAGTTTTGGCGCAGCCTTGGCGCTTGTCGCCGGTGTCGCCATTTTTCCGGCTGCCGTGCAATATATGGTGCCGATCAACGCCTTCCTGATGGCGATGGCCGCCTCGCTGTTCATCTATTTCGCCTCCACCATGCGCGGCGTCAGTGTCGAAACCATCGTGCTGCTCGGCATCGCGCTGGTCTTCACTTTCAATGCCGCCCTGTCGCTGCTCGAATATCTGGCCTCCGAACAGGCGCTTGCTGCCGTTGTCTTCTGGACCATGGGCAGCCTCACAAAGGCAACGTGGTCGAAGGTGTTCGTCACCGCCGCAGTGCTGGTCGTCACCGTGCCGCTGTTCATGCGCAATGCCTGGGCATTGACCGCCCTGCGTCTGGGCGATGACAAGGCCGCCAGCATGGGCGTCAATGTCCGCTCGCTACGCCTGCAGACCATGATGATCGTCAGCCTGCTCGCCGCCATCCCGGTTTCCTTCGTAGGAACGATCGGTTTCGTCGGTCTCGTCGGCCCGCATATCGCCCGCATGGTTGTCGGCGAAGACCAGCGTTTCTTCCTGCCCGGTTCGGTCATCTGCGGCGCGCTGCTGCTCTCGGTCACGTCGGTTGTCAGCAAGGTCATCATCCCCGGCGCCATCCTGCCGATCGGCGTCATTACCGCTCTGGTCGGCGTGCCCTTCTTCTTCGCGCTTATTTTCGGAAACAGGAGGCGCTCATGGTAAGCCTCGCCCTCAGGCAGGTCGGCGCCAATTACGGTCGTGTCACGGTTCTGTCGAACATCGGCATCGACACGCTGGAAAGCGGCAGCATGACCGCTGTCATCGGCCCCAATGCCGCCGGCAAGTCGACCCTGTTCAAGCGCATCGCCTCGCTGATCTCCGGCCCCGGCCTCGTGGAGCTTTCGAACAGCGACCGTGGCGACCGCTCGATCTGCTACATGCCGCAGGATACCGGCGCCAACGCCGTCCTCACCGTCTACGAATCCGTTCTCCTGTCGGCCAAGCAGGGCGGCGGCTGGCGCGTTCAGGATGACGAACTCAACGAGATCGACGAGATCCTGAAGGCGCTGCGCATCGAGGACCTCGCGTTTCGTGGTCTTGGCGAATTGTCGGGCGGCCAGCGTCAGTTGGTCTCGTTGGCGCAGGCGCTGGTGCGCAAGCCGGAAGTGCTGTTGATGGACGAGCCCACCTCGGCGCTCGACCTGCATCGCCAGATCGAGGTACTTGCCTTTGTCGGTCAACTGGCCGCCAGAAACGGCATGATCGTGCTCATCGCGTTGCACGATCTCAACCATGCTCTGCGCTATTGCCACCACACGATCGTCATTGCGAACGGCACCATGATCGTCAGCGGCAAGACGGCCGAAGTCATCACGCCGGACATGCTGCGCGATGTCTACAAGGTCGAAGCCCGTATCGAGACATGTTCGCGTGGCGAGCCTTATCTGCTGGTGGATGGGGTGGCCTGAGGATTTTCCTCGCGGATGAAAACTGCCCCTCACTTGCGATTTCTAACACTTAGCCTTTGGCTAAGATGTTGAAATCGCTTTCTCTCCCGCAAGGGGAGAGATAAGATCGCAGCGTCTTTTCCTCTCCCCCTGCGGGAGAGGATAGCAAGTCCGCGAGAGGCTTAGCCGATCGCTGGACGCGCTTGGTGAGGGGGCTCCGCCCCCAAAACCTCGAAAATTGACAAAATTCCGTGGACGTTTCGAGACGTCGCGTGAACGATATCAATATCTTGTCTCGAATCTCATCCACGCATTTCCAGACTGTGCGACACTCATCGCGTTCTGTTTCGGCTACACCGGTCTGCATTGCCGGCGATGCGAAGGACGGGCCGGTGATCGCATGGGACGCCCTGATGCAGGTGATCCATGCGGGGCTGCGCAGAAAATGGTCTTCCTCTTGCCTGAAACAGCGGCGGGGCGTGCGTGTGTCGCACACAAACCGGTTGGTGTTCGCAAATGAAGACCAACCGCCGCAGAAGGACCGGAGTTGCGCGGAAAAACCACCGAACGGGGCACGTCGTGCGCCATTATAAAATTTAATTAGGAGGCACAGGACGTGCCCCGGCCGCATAACCCGCAAACGACAGCCGGACAAAAATGAAAAACCTCAGATCGCCAAGGCATGAGTCTGTCCTCATCTCACTCGACTGTGGAAATCCGGCGTTTCGCGGCAATACGCCGCATAATTGCGTGTCCGATCGCAGGCCTGTCGGCTTGTCGCGGCGAAAAAGAGGCAGCATGATTGATCGGTTAAAGATTCATTTCAGCCGCCGGCGGCGTTTCGTTGCTCGACGGAACCGGTCAAACGGCAGCGGTGCTTGCGGCAACAACAAAACGGCGGCAACGCCGAAACCCGCGAGGAAACGGGGAAGGGTACAGGGACTATGAAAATTGGAGCGTTGAAGGAACGCGCAGAGAACGAGGCGCGTGTCGCGATGACGCCCGACTCTGCGCTGGCATTGCAGAAGCTCGGTTATGAATGTTTGATCGAAACCGGTGCGGGCAAAGCCGCCGGCTTTTTGGACGATGCCTATCGCGCCGCCGGTGTGACGGTAACCGACACTGCCGCCGCACTGTCGTCTCAGGCTGACGTGATCGCAAAGGTCCGCCCGCCGGAAAGCGCCGAGCTCGCTGATCTCGGTCCCGGCAAGACGCTGATCTCGTTCTTCTATCCGGCACAGAATTCTGCGCTGCTGGAAGAAGCCAAAACCCGCGGCGTCAACGTCATCGCCATGGACATGGTGCCGCGCATTTCGCGTGCGCAGAAGATGGATGCGCTGTCGTCGATGGCCAACATCGCCGGTTACCGCGCCGTCATCGAGGCCGGCAACAATTTCGGTCGTTTCTTCACCGGTCAGGTCACCGCCGCCGGCAAGGTCCCGCCTGCAAAAGTTCTGGTCATCGGCGCAGGTGTGGCCGGCCTTGCCGCCATCGGCACCGCCACTTCGCTCGGCGCCATCACCTATGCTTTCGACGTTCGCCCGGAAGTGGCCGAACAGATCGAATCCATGGGTGCGCAGTTCGTTTATCTCGACTTCAAGGGCGACAGCCAGGATGGCGCCGCCACCGGTGGTTATGCCGCTCCGTCTTCGCCGGAATTCCGCGAAAAGCAGCTCGAAAAATTCCGCGAACTGGCCCCTGAGATCGACATCGTCATCACCACGGCGCTGATCCCCGGCCGCGATGCGCCAAAACTGTGGCTCGCCGATATGGTCGCCGCCATGAAGCCCGGTTCGGTCATCATCGACTTGGCGGCCGAACGCGGCGGCAATTGCGATCTGACGGTTGCCGATCAGAAGGTGGTTTCGGACAACGGCGTCACCGTCATCGGTTACACGGATTTTCCGAGCCGCATGGCTGCCCAGTCGTCGACGCTTTATTCGACCAACATCCGCCACATGATGACCGACCTGACGCCGGCCAAGGACGGTGTCGTCGTTCACAACATGGAAGACGACGTCATCCGTGGTGCGACGGTCACCAAGGAAGGCGAGATAACCTTCCCGCCGCCACCGCCGAAGATCAAGGCGATCGCTGCCCAGAAGCCGAAGGAAAAGGTCAAGGAACTGACGCCTGAAGAAAAGCGCGCCAGGGAAACGGCCGCCTTCAAGTCGCAGACCAAGACCCAGGGCATTCTGCTGGCAGCCGGCACCGCACTTCTGCTGCTCGTCGGTGCGTTTGCACCTGCCAGCTTCATGAGCCATTTCGTGGTTTTCGTGCTCGCCTGCTTCATCGGTTTCCAGGTCATCTGGAATGTGTCGCATTCGCTGCACACGCCGCTGATGGCCGTCACCAACGCCATTTCCGGCATCGTCATCCTCGGCGCCCTGTTGCAGATCGGCTCCGGCAACTGGCTCGTCGTCATCTTGGGCGCACTGTCGGTTCTGGTTGCCACCATCAACATCGTCGGCGGGTTCCTCGTCACACGGCGCATGCTCGCCATGTTCCAGAAGTCGTGATCGGGTAGGGGTATAATCATATGACGATCGGTATCGTTTCCGCCGCCTACATTTCTGCGGCTGTTCTCTTCATTCTTTCGCTCGGCGGCCTTTCCGGCCAGGAAAGCGCCAAGCGTGCCGTCTGGTACGGCATTGTCGGCATGGCGCTCGCCGTCATCGCCACCATCCTCGGCCCGCAGGTGCCGGGAACCTTCGGCAACTGGCTCATCATTCTTGTGATGATCGCCGGCGGCTCGTTCATGGGCTATACCGTCGCTGCCCGCGTGCAGATGACGGAAATGCCGCAGCTCGTGGCAGCCCTTCATTCCTTCGTAGGCCTTGCCGCCGTCTTCATCGGCTATAACGCCCATATCGAGGCATGGCGTGTTGCCGGCATGGATGAGGCGACCCGCGCAACGCTCGAAGGCTTTTCTGCCATTCTCGCCCACAAGACCCCGGTCGAACTGGCCATCATGAATGTCGAAGTTTTTCTCGGCGTCTTCATCGGTGCTGTCACCTTCACCGGCTCCGTCGTTGCCTTCGGCAAGCTGGCCGGCAAGGTCGATGGCAAGGCGAAGAAGCTTCCGGGCGGTCACTTCCTCAATGCCGGCGCGGCCATCCTGTCGCTGATCCTGCTGGTCATGTACGCCAATGGTTCGGGCGTCTGGACGCTTGTGCTGATGACGCTGCTCGCCTTCTTCATCGGTTATCACCTGATCATGGGCATCGGCGGCGCCGATATGCCGGTCGTGGTGTCGATGCTGAACAGCTATTCCGGCTGGGCGGCCGCTGCTATCGGCTTCACGCTCGGCAATGATCTGCTGATCGTCACCGGTGCGCTGGTCGGTTCTTCCGGTGCGATCCTGTCCTACATCATGTGCAAGGCGATGAACCGTTCCTTCGTCTCGGTCATTCTGGGCGGCTTCGGCGGCACCACGGGCCCTGCCATGGAAATCGAGGGCGAACAGATCGCCATCGATGCCGAAGGTGTTGCCAACGCGCTCAACGACGCCGACTCGGTGATCATCGTTCCCGGTTACGGCATGGCGGTGGCGCAGGCGCAGCAGGCTGTCTCCGAACTGACGCGCAAGCTGCGCGCGGCCGGCAAGACCGTCCGTTTCGCCATCCATCCGGTTGCCGGCCGTCTGCCGGGCCACATGAACGTGCTGCTCGCCGAAGCCAAGGTCCCCTATGACATCGTCATGGAAATGGACGAGATCAACGATGATTTCCCCACGACCGACGTCGTCATCGTCATAGGCTCCAACGACATCGTCAATCCGGCGGCCGAAGAAGACCCGAATTCGCCGATCGCCGGCATGCCGGTTCTGCAGGTGTGGAAGGCCAAGCAGGTGTTCGTGTCGAAGCGTGGTCAGGGCACCGGTTATTCCGGCATCGAGAACCCGCTCTTCTACAAGGAAAATACGCGGATGTTCTACGGCGACGCCAAGAAGTCGGTCTCCGAACTTCTGCCGATGATCAAGTAACAACAAAGGGCCGGAGCATCGCTGCTCCGGCCCTTTCGCATTCTTGAGGTGCCGCCTTACGCGGCCGCTTCGGCATAAAACCGCCGCAACTGCGGATCGACACGATGATGCCGTTCGGCGGAAGTCGCGGAAGCATATTCGACATGCACCCGGCGGCCCGCACGCGTCTCGCGCTGCACCCATTCGCTGATGGTCTCGGCGCAGGTGTGGTCGAGATAATGCAAATCGGGAGCAGTCAGGCGCACCGGCTGGCTGGCCGGCAGTTTTTCCAGCAGGTTCAGCAGTGCCGGAATGTCCTTGGCGGTCGCCGCACCCGTCAGGTTGAGATAGATCTCGTCCTCGGTCTCCGCCGTCTCGATATGCAGGCGACGGCGCAGATAAGGCACGATCTCGGCGATCGACAGCGCAAGGCCCACACTGACGCCGATCAGCAGATCCTGCGTCACCACCAGCGAGACCGTGGCGAACCAGATGCCGACCGGCACCCAGCCGTGATGGTCGAACAGGTGGCGCACATGGTGCAGGCTTACCAGACGCCAGCCGGTCACCAGCAGCACAGCCGCCAGCGCCGTCATCGGCACCACGCCGAGAAGCTGCGGCAGCAGTGCCACCAGCGCCAGAACCCATGCGCCATGCATGACCGCTGAAAGGCGGGTTTTCGCACCGGCCTGAATATTGGCCGAGGAACGCACGATCACACCGGTGATCGGCAGCGCGCCGAGCATGCCGCAGATGCCGTTGCCGATGCCCTGGGCGAAAAGCTCCTTGTTGTATTTCGTGCGCTCACCATCATGCATGCGATCCACCGCCGCTGCGGAAAGAAGCGTTTCGGCACTGGCAATCACGGCGATGACGAGGACGGTGATGAAAATGCCCGGTTCCGACAGCCGCATGAAATCGCCGACGCCGGGGATCGAGATGCCATCCAGCAGGGACGCCGGCAGATCGACGCGGGCGATCGGAAGGCTGAAGCCGACGGCCAGCAGCGTACCGAAGGCAACGCCGATCAGCGCGCCCGGTACCAGTTTCAGCTTGGCCGGACGAAATTTTTCCCAGCCGATCATGGCGAGCAGCGACGCCACGCCCACCATCAGCGCCAGTGTCTGATTGGTGATGCCGTCATGCCAGAGTTTTTCGACACTGTTTTCGATGGCGACGACATTCTGGATGCCGCCGGCCGCCGGCTTGGAATCCATCAGAACGTGGATCTGGCCGAGGATGATAAGAATGCCGATACCGGCCAGCATGCCATGAACGACTGCCGGGGAAATGGCGCGGAACCACGAGCCGATCCGCAGAAACCCGGCAAGGATCTGGATCATGCCAGCCGCAACCAGAACCGGGCCAAGCGCTGCTACGCCATATTGTTCGACAAACCCGAAAACGATGACGGCAAGACCCGCCGCAGGTCCGGAAACCTGCAACGGAGAGCCGGCTATTGCGCCGACGACAATGCCGCCGACGATTCCGGAAATCAGGCCCATGGCGACGGGCACGCCCGAAGCCACCGCAATGCCGAGGCAAAGCGGGATGGCGACGAGAAAGACCACCACCGAGGAGGCGAAATCTGCCGCGAAGGTGGATGGTGATTGCCCCGAGGAGGGCGGTATATGCTGGACAGTGCCGTCGTTCGCCATATGCGTTACTCCGCCGCTATCTGCGCTGTCGCTGGGATCACATGCGGCACGCCGCGGCCGGTCACCGCCACCGGCAGTGGCTGGCCATCCTCGATCTCGATGAAACGTTTTTCGACGCCGTCATAAACAAGTACTTCGCCGGTCTCGATGTCAAAAAACCAGCCGTGCAAGGTGACTTCGCTCTTCGCCAGTCTGGACGCGACCGAGGGATGTGTGCGCAGGTGATCGAGCTGCACGACCACGTTTTCCATGGCAACGGCGCGGATCTTTTCCTTCTCGTCCATGTTCGGCGGATAGGCCTCGCAGACGATCGAATGAGCGGCATGGCTATGTTTCAGCCAGGCGGCGACATTGGGCATCTTGCCGAGCAGGTCGGGTTGGCAAAGGCCTTTCATGGCGCCACAGTCCGAATGACCGCAGACGATGATGTCACGCACGCCCAAAGCCACGAGCGCATATTCGATGGCTGAAGACACGCCGCCATTCATGGTCTGGAATGGCGGAACGATATTGCCGGCATTGCGGCATACGAACAGTTCGCCGGGGCCGGATTGGGTGATGGTTTCCGGCATGACGCGGCTGTCGGCACAGGAGATCATTAGTGCCTGCGGCGACTGGCCTTCATGTGCGAGCTTGCGGTAAAGCGCCGAGTGATCCGGGAAAACGGCGCCGCGAAAACTGGAGATGCCCTTCAGAAGGTCGCCCATGGTCGTATCCTCTCTTGCCGGACCTGTAATGACGGAGGATTTCCCTCAGTCCGGCGGGTTAAGTGAAGCGATCATTTCGCACCGCAACATTAGCAATGCGAAAATGACAATTGGCTGACATGTGGGGAGGTGAAATATGAGGAGTAATCGCTATAAATCGATTTTACAGTAAAAATGTCATTAGTGGGCGTCCGGAAAAAATCGTTGTTTGTCAGTTCACTAGCGGGTGATCGTAGATAAAATGCTAAGGTGGACGTCAAAAATCTGTGAGGGCGTAGTATTTTTAGGTTTCCCGCAAGCAGAACATTGCATTGCAGCAACATTCGCCTTTGGGTGGCGCCTTCGTGAGCGTTCGTCAGGGAATTTTTCTCTTGAGTATGATGAGCTGTGCTTAGCTTTTGTGCATGGCGAAACCGATATGATGCGGTTTGAACGTTGCACATCCTGGAGGGGTCTTTTCAGGAAACCTGCGACCCCTCCTTTCCTGTCACGTGAGCGCCGCCACCGGATCCAGTCGAGACGCATTGCGCGCCGGCAGATATCCGAAGGCAATGCCGATCAGGCAGGAGGACAGCACGGCGAGCACGATCGGTGCGGTGGTGAACACGAGGCTGAAGCTGGAGCCGAACAGGCTGAAGGTGAAGCCGAACAGCAAGGCAAGTGCCACGCCCAGCACGCCGCCAATCATGCAGACCAGCACGGCCTCGATCAGGAACTGTTGCAGGATATCCTGACGCCTTGCACCAACCGCCATGCGCACGCCGATCTCGCTCACCCGTTCGGATACGGAAACCAGCATGATGTTCATCACGCCGATGCCGCCGACGATAAGCGAGATCACGGCAATTGCACCGATCAGAAGTGTCATCGTCTGTGTCGTGCTGGTAATGGTCTGGCGGATGTCGTCGGTGTTGAGGATGAAGAAATCCTTGGTTCCGTGGCGACCTGTCAGAAAGGTGGTCACGGCCTGCTCGGCAACACTGGTTTCCGCATCATCGCTGATCCGCAATGTCACGCTGCGCAGCGATTGGTCGCCGGTAAAGCGCGTCTGGACGCTGGTATAGGGAAGATAGATCGAAAGGTTGTCGCTGGAGCCAAAGCCGCCCTGCTGTGCGGAGATGACGCCGATCACCCGGCATGGCACGCTGCCGACCAGCACGACCTGGCCGATCGCCTGGGTCACATCCGTGCCAAACAGGGTCTTGGCGGTGTTCTCGTCTATGACGGCGTCCTGTTCCATGGCGGCAACGCCAGTATCATCGAACAGTCGACCGGCCAGCAGTTTTGATCCCTTGACCTCGAAATACCGGCTGCCGACGCCATTCACCAGCGCATTGGCTTCGGTTGCGCCAAAGCGGGCCGTGGTGTTCGTCGATACGGTCGGCGTGGCGGCGGCAACATAGGAGAGTTTGGCCAGCGCTTCCGCATCGGAGACAAGCAGGGTTTTCACCCGGCCGGAGCGCATGTCGCCAAAACCGGCGCCGGGAAACACTTCCAGCGTGTTGGTGCCGAGGCTGCTGATATTGGCCAGCACCTTCTGCTGGCTGCCGGTGCCGAGCGCCACCACCGAAATCACCGAGGCGATGCCGATGATGATGCCGAGCATGGTAAGAAAGGAGCGCATGCGGTGCGCCGTCAACGCCTTGCAGGCCATCAGGAAGGCTTCGCGGAAGCGTTCCATGCCGGCACCGACCCGGTTGGTTTTCGTCGGTGTTTCGGTTTCGGTCTTCGCGGGAGCATGCCTTGCCGTTTCGGAACGCGTGTCCGAAATGATCTCGCCATCGGATATCTCGATGATCCGTTCGGCCCGTGCCGCGACGCTGGCATCATGCGTGACGATGATGATCGTGCGGCCTTCGGCGTGCAGTTCGTCGAGAATCCGCAGCACCTCTTCGCCGCTCGTCTTGTCGAGTGCCCCGGTCGGTTCGTCCGCCAGGATCACCTCGGCATCGTTCATCAGGGCGCGAGCAATGGAGACGCGCTGCTGCTGGCCGCCGGACAGATGGCCGGGTCGGTGGTCGGTGCGATCCGCCATGCCGAGGCGACCGAGAAGTGCCGCCGCCCGCTCCCGCCGTTGACCACGGTCGCGTCCGGCATAAACGGCGGGGATCTCGACATTGGCAAGCGCCGAAATCTCGTCCAGCAGGTGGTAACGCTGAAAGATGAAGCCAAAGTGTTCGCGCCGAAGTGCAGAGCGGTCATCATTGTCGAGCGCCGACGTCTCGTGGCCGGAAATCCTGTAGGTGCCGGCTGTCGGCCGGTCGAGCAGGCCGAGTATGTTCATCAGCGTCGATTTGCCGGAGCCGGAAGCACCGATGATGGCGACCATCTCGCCCCGTTCGATGGTGAGGTCGACGTCTTTCAGCACGGTGATCGTGCCGTCACCGGAAGCATATTCACGGCGCAGGCCGGACAGTGAAATCAGAGGTTCGGTCATGAGCACACCTCCATCAGAACATCGGCGGCGGGCCGCCGCGTCTGCCGCCGCCAGAGGCCGAGGCAGCAGCCGCACCCTCGCCGATGACGACGCGCTCGCCCTGTTCCAGGCCGGATTTCACTTCCGCCGTGATCTTGTTGTTGAGGCCGATCTCCACCTTGCGGGTTTCCAGCTGGCCGTCCTTTTCGACGCGCACCTGCGAGGTGCCGGTCGCGGCCGTTTCCGGCAGGGCAGAGGATGGGATCGTCAGCGCATTCGCGGCCGAGCCGAGGATGATATTGACCTCTGCCGACATATAGGTGCGGAAACGACCGTCATCATTGGCGATGTCGAAGACCCCGATATAGTAGATTGCCGATGACGAACTGGAGGATGAGGACGAAGACGAACTCGTGGTGGATGTCGAGACACTGCTGTCCTCTGTGATCGATTCCGGTGCCGGCTCTATGGTCGTCAGTTTTGCCTCATAGGTCTTTGCACGGTCGCCGATCACGTTGAACCGCACCGCCTGGCCGGCCTTGACGCGGGTGATGTCGGCCTCGGAAATTTCGGCGCGCACCGTCATGCGGGTGAGATCACCCAGAACGACAATGGTGGGGGCAGACTGCGCGGCATTGACGGTGCGGCCCTCCTGATTGACCACGGCAAGCACCGTGCCATCCATCGGCGCGCTGATGCGGGTGTAACCGACATCGGCCTCAGCTGTCTCAACGGCCACTTCCGCTTCGGTGATCTGCGCATCCAATGCCTGGATCTGGGCCGCGATCACCTTCACCTCTGATTCCGCGGTTTGAAGATCGGCGCGTGAACCTGCCTGCTTCTCATAAATGGCCTTTTGGCGTTCCAGAGTCAGATGGGCGTTCTCCAGCTGGGCGACGCGCTCGGCGCGCTGGGCCTGCACATTTGCCAGGGCTGCTTTGGAGGTACGCAGCGCATTGTTCTGCGTGGTGGAATCGATTTCCGCGATCAGATCGCCTGCCTTGACGGTGTCACCGACGGCAACCTTCAGCGATGTCACGCGGCCGGTCGCCTGCGAACCAACTGCGACAAGGCGCGACGGTTTCAACGTACCGGTGGCAAGCACCGTCGATTCCACATTGGCCCGCATCACCGGTGCCGTCAGCGTGGTCGGCGTCGATGCCGATGACGACAGGGCAAAGGCTGCGACGCCGCCGATGGTCGCGATGGCGAGGATGATAATTGGCAGGGCCGTCTTGAGGCGCATGTGCAGTATCGACCTTATTGGAACTTGAGAGTACCGATATTGGTTCTGCCAAGCGGGTGTCAACGCGATAGCACATTAAATGATGGACAGGTTCAGGCCGGGCGGACCAGCCCGCAGCAACGCATTCGCCCCCGCATCGGTGTCGAAACCGAAGGCGAGGGCGGTAACAGAATGTCGAAAAATCAGGCTTTGAATCAGACGGTCGGTGCGTCTGCCTGCAACAGTTGCCACGCGTCGTAAGCCGAGATCACCGTCTCCATCTGCGCCGTATGGCCTGCAATGAAATCGTCGCCGTAGATCGTCTCGTCCGGATATTCGGTGATCAGCGTCAGCGGCACGGTGTGGCGGTCATCGACCGATGACAGGCATGGGAAACCGTTGATGATGCGAAAACCCGTCTCGCCGGCATGGGTTTCATAAAGCGCGATCTGCCGGTTGTTATAATCGAGAATGCCCGGAATGGCGCCGAGGTGACGGGTGACGTGGTCGAGCATGGCTTCGGCTTGGCTCGTCCAGCCTGCGTGATGGCGCATGACGAGGAAGAAACCTTTCGGCAGCGTCCACATGGCAAAATTGCGCGGCACGTAACCGGAGAGCGGGCGTGTCCATTCATGCGACGGGTAACCGTGCAGGTTCACATGCAGCTTTGCGCCGCTCAGGTCCTGCGCCGCGAAACGGATGGCCTTTTCGTTCAGGTGTTTTCCGGAGTTTTCGCGGGTGCGGTATTCGAGGTCGTCACCCAGCGCCGTGTAACGCGCGGCGTGGTGCATGTGGCGCGGGTTGTCGACGCGCAAACGCTGGTGCAGCGCGTAACCATCCGGGTTTTCCAGCGGCGAGATGGTGAAATGCGCGTTGCTGCGTTCCTTGAGGGCACGCGCGGCGCGGATGGCACCGACAATGCCTGTCGTCTCGTTCGGGTGCTGACCACCGCTGATCATCACGGCGGCATCGCTGCCCTTGACGTAACGGGCAGAGAGCGCGCGGCCGGAACGGGAATTGGCGGAAAACTCTTCACCGCCGATCTCGGCCAGCAGCTTTGCCATCTGGCTGGCTGCCGGCGGTTCGATGGCCGTATCGATCGCCTGTTCTGCGCCGTCGAGGAAACCGGTCGTCAGCGGACGGGTTTCGACACGGATGCTGATTTCACCAGTGCTCTGAACGATTTCCGGCACGATCTGGCCGGGCTTCAGGCCACGATCGCCAAGCGGACGGCCGGATTTCTTCTGAAAGAATTCCAGCAGCGAGAAATAAAAGTCTTCGTGCAGGGCCTCGCGCAGGCTCACCACCTCGTCGCCGACCGGCAGTTCCATGTCTTCGGCCGGATGCGCAACGCGGATGTTCAGTTCTTCGAAATAAGGTTCGGTCGAACCCCAGTCGTAACCGGCAATGGCATCGATTGCGCCATGAAACAGTCGCTCGTAATCTGTTTCGAGACGTTCTCCCGCCTCGTCGCCGTCTGCACGATACCAGCCTGTCGGTGAGACATTGGTTTCGCCAACGACATCTTCATGCACGCGGTTCGGCACCAGAACCTTCAGCGTTTCCGTCTGACCATTCCGCGTCAGTGCCACGTCGTAAAAGAGCTCACCATCCTCGCGGGCAATGAACGCGATTTTTGCGTCACCGACCAGCGCTGCCAGCGGATAGGCTTCGAGGCGAAAACGATTGGCCGGCGCATTGGCATGCACGGGATAACGCACCTCGATTTCCGTCACGCCGGGAAGGTCGATCTCTTCAAGGAAGGTGAAGAGAAGCGGCTTGTAGGCGCTGCGGATGCGGGCGGTGATGCCCTTGTCCTTCAGCGCCGCTTCCGTGGCGCGGCGGCTCTTCGTATCGTCGAAAGTCCAGGCTTCGAAGGAGAGGCCGGGCTTGGCACCGGTGACCAGAGTTTCAAGAGTGCGCGGAACGGAAGTCTCGAAGATCGAAGTCATGGTGCTAAGCCTTGCTGTAATCGAAGAGGTTATCTGGAGGTGCGGCCGGTCGGGTCGAGGCTGTCGCGCAGCCAGTCCCCGAGCAGGTTGAGGCCAAGCACGGTGAGCAGGATGGCGAGGCCCGGAAAGACGCTGACCCACCATGCCGTTTGCAGATAGGTGCGGCCGTCGGCCAGCATGCCGCCCCAGCTCGGGATGGTCGGATCGACGCCGAGGCCGAGGAAGGTCAGGCTGCTTTCCAGGAGGATGTTGTTGGCGACGTTCAGCGTCATCAACACGATCACCGGGCCGATCAGGTTCGGCAGCAGGTGCTGAAAGATGATGCGCCAGTCTTTGACACCGATCGCGCGCGCCGAAAGGATGAACTCGCGCTCACGCAGCGTCAGCACCGAGCCGCGCACCAGACGGGCATATTGCACCCATTGCGACACGATCAGCAGGATGATCGTGTTGGTAAGGCTACCGCCGACGATGGCGATGAAGGTGATGGCGAGCAGAATGAATGGCATGGCCAACTGCAGGTCGGCGAAACGCATGACCAGCATGTCCCAGAAGCCACGGTAATAACCTGCAATCAGGCCCATCAGCACGCCGAAAATCACGGCGCCGATGACCGAGGTGAAGCCGACCAGAAGCGAGATTTTGCCACCGGCAACGACACGGGCAAGCACGTCACGGCCGAGCGGATCGGTGCCGAACGGGAAGGCGGCGTTGGTGAAGGGTTTGACCAGACGCGCCATCAGATTGATTTTGTCGGCGCCGCCGGGAAACAGGATGTCGGAGAACAGCACGGCGAGGCAGATGACGACCGTCAGCACCGTGCCGAGGATGAATTCGAGGCTCGCGAAGCGCGACAGGCGGGAGGTTTTTGCAGCCATTGTCGTTTACTCCGTGCGGATGCGGGGATCGACGAGGCCATAGGCGATGTCGACCAGAAGGTTGATGCCGACGATCATCAGCGACAAAACGGTGATGACGGCCTGGAGAACGGGGAAATCGCGGGCGCCGACGGCGTCGAAGGCAAGCGTGCCCATGCCCGGCCAGTTGAACACGCGCTCGATGACGACGATGCCGCCGAGCAGGCCGCCGAACTGCAGGCCGAAATAGGTGATCAGCGGAATGGCGCAGTTGCGCAGCGCGTGTTTGTAGAGAACCTTGCTTTCGGAAAGTCCCTTGGCGCGCGCCACCATGATATATTGCGACTGCAGCGTTTCCAGCATCGAGGTGCGCACGAGGCGGACATTGGTCGCGGTCAAGATGACACCCATGGTGACGGCCGGCATCACATAGCTTGCAAAGCCCGACATGCCGCTCGGCGGCAGCCAGCCCAGCGTGATGGCAAACAGCAGCACCAGCATGGTGGCGAGCCAGAAATTCGGGAAGGACAGACCGATCAGCGAAAAGATGCGGATCGCCTGATCGGCGGCCTTGCCACGCGAGGTGGCGGCCTTGATGCCGAGCGGGATGGACAGCACGATCGACACGAACATCGAGATGAAGGCGAGCAGCAGCGTTGCCGGCAGGGCATGGCCGATCAGCAGGGAAACCGAGGTGCCGCCGGAAAAGCTGCGACCGAAATCGAGCGTCACCAGACCCTTGATGAAATTCCAGTACTGGACGAGGAACGGCTGATCGGTGCCGAGCGACGCACGAATGCGCGCAAGGTCATCCTCCGTCATACTGCCGCCACCCTGAAACATCGTGACGGCCGGATCGCCGGTCAGGCGAATGGCGAAAGAGACGACGAGCGTGATGGCGATGACGACGAAAATCGCCTGTAGCAATCGCTTGATGAGGAAACCGGCCACGTTCTAGTTCCTAAAAGAGAAGTCCTGCCCCGCCCGCTGATGCGGGCGAGGCGATTTGTCGGTCGTTAAGGCCGATTACTCGACGGTGACGTCGGTCAGCTTCAGGCGGTTGTCCGGGGGAGCGATGAAGCCCTTGACGCGCTTGTTGATGCCGAAGATGGCGTTGCTGTTGTACAGCGGAAGCTCAAGAGCGCGTTCCGATGCGTAGGCGGCAACTTCCTTGAGGATCTTTTCGCGCGCGGCACGGTCGGTCAGCGGACGCTGCGATTCCAGCAGCTTGTCCAGCTTTTCGTCCTTGTCGTAGGGGTTCCACTTTTCGCCGGAATGGTACATCGAATACGCCGTGTTGTCGTAATCGAAGGTCCAACCGCCCCACTTCTGCTGGAACATCGCGCCGGTCTTGCCCTGCGGGATGATGTCGTTGAGCAGAACATTGGTCTCATAGGGCTTGATGGTGGCGGTGATGCCGACCATCGACAGATAGCTGGAAATGACCTGCGCCACTTCGTTCATCGTCGCGTCATTGCCGCGGATGTCGATCTGCAGCGTCGCACCGGCCTTCACGCCGGCTTCCGCCAGCAGCTTCTTGGCACCGGCCGGATCGTAAGGAATTGCCTTGAGGTCCGGGTCGAAGCCGAAGGACAGCGCGCTCTGGAAGCTGGTGATCTCGGATGCTTGACCGGCAAGGATCGACTGAACGATCGTGGCGCGATCAACGGCCATGATGATCGCTTGGCGCACCTTCGGATCGGCAGTGATGCCGTCGCGGGTGTTGAAGCGCAGGGCATCGACGGTCGGGCCGGGAACGGAAACGATTTCCAGCTTGTCGTCGCCCTGGATGACCGGCAGCATGCCGATCGGGATGGTCGGCGGGATCACCAGATCGACGCGGCCGGCCTGCAGTTCGGCGACAGCCGTTGCCGGCTCGGCGATGAAGCGGAATTCCAGTTCCGACAGTTTTGGAGCGCCGCCCCAATAGTCGGCATTGGCTTCCAGCTTGATATCGACCTTGGGCTGGTAGGAGACGAACTTGAACGCGCCTGTGCCAACCGGGTTGAGGTTGAAATTGTCCTCACCCTTTTCCTGAATGTATTTCGGCGGCACGATCATGGCGCCATAACCGGCAAGCTTGGTCAGCAGAACCGGATCCGGGGCCTTGAGCTTGAGATCGACCGTATAGTCGTCGATCACTTCAACGCTTTCGATCGAGATGTAGTTGGAACGCTGCGGACCCTTGGCACCCTGTTCGCCGAGAAGGCGCTCGAAGGTGAATTTTACGGCCGCGGCATTGAAGGGCTCGCCGTTGTGGAACTTGACGTTCTGGCGAAGCTTGAAGCGGATGCGCTTGCCTTCGTCCAGTTCGGTCCACGATTCAGCAAGACCCGGCACCAGCTTGAGGTCGGGACCGCGATAGGTCAGGCCGTCAAAAATGTTGGTGGCAACGGCTGCCCATTGCACGAGAAACGTATCGATCGGATCCCAGCTGCCCGGATCCTGCGGGCTCGAAATCGTCATTTTGCCGGCGGCAAGAGCGGGCGTCGCCGTCATTGCCGTACCAGACAGGGCAAGCGCCATGAAGGTCGCTGCCATTCCCCGTTTGAACGTTGTCATTACCTGTTCCTCTTCAGATGCTCTGCGATTGTTTCGCGTTTATTCAGGCGCTCTTCGCGACGAAGTGGCCTGGATTGATTTCCTCGTGCACGAGGACCGGGCGCTCGTCGCCGACGCGGCGCACCGGATTGGGGATTTCGCCTTCGATCATAGCCGACTGGCGCGGCACCGTCGGATCGGCGACCGGCACGGCCGAAAGAAGGCGGCGGGTATAGTCATGGCCCGGCGTTTCAAACACCTGCCGGCGCGAACCCATTTCCATGATCTGGCCAAGATAGAGCACGGCAACGCGGTGGCTCATCTTTTCCACCACCGCCATGTCATGGCTGATGAACAGATAGGCGAGACCGCGTTCGGCCTGCAGGTCCATGAACAGGTTGATGATCTGCGCCTGAATGGAGACGTCGAGCGCGGACAGCGCTTCGTCGGCAATGATCAGCTTCGGATCGGAGGCAAGCGCGCGGGCAATGCAGACACGCTGGCGCTGGCCGCCGGAAAACTCGTGCGGATAACGCGAGGCAACGTCGGACGACAGGCCGACACGCTCCAGCAGTTCATCGACGCGGCGTTTGACTGCCTTGCTGTCGGAGATCAGCGAATGGGTGTTGATCGGCTCGGCAATGGAGAAACCGACCGTCTTGCGCGGATCGAGCGAAGCGAACGGGTCCTGAAAGATATACTGCACTTCCTGCCGCATGCGAAAGCGTTCCGCCGCCGACATCGAGGAAAAGGTGCGGCCGTTGAACGAAATCTCGCCGCCCATCGACGATTGCAGCTGCTGGATCGTGCGGCCGATCGTCGATTTGCCGGAACCGCTTTCGCCGACCAGCGCCAGCGTTTCGCCCGGATGGATATCGAAGGAAACCTTCTGCACGGCGCTGCAGCGATGCGTCGCCTTGCCGAAAATGTTCTTCTTGATGTCGAAACGGACAAACAGGTCCTTGACCGACAGAAGCGGCTTTTCGTCGTATTTGGCCGTGTCCTGAATGCGCTCTTCGCCGCCCAGCGCCGGCTCGCCGTCCTGCAAAACGGTCAGCGGCAGGCGTTTTGGAAAATCCTCGCCGGTCATGCTGCCGAGCTTCGGCACGGCGGAAAGAAGCGCCTTGGTATAGGGATGCTGCGGGTTGGCAAAAATCTCGCGAACCGGACCTTCCTCGACCTTCTTGCCCTTCCACATGACGACGACATGGTCGGCCATTTCGGCAACCACGCCCATGTCATGGGTGATGAACACCATGCCCATGCCGAGCGTCTTCTGCAGGTCGCGCATGATGTTGAGGATCTGCGCCTGAATGGTGACGTCGAGCGCCGTGGTCGGCTCGTCGGCGATCAGCAGCTTTGGCCGGCAGGCAAGCGCCATAGCGATCATCACGCGCTGGCGCATGCCGCCGGAGAGCTGATGTGGATAGCGCGTCAGAAGCTCGGCCGAGTCGGGCAGGCGCACCATGTCGAGCAGACGGCCGGCTTCCGCCATGGCAGCCGGCTTGCCCATCTTCTCGTGCAGCATCAGCACTTCGCAGATCTGGTCACCGATGGTGAAGACCGGGTTGAGCGACGTCATCGGCTCCTGGAAGATCATGGCGATCTCCTTGCCGCGGATCGAGCGCATCTCCTTCTGGGAGGCCTTCAGGAGGTCTCGGTCGTTGAACAGGATGCGGCCGCTCGCGTATTTCGCGCCCATCATGTCGGCAAGCCGCATGGTCGACAGCGATGTGACCGACTTGCCGGAACCGGATTCGCCGACAACGGCAACCGTCTGGCCGGCCGCGACCGTAAACGACAGGTCGTCGACGACACGGCTGGAGCCGAATTCGACGCTCAGATTTTCGACCGACAGAAGCGGCTTGTTGTTTTCGCTCATGGTCATGTCCGTGTCTCCGGCTTGGCCTGTTCGGTCGTTGAAATGGTGCCGCTGGCGATGCGGGCAATGACGGCGCCTGCCGTCTGTGAAGAACCGGCTTCGGCAAGGATCCTGATGGTGCCGGCAATCGGTGCGCTGACCGCTGTCTCCATCTTCATCACGTCCATCATTGCCAGCACGTCACCCTTTTCGACAGGTGCGCCATCGGAAACATTCCAGTGAACGAGCAGGCCCGGAACCGGGGCGAGAACCGCGCCGATATCGGTTTCATCATTCTTGTCGCTGTTGTTCTGTGCCGCCGAAAGCGGGCCGAGCAGGCGCAGAAAACTGTCTGGAATGCCGATCTCGACACGCTTGCCGTCGATTTCGACATGGCCGCGCAACAAGCCGGTGCCTGATTCCGGGGCAGGGCGGCTGGCTGCTTCCAGCGTCTCGGCAAAATCGGTCTCGATCCAGCGCGTGTGAACGCGGAAATCCTTGGCGAAATCGTCATGCGCGATGACGGCGCGATGGAAGGGCAGCAC
The DNA here is from genome assembly GCF_050455485.1 of Neorhizobium sp. BT27B. Taxonomy (NCBI): domain Bacteria; kingdom Pseudomonadati; phylum Pseudomonadota; class Alphaproteobacteria; order Hyphomicrobiales; family Rhizobiaceae; genus Neorhizobium; species Neorhizobium sp. BT27B. The sequence continues at coordinate 78,328 of NZ_JBCIYT010000010.1, read as the reverse complement.
GGAGGGCACGCCATCTATGGCGAATTCATCCAGCGCTCGGCGCGACCGTACAATCGCCTGTTCGCGGGTTGCGCCCCAGATGATCAGCTTGGCCGACAGGGAATCGAACATCGGCGGAATGGCCGAGCCGGAGACGACGCCCGAATCCAGACGCACACCGGGGCCGGAAGGAGCGGCAAATCTGGAAATCTCACCGGCAGAGGGCAGAAAGCCACGGCCCGGATCTTCCATGTTGATGCGGAACTCGATCGCATGGCCGCGCGGTTCCGGCATCTCGGTCACGCTGACGGCCAAACCTTCGGCGATGCGGAACTGTTCGATGACGAGATCGAGACCGGTCGTTTCTTCCGTTACCGGGTGTTCCACCTGCAGGCGGGTATTGACCTCGAGGAAGGAGATGACGCCATCGGCGCTGAGCAGAAATTCCACAGTTCCGGCACCGGTATAACCGGCGGCCGCGCAGATATCGCGCGATGCCTGATGGATTTTTTCCCGCTGTGCATCGGAGAGGAAAGGCGCAGGTGCTTCCTCGACAAGTTTCTGGTTGCGACGCTGCAAAGAGCAATCGCGGGTCCCCACCACCAGAACATTGCCTAGACGGTCCGCCAGCACCTGCGCCTCGATATGCCGCGGGCGGTCGAGAAACTGCTCGACATAACATTCGCCGCGACCAAAAGCGGCGACAGCCTCGCGGGTCGCCGATGAAAACATTTCTTCGACCTCGTCCAGCTGACGGGCGATCTTCATGCCGCGTCCACCGCCGCCATGCGCCGCCTTGATGGCGATCGGCAGGCCGAATTTCTTGGCAAACGCCAGCGCTTCGGCGGGCGACGAAATCGCGCCATCGGAACCGGCCACCAGCGGCGCGCCGACCTTCTGGGCAATCGCCCGCGCCTGCAGCTTGTCGCCGAGTGCTTCGATGACCTGCGGATCAGGACCGATCCAGATCAGGCCGGCATCGATGACGGCCTGCGCAAACTCGCTGCGCTCCGACAGAAAGCCATAACCCGGATGCACGGCGTCGGCGACCGAACGTTTGGCGATGGCGATCAGCTTGTCGATATCGAGATAGCTGTCCTTGGCGGTCACGCCATCGAGCGCAAAAGCCTCGTCAGCCAGCGTTACGAATAGCGCGTCAGCGTCGGCATCGGCGTAAACGGCGACAGAAGTCAGGCCGTAATCCTTGCAGGCCCGGATGATCCGCACCGCGATCTCGCCGCGGTTTGCTATCAGAACCTTCTTCATGGGCATTTTCCTGCAATGAAACGGGGCGAAAAGTGGCTGATCGCGTTGAAGCGGATTTTTGCGCCCACGGGAATTTGGCCGGCCAGATCGAGATGGTGGCCGGCGACATTGGCAATGACCGGATAACCGCCGGTCAGCGGATGATCGGCAAGAAACAGAACAGGCTGGCCGCTGGCCGGCACCTGCAGCGCCCCACGCATGGTCGCCTCACTCGGCAGTTCGCCGGGGTTGGCGCGCTCAAGTGCTTCACCGGCAAGGCGGATGCCGACGCGGCTCGACTGCGGCGTGACCGACCATTCCTGCGAAAGGAAATTTTCGACGGCGGCATCGGTGAACCAGTCGGTACGAGGCCCCATCACCACGTCGAGCACGACGGTTTCTGTCGCGGACGGCATCGCAAAGCTCGGTTCGTCCGTGGCAACCAGCGAACCGGCTGCTGCCGGCCGAATAGCGACGACGTCACCGGCAACAGGAGCGGCGGGGCCGATCTGCGCCAGCGTATCGGTGGCGGCGCTGCCGAGAACCGGAGCAATATCAAAACCGCCGCGCAGTGCCAGATAGGAACGCATGCCGGCTTCCGGCATCCCGAGCGAAACCACATCGCCGTCATCAAGCGCGATTGCCGTGTGGTGCGGGGCCGAGATCCTGGTGCCATCGGCGCCGGTGATCGAGATCGCAGCCGTCGCGCCCGTCAGAGCCATGACGCCCTGACCGTGCATGCGAAAGCTGAACCCGCCCAGTGTGATCTCAAGCGTCGTGGTGTTTGCCGGGTTGCCGACGATACGGTTGGCGGCCTTGAAACTCGCGCGATCTGCGGCACCCGATACGCTGATACCCTGGCCGGCCTGTCCGGCGCGGCCGAGATCCTGAAAGACGGGCGGCAGGCCGAACGAGACGATTTCGATCGATGATCCGGTATCCGTCTGAACGCGTGCTGCCGGCTTTGCCGCCGGCGTGCTCAAAGCCTTGATCTCGTAGGCCGCGTCTTTCGCCATGTCACGAAACTTGATGCGGCTGCCCGGCTGCAGCAGCGAAGCCGGCACACGGTCGATATCGAACATGGCAAGCGGCGTCGTGCCGATCAGCTGCCAGCCGCCGGGGCTGGTTTTCGGATAGATACCGCTGAATTCGCCGGCAAGGCCGACAGCGCCGGCCGGAACCTGTGTGCGTGGAGATTTGCGGCGCGGCACATTGAGACGTGGATCGCCGCCGGACAGATAGGCAAAACCCGGCGCAAAACCGGTGAAGGCGGCGACATAATCGCTTTCGCCATGCCGGCGGATGATCTCATCGGCGCTCATGCCGAGAATGCCGGCAACCTCGGCCAGATCCTCGCCATCGTAGCGAACCGGAATGTCCACCAATGCGCCGGATGCGGCCTTGCGTTCGCCGCCGGCCAGCGCAGTCACGGTTTCGATCAATGCGTCGTCGGAAATGGTGTAGGGATCGAACGAAATCAGCAGCGTGCGGGCAGCCGGAATGATTTCGCTGATACCTTCGACCGGATTGTTGTTCAGGGCATCGAACAGCGCCAGCGCCTCGCCGAGATCGGCGAGCTCCACGAGAAAGCAATCGCCACGCACCGGTAGGATGCGCATCGACGTGTCTCTGGTCGCTATTGGCATGAGGGAATGCATGGTTGCTCAGGCCGCCCCGGCAAAGGCGCGGATGGCAAGGCCGGACTGTTCGAACACGTCACGCAGACGCCGGGCCATGGCAACCGCACCGGGGCTGTCGCCATGCACGCAGATCGATTGCGCATCCACCTTGGTCAGCGTGCCATCGATCGCTTCGATCACGCCCTCCTTGACCATGCGCACCATGCGGGCGGCAATCAGATCGGGATCATGCAGGACAGAGCCTTTTTCGCGACGCGAGACGAGATTGCCCTCGGCCGTATAGGCGCGGTCGGCAAAGGCTTCGGCAACGACGGTCAGGCCGGCGGCGCGCGCCTGTTCGACAAGCTGCGAACCTGCCAGCGCCATCAGCACCAGCGAAGGATCGATCGCAAGGATGGCGTCGATGACATCCTTGGCCTGCCTCGTATCGATGGCGATGGTGTTGTAGAGGGCGCCATGCGGCTTCACATAGGTGACGCGTGTGCCGGCCGCCTTGGCGAGGCCCTGCAGGGCGCCGATCTGGTAGATCACGTCGCCGATCAGTTCGTCGCTGGTGGGGTCCATATTGCGGCGGCCAAAACCGGCAAGGTCACGGTAACCGACATGCGCGCCAATGGCGACGCCACGCTCGGCGGCAGCGCGGAGAGTCCTGAGAATGCCGGCCGGGTCGCCCGCATGAAATCCGCAGGCCACGTTGGCGCTGCTGACGATATCAAGCATCGCTGAATCATCGCCCATCGCCCATGCGCCAAAACTTTCGCCCAGGTCGCTGTTGATGTCGATGTTCATCATGAACGTTTCTCTCCCGCCTTACTTTGAACAAAAGCTAACAAAGGAGAACAATGCTGTCCATAGTGTTGAACAATTTTTATCTATTGCCCTACAAAGTATCAATTGCTCGCAAAATAGGCATGATTAAAATTTTGCACGGTTTTATTCCCGCTGCCGCAGGAGTTCTGCATCATGCCTCTTGTGAAGAGGCCACGGGCATTCTACCGGAGTAATGAATCTGATCCGCGGATGAAGGGGAAACGGCTTGGCTGCACGCAAACCGCAGGTTGATGAAGCAAGGGGCTCCGTCACGGCCGATGGCCGGATACAGGCGGGTTCGCGCGCGCCGGAAGCGGTGCAGACACTGGCGGAAACCGTCGCGGAGCGTATCCGGGAACAGGTCATCTCCGGCCATCTGACGCCCGGCAGTCACCTGTCGGAACAGACGCTGAGCGACGAATTGCAGGTCTCGCGCAACACGTTGCGGGAAGTTTTCCGCATGCTGACCAAGGAAGGGCTGCTGCGCTACGAGGCCAATCGCGGTGTGTTCGTTTCCACGCCCAGCATGTCGACGATCATCGATATCTACCGTGTCCGGCGTTTCATCGAATGCCCGGCGCTGGCGCAGGCCCATCCGCGCCATCCCGGCGTTGCACGGATGCGCATGGCTGTGGAAAAGGCCCGTCGCTGCCGCGAGGAAAAGGATTGGCTCGGTGTCGGCAGTGCCGATATCGCGTTTCATGCCGCCGTCGTCGAACTGGCCGACAGCCCCAGACTTTCCGCCTTTTATGCCCAGATTTCGCTGGAATTGCGCCTCGTTTTCGGCCTGCTTCAGGATCCGGAATTCCTGCACGGACCATTCATCGACCAGAATCTCGAGATCGTCACGGAGCTTGAGGCGGGCAGGGCGGCTGCCGCCTCCGAATTGCTGGAAGCCTATCTGCTGCGCGCCGAACGTTTCATCCTCGGTGCTTACGCGCGGGTAACCGCCGAAGTCTGATTTGCACTAGCCGACATTGTCCGGCGAGTGGTCTGGAGAGCCGTGTCGGAAGCCACAAAATGCGCGCGCGAAGAAACTGAAGGCGAGTGCTGATTGCACACCTCGGATCATTCGCGGTGGCGCCTGTCTAATGTTCGAACCTGTATGTCACGCCCAGTGAGGGCCTTGACCGCGACCCGTCAGAAGCCATGACAGGCTCACTTCCAGAAGCCGGGCTATCAGAGGCAGCCGGTTTCCCAGCGGTTCGGCGCGATCATTTTCCCAGGCGGTCCATGTCTCGGAGGGCACAGTGAGGAAATCCGCTGCCTCATCGACCGTCAGGTCGATCGCGTCGCGAGCAAGCGACATGCGGCCGCCAATCGTGTCGTCGGCGGAAAAATCCGGTTCGATCTGGTCTCGGTGCATCAGGCACTCCCGTCGGCGATCCGATGTCGCCCGATAGTCAGATAGGCTTCGCCGGTCGTCCGGCGAAGCCCCAGTCGATCAATTTTTTCGAAGACAGAATTAGCCTTCGTCACCGACCCAGTTTTTGATCTGGTCCGGGTGATCCGTGATATATTTTGCCACTGCCGCGTCGTAGGAGGTCGCTTGCGCGTCCGACATGCCGGCCTCGAGATCCGCGAGCGGTATTTTCATGCGCGACAGCAATTCGGCCGCAGCCGGATTGTCGGACTTGAAATCCTTGCGGGAAAGAATGTCGACATGCTCGGTGCCGCCGATCGCCTTTTTCGGATCGTCGATGTAGCGCATCTTGTATTTGCCAAACATCCAATGTGGGCTCCAGGCGGTTGCGACGAACCACTTTTCACCGCGATACGCACGATCGACCGACGACAGCATGCCGGCCTCGCTGGATATCTGCAGCTTGTAGCCGTCGAGTGCATAGTCTTTCAGCGCCTGCTGCGACATGCGCGTCAGGCCCGCACCCGGTTCCGTGCCCTGAATGGTGCCGGACAGCTTTTCCTGAACCTCGGGCTTCTTCAGGTCTTCGAAGGAGGCGATTTCGCTTTCGGGAACATAGGCCGGCACGACCCAGCCCTGCCTTGCGCCGTCATAGATCGTGCCAAGCGTTTCGACTCTGTCTTTGACCTTGCCGTAATAGTCGGCATGCGTCACCGGCAACCATGCCATCAGGATCGCGTCGAGATCACCGCGGCTGACCCCCTGATAAAGCGGTGCCACATCGGTCTGCACCAGTTCGACCTTCTGGCCGAGCTTGTCGTTGATCACCTTGGCGGCAAGCTTGGTGACGAATTCGGCATCGGACCATGGGGCGTATCCGAGTTTCACCGTCTTGGCATCCTGCGCCATGGTCGGCAGTGCGGATGTGGCAAGGAGGGTGGCAGCAAGCCCGAGTGTGGCGCTAAGTGTCGTGCGGCGGGTAAGGCCGGTCTTGGAAAAGATATTCAGCATGTGCTCTCCTTGTGGGAGGTCGGCAAGCGCTGCATCCACGCGGTTTTGGCGTGGAGGTAGCAGATTGCCTTAAATTTCTGGCTTCCAATGTGGAAGTTAAGGACTGGTGGCCGCAAAGCGTTCACGACCGCGCCGGTGAATGGCACGGTCGTGAACGAGAAAAATCAGCCCTTCTCGCCGACCCAGGTTTTGACCTGATCCGGATGGTCCGCGATATATTTTGTCACGGCCTCGTCGTAGGAGGTTTCCTGCGCATTGAACATCGCAGCTTCAAGATCACCGAGCGGCAGCTTCATGCGCGACAGGAATGCGGCGGCCTCGGGGTTTTCGGTCTTGAAATCCTTGGAGGCGAGAATGTCGACATGTTCGGCTTCACCAAGCGACTTCTTCGGGTCGGCGATGTAACGCAGCTTGTACTTACCGAACATCCAGTGGGGGCTCCACGAGGTGGCGACGAACCATTTTTCGCCGCGCATCGCACGGTCGACAGTGGTCAGCATGCCGGCTTCACTGGAAATCTGCAGCTTGTAGTCGTCGAGCGCATAATCCTTGACCGCCTGCTGCGAAAGACGGGTCAGGCCGGCGCCAGGATCGATGCCCTGGATCGCCTTGGAAAGCTTTTCCTGCACTTCCGGCTTCTTCAGATCCTCGATCGAGGCAATCTCGCTTTCCGGAATGTAGGCGGGCACGACCCAGCCGAGCTTGGCGCCGTCGTAAACGGTACCGAGCGTTTCGACGCGGTTCTTCACCTTGTCGAAATAATCGGCATGGGTGGCCGGCAGCCAGGCCATCATCATCGCGTCGATATCGCCACGGCTCACACCCTGATAGAGCGGCGCCACGTCGGTCTGCACCAGTTGCACCTTCTGGCCAAGCTTGTCGGTCATCAGCTTGGCGGCAAGCTTGGTCACGAATTCGGCGTCGGACCATGCGGCATAACCGAGCTTAACGGTCTTGGTTTCCTGCGCCATGGTTGGCAGGGCGGAGCCTGCAACCAGAGCGGCTGCAAGACCAAGCGTTGCGCCAAGAGTGGCACGGCGGGTGGTGCCGGTGGTGAAAAGCGTCTTCAACATGCGTTCTCCTTACGGGAGGTTTGTGATCGCGGGTTCAGCACCCGCATGGGTGGCGCGGGACTGGATCAGGCGTTCGCCGTTGCCAGCTCCTCGCGCTCGGTCTTCTTGAAAAGCAGGCTCCAGAATGCGGCGCGCGGCTTTCCGAGGCTCTGGGTGATGCGGTCGAGAATGACCGCCAGAATGACGACGGCAAGGCCGCCTTCGAAACCGGTGCCGACGTCGAGGCGCTGGATGCCCGTCAGAACCGTGTTGCCGATACCGCCGGCGCCGATCATCGAGGCAATCACCACCATCGACAGCGAAAGCATGATCGTCTGGTTGATGCCGGCCATGATCGAGGGCAGGGCGTTCGGCAGTTGCACCTTGAAGAGAAGCTGCGAAGAGGTGCAGCCAAAGGCGTTGCCGGCCTCGATGAATTCCTCATGCACCTGCCGGATGCCGAGATTGGTGAGGCGCACCACCGGCGGCATGGCGAAGATGACGGTGGCGATGGCGCCCGGCACCGCGCCGAGACCAAAGAACATCGCAGCCGGGATCAGGTAGACGAAGGCCGGCATGGTCTGCATCAGGTCGAGGATAGGGCGTGCAACGGCTGCAACGGAATCGCGGCGTGCCATGGCAATGCCGAGCGGCAGGCCGATGATCATCGCCATCAGCGTCGAGGCGATGACGAGAGCAAGCGTCTCCATCATGGCGTCCCAAAGTCCCATATGGCTGACCAGCCAGAGGGCGACACCGTTCAGGACGCCGAAACCGAAGCCGACACGCCACAGGGACAGCGCTACGAAAATCGCAATGCCGACCGGCATGGGCGTCGAAAGAAGGATGTTCTGGATGCCGGTCGTCACGAAGCCGATCATGGCTGCGATGAAATCGAGGGCGGGCGAAAAGTTGTCGAGGACGTAATTGACGGCTGCATCGATGCCGTCACCAATATCGAAATTCATGTCTGTCTCCGGTTATGGGCCGGTTAAAGGAAGTGGCGGCGCGATCAGGAGGCGCGGTCGAGCGTTTCGAGCAGTGTCGATTTGCTGATGGAACCGAGATAACGCTTGTTGTCATCGATCACAGGCACGGGCCAGGGGCTGGCCGCCACCTTGCCAAGCACGTTGGACAACGGCTCGTCGGCGGCAATCGGCTCGATCTCGGACAGGAAGGCGCCGCGATAGGGGTCGGCCACTTTTTCGCGCATTTTTTCGACCAGCGAGGTCTGGCTGACGACGCCGTGATAGGTCTTGTCGCGGCCGAGGATGATCGCGTATTCTCGGTCAAAGTTCTTCATCCGCTCAAGAGCGGCGGCCGCCGTCGTGCCCTGACGCTCGATGATGGTGATCTGCGTCTTGCGGGCCACGTCGCCGGCCTTGAAGACCTGAGAGACGTCGACATTGCGGAAGAACGACCGCACATAGTCATTGGCCGGGCTCATGACGATTTCGTCCGGCGTGCCAACCTGCACGACATTGCCGTTCTGCATGATGCAGATGCGGTCGCCGATGCGCATCGCCTCGTCGAGGTCATGGCTGACGAACACGATGGTGCGGCTGTGTTCCGATTGCAGGCGGACAAGTTCGTCCTGCATTTCGGTGCGGATCAGCGGGTCGAGCGCGGAAAACGCCTCGTCCATCAGAAGCACGGTCGGTTCGCTGGCCAATGCGCGGGCAAGGCCCACACGCTGTTTCATGCCGCCGGAAAGCTGGTCCGGCTTGCTGTCGGCATAACCTTCAAGGCCAACCGCCTTCAGTGCTGCCATCGCCTTTTCGCGGCGCTCGCTCTCGCCGATGCCGGCAACTTCGAGGCCGAAAGCGGCGTTGTTCAGCACCGTGCGGTTCGGCAGAAGTGCAAACGACTGGAACACCATGCTGATCTCGCGGCGGCGCACGTCGATCAGTTCCCTGCGCGACATCTTGGTGATGTCCTTGCCATCGATCTCGATGGAGCCGGATGTCGGTTCGATCAGCCGGTTCAGAAGGCGAAGAAGAGTGGATTTGCCGGATCCCGACAGGCCCATGATGACGAAGATCTCGCCGGCCTTGATGTCGAATGTGGCATTGTTGACGCCCACCGAGCAGCCGGTCTGGGCGTGGATTTCCGATTTCGTCTTGCCGGCGCGGATCATTTCCAGCGCTTTTTCGGGACGTTCGCCGAAAATCTTGTAGACGTTGTTGATACTGATCTTGGTCGAAGCCGGCTCGGCCGACGCGTCATTTTCAGTTGTAAAAGCCATACATTTCTGGGCCCGTGCTCGATAGCACGGACATACTCCTTGATGATAAATCCTCCGAAAAGGACAGCAGCGCTAGCCTTTCCGGAAGTCTTATGTGTTTCTTTGTCGCATACGATTGTGAATTTCTCAGCAGAAATTCTGACCGTCAGAATATACATCATGTACATTCGCAAAGGCCCGGAAAGTAATTCCGCGCATGCCGTGAGATTTTCCGATCTGTCGATCAGGAAATATGTCGAAGACGAGATCTATGTAGGGCGCTATACGAAAAGTGTCCATAAAAAAATCCCATTTGACGTAATCACGGATGGGTTATGGAGCCGATCTTCTTCGCGGTGCATCGGGCGGAAGTCACTGCCCCATAGGCGTTTCCGGCCGGCGCGGCCATGCCGCGAAGCAGGCAATTTGGCGTGCGGTTTTGACGCGCCTGGAAGATGCCGGGCGCATGCGATGGCACGCATTGCGTGTGGATGGCCGTCGTTTCGGCCTACCGCGAGGCCGTCAGGGCAGCTGGTGAATCTTTACTTGCGGCACCACAGTTTTAGCAATGTCGCAAAGATGTCTGTGGTGGGTGAGATAGATCACCTGGCCGACTTTCGACATCTCGCCCAGCAGACGGAAAACCTCTTCCGAGCGTTGGTCGTCGAAGCTCTCCATGATGTCGTCGGCGATGAAGGGAACCGAGGGCCGCACCGCTGCAAACTCCTCGTAGCCTGCCAGCCGCAGCGCCAGATAAAGCTGGAATTGCGTGCCGGTGGACATGCTGTCGGCCAGTTTGGAGCTGCCGTCGCGCGCCACGCCGATGAGGATCTCCTTGTCGCGATCAACCTGCGTGGCAAGGCCGGAATAATTACCGCCGGTGATCAGGCGAAACGCTTCCGAAGCGCGGTTCATCATCGAGCTGCGGTGTTTTTCGCGGTAGATATGCAGGGCCTGTTCGGCCGCCAGAATGCCGGTCCTGAGTATCAGGTAGCGGGTTGCCAGATCCTCGATCTCCAGCAGGATCGTGCGTCTCTTGGCTTCGATCTGCGCCACCGCGTCGTCACCGCCGACAGCGTCCAGCTTGTCCTTGGCGCGGGTCATCTCAGCGTAAAGCTCGCGCGTCCTGTCGGTCAGGTCACCAATGCGGGTGGAAAGCTCTTCCGCTTCACGCTCGATGCTGCCGGCGTCGATCTCCGCCAACGCCTGAGCGGCATCCTCGAAACGCACCACCTGCATGCTCTGGGCGATCTGCGCCTTCAACTCGGCAATCCGCGTTTCGACCCGGTCGCGCTCTTTTGCCTGTTCCAGAAAGTTTTCGACGGCTGCCAGCGTATCGGTGCCGAAATAGGCGGTGATCTTTGCTTTCTGGGCCTCATGCACGGCCAGTTCGGCCGCCAGTTCGGCGCGTTCGGCCTGCAGTTTTTCAAGATTTTCATGCCGCGTGGTGCGAGCCTGCTGTTCGCGCGTTGCGGCCTTCAGCCGGTCGAGCAGCTGGCTGGCAATCACCAGCGGGTCATCGACGCTGCCGTCATCATCCAGCTTGCGCAGCAGGCTGGAAATGTCGTCTCGGAACTGCGTCTGGTCACGCTCCATGGCGGTTACCCGCTGGGCAAGGTCCTGACGGTCCTTGAGGATGACCGGCAGTTTTGACAGCACAGAGAGGATTTCACGGATCGCCGCAACGGAGTCGGCCTTGTCCGCCAGCCACGTCTTCGAAAGTGCCTGCCGCCAGGCATCCTGCCAGGCATCTGCGCTGGTCTGCGCCTCTTCCCGATCACGTTCGCGCTCGGTGATATCGCGTGCAAGATCGGTGATGGATTTTTCAAGCGCTGCCCGCGCATGCGCGCCGGCTTTGATGCGCGATATGAAATCGGCCGCACCGCGCGCCAGTTCGCTTGGGTTCAGCTGGTGAAGGCCACGCGCTCCCGCCTCGGAAAGAGCGCGCTGCAATTCGGCGCTCACTCCATCCAGTTCGTCGCGGATGTCGGCAATGTCGGTTTGCACCTGCTGAAGCTGTGTCCACGCGGACAGTGCCTCGCTGCGGCGGGTCACCCAGCTTTCGAGGGCGGCGATACGCTCCATCGCATCGGTGTCGATGTCGGATGTATCTGGCAGAAGCGCGCCGATCTTTTCCGCCAGTGCCGCATGTTCGGTTTCCGCCTCGGCCAGCAGATCGCGCTGGTGGTGGATGGCGGCCTCGTTTTCCGCCGTCTTGCGGGCCAACTGCCGCAACTCGGCCAGCTCATGGGCGCGGGACAGGCGGCCGGCCGAAACGCCGTCATCGCGGCGCATCGCCTCTTCGAACTGTTTGGCCGTCTGCCCGTCGAGGGCTGCCAGATGCGCCTGCCATGCGGCATCACGCTCGCCACGGACGGCCTGCGCCTCGCCATCATCGATCGCGCCGCCGGCATTAAAGGCGGCCAGCCGTGCCTGTGTCGTCACCTGTTCGGTTTCCGTCTCGCGCAGGCGGGTGCGGTGTTCGTTCAAACGCCGGTCGATGGCCATGGCCTGTCCGCGCCATGTCTCGATCTGGCGGGTGTCGGCCGAGCGCGTTGCGGCAAGCGCCTCCATGTCGCCGGACCATGGCGCCAGCATGCCGATGCGGTTTTCGAGATTGCGCTGCAATTGGATACGGCCGCGCTCTTCCAGCGAAAGCCGTGATGGCAGGTCGGAACCGGTCAGGCGCGCAAGGGCCGCTTCCAGCCGTTCCAGAGCGACGTCGTCGACGTCTTCTCCGGCGCCGTTCTGTGCCGATTGATTGTCCTGCAGGCGGTCCAGTGCATCGCGGCTGCGCTTCAGCTCGCGTTCGGCGGTCGACAATTGCACGTCGATGCCGGAGCGTTTTTCGATCAGGTCCCGAATGATCGCCGTCGTCGAGGCCGGCAGCAGCAGAGCCTCGGCATCGTCATGGGGCGGGCGCTCCAGATCGGCCAGCAGCCGCGCCAGTGCGCCATCCTGTTCCGCCAGCGATTGCCGGCGCCGCGGCAGGTCGCTTTCCGCGGAACGGAAGCGGGCAATGCCATCGGCCAGCATTTCGGCATGGGTGGCGATCAGCAATGCCTGTTCGTCCACCGCAATCGCTTCGATCTCGCGCTGTAGCTGCTCAAGGCCGCGATCCTTTTCCTGCAAAAGCGCCTGCAGGCGGGTTTCGTCGCGCACAAGCTGCGGCAGAAGCGCAAACCATTCGGCCGGCGGCCGCGGCAGTTCGGCCTGGGTGTTTGGATCGGTTTCAAGTCCGGCAAGCTGCAGAGACAGTGGCAGGGCCGTGAGGATGCGGTTCAGGCCGGCATGACGGGTGCGTGCCTGTGCCAGTTCGGCAGCAGCGCCATCATAATTGGTTTTCGCTGTTTCATGGCTGGCATTGAGGCTGGCATAGGCCGCCGCAAACGTGTCGATGGCATTGCGCTCTGCCTTCAGTGTTTCCAGTGCACGTTTCAGCTCGGCCATTTTCGAGGTCGAAGAGCGCTTTTTGTAAACGCTCGCCGCCTCGTCGCCGGCCGCTGCCAGCGCCTTGCTCAAGCCCGCAAGGCCGGAACTGGCGGAAAACAGCAATTCGCCCAGTTCGCCCTTGCTCTGGATGATGGCATTGCCGCCTTCCTCCAGCGATTTGTCGTCCAGCGAAAACATCGTGCGATAGGCATCGCGCGTCACGCCACCCAGCGCGCCCACCAGCAGCGCATCGTTGACCGGCGAACCGCGTCCATCGATCAGGCTGCCAGTGCGCTGTTTCAGTCGCGCCAGTTCGTGTTCGACGCCGTCGATGTCGAGCTGCGCACCGATCCGCATCGAACCGTAGGGATGCAGGAAATTGTATGGCGTCTGCGCGTGCATGCCGAACAGAAGGTCGAGATAGGCGGCAAGCGTGGTGGATTTGCCGGCTTCGTTGAGGCCGTAAACGATATGCAGGTCCGGCTGGCCGTCGGCCGCCTTGCCGAAATCGATCACATGGTCGGTGAACTTGCCGTAACGGGTGAGGTCCAGACGGTTGAGGCGCATCAGTTTTCGTCTCGCTCGGCGCCGCTCAGGCGCGCGGTGATATCGTCGGTGCCGCTGACCAGCAGGTGATCGACAAAGCGATCGAACGCCGCTTCGTCGTCACCGGCAAAATGGCGGCTTTCGGCCGGCAGGTCGGCCAACATCTCGCGCACCATGTCGCGAATGTCGTCACGAAAACCGGGGCGGGCAGTCACGTCGGAGCGCATCAGCTGGCCAAGCTCGATCACCGGATCGGCGCTCGCCTGTTCGGCCTCGCCGGGTGGCCTCACATCAAGTTCGAGCTTTTCGATCCATGTATCACCCAGCCGCTCGCCGCGCTGTTCGGCCTCTGTCAGCATCAGGTCGATATCGCGCCGCAGCCGGAAGGACAGCGGCGTTTCGCCGGTCAGCCGCAAACGCGCCACCAGATGTGTGGAGGCTGTTTTTGTCCGCTGGTCGGCAAGCGCCGTTTCGATAGCCGCCGCTGCATCCCGCCATTCGGTCAGACCGGCCAGATCGACGGGAATACGCTCGAACTGCGCAATGCTCGTCAGCCGCTCCTCGACGGTGACGCTGCGGTCATCGGCGATCGTCACCAGCGAAACGGTTTTTGCTCCGGCCTCGTTGATGTCGCGTCCCTGCGGCATGCCGGGCATGATCACCGTGCGGGTGCCGGCATGCTGGGTGCGTTGATGGATATGGCCGAGCGCCCAGTAATCGAAACCGGCCGCATGCAGGTCGGCTGTGCTGCAGGGGGCGTAGACATCATGGCCGGGCGCGCCGGCAAGGCTGGTATGCATGATGCCGATATTCACGGCGCCTGCGACCGGCGGCCTGTATTTCGGCAGAAGCGGATCGGGCGCCTGCGGTTTGGCAAAGCTCAGGCCGTGGATGGCGACGGCAAGGCCGTTCGCTTCCGTCTCGATTACCTCCGCACGCCCGCCAAAAATCTTGACGCTCGGCGGCAGAACCAGTTCCTGGGTGATGCGGGAAAGCGCGTCGTGGTTGCCACGGATGGTGTAGGTGGCAATGCCGGCCTGATGCAGCCGCTCCATCTGCCCGCCCAGAAACCGCGCCGTCTTCATCGACGTCTGGTCGCCGTCGTAGAGATCGCCGGCAATCACCAGCGCATCCACCTGTTCCTCAAGGCAGAGATCGACGATGGCGATCAGTGCCTGCCGGGTCGAATTGCCGATCAGTTCCGCAAGCTCGCCATTGCGCAAGGCCAGCGAACGAAGCGGGGAATCGAGATGGATGTCGGCGGTGTGGACGAAGCGAAAAGGCATGAAGTGACTCGCAATATGTGCCGCACTATAGGCCGGAACGCGTCGCGCGCACCAGCATCACGCCAATTTCAATTCAGCGAGGCCCTCGGCTGACGCCTGCGCAATCGCTTCCGGCGTCGCGTCGATATCGACTGTCACCACGCCGTCCTCCTTCTCGGGGCGCTCCAGCGTTGCGAGCTGGGTTTCCAGCAGGCTGATGGGCATGAAATGGCCGGTGCGGTGCCCCATGCGGTCGGTCAGCAGTTCTTTCGATCCATCGAGGAAAACGAAGGCGAGTTTTCCACCGGCAGCGTTTCTCAAGCGATCGCGATAGCTTTTCTTCAAGGCGGAGCAGGTGATGACAATGCCGGTCGAAGCGCCGTCAGTCAGCCGTTCGCCGATCAGGTCCAGCCACGGCCAGCGGTCCTCGTCGGTCAGCGGCGTGCCTTTCGACATCTTTTCGACGTTGGATTTCGGGTGCAACTCGTCACCCTCGACATAAGGAAGGTCGAGCGCTTTCGCGAGCAGGATGCCGACCGAACTTTTGCCGCTGCCCGAAACGCCCATCACGATCACCGGGCCGCGAAATGCCTTGCCTGTCTGCACTGTCGACATGGTTATGCTGATCCTTCCTTGAAACTGCGCGGAGAAAATCGCGGCGGCTTGTCAACGTCAAGTCTGCTGGCAAGATTCTGCTTACCATTCGCGCGAATGGCACTTGCCGATCGTTCAATGTTTTGTCTTGCTAATGCACGGATCTGTGCGATTCTTGGATATGTGCTTCGATCCCTGTGCGGGCAAGGGACTGGTATCATGATGGATGGGAAAAATCGGAACCGGCTTTATACACCTCTCGGTCAGCTGACCCGGGCTGTCGCTCGGCTGGCAGGAGCAAAGTCGGTTGACGAAGTCGTTGAAATCGTACGGACAACGGCGCGTGCTCTGGTGGGCTGCGAAGGGATTGCCATTATCCGTCGCGACGGCGATCTCTGCCATTATATCGAAGAGGATGCGATCGGCCCGCTCTGGAAGGGGCAGAAATTTCCGATGTCTGCCTGCATCAGCGGCTGGGCGATGCTCAACAAGCAGACGGTCGTGGTTCCCGATATCGCGCTCGATCCCCGCATTCCTTATGAACTTTACGAAGAAACTTTTGTGCGCGCCGTGCTGATGACGCCGGTGCGGCGTGACGATCCGCTCGCCGCCATCGGTGCCTATTGGGCATCGACCTATGAGCCGAGCGAGGAAGAGATCGAGGTTCTGGAAGCTTTGGCAAGCGCTACCGCCACCGCGCTTGAAAATGTCCGCCTGATTTCGGCTTTGAAGGATGCCGTGTCCGATGCCGAATTGATGCGTGACGAGCTTCGCCACCGGGTCAAGAACGCCTATATGGGGGCGCAAAGCCTTGCCCGGCTGACCCTGCCATCCGATCTCGGTGACCAGTTCAACGGTCGCATCTCGGCGCTTGCGCGGGTGCATGAACTGCTGGACGAGCAGGCGGAAGACAATGCCCGCATTGATCTGCGCAGCCTGATCGAAATCGAGATCGAACCTTACACCACACCCGATTGGCAGCCGTTTTCGCTCACTGGCCCATCCGTGCAGCTTCAGCCCATGCGCGCCACCGCCCTTGGTCTGGTGATCAACGAACTGGCAACGAATGCGCTCAAACATGGCGCGCTGTCGGTATCGAGCGGCAGGGTGGAGGTTGCCTGGCTGGTTGCCGGTTCCGAACTCACTTTGCTTTGGGCAGAAATGAATGGTCCGGCCGTTGCCGAAAGTGCCTTGGCCAATCAGGGTTCGGGCCTGATCAAACGCCTGGTCGAACGGCAGTTGCGCGGCAGGCTTGATCATGTGCTTGCCCGCTCCGGTGTCCGCTGCCAGGTAACCTTCGCCATCGATGCCGGCGTGCGGGAAGATGCGACCTCGTGGGATGACCGCGCGCAGTAACGCGGCCTTGCCGGCTTGCCGGCCAAAATTCCTATAAAAATCCTATTTCTTTGCGCGTCGGCTCGTCTCGAAAGCCTATGCACTGCGGGCTCATATTGATGGTCGGGATGCCGATAAGCATTCCCGGCCAGAAAACATGACAGGTGCCTTCCGCCCGGATGGCGCCTTTCAGGTTGTCTGACTCCATGAACCGACAGGAGTCCACACCCATGATGGATATCATTCTACTCGCCGCGGCTTTGGCCTTTTTCGGCCTGTGCTTCGCCTATACCCGCGCCTGCGACAGGCTGTGAGGAGGACGCAATGATCATCGACTATGTCCTCGCCGGCGGCGTGACCGCTTTCCTCGCGGTCTACCTGACCTATGCTCTCATTCGCCCTGAACGCTTCTAAAAGAAGTTTTGGGTTGCTCGAAAGTTTCCTCCCATGACCCTCAACGGATGGCTACAGATCCTCGTCTTCTGCGGGATCCTGATCATTCTCGTCAAACCGCTCGGCGCCTATATGACGCGGGTGTTTTCCGGCGAACGCACCTTTCTTTCGATCATTTTCGGCCCGCTTGAACGTGGCCTTTATGCGCTGGCCGGCACCAGCGAGCGTGAAGAACAGCACTGGACGGCCTACGCCTTCGCCATGCTGATGTTCAATCTCGCAGGCTTGCTGCTGCTCTACGGCCTCCTGCGTCTGCAGGATGTATTGCCGATGAACCCGGCGGGGCTGGCTTCACCCGGCCCGGAACTGTCGTTCAACACCGCCATCAGCTTTGTCGCCAACACCAACTGGCAGAGTTATGGCGGCGAAAGCACGATGTCCTATTTTAGCCAGATGGTCGGGCTGGCCGTGCAGAATTTTGTGTCCGCCGCGACCGGCATGGCGATCGCCATCGGCCTGATCCGCGCCTTTTCGCGCGCCTCGGGAAAAGCGATCGGCAATTTCTGGGTCGATATGACCCGCGCCACCCTCTATATCCTGCTGCCGATCTGCGTTGTGCTGACGCTGGTCTATGTCTGGCTCGGCGTGCCGCAAACTTTCGGCGCTTATGTCAATGCCACGACGCTCGAAGGCGTACAGCAGACCATTGCTGTCGGCCCGGTCGCCTCGCAGCTGGCGATCAAGATGCTCGGCACCAATGGCGGCGGTTTCTTCAATGCCAACTCGGCGCATCCGTTCGAAAACCCCGACAATATCTCCAACATGATCCAGATGCTGTCGATCTTCGCGATTGGCGCCGCCTTCACCAATGTCTTCGGGCGCATGGTCGGCAACCAGCGTCAGGGCTGGGCGATCCTCGCTTCGATGGGCATCCTGTTCATCGTCGGTGTCGGCATCGTTTACTGGGCGGAAGCATCCGGCAACCCGATCATGCATGCGATGGGCCTGTCCGGCGGCAACATGCAAGGCAAGGAAGTGCGCTTCGGCGTCGTCATGTCGTCGCTGTTTGCGGTCATCACCACGGCGGCCTCCTGCGGTGCGGTCAATGCCATGCACGGCTCGTTCACGGCGCTTGGCGGCCTCATTCCGCTGATCAACATGCAGCTTGGCGAAGTCATCGTCGGCGGCGTCGGTGCGGGTTTTTACGGCATCGTGCTGTTCGTCATCATCGCCATTTTCGTTGCGGGTCTGATGGTCGGTCGCACGCCGGAATATCTCGGTAAGAAGATCGAGGCGAAAGAAATGAAGATGGCCGTCCTTGCCATTCTCTGCCTGCCGCTCGCCATGCTCGGTTTTACCGCGGTCGCCAGCATTCTGCCTTCGGCAGTCGCCTCGATCGGCACGGCCGGCCCCCACGGTTTCTCGGAGATCCTCTACGCCTATACCTCGGCTGCGGCCAACAATGGCTCTGCCTTCGGTGGACTGTCGGCCAATACACCGTGGTTCAACATCACGCTCGGCATCGGCATGCTGATGGGCCGTTTCCTGGTCATCGTGCCGGCACTCGCCATCGCCGGCTCGCTGATCTCCAAGAAAACGGTTCCAGCGTCTGCCGGCACGTTCCCGACCGATGGCCCGCTCTTCGTTGGCCTGCTGGTCGGCACCATCCTGATCGTCGGGGGGCTGACCTTCCTGCCTTCGCTGGCTCTCGGGCCTGTGGTCGAACATCTGGCGATGATCGCCGGCCAGGTTTTTTGAAGGTGAACATCATGACCATTCGTCAGGCACTAAAGAAACAGTCACGCCTTGCCGCGCATCCGCGAGGCGGGGAGGTGCCCCGCTGGTGCAACGGCTCGAACGCCATTCTTGCGATGATGGCGGCGCTTTTCGCCGTCGTCTGCTTCGTCGAAATCCTGTGGGGCTGACCGCGCGTCGGTCGCCTCCTTCCAAACGCTGGGGTCTCTCATGAGCCAGTCAAATTCCGCGAGTATCATGGATAGTCGCATTCTCGTTCCGGCAATCGGCGGCGCTTTTCTGAAGCTGAACCCGAAAACGCTGGTCAAAAACCCGGTCATGTTCGTCGTGGCCACCGTGTCGGTGCTGACGACGGTTCTGTTCCTGCGCGATCTCGCCATCGGCAGCGACAGTCTCGGTTTTTCCTTCCAGATCAACCTCTGGCTCTGGTTTACCGTGCTGTTCGCAAACTTCGCCGAAGCCGTCGCTGAAGGCCGCGGCAAGGCGCAGGCGGACAGTCTGCGCAAGGCGCGCACGGAAACCCAGGCCAAGCTGCTATCGGGAGACGATCGCGGCAATTACAGTATGGTGCCGGGCACGTCGCTGAAGGTGAACGACATCGTGCTCGTCGAAGCCGGGGATATCATCCCGTCGGATGGCGAGGTTATCGAAGGCGTGGCCTCGGTCAACGAAGCGGCGATCACCGGCGAATCCGCCCCCGTCATCCGCGAATCCGGCGGCGACCGCTCGGCTGTCACAGGCGGCACGCAGGTTCTGTCCGACTGGATCCGTGTGCGCATCACGGCTGCCGCCGGCTCCACCTTCATCGACCGGATGATCTCGCTTGTCGAAGGCGCGGAGCGCCAGAAGACCCCGAACGAGATCGCCCTCAACATCCTGCTGGCCGGCATGACGCTGATTTTTGTGCTCGCCGTCGCAACGATCCCGGCCTTTGCCGCCTATGCCGGCGGTTCGATCTCGATTTTCGTTCTCGTCGCGCTGTTCGTGACGCTGATCCCGACTACGATCGGCGCGCTGCTATCGGCCATCGGCATTGCAGGCATGGACCGTCTGGTGCGCTTCAACGTGCTCGCCATGTCCGGTCGCGCCGTCGAGGCAGCCGGTGACGTCGACACGCTGCTGCTCGACAAGACCGGCACGATCACGCTCGGCAACCGTCAGGCAACTGCGTTCAGCCCCGTCAGCGGCGTGTCCGAGCAGGATCTCGCCGATGCCGCGCAACTGGCCTCGCTTGCGGATGAGACGCCGGAAGGCCGTTCCGTCGTGGTGCTTGCCAAGGAAAAATACGCGATCCGCGCCCGCGACATGAACAGCCTCAAGGCGACGTTTGTGCCGTTCACCGCCCAGACCCGTATGAGCGGTGTCGATCTCGACGGTTCGCAGATCCGCAAGGGGGCCGTGGAGGCGATCCTTGCCTATGTCGGCGGCGGTTCGCTTCCGGTCGCCGGCAATGCGGCCATCGCCGTCAGCCCACAATCGGAGACGGTGCGCGAGTTGCAGTCGATCGCCGACGAAATCGCCAAGGCCGGCGGCACGCCGCTTGCCGTCGCTCGCGATGGAAAGCTGCTCGGCGTCATCCAGCTCAAGGACATCGTCAAGGGCGGCATTCGCGAACGGTTTGCCGAACTGCGGCGCATGGGCATCCGCACGGTGATGATCACCGGCGACAACCCGATGACGGCGGCCGCAATCGCTGCCGAAGCCGGTGTGGACGATTTCCTCGCTCAGGCAACGCCGGAAAACAAGCTGCAACTGATCCGCGACGAGCAGGCCAAGGGCAAGCTGGTCGCCATGTGCGGCGACGGCACCAATGATGCGCCGGCGCTGGCGCAGGCCGATGTCGGCGTCGCCATGAACACCGGCACGGTCGCCGCCCGCGAGGCCGGCAACATGGTCGATCTCGACAGCGACCCGACCAAGCTGATCGAGATCGTCGAGATCGGCAAGCAGTTGCTGATGACCCGTGGTGCGCTGACGACGTTTTCGATCGCCAACGATATCGCCAAGTATTTCGCCATCATCCCGGCGATGTTCCTGGCGTTTTATCCGCAGCTTGGCGTGCTAAACGTCATGGGGCTGGCCACGCCGCAAAGCGCCATCCTGTCGGCGATCATCTTCAATGCGCTGATCATCGTCGCCTTGATCCCGCTTTCGCTCAAGGGCGTCAAATACCGCGCCGTCGGCGCCGGTGCGCTTCTGTCGCGCAACCTGCTGATTTACGGCCTCGGCGGCATCGTCCTTCCCTTCTTTGCCATCAAGGCGATCGACATGGTCATCACGGCCATCGGTCTTGCCTGAGGAGTTTTCAAAATGTTGAAGCAAATCCGTCCGGCTCTGGTGATGATCCTTAGCCTTACAGCCATCACCGGCCTCATCTATCCCTTCGCCATGACCGGCATCGCGCAGGCTGTCTTTCCCGCCCAGGCGAATGGCAGCCTTATCGAAAAGAACGGTCAGGTTGTCGGCTCGGCGCTGATCGGTCAGGCCTTCACCGGCGAGCAGTATTTTCACGGCCGTCCATCGGCTGCTGGTGATGGTTACAATGCCGCCTCGTCCTCCGGCTCCAATCTTGGCCCGACCAGCCAGAAGCTGATAGACCGGGTGAAGGCCGACTACGAGGCTGCCAAGGCCTCCAATCCGAATGCCGAAGTGCCGATTGATCTCGTCACCGCCTCGGGCAGTGGCCTTGATCCGCATATCTCTCCGGAAGCGGCATTGTTTCAGGTCGCTCGCGTCGCCCGCGCACGCAACATGGATGAGGCGGTGGTGAAGGCGCTGGTTGAGGACCATACCGAGGGTCGCCAGCTCGGCTTTCTCGGTGAACCCGTCGTCAACGTGCTGGCGCTCAACATGGCGCTGGATGCGGCGAAGAGCTGATCCTGAATTTTCAGCAAACACGCGGCCGTCCGGATGGGCGGCCGCGTGTCTTTTTGTTCTTCGGGTTTTCTCAGGCTGCGGCCCGGTCCCAGCTGGAAAACGGATCGGGCAGACCGCGCCACAACTCCGGCCGGAACGCGCCGCTATCTATCAGACAGGCGTCCAGTTCTGCCCGGATCGCCGTTTCATTCATGGGATCAGCCCCGATGAAGACGATTTCCTGGCGCCGATCACCCCAGACCGGATCAAGATAGGGCTTCATCATGTCCGAAAAGCCGGGGTCCTGCGGCCATTGTTGCTGCGGAACAGCTGACCACCAAAGCCCCATCTTTTGCGTGCGGACCAGTGCGCCGGCCTGGCTCATTTCCCCGACATGCTGCGGTCGGGTCGCCAGCCAGAAAAAGCCCTTGGCACGGACGACGCCCGCCCAGGACCTGTCGATAAAGGCTTTGAACAGCGTCGGGTCGAAAGGCCGTCTGGCGCGGTAGACAAAACTGCGAATGCCATATTCTTCCGTCTCCGGCACATGGTCTGCAAAACCGTGCAACTCCTTGAACCACAGCGGGTGGGTTTCGGCCTTGGCAAAGTCGAAACGGCCGGTGCCGAGTATGTTCTTGAGGTCCACATTGCCGAAATCTGTTTCGATGAGATGTGCGTCAGGGTTGAGGGCGACGATGATCTTTCGGGCCGCGTCACGCTCCGCTGGATTTGCCTGGCTGATCTTGTTGAGCACGATCACATCGGCGAATTCGATCTGTTCCACGAGCAGGTCGACAAGCGTTCTCTCGTCGCCTTCGCCCGCCGTCTCGCCGCGGTCGGACAGGAAGTCGGCGGAACCGTAGTCCTTGAGCAGGTTGGCCGCGTCGACAACCGTTACCATCGTGTCGAGACGCGCGACATCCGAGAGGCTGCGGCCTTGCTCATCGCGGAAATCGAACGTCGCGGCCACCGGCAAAGGTTCGGCGATACCGGTGGACTCGATCAGCAGATAGTCGAAACGTCCCTGTTCGGCCAGCGCCCGCACCTCTTTCAAAAGGTCGTCGCGCAATGTGCAGCAGATGCAGCCATTGGTCATCTCGACCAGTTGTTCCTGCGTGCGGGACAGGTTCGCACCACCATCGCGCACCAGCGCTGCGTCGATGTTGACCTCGCTCATATCGTTGACGATCAGCGCCACGCGCAGTCCGTCGCGGTTGCCAAGAATATGATTGAGAAGCGTTGTTTTGCCGGCGCCCAGAAAGCCGGAAAGGACTGTGACGGGAAGTTTCGAGTTCATGCCTGACACCAATATGTCGATAACGATAAAATGTTATAACATTACTAATGATGTGCGTGTCAATCCGCCTGCTGCTCCAGCCTGCATGACGGAGGACACGGGGAGCTTAATGAGTCTGGTCTGTATCAATGGATGGTGGGGATGCCCGCGAGCAGCATGAAGCAGCGGTTATCCACGTTGACAGGAGGGCTGCGATCAGAGAGGCCTCAGTTCAACTGTGGCACACCGCTCGTCATGCCGGTCTGGTCGCCGGTGATGTAAAAATACGCGAACGCGGCCAGGAATGCGCCGATCGCACCGGCGATGATCAGCGCCTTCCGCATCCACGGAGGCGTCTGACGCGGCGGCTTTGGCGTTTCTTTTTTGCGAAACTTGATGACGTTATCGTTCATGGCTTTTTACTGCGTGCGTGTGACCTGCGATGTGCCGCCATACTTAAACGAGGTGAGTGAGCAACGCCATCGCAATACAGGCACTTTCGGCCCATAAAACCCCGCTTGCCTGCAAATACAATCGAGCTGTGGTATCTGGATTGCGCCTTTTGGAAAAGCGGGCCGTCGGCAGTTCTCCGGCCCGCTTTGCTTGTCAGGCTCAGGCCACGCGTTTCAGCGCGTCGGCGATCATCGAGACGATCGTGCCGATCTGCTCGCGTTCGATGATCAATGGTGGCGACAAGGCAATGATGTCGCCGGTGACGCGGATCAGCAGTCCCTTCTCGAAGCAATCGACGAACACGTCATAGGCGCGTGTTCCGGGAGCACCGTCGCGGGGGCTGAGCTCGATCGCACCGACCAGGCCGAGATTGCGGATATCGACCACATGCGGCAGGCCCTTCAGGGAATGCAGCGCATTTTCCCAATCCGTTGCCAGATCGGCAGCGCGCGTCAGCAGTCCTTCTTCCTCGTAGATCTCCATCGTCGCAAGGCCGGCAGCGCAGGCCACCGGATGGCCGGAATAGGTGTAACCGTGGAAGAGTTCGATGGCGTTTTCAGGCCCGGTCATCAGGCTATCGTAAACTTTGCGGCTGGCGTAGACGGCACCCATTGGAATGGTGCCGTTGGTGATGCCCTTGGCCGTGGTGATCAGGTCTGGCACGACACCGAAATAATCGGTGGCGAACGGCGTGCCCAGACGACCGAAACCGGTGATGACTTCATCGAAGATCAACAGAATGCCGTGCTTGTCGGCAATTGCCCGCAGCCGCTCCAGATAGCCCTTGGGCGGCAGGATAACGCCGGCCGAACCGGACATCGGTTCGACGATGACGGCGGCGATGGTTTCTGCGCCATGAAGCTGGACCAGCCGTTCCAGATCCTCGGCAAGCTCGACACCGTGCGTCGGCAGCCCCTTCGTGAATGCATTGCGTTCGACATCCAGCGTATGGCGCATGTGATCCGCCGGGATCTGCGGAAAAACGCGGCGGTTGTTGACGAGGCCGCCCACGGAAATCCCGCCGAAACCAACGCCGTGATAGCCTTTTTCACGGCCGATGATGCGTGAGCGTGTGCCCTGGCCGATGGCGCGCTGATAGGCGATGGCAATTTTCAGTGCCGTATCGACGGATTCCGAACCGGATCCGGTGAAGAACACGCGGTCGAGCTTCGAGCCGGGACCGCCGGGGGCATGCTCCGCCAGTTTGGCGGCAAAATCGAAGGCGATCGGATGGCCCATCTGGAACGTCGGGGCAAAGTCCAGTGTCGCCAGCTGGCGTTCGACGGCCTGCGAAATTTTCTTGCGGCCGTGGCCGGCATTGCAGCACCACAGGCCTGCTGTGCCATCAAGCACCTTGTTGCCGTCGACATCGGTATAATACATGCCGTCGGCCGCAGCCAGCAGGCGAGGCGCCGCCTTGAACTGCCGGTTGGCCGTGAACGGCATCCAGAAGTTTTCGAGATTGACCGTGTTTGCCTTGCTGGCGTGATCCATGATTGCCTCCATTGAGTGAAGGCGAGTTTGGCTATTTGGCTGTTTTGAACAAGTCGTTTTCTTGTGCTCGTCAAGCAACTGATTTTGTTGACAGCTGGCAACTTGTTTTCGATATTTCGAACATGGACAACAGGAGGTGGTCATGTCGCTCGATGTCGGAAGCCGTTTGCGGCAATTGCGCATGGCGCGCAACCTTTCCCAGCGCGAGCTCGCGAAGCGCGCAGGCGTTACTAACTCGACCATTTCGCTGATCGAGTCGAACTCCGCCAATCCCTCCGTGGGGGCCTTGAAACGCATTCTCGACGGCCTGCCGATCGGGCTTGCGGAGTTTTTTGCCTTCGAACCGGAAAAATCCAGGCAGGCCTTTTATGCGGCCGAAGATCTGGTCGAGATCGGCAAGGGCCCGATCTCCTACCGGCAGGTCGGTGAAAACCTCTTTGGTCGCAGTCTGCAGATCCTCAAGGAATGTTACCAGCCAGGTGCCGACACCGGCAAAGTGCCGCTCGTTCACGAGGGAGAGGAGGGTGGTATCGTCCTGTCCGGTCGGCTGGAGGTGACGGTCGAGGACGAGCGTCGGATATTGGGGCCGGGCGATGCCTATTATTTCGAAAGCCGCAGGCCGCACAGGTTCCGGTGTGTCGGCCCGGTGCCGTGCGAGGTCATCAGCGCCTGCACCCCGCCGACTTTCTAGTCGCGATCCGGTGCGCCGAGCGGAAAGTTCTTGCGGTAAGGCCGCGCTTCATCGACGGCACGCGCAAACGATGGCCGTGCCAGAAGCCGCTGTCGATAGGCGGTGACGTGCGGGAAACGATCTTCTAGCGGATGTGACCAGTCGGCGTAAAATAGCGATGGCGCCGCCGCGCAATCGGCCAGCGTAAAAACCTCGCCGGCGGCCCATTGGCGGTTTTCCATATGGCGATCCAGCCAGCCATAAGCGGCATCCAGCATGTCGCGCGCCTCCTTGACGCCGTAGGGATCGCGGTTTTCCGATTTCCGTAAGGCGTCGAACACGATCTTCTGTTGTGGTGTCGAGATGTAATTGTCGAAGAAGCGGTCGAACATGCGCACGTCGACTGCAAAGGCTTCGTTGACGGGGATCAGGCGCACCGGGCCGGGATAGTGGACCTGAAGATATTCGATAATACTCGTGGCCTCATGGACCAGACGCTTGCCATCCCTCAGCATGGGAAACCGTTTGACGGGCCATGCCGCCACCAGTTCCTCATAGGCGCCTTCATCCTCGCCCAGTATGCGGGCCTCGAAATCCGTACCGTTTTCGTAAAGCGCGATCAGCACTTTCTGGCAGTAGGACGAAAACGGATGCGAATAGAGAACAGGTCGCATGTCAGGCCTCCCGAACCGATTGCGAAGTGAAATCGGTTCGATCGTAACATCGCGTCTGCTCCTTACAAGCTGTTGGCGCTCAGATGGCGGCTTTCAGCTTGTGCCCGAACCGATGCTTGAGAAAACGCGAGGCGCGATAGCGTACGCCGCTTGGACGCTCCGGATCAGCGATGTCGCTTTCGGCAAAAATCTCCTCGTCCGCCGTCAGGTCCCGCATCGGCACGGGCAGAAGTCCTCGCCCGGTCTTGGCGTTGAGAGCCTCGATTGCGCCGATCAGCGAGCCGCCATGCGCGGCGATCGCTTCGCTGACCTCCTCCGGTGAGCAGCCCAGATGTTCCGCCAGAAGGTCGTCACGCGTGGCGATGATCTTTTCCCGC
Source organism: Neorhizobium sp. BT27B (assembly GCF_050455485.1). NCBI lineage: Bacteria > Pseudomonadati > Pseudomonadota > Alphaproteobacteria > Hyphomicrobiales > Rhizobiaceae > Neorhizobium > Neorhizobium sp. BT27B. Next base: position 51,884 of record NZ_JBCIYT010000010.1, on the reverse strand, counting down.
AAGACGTCCTGACCTTCCTGCGCTGAAAGGATCACGTCGCATTCGGTGTCATACCCCATCGAGCGGTTGTTGAGATTGGCGGAGCCGATCTTGATGACGCGGTCGTCGGCAAACATCATCTTGGCATGCACATAGATCGGCGTGCGGGCATCGTTGACCGGATAATATAACCTAAAACGGCCGAACCGGTCGGCATCCTGCACCAGTTTCATGAGCCGGATGCGGGCGCTGTCCATCGCCTTGGCCTCGAGATATCCCTCGCAGCCTTCCGGGTTGATCAGAACAATTTCCGGACCATCTTCTTCCTTCAGTCGTTCCGCCATCGCCTCGGCCACGCGGCGCGAGGCAAAATACTGGCTCTCGACATAAAGCGTCTTTTTCACTGCGGCGATGATTGCCAGCTTGGCTGTCTCGATTTCGACGATCTGCTTGCGATCATCATATTCAGGGGCCGTGCGGGCAATGCCGATATCGACATCCTCGAACCCGACCTCAAGACCGTCCGGCCAGGGATCGCCGTCGCACTCCTTCGGTTCGAGGTCCTCGTCCGTTGCGAGTTTCCACCGGCGCCGTGCCACCTCACCCAGAGCTGCTGCGGCAGGGCCGGAAAGGCAGGTGGTCGCGTCGTGCCAGGGCTCCTGCGCAAATCCCATCGGCGAACGGCGGCCCGGTGCATTTTCGGCGTGGTCGCGTGTGTCCCAGCGCCCGACAGTCATGTCAATGCCACCGCAGAATGCCACGCGATCGTCGATGACGAGAAGCTTCATGTGGTGAGCCGACATGCCGGGATGCGCACCATCGAGTTTCAGGTGGATGCGCTTGTCAAAAATCCATTTCAGCAGATAAAACGGCGTTTCGCCACGCGTAAACGAATTGATCAGACCGATATCCCATTTGAGAATGCGGACATCGAGATCGTCGTTGCGGCGGGCAAGCGCATTGATGAACGAGCCGAGCTGATCCGGCCATTCGCCATGTTTTTCGCCGTCCGGTTCCAGCCTGATGCGGGTATCGAAATCCCAGCCGATCAGATAGATCGAGCGCTGCGCCTTGATCATGGCGCTTTTGGCGGAACGGAAGAAATCGGCAGCATCGACAATGATCGACAGTCGCTCCGCCTTGGCGATCCGCCAGCACGTTTCGCCTTCTTTGAGAATATCGTGCATGTTGTCCGGCCCGCCTCGATTGTATTGAGGAGGCGCATATAGGGCAGCTGCAGGCGGCGACCATTGCTGCAGCGCACAAGAATTGGATTTATACAGTCGCGATGTTTGTCAGGCCGTGCAAAGAGCGGATTTCTTCAGCAACAAGCTTTTGCAGACGCCATAGATTGCGGTCGCGGATACCAAAATCCTCCAGATGAACGACCGTATTGTAAAGGTATTCGGCGCCGGAACCGCCATGGCCGCAGGCGCGCGCCAGAATTTTGGCGACCTCTGGAAGTGGCAGCAGCGGCAGGGTGCTGCGCTCGGTGTGTCCGACCCAGAAGCAAAGGACTTTCTTTTCGCCGTCCGGCGTTTTGACCTTCAGCCAGCGGATCGACGCCAGCATCTCGTGGCTGTCCACTTCGCGGCGAAGAACGCGCTCTATCTGGACCAGTCGGTCTTCCTGCGGCATGCGGTAGATCATGCCGTCGCAGCGTCCGCCGCGCGACAGCGCCATCATCAGGCCCGGCTGGACGGGTGAGCCGCGCCAGCGGTTTATCTTGAGGGTGAACGCGCGGTGCCAGCCATAAGCAGTTGCGCGCTGGCGTGCATCACTGTCGAAGCCGGGTTTCCAGATCAATGATCCATAAGCGAATACCCAAAGCGGCTCGCTTCCCGCTTCGTCACTCAGCTTCTGCGCAATGGCGGCATAGTCTTCGTCGGTCAATGCCGTCCAGAGCGGCTCACGCCCGGGGTCGCATTCCTCCCGGAAGCACAGCTTCACAAGCTCGGCCGTCAGCGCCATTTCGCCACGTTTTCCCAGAGGCGACGTGCTGCGCGGCAAGGTGTCGAGAACATCTTTTCGCATCGCATCAAAATGATGTTTTGGCGGCGCTGCGTCAAGGCTGCGGCAGAGGCGGCAATTCACGGGATGTAACGGTTGTTAATAAAAAAGGCGTCACATTCCTTTTTTTGATCGCATCACGGCCCAAGTCTCTGTCTCATATTAAAGCAGATTTGAATGAACCGCCGGCAGGCGGTCGATGCTGACTGGAGGTTGGGGAAATGCGGATAACATGGTTTCTGTTGGTGGCCATTCTTGTGGCCATGGTTTTGAGTATTCTGCTGATCGACACGCGTCAGCCGGCGCCGATGGGTGTGCAGCCGGGCCAGACCGAGCCGGCTCCGGCCAACCCGCTGGCGCCGCCGCCTGCGCAACAATGACGTTTCAGTCCTGCCCTTTGACCGCGACCAGAAAGAAGCGAGGAAAGGCCAGCAACCTTCGGCCATCCGCCATCGGCGGATAGGCCTTGTCGATGCGGGCTTCGTAATCGGCCAGAAAAGCCTCCCTGTGGTCAGCACCGGCGGCGTCGAGATAGGGGCGAAGGCCGGTACCCTTCACCCATTCGACGATCGCCGCCGCATCCGCCATCGGGTGGTAATAGACCGTATGCCAGACATCGACGAGCAAGGATTTGGATGACAGCCTGTCGAGATAGGCGGCGGGTGCCGGCAGTGGCTTGCGCCGCACCTTGCCGCCTTCGAACGCTTGCGACCATGGTCCGGCAAGTCCGCTTTCCTCCATCATCAGGTGGGAAGGTTCGGAAAGATTGTCGGGCATCTGCACGGCCAGAACGCCTCCCGGTTTCAAATGGTCCATCAGCTTTGCCAGTACTGAAATATGGTCCGGCACCCACTGGAACACGGCATTGGCATAAAGCAGGTCCACCGGCGTTTCCGGCACCCAGTTGCCGAGGTCGGCCTTGTCGAATGTCACGGCCGGCAGGCGTTGGCGTGCGGCGGCCAGCATGTTGTCATCGCTGTCGAGCCCGGTGACGTTGCCCGCGCCAAAACGCTCAATCAGAAGCTCGGTGGAATTGCCCGGTCCACAACCGAGATCGAAGGCTCGGCTGGCGGTGGCAAGCGGCACCTGCGCCATCAGATCTCGGGCAGGGCGGGTGCGTTCATCCTCGAATTTCAGGTATTGCTGCGAGGACCATGCCATGTCGTCTTCCTTTCACGAAAGCCAGTATTGGACACGGTATGGAAAACGGGGACAAGGCCTTTGATCCCGTTTTCTCCGGCAGAGCGGACTTTCTATCACAGAAGCTGATGCACCCATTTATGTCGGAACTGGATTGCTGCGCATGTCGTCACAGGTGTGCGATTTTTGGTATTGGAAGGCTTTTTTCGGCAAAAATGTCCTTGACCTCGGCGCCTCAGCGCGCCTTCACTCCGCGCACGAAATTTGCAAGGAGAATGCCATGTCTGTTGATACATCGCCAAAAAGCACCACCTGGACCTTCGTCGATGGCGAGTGGCTTTCCGGCAACCCTAAGCTGATCGGCCCCACCTCGCATGCCATGTGGCTTGGCTCCACCGTGTTCGATGGTGCGCGTTGGTTCGATGGCATTTCGCCCGACCTCGACCTGCATTGCCAGCGCATCAACCGCTCGGCCGTCAACATGGGCATGAAGCCCACCAAGACCGCGGAAGAGATCGAGGCTCTGGCGCTCGAAGGCGTGAAGAAGTTCGACGGCAAGACCGCCATCTACATCAAGCCGATGTACTGGTCCGAGCACGGCACGTCCTACAGCGTTGTTGCCCCCGATCCGGAATCGACCCGTTTTGCGATTTGCCTGTTCGAAGCACCGATGAACACCGCCATGCCGTCGTCGCTGACGGTTTCGCCCTACCGCCGCCCGAACCCGGAAGTCGCCATGACCGCCGCCAAGGCCGGCAGCCTCTACCCCAATAGCGGCCGCATGATCATCGAAGCCCGCAACCGCGGCTTCGACAATGCGCTGGCGCGCGACATGAACGGCAATGTTGCCGAAACCGCCTCGTCCAACATCTTCATCGTCAAGGACGGCGTTGTCTTCACGCCGATCGCCAACGGCACCTTCCTTGCTGGCATCACCCGCTCGCGCGTCATCGGCCTGCTGCGGCAGGACGGTTACGATGTGCGTGAGGCAACTGTCACGGTCGAAGACGTTGCCAATGCCGACGAGATCTTCACATCCGGCAATTATTCCAAGATCGTTCCGGTCAACAAGTTCGAGGATCGCGAACTGCAGCCGGGTCCGGTCGCAGCCAAGGCGCTCGAGCTTTACATGGATTGGGCCAATGCCGGCCGCAAGGCTGCTGCCTGAGTGTAGCCTACCGAATGAGATAACGACGACGGCGCCCACGGGTGCCGTCTGTGTTTTGCGCCAGTTCGTTACCGACAATGCTCTCGCCGAAGCGAGACGCCCCGTCGTTCCGGAAGCCATACGGTCGCTCGATCTAGCGACCGGGAACGACTTTCCAAAGAAATGCCGTCACAAAGAAAAATCGGCTAATATAGCTCAATTTATGAGCATGGGCAGCTATTGCGCATTTTCTAAATCATGCAATATTTGAATTGATAAATGCCAATCCTGCAAAATATGCATCATAGGCCGGCGCCATGGAAATAAAGCAGCTCGAAGTGTTCCTCGCCGTCATGTCGGCAGGCAGCATCACTGCGGCCGCCCGGCTGATGGATCGTTCGCAGTCACAGGTCACGCGGCTGATCCAGGAACTGGAAGCATCGGTCGGATTTGCGCTGTTCGAACGCAATGGGCCACGGATCACGCCAACCGCCAAGGCGATTTCCTTTCACTCCGAGGCAGAGCGGTTCTTGAGTGGCATCGGCCAGCTGCAGGAGCGGGCCAAGACGATCCTTTCCGAGGAGGCCGCGCCGATTGAGATCGCCGCCATTCCTGCCTTTGCCAGCGGTCTTGTGCCATTGGCGCTCGCGGAAATGCCGGAGGATATCGTGCCGCGCAGTGTCCACCTGCGCAGTGTTTCGGCCGAGGCTGCGGTGCAATCGGTTCTCGGTCGCACCGCCGATTTCTGCGTTGCGTCGCTTCCCGTCGAGCACCCCGGCCTCGAGATTCACGGGCTTTTCCAGGCACCATGCGTCGCTGCCGTTTCATCGGATGATCCGCTGGCGCAACGCCGGACGATCTCCATCGGCGATCTGGCGGGCCGTAACGTCATCACCATGGCGAACCCGTTCCGGCTGCGCCGCCGTGTCAATCAGGCGCTGGCTGCCGCGAATGTCCGGGCCGCCCGGCTGGTCGATACCAATGCCGCCATCAATGCGCTGCAACTGGCTTCGACGGGATTTGGTGTCGCCATCGTCGAGCCGGCGACGGCTTATGGCGTGCAGCTGAAGAACATCGAGATCCGGCCGCTCGATGTCGATATCCCGTTTCTATGGGGCATTTTTTCGGCGGCTTCCAAGCCGCTGCCCGAAAGCGCGCGGGAACTGATCCAGTTGATTATCCGCATTTCATCCGCCCGCATGCCCGGTTTCGTTGCGCACGATCCGCGGCATATCGAACGGGTCGCCGATGCCACATTCGGTGTCGACAAGCATGCACAGGAGCCTTGACGTGAACGCCCAGCCCACCCTGTCGGCCGCCGGTCTTGCCAATCTCGAGCAGAGGCTCGCCGAAGACCTGTCCTTGCTTGAACTGCCGCCCAAGGAATGGGTGCCGGTCAGCGAGCATTACGGTCAGCGCGTTTACGATGCGGTGGTGATCGGTGCCGGCATGTGTGGTCTGGTGGCGACTGCTTCGCTGAAAATGCTCGGCATTCGCAATGTGCTGTGCCTGGATCGCGCGCCGCGGGGACTGGAAGGGCCGTGGGTCACCTATGCCCGCATGGAAACGCTCCGGTCTCCGAAAATACTGACCGGGCCGGCGCTTGGCCTGCCGTCTCTGACATTCCGTGCCTGGTACGTCGCGCAGTTCGGCGCGCAGGCTTGGGAGGCGCTTGGAAAAATTCCCAAGGGCCAGTGGATGGATTATCTGGTCTGGTACCGCAAGGCGCTCGACCTTCCGGTGCGCAACCGCGTTGCCGTCACCGACCTCGAAGCGGTCAGCGATGATCTGATCGCGCTGACGGCGGCCGATCTTGAAAACGGTTCGAATGAGCGTCTTTACGCGCGGCATGTGGTGCTGGCGACCGGCCGTGACGGTCTCGGCAGCGGTTACGTGCCGCCCTTTGTCGAAAAGCTCGATCGCCGCTTCTGGGCGCATTCCGCCGACGATATCGATTTTGCCGCCCTGAAGGGCAAACGTGTGGCCGTCGTCGGCGCAGGTGCCTCGGCCATGGACAATGCCGCGACCGCGCTCGAAGCCGGTGCCGCCGGTGTCGACATGATCATCCGCCGCAAGGATCTGCCGCGCATCAACAAGTTCACCGGCATTTCCAGCCAGGGTGTCGTGCACGGCTTTGCCGGCCTGAGCGATGACTGGAAGTGGAAATTTTTGCAGCACACGCTGGGCGCCCAGACGCCGCCGCCGCGCGATTCGACGTTGCGCGTGTCGCGTCATCCGAATGGCCGCTTCTTCCTCGGCACTGGCGTCAACGGCGTTCGCGAAGAGGGCGATCGCGTCGTTCTCGAAACGGCGCGCGGCGACATGGCCTATGATTTCGTAATTTTTGCCACCGGCTTCAATGTCGATCTGGCCGAGCGGCCGGAACTGAAGAATTTTGCCTCTGAGATCCGCTTCTGGAGCGATGTTTATCGCCCGGAGGAGGGGATGGAAAACGGTGAACTGGCGACCTCGCCCTATCTCGGTCCGGATTTCGAGTTCACCGAAAAAGTGCCCGGCAGCAGCCCGGCGCTGCGGCTGATCCACTGCTTCAACTACCCTGCCTCGCTCAGCCACGGCAAACTGTCGGGCGATATCCCCGCCGTCAGCGATGGCGGACGCCGGCTGGCGCGCGGCATTGCCCGCAGCCTGTTCGTTGCCGATCGACAGATCCATTTCGACAATCTCGTCGCCTATGAGACGCCGGAACTGCAGGGCGACGAATGGACCGATTCTGCCGATCTGATCCCGACCCTGATGAAAGGTGCCGCGGAATGAGATTGGCCGCAACCGCAGCAGTAGCGGCAGGAGGGACGCCATGAGCCGTTACCTTCTCGGCAAACTTGGCGAATCCGCGCTGGCCATCTGGGGCGTGGTGACGATCGTGTTTTTCGTCAGCCGTGTGCTTGGCGATCCCGCAGTGCTTCTGGTGCCGGTCGGCGCCAGCCAGCAGGATATCGATACGATCCGCGCCTCGCTCGGCCTCGACCGGCCGATCCTTGAACAATATGTCGTTTCGCTTGTGTCCACGCTGCGCGGTGATTTCGGCATGTCGTTCCAACAGGGCCGGCCTGCCATGGACATCGTGCTGGAGCGTATGCCCGATACGGCGCTTCTGGCGGGCACGGCCCTGCTGTTCGGCTCCATCATCGGTGCCGTCTGCGGTGCAATCGCGGCCCTGAAGCGCGGCACCGTCTCCGAATTCATCGTCATGGTCGCCGCTCTCTTGGGGCAGGCAACGCCTGTCTTCTGGCTCGGCATCATGCTGATCCTCATCTTTTCGGTCGATCTCGGCTGGCTGCCCACCGGTGGCGCCGGAACATGGGCGCATCTGATTCTGCCGGGCCTGACGCTGTCCGTCTTCGTGTCCGCTTCGATCGCGCGCCTGCTGCGCTCCTCGCTGCTCGATATCATGCGCGAGGATTATGTCCGCACCGCCCGCGCGAAAGGGCTTCTGCCGCGCACCGTGTTCTTCTGGCATATCGCCCGCAACGCGCTGATCCCGGTCGTCACCATGATCGGCATCATTGCCGGCGAACTGCTCGGTGGTTCGGTCGTCATCGAAACGGTGTTTGCATGGCCGGGTGTCGGCCGCGTCATCATGCAGGCGATCCAGTCTCAGGATTTTCCGGTGATACAGGCCGGTGTGGCGCTGATCGCCGCGATCTTCATCGTCGTCAACCTGCTGGTCGATCTGCTTTACGGCGTGCTCGATCCGCGCATCCGTCGGCGATAGGGGCGATGCCATGAAATCCTTTTTCCTCGCACTTATCAAAAGCCGCGCCGGCCTGTTCGGCTTCCTGCTGGTCCTCGTTTTCGTGCTGGCCGCGCTGTTTGCGCCCTATCTAGGCCTGCCGTCGCCGACCCGTTCCAACCTCGTTGCCCGCATGGCGGCGCCGACATGGACAGGATTGTTCTCGCCCGGCGCGCATCCGCTCGGCACCGATGAACTCGGCCGCGATATTCTCTCGCGCATCGTCCACGGTAGCCGCATCACACTGGCGATTGCCGCGGCCTCGGTGATCCTCGGCGGTATCGTCGGCACGCTGCTCGGCATCGTCGCCGGTTATTACCGTGGCGTCGTCGATCGCGTGCTGATGCGCGTCGTCGATATCCAGCTGGCGCTGCCGCTGATGCTGCTCGCTCTGCTGGTCGTGGCAGCCCTCGGCCCCTCGACGCGCAACCTCATCATCGTTCTGGCGCTGACCAGCTGGCTTCGTTACGCCCGCATCATCCGCGGGCAGGTTCTGGCGCTCAGGGAACGCGAGTTCATCCTGTCCGCCCACGCGATCGGTGCCGGCACCTGGCGGATCATGCTCAAGCATCTTCTGCCCAACGTCATGACGCCGGCGCTGGTGATTGCCACGCTGGAACTCGCGCGCATCATCATCATGGATGCGGCGCTGTCCTTCCTCGGCCTTGGCGTGCAGCCGCCCAATCCGAGCTGGGGTCGCATGCTGGCCGATGGCCGCGTCTATATCTCGACGGCCTGGTGGATCGTCACCTTCCCCGGTGTCGCCATCGTGCTGACCGTGCTCAGCGTCAACCTTTTAGGTGACTGGCTGCGCGACTATTTCGATCCAAAATTGAGGACCATGCGATGACCCAGATTTCCTCCCTGCCTCCGCGTGTCGGCCGTCTGAAAGCCGGCATGGCGAAACGCGACATCGACGTGATCGTCTCCTTCAAGCCGGAAAACAGTTTTTATTTCACCGGTTTCAACCCGATCATCTATTCGCACCCGGTCATCGCCATTCTGACGCGCGATCATGATCCGATCATGCTCGTACATGCGCTGCGCGATGACCATGGCCGCGCCAGCGCCTGGGTGCCGGATATCCGTCTTTACGGTTCCTGGTCGACCAAGGTGACGATGGGACCGAACTGGCAGGGCGCGCTTGCCTCCATTCTCGGTGATCTCGGCCTTGCCGGCAAAACCATCGGCCTCGAGGAGGAATTCATCTCGATCCAGCGCATGAAGCAGCTGCAGGCAGCGCTTCCCGATGCAAAGTTTACTGATGCCAGCCACCTGGTCGACCATTGCCGCCTGATCAAGGATCCGGATGAGATTGCGCATGCCCGCATTGCCGCGCGCGTCGCCGATCTCGGCATGGATACGGCTGTTGCAACCCTCGCTGCCGGTGGCAACGAGCGCGAAGTCGCGATCGCCTCCATGCACGAGATGAACAAGCTTTGGGCGGCAGAATATCCCGATGTGGAAGTGGCCGATTTCGGTTCGCTGGAAGGCGGCGTGCAGAACGGCATGGCCACCTGGGTCCTGTCCGGCCCGCGCATGTTCTTCAATTGCGACAACCCCACCCAGCGCAAGCCGCAGCGCGGCGAGGCCGTGTCGGTGCTGATCTGGACGATCGCCAACGGCATTCATGCGGAAAACGAGCGCACCATCGCCATGGGTCCGCTGCCGGATGCCAACCGCCGCGCACTCGATGCCATTCTGGAAATCCGCGACGAGGTCGACCAGCTGATCAAGCCCGGCACACCCTACAAGGACCTGTTCGAAAAGACCCGTGTGGGCCTGCAGGCGCGCGGTTACGGCGCCAATATTCCGGGCCGCATTGGCCACGGTATCGGCCTTGGCGCGCATGAGCATTCCTCGCTCGATGCCGCTTCGACGCTGGTTCTGGAACCCGGCATGCTGTTCACCTTCGAGCCGAATATTCGCGTTCCCGGCGTCTGCGCCACCCAGATTTCCGACACCGTACTCATCACGCAGGACGGCCGCGAATATCTGACGCGCTCGGCCGGCGGTTATCTGGAGGTCTGAAGGCACACATGGCGCCCTTGCTCGAAGTCCGCAATCTGACCGTCGCATTCGACACACCGTCCGGCACGGTGCATGCCGTCAATGACGTCTCCTATACGCTGGAAGAAGGCGAGACGCTGGGCATTGTCGGCGAGTCCGGTTCGGGCAAGAGCGTGCATGCCTTGTCCATGGTCGGGCTGATCGCCTCGCCGCCGGGCCGTGTCGTCGCAGGCGAGGTTTTGTTTCAGGGCCGCAACCTGCTGGCTCTGTCGCAACGCGAACTGTTCGAAGTGCGCGGCAAGGAGATCGGCTTCGTGTTTCAGGACCCGATGACCTCGCTCAACCCGGTGCTGACCATCGAGCGGCAGATCGCCGAGCCGCTGCGCCGGCATTTCGGCATGTCCGCCACGGCAGCACGCGACCGGGTGGTCGAACTGCTGGAACTGGTCGGCATTCCCGATGCCGCCCGCCGTTCCAAACAATATCCGCACGAGTTTTCCGGCGGCATGCGCCAGCGGGTGATGATCGCCATTGGCATTTCCTGCAATCCCAAACTGCTGATCGCTGACGAGGCGACCACCGCACTCGACGTCACCGTGCAGGCGCAGATCCTCGATCTGGTGCGTGATCTCAAGCGCCGCATCGGCACGACCGTGATCTGGATCACCCATGACATGGGTGTGGTCGCCGGTCTCGCCGATACGGTTCAGGTCATGTATGGCGGCCGTATCATGGAGCGCGGCCCCGTGCGCCCTGTCTTCCACGATCCGCGCAGCGCCTATACCTGGGGCCTTCTGAAATCGCTGCCGCATGGCGGCAAGCGCGGCGTCACCCGCCTTTACCAGATCCCCGGCAATCCGCCCGACATGAGCAAGCCGCCGGTCGGCGATCCGTTTGCGCCACGCAATCCGTTTGCCACGCCGCGCTGCCTGGATGAGGTGCCGCCGCTGGTCGATGTCGCCGGCAGCATACCCGGCCACAAGGTTGCCGCCTGGTACGATCTGAAAGCGGAACTTGCCAAACAGGAGGCCCAGCCATGAGCGACATGCAGGTTTCCTCTGCCGGTGTACCACCCCTCGTTTCCGTTCAGAACCTGAGCAAGATCTATGGTGGCGAGAAGCGTTTTCTCGGCGGCAATGCGCCGGTGCTGAAGGCCGTCAACAATGTCAGCTTCGACATCGCGCCGGGTGAAACGCTCGGTCTCGTTGGCGAATCCGGCTCCGGCAAAAGCACGACCGGTCGCGTTCTGCTGCAGCTGGAAGCGCCGAGCGGCGGTGACATTCTATTCAAGGGCCAGAACATCACCGGCCTCTCGAAATCGCTGCTGAAACCGTATCGGCGCGACATGCAGATCATTTTTCAGGATCCGTATGCCTCGCTCAATCCGCGCATGACGGTGGGTGAATTCGTCGCCGAACCGCTGGACGTACATGGCCTCAGCGGCAATCGCAGCGAACGGCAGGATCGGGTAGCCGGCCTTCTCAGAAAAGTCGGGCTCGATCCGTCCTTCATGAAGCGTTATCCGCATGAGTTTTCCGGCGGACAGCGCCAGCGGGTCAACATCGCCCGTGCGATTGCGCTTGATCCGGCCTTCATCGTCGCCGACGAGCCGATCACCGCGCTCGACGTGTCGATCCAGGCGCAAATCGTCAACCTGTTCCAGGACCTGCAGGACGAGCTGGGGCTGACCTACCTGTTCATCGCCCATGACCTGTCGATGATCCGTTATCTCTGCCACCGCGTCGCCGTCATGCTGCGCGGCCGCATTGTCGAGATCGGACCCTGTGAGGCGATTTTCGAAAACCCGCAACACCCCTATACGCAGGCACTGCTCTCGGCCATCCCGGTGCCGGATCCCGATATCGAGCGCGACCGCAAGCCGATGCTTTTTGACGTCAATGCAAACCTGCCCCCCGAGACGGCGCAATTGCAGCCGCTCGGTGGTGGTCACTTCGTGTTAAGGGCCTGAGCGATGCACCTGTTCGCCACGCATTTCGGTACCTATGAAGTCGGCGCGGACGCGAACGGAAAACCCTGCCTTCTGCCGTTTCGGCATGACCCGGATCCATCACAGATGGGGCTCGGATATCTGGCGCTTGCCGATCATCCTGAGCGGGTTCGCACGCCGATGATACGAAAGTCGTGGCTGGAAAACGGCCCGCTGGCCGGCACCGGCCGGCTGCGTGGTGACGATGAATTCGTCAGTGTCAGCTGGGATGAAGCGGCGGATCTGATTGCCGGCGAAGTCAGGCGCGTGTCCTCCATCCATGGCAATCAGGCGATCTTTGGCGGCTCCTACGGCTGGGCGAGTGCCGGCCGTTTCCACCACGCGCAAAGCCAGCTCAAGCGTCTGCTCAATCTCGCCGGCGGTTTCACCTCTTCGGTCAATACCTATTCCTACGGCGCGGCCGGCGTGCTGCTGCCGCATGTGCTTGGTGCCGATTACAAGGATGCCTGCGATACGTCGCCATCCTGGAATGACGTCGCCGATCATTGCCGAATGCTCGTCGCCTTCGGTGGTTTTCGATTGAGCAATGCGCAGGTTGAAGCCGGCGGCACCGGCAGTCACCGCGCCACGGAATGGCTGAAACGCTGCCAGCAGAAGGGCGTCGAGATCGTCGTCTTCAGCCCCGCAGGCAGCGATGCACCTCCCGGCGACAATGTGCGGCATATCCCGCTGCGTCCCAATACGGATGCGGCGGTCATGCTCGGCATGTGCCACACGCTGCTGACACAGGGCCTGTTCGACTGTGCTTTCCTCAGGCGCTGCACGGTCGGTTTTTCGGAACTCGAAACCTATCTGATCGGCGAAATCGATGGCATCCCCAAGGATGCCAAATGGGCTTCGAGGATATCCGGCGTGCCGGCCAGGACGATCATCGAGATCGCCGAAAACCTGCATGACATGCCGAGCCTAATCAATGTCGCATGGTCGCTGCAGCGGGCGCAGTTCGGCGAGCAGCCGTTCTGGGCGGCCATCGCGCTTGCCTGCATGGCCGGCCATGTCGGCAAGGCAGGCTGCGGTTTCGCTTTCGGTCTGACGGCGGTCAACTCCGTCGGCCAGCCGGTGCGGCGTCTGAAGGGACCGGCTTTCGAGCAGGGCCGCAACCCGGTCGAGCACTATATTCCCGTGGCGCGGATTACCGAGCTTCTCGAAAATCCCGGCGGCACGATCGATTATGACGGACAGGTACTGAGCCTGCCGGATATCCGGCTGATCTGGTGGGCGGGTGGCAATCCCTTCCATCATCATCAGGATCTCAACCGGCTGAGAGATGCTTTTCGGCGGCCGGAAACGATCATCGTCGCCGAGCCGATGTGGACGGCAACGGCGAAGATGGCCGATATCGTTCTGCCCTCCGCCTTTCCGTTCGAGCGCGACGATATCGCCGCATCCTCGCGCGATAACTGGCTGGTCTATAGCCGCCGGGCGATGGAGCCACTGGGCGGTATTCTCAGCGATCATGAATTTTATTGCCTCGTCGCCGACCGGTTGGGTTGTCGCGCTCAGTTCGATGGCGGACTGACCACCGATGAGTGGCTGGCGAAAATCTACGAGGGTTATCGCGACCGTTATCCGGAACTGCCGGATTTCCAGCGGTTTCGGTTGCGTGGTTTCGCGGCGCTGGACGAAGGCGAGGATGCGCCGGCGCCGGCCGACCATTTCCGCCGTTTTGTGGGTGACCCTGACGCCGCACCGCTGAAGACGCCGAGTGGTCGTATCGAGATCGGCTCAGCCGCGATTGCGGCATTCGGATATGGCGACATGCCCGGCCATCCGGTGTGGATGCCGCCCGCCGAATGGCTGGGTGCACCGCTTTCAGCAAAACACGGTCTGCATCTGCTGTCGCCGCAACCGGCGCACCGCCTGCATGGCCAGCTTGAATATGGACCGGCCAGCCAGAATGCAAAACGCCACGGGGCCGAACAGTTTTCGCTGAGCACCGCCGATGCCACGCGCCTCGGCTTGGGTGATGGCGACCTCTGCGAGATCTACAACGATCGCGGCCGGGCGATCGCGGCGTTGGCCATCGATGCCGGCCTGATGCCGGGCGTGGCCGTGCTGGCGGCGGGCGGCTGGTTTTCTCCCGATGCCGAGGGTCTGGACCACGGCGGCAACCCCAACACGCTCACCGATATCGCGCCGGCCTCGACACTGTCGCAGGCGACGGCCCCCAATTCCTGTCTGGTCTCGGTTCGTCTGTGGAGACGGATCGGCCAGCAGGCAGCATGAGGACAAAGGATATGGACCAGATCGACCGTCTTTCCGGCATCGCGCCGGGTTCCGAACTCTACGACATCCGGCGACAAAGGCCGGATTTCGTCGATGGCACAGAGCTTTGCCGCCAGACGGTTCTGACGCCGACCCATGGGTTCGATCTCGGCCACGATTTGCGCGCGGCGCTTGCCGCCCGTATGGCGCGGTTTCTCGGTCACGAGGAACTGGCGAAAACTTATGACGAGATGCTGGCGCAGGCCGGCGCGACGCCGCTTCTCTCCGGTATCGCTGCTGGCGGTGAACTGCCTGCCGAGGCAGACAGTTTTCTGCGCACCATCCTGCGCCATGCAGACCTCGTCACCAAGACACCACGCGAAAACACCAAGGCGGATATCGAGGCCTTGGAAGCGGCGGGCCTCAGCAATCCGCAGATCATCGCGCTGTCCGAACTGATCGCCTTCGTCAATTTCGAGGCCCGCGTCATCGTTGGTCTGGCTGCTCTGGGAGAGGTCGCATGAGCGGCGCGCGTTTCAAGGTCAAGGCTCTCTCGTGGTCGCCTTATATCGAGCCTGTCGACGTGACGACCGCGACGGAAGAACAGCTTGCCGCCATGCAGGTGACACCGTCCAACACAAAGGTTTCGCCCTATGTGCGCACTCTGGCGCACGACCCGGAATCCTATGTGGCGCGGACAAAACTGTTCAATGCCATCATGTATGCCAAGGGTGGTCTCGACCGGGCGGAACGGGAACTGGGTGCGCTGGTGGCCTCGGCGGTCAATCGCTGCGTCTACTGCGCATCTGTGCATGCGCGCCGGTATGTCGAGCTTTCCGGCCGTGACGAGGTGGTCGAGGAAATCTATGTCCGCGGTCTCGAAGGCAGCTTCGACGAGAAGACGAAAGCCATCGTCGATTTCTGCAAGACGCTGTCGCAGACGCCGTCGCAGGTGACGAAGGAGCAGGTTCAGACACTGCGCGACCACGGCATGTCTAAGGCTGACATCGTCGACCTCATCCATTCGGCGGCCATCTTCGGCTGGGCCAACCGGTTGATGCATACGCTCGGCCACGCGGAGCCGGTGGACACCAAGTGATGGAAATATCGTGGAAGCGCCACAACCGCTTCCACGATATCGGCAATTGCGAAATGCTTATTCTCAAGGGGGCGGAAAAGAGGGAAGTCCGTTCCTTGCGAGTGCATACAAGAGCATGAAAAGACAAGACAATTCAGGGTCATTAGGAGACGAAACATGACACGTAAACTGCCTTTGGCGGCAATTGCCGCCTTGTCGATCGGCACACTGATTTCTTCCACGGCGCTGGCGCAGGAAAAGACCCTGACGATTGCCGTCACCAACATGATGAACACGTTCGATCCGCATATGACCGCCTCGGTCGGCACGGATCTGAGCCTGCTCAGCCACATCTATCCGTCGCTCGTCCTGCGCGGCCCGGACCTCAAGATCGCGCCGTCGCTTGCCACCGAATGGAGCAATGTCGATGACCTGACATGGCGCATCAAGCTGCGTTCCGACGCGACATTCAACGACGGCGAAAAGATCGACGCGGAAGCAGTGAAGTGGAATTTCGACCGCGTCCGCGATCCGGCGGTCAATGCCCGAATCAAGGCATGGTTCACGCTGATCAGCGACGTCAAGGTCGTCAGCCCGACGGAAATCGAGATCAAGACCAGCTCGCCTTATCCGGCGCTGATCGACCAGATGTCGATGTTCTTCCTGCTGCCGCCGAAATGGGCCGCCGAACACAAGCCGGCCACCGAAACCACCTCGGGCGGACCCTATGTGATCTCGTCGGTCAAGGCGGGCGACAGCGTCACGCTTGAAGCCAACCCAAAATACTGGGGTGAAAAGCCGGCCTTCGACAAATATGTCATCCGCGTCATTCCGGATGCGGCGAGCCGCGTTGCGGCCCTTCTGGCCGGCGAAGTCGATTTCATCAACTCGATCCCGACCACCGAAATCGAGCGCATCAAGACCAGCGGCCAGGCACAGGCTGGCGCCGTGCCGAGCACGCGCACCGTGTTCATCAAGTTCAACACGCAGAAGGCGCCGCTCGACAACAAGCTGCTGCGTCAGGCGCTGAACTATGCGGTCGACAAGGAAGGCATCGTCAAGGCGATCTTCAACGATCAGGCGGAAGTGGCGCATTGCCAGGTCACGTCGAAGAGCTACTTTGGCTTCAACCCGGATCTGAAGGCCTATTCTTACGATCCCGACAAGGCCATCGAACTTCTCGAACAGGCTGGTGGCGCGCCGAAGGATCCGATCGAGATCGAAGTGCCGACCGGCACCTATCTCAACGGGGAGGAAGTCGTTCAGGCGGTTGCCAGCCAGCTGGAAGAGATCGGTGTAAAAACCAAGATCACCGAGATGCAGTTCAGCACCTATATGGACAAGTATCTGAAGGCGAAGGATCTTGGCCGCATGAGCCTGCTCAGCCAGGCATGGCCGACCATCGATGCCGATGGCCTGCTGACCCTGTTCGCACCGGGCAACATGTATGCCTATTGGGACAATGCCGATTTCGGCAAAGCGCTTGCCGATGGCCGTTCGACCATGGACAAGGCCAAGCGTCAGGACGCCTACAAGAAGGCAACCGAAATCATGTGCGATGATGCGCCGGCGCTCTTCCTCTACACCCAGCCGACCACCTATGGCCTGTCGAAGAAGATCACCTGGGCGGCGCGTGGCGACGACTGGGTTCGTGCCTTCGACATGAAGCCGGCTGCCAACTAACGGAACCGGCACTTCGCGCCTAGTGGCGCGGAGTGCCTCTCTGCCGTCAATATTTGGGCGGCCATTCCATCACTTCCGAGAATGCCATGCCGACTGTCGATTTTCCCGCCGACCGGATGCTTGCCGATATTGCAGCGCGCGAATGGTCGTTCCGGCGTCAGCATGTGGTGCGTGAACTCGGTGCATATGTCCCACTGAGGGGCGTGCTTCCAAACATTGATCCGGCAAGCCAAGCGGAAAAGCTGGCATTCTGGACGTCGGTTCTCTGCGAGCTGCATGAACTGGACGCGGATGCACTGTCGCCGACCGGTCGCGAGGACCGGCTTGTGCTGCGCCAGCAGGTGGAAGCCCTGCGGCTGTCTCAGGTGTTTCGCGATTACGAGCGGCCGTTCAACGGTTCTACCAGTTTCTGGGACGATACCGCTGCCTCCATCCGCGAGGAGGCTTTTGACAGCGAGCGCAAATATCGGGACGCGATTGGCCTGATGCGCGACATGCCGCGCTATTTCGACGAGGCGATCGCCAATATGCAGGCCGGGCTGGCGCGTGGTTTCAGCCAACCGGCGATCATCCTGCCGGCGGCCATCCGAACGATCGAGGCGGTGCTCGCGCAGGCCCTGGATGACACCGATTATTTTCAGCCATTCCGTGCATTTCCTCAGTCCGTGCCGGTCGCTGTGCGGGATGACCTCGCGCAGCAGGCCAGCGTCGCGATAGCCGACGCCGTTCTGCCCGCCTATGCGCGGCTTCTGGTTTTCATGCGCGATGTCTATGCGGCTGGTGCAGTCACGCCGATCGCCGCGACAGAACTGCCGGATGGACAGGCCTATTATGACGCCAAGGTGCGCGAGTTCACCACGCTCGACATGCAGGCGGACGATATCTACGACCTCGGGCTTGCCGAAGTCGAAACCTGCAGTGCCCAGATGCTGCAGGCAATGCGCGCCAGCGGTTTCGACGGAACGCTGCCAGAATTTCTGGCCTTCTTGAAGAACGATCCGCAATTTTATCCGGTCTCGGCGCAGGATCTGCTGATGCGGGCCGCCTGGATCACCAAGAAGGTCGAGGCAAAACTCGACCGATTTTTCGGCCTTCTGCCGCGTCGCCGTTTTGCCATCGAGCCGGTGCCGGACAGTATTGCACCGACCTATCCGATGGGCACCGGCGCGCCGGGCCTTTACCTGCTCAACACCCACAATCTTGCCGCCCGGCCGCTTTACATCCTGCCGGTGCTGACCCTGCACGAGGCGGTGCCCGGCCATTGCTTCCAGATGTCGCTTGCCGCCGAAAACGATGCACGGCCGGCCTTCCGCTCGCAGACCTACGCCATCGCCTATGGCAATGCCTGGGCGCTTTATTGCGAAAAGCGGCTCGGCGTCGAGATGGGCATCTACGAGACGCCTTATGATCTGTTCGGCATGTGGAGCCTGCTGACCCTGCGCGCGGTGCGGATGGTCGTCGATGTCGGCGTTCATGCTAAGGGGTGGGATTATGACCGCGCCCGCGATTACATGACTGAGAAGACCGGCCTGCCGCTGCCGGTCATCGAAGCCGAACTGAAGCGTTATATCAGCTGGCCCGGTCAGGCGCTGGGTTATTATCTCGGCATGATGGCGATCGAGCGTGCCCGCGAAAAAGCCGAGAAACTGCTTGGACCGGCCTTCGATATCCGCGCTTTCCATGACCGCATTCTGGCACTCGGCCCGGTTCCGATGACGGTGGTCGAAAACAGTATCGACCAGATGATCGCCGAACAGCTCGACGCTCAATCCAAACTCGCATGACAGCACAAAGAGGACGCATCCCATGCCGACAGTGACCCTCAACGACGCAACCTTTGTCTACGACGAGGCCGGCGATCCGGCCGCCGAAACCATCATCGCCCTGCATGGCGGCCGCGGCATCGGCGATCGCAAGGGCGAGTTTAACGCCTACAAGGTGCTGTCGGACAGATATCGGGTGATCGCTTATGATCAGCGCGGCTGCGGTGAGACGAGCCTGACGCCGCCCTATACGTTCGAGCAGCTGGCCGATGACGTCGAGGCCTTTCGCGTCAATCTCTGCGGGGGGAAGAAGATCATCCTCGAAGGCGGTTCCTTCGGCGGCATGATCGCGCTCACCTATGCGGTCAAATACGGGCACAATCTCTCGCGTCTCATCCTGCGCGGCACGGCGGCCAGCTATCACCACGAGGACGATGCAATGGTCGTCTTCAAGGAGCGCATCCATAAGGCACCGAGCGCGTCGCTGGGCATGCTCGACAAGATGTTTTCCGACAAGGTGATCGACGATACCGAATTGCGGCTGATCTGGCTGGCCTTGCAGCCGCTCTATTACGAAAAATTCGATCCCGATGCAGCACTTGAGCGCACCCGCACCATGCACCTGCATGCCGAAACGCATAATGCGCTTTTCAAGGAACGGCTCTATGATCTGCGCGACCGGCTGAAGGATATTCCGGTACCGACGCTGGTCGTCTGCGGCGCCGAAGACTGGATCTGCCCGCCAAATCATTCGAGGCTGATTGCCGAAAGCGTTCCGAAGGGTGAGTTTTTCGAAGTGCCTGGCGCCAATCATGCAGTCCATGTGGAAGCGCATGAACAGGTTATTGGCGCCATTCGCGAATTTCTGGCGCGAACTGCCGTCGATGCCTGAAGCGTGGCGGGCATAGGGGGGGCGAGAAGAGCGTATTGCCGGGCTTGAGGACGTCGTCGCCCGGCACTACTCTCTCCGGCCAATGCCCACCCCTGCAAGAGCATCCGCCACATGAACATCAAGCAACTCGAAGTGCTGCGCACGCTTTTGGCCACCGGCTCGACGATCGCAACGGCAAAGGCTATGGGGTTGAGCCAGTCCGGTGTCAGCCGTATGTTACAGCAGCTGGAGCAGGACCTCTCGATCACGCTGTTTGCGCGCGACAAGGGACGCCTTATCGCCACGCCGGAAGCACTTGCGCTCGGTCGTGATGCGGAAAACATCCTGCTTGCCGTCGACCGCATGTCCGGCCATGCGGAAGACCTGCGCAGCGGTGCGTCGGGGCCGGAAATCGTGCGTATCGGCCTGCCGAGCAGCATGTGGGAAAACTTTGCCCCGGCCATGCTGGTCGATTACATCCGCGATTTCCCCGGTGTGCGCATCGAAACCTTTTTCGAAACGACGACTGCAATCAACAAATTGGTCGGCGAGCGGGTGATCGATATCGGCTTCCTTCGTATGGAGGGAGAGACGGGACCGGGCATCGTGGTGGAAAAGGTCGCGAGCGGCAAAAGCGTCTGCGTCGTGCCGAAGGATCACCCGCTGGCGGAACGCGATGAAATTTCCGCAAAGGATCTTCGCAATGTGCCGCTGGTGCTGATCGGTCGGCAGAGGCCAAACCGCATGGCGCTCGACCAGACATTTGCGCGTGCGGGCGTGAAACAGATGGTGAAGATCGAGACTCATACCAACAGCTCGGCCTGCGCCTATGTTGCGCAAGGGTTGGGTGTGTCCATCATCAGCAGTTTTTACGCCAATCTCTATCGGCATCTTCCGGTCGTGCAAAGGCCGTTCGTTCCGCAAGCCACTCAGGATTTCGGTCTGGCACGAGCGGCCGGGGTTCCGCTGTCCATTGCGGCGCAGGCCTTGAGTGATGCTCTCCAGCGGCAAATTCTGCTTTCGCAAAAAATCGAATAATAACAGATATCTAAGCCTAGAGAATGCGATTTTTAATTGTGCTTTCATATCTCTCGATGCGCATAGATGTATGACGAAAACGCATAGTATTGCGCTTCAGTCGTCATCCAATCATAGTCTCGCATAACGAAACCGATGCTGGCGGAAATGGAAAGTCCGCCTTCAATCGTGGGGAAAACATGCTGAGATTTATCCTGAGCCGTCTTGTGATGGCGCTGCCGACGATCGTGCTTGTCTCGATCACGGTTTTTGCGCTGATCCGCTTCATTCCCGGTGATCCCGCAGCCCTGATGCTGGGCGATATGGCGCAGCCGGAGCAGATTACCGCAATGCGCACCGAACTCGGTCTCGACAAGTCGATGCCGCAGCAATTCGTCATCTGGGCCGGTAACGTCCTGCAGGGTGATTTCGGGCGTTCCATCGTCAATGACGAGGAGGTCTTGCCGCTCGTCGTCTCGCGTTTCATGGTCAGCGCCGAAATCGTCGTGATTGCCGTGCTGCTGGCCAGCCTGATCGCCGTGCCTGCCGGTGTCATCGCCGCGTGGCGCCAGAACAGTGCGACGGACTTGGCGCTGGTGGGCACCGCAACGGTGCTCCTGTCTATCCCCACCTTCTGGCTCGGCCTGTTGCTGCTGCTGTTATTCGGCTTGAAGCTCGGTTGGCTACCCGTTCTCGGCTATGTCTCGATCGGGGACAATGTTGTCGGTGGTCTGCTTTATCTCGTGTTGCCGGTAATGACGCTGGTCATCCATGAGGCGGGCGTGCTGATCCGCATGGCGCGCGCCTCAACGTTGGAAGTGCTGCGGCTCGACTATATCACCCACGCGCGCGCCAAGGGCCTTTCGGAAAGCGCCGTTTTGTGGCGGCATGCCTTCAAGAACGCCTTTGGACCGACATGGACGATGATCGGCCTGATCCTCGGCAATCTGCTGGGCGGTATCGCGGTGATCGAAACGGTCTTCACCATACCGGGTCTCGGCCGCCTGATGGTCGACAGCATTTTTGCCCGCGACTACCCGGTGATCCAGGGCTGCCTGCTGTTCGTGGCCCTGTCCTACGTGCTGGTCAATCTCCTTGTCGACCTGCTCTATCCTCTCTTTGATCCGCGTGTGGTTGCCGAATGAAAAAGATCAGTCTCAATGGCCTCATCGGCGGCATTCTGATCGCCGTGCTTTTGGCCAGTGCCGCCCTCGGCCTCGTCTGGACACCGTTCGATCCGATGAAGCTGTCCTTCACCGCCCGTCTTGCCGCACCGAGCGCCCTGCATCTGCTCGGAACCGACGAATTCGGTCGGGATGTGCTGAGCCGCCTGATGGTCGGCGCGCAGGCCAGCGTCTGGATCGGCTTTCTGACCGTCAGTTTCGCCACTATCTTCGGCACACTCATCGGCCTTGTCAGCGGTTATGCACGCGGCTGGATCGATGGCGTCATCATGGCCATCAACAACGCGCTTCTGGCCTTTCCGGGCATTCTTCTGGCGCTTGGCCTGCTCGCCGTCTTCGGCGCCAACCAGTACGGCATCATTTTTGCGCTCGGCATCGCCTACACGCCGTCGATGGCCCGCGTGGTGCGCGGTGCCGTGCTCTCGCTGCGGGAGCGCGAGTTCATCGAAGCCTCGCGGGTCATGGGCAATGGCGAACTGTTCACGCTGTTCCGTCATGTCCTGCCCAACTGCCTCGCGCCGATCACGGTGCTGGCCACATCTATGTTCGGCTGGGCCATCCTGTCGGAAAGCGCGCTTTCCTTCCTCGGTCTCGGCGTGCCGCCGCCGGCGCCCACATGGGGCAACATGCTGGCCGCCGGCCGGCCGTTCATCCAGCAGGCCGTCTGGCTCGGCCTTTTCCCCGGCATCTGCATCGCGCTGACCCTGCTCGGCATCAACCTCCTCGGCGACGCCCTTCGCGACCGCCTCGACCCGCGCATGAGAGGCCTGAAATGACAGACAATACACTGCTGAGCGTTCGCGGTCTCTCGCTCGAAGTCGCCCACACAGGCCTCGAAGTGGTCAAAGGCATTTCCTTCGACATCGCGGCGGGCGAAATTTTCGGGATCGTCGGCGAAAGCGGCTCTGGCAAGACGCTGGCCACCCGCGCCCTGATTTCGCTTCTGCCGCCCGCCATCAAGGTCACCGGCGGAGCGGTCAGTTACAAGGGGCAGGATGTCCTCAAGATGAAGGACAGGGACTTGCGCCGCCTGCGCGGAGCCGAGGTCGGGGTGGTCTTTCAGGAGCCGATGACCTCGCTCAACCCATCGATGACGATCGGCCGGCAGTTGGAGGAAGGACTGATCCTCCACACGAAATTTTCGCCCGAGGAGCGTCGCGCCCGTATTCTCGACATGCTCAAACGTGTCGGCATCCGCGAGCCGGAAGGCGCGCTTGCCGCCTATCCGCACGAGTTTTCCGGCGGCATGCGCCAGCGTATCATGCTGGCTTCCGTCATGCTTTTGAAGCCGGCGCTGCTGATTGCCGACGAACCGACCACCGCGCTTGATGCCGTCATCCAGCGCGATGTCATGGAACTGATGGTGGAACTGACGCGCGCCGAAGGCACAGCCGTGCTGCTGATCAGCCACGACCTGCCGATGGTGGCACGTTATACCAGCCGCATCGTCGTGATGGAAAAAGGCGCGATCGTCGAACAGGGGCGCACCGAAGATCTGCTGGATGCCCCGCAGCACCCTTATACGAAGAAGCTGCTCTCCTCGCTGCCCTTCCGCGGTGAAGCCCGTGCGCTCGACATGTCGAAACAGCCCATGGTCTCGGCCCAGAACATCGTCGTCGATTATGCGGGCCGCAAGTCGCTGCTGAAGAAGGCCAAGCCCAAGCGCGCTTTGCACGGCGTCAGCATCGATATCCATGAAGGCGAGGTCGTTGCGCTTGTCGGCGGGTCCGGCTCGGGCAAGACGACGCTTGGCCGCACCATCGCAGGACTGGTGAAGGAAAACGAAGGCCAGATCCGTTTCCAGGGCCGCGCGCGTGACGAGGACTGGCAGGATTACCGGATGAACTGCCAGATGGTGTTTCAGGATCCGTATTCCTCGCTCGATCCGCGCATGACCATCCTTGCGCTGGTCGAGGAAGCCCTGCGTCTCGTGCCGGATCTGGATGGCGCCGCCAAGCGCAAACGTGCCTTGGAAACGCTGGAGGAGGTCGGCCTTAACGCCGATTATGCCAGCCGTTATCCGCACGAACTGTCCGGCGGCCAGCGGCAGCGCGTGGCCATTGCCCGTGCGATCGCCCGCCGGCCGCGTTTCCTGATCGCCGACGAACCGGTATCGGCGCTCGATGTGACGGTACGCGCGCAAGTGCTCGATCTCTTTTCCGATCTGCAGAAGCGTTACGGCTTTTCCTGCCTGTTCATCAGTCACGACCTCGGCGTCGTCGAGCAGGTGGCCGATCGTGTCGTTGTCATGCAGGACGGTCGCATCATCGAAGAGGGGGATCGCGATGCGATCTTCGACAATCCGCAACAGGATTATACCCGCCGTCTCCTCTCGGCCATCCCGGCGCTCGACCAGAACGAGCGTGGTGGCGTGACGCTCAAATGGCGTCTGGAAAAGGACATTTAACAGGATGAACACGATGAGCATTTCCGAGCAACTGTACGCGATCTGCGATGCACAGCCCTTTGTCACCCGCTTTATGGTGCGCAATCTGCTGACCGGCGAGGAAATTCGCCGCGGCGCAGATGAGGAGACCCCCTCCGGCAGCACGCGCAAGACGTCGATCATGATGGCTGCACTCAAGGCGGCTCATGAAGGGCGGCTTAATCTGGACGAGCCGGTCACCTATGAGGAGCGGTTGTCCAAGGAAGTCGCCAGCGGCATGTTCCGCTACATGACGCCGGGCATCGTCATTTCGCTGCGCGACGCGATCACCGGCATGATGACGCTGAGCGACAATGTCTGCACGAAAATGGTGCTGGAGCGGCTGACACTGGAAGAGGTGGACGGCTACTGCAAGGCGCTTGGCATGGCCAACACCCATCACCGTTTTCTCATTCCGCCGCTTGCCCTGCCGGCCGATCATGCGCTGACGACGGTGACGACCACCTCTGCTGCCGATCAGGTGCTTCTGCTGCAGACCATTCTCGATGCGCAATCCTCCGCCGAGGCGCAGAACAAACTCGGATGCAGCGCGCAACTGTGTGCCTTTGCCATGGAAACGTTGAAGCATCAGATTCTGCGATACGGCATCCGCTCGCGCCTGCCATTCGAGGCTGTCGTTGCCAGCAAGAGCGGTCGCGGCAAGCGTGGGCGCATGGATGCGGGCATCGTCTACAACAAGGGCGCGCCGTTTTTCATCATCACCGCCTATACCGATGATGTGCCGCAGGTCATGGCCGATGGTACGCCGGGATATACGGTTTCGCTCGAAACGATCGGCCGGCTGGCGCAGGCCTGCTGGAACGGTTTCCAGTCATAAAAATCAACAATAGCAAAAGAGGGTAGAACAATGAAAAAGCTTCTTCTGGCAGGCACCGCTCTGCTTGTTATGACCAGTATTTCTGCTGCGCGCGACATCACCATCGCGCAGAGTTCCGACCTGCGCAGCGCCAATCCCGGAGTGAACCGCGACGGCAATACCGATGGCGTCATCCTGCACATCGTTGAAGGTCTGGTCGGCTACAACAACAGCGGTGAGGTGAAACCGCTTCTGGCCGCAAGTTTCGAAACCTCTGCCGATGGCCTGACCTATACGTTCAAGCTGCGCACGGATGTGAAATTCCACAACGGCAAGACTTTGACGGCTGATGACGTCGTCTGGAACTGGACGCGTTATCTCAAGCCTGAGACCAAATGGACCTGCCTCAACGATTTCGCCAAGGGCGGCGCTGCACCGGTATCGGAGGTGAAGGCTGTCGATGCGTCAACGGTTTCTATTACACTGGAAAAGCCCTCCGCCGTTTTCCTTGGCCTGATGTCGCGGCCTGAATGCGGTTATACCGGCATGATCTCGCCGGACTCGATTGCCGCCGATGGCAGCTTCGTCAAGCCGATCGGCACCGGCCCGTTCCAGTGGGACGAATGGAAGAAGGGCGAATATATCCACCTCGCAAAATTCGCTGATTACGTTTCTCCGCAAAACGATGGCAAGCCGGATGGCATGGTCGGTTCGAAACGGCCGCTGGCCGACGGCATCAAGTTCATGGTCATCCCGGATGCCTCGACCGTGAAGGCCGGTCTCGAATCCGGCGTGCTCGATACGGCCGAAATCTCGCCGGATCTGATCCCCGAATTCAAGTCGAACGACAAGACGCAGCTGATCGTGTCGCGCAACAACGGCAAGAACCTCTTCTACATCCAGACGCGCGACAAGTTGCTCAGCAATCCGGGCGTCCGTCGCGCCATGGCTATGGCGCTTGATCTCGATGAACTGGTCGCTGCCGCATCCAACGGCACCGGCGAGGCGAATGGCTCGATGGTTTCGCAGGACAGTGTCTATTTCAACGACACCCAGAAGACGCGCCTGCCTTACGATATCGAAGCGGCCAAGAAGGAACTGGCGGCTGCCGGTTATAAGGGCGAGCCGATCTCGATCATCGCCAACAAGCGCGGCAACGTGCCGAGCTTCCCGGCTGCCGTCATGGCGCAGGCGATGATGCAGCAGGCGGGCCTTAACGTGCAGATCGAAGTGCTGGATTATGCCACGCAGGTCGATCGCCGTCGCTTCGGCAATTATCAGGTGATCTCGCAGTCGGTCGCGCCGCGTCTCGATCCGGCCCTGATGTATGCTTTCTATGTCGGCAACAAGGACAAGAACGCCTCGCTGATGTGGGACGATCCGAAGGCCGTCGAGCTGATGAATGCCGCTTACGCGGAGGCCGATCAGGAAAAGCGCCAGAAGATCTTTGACGAGTTTCACGAACTGATGCTGAAGGAAATGCCGGGCATCTTCCTTTACGACATGGTCGATGTCTGGGGCGCGACGAAGAAGCTGAAAGGCCAGCCTGTCTGGCAGTCCAACGCCCGTCTTTGGGAAGTTTCGGTCGACAACTGATCGCTTTTACCGCGCCGGCGGTGAATGCCGGCGCGGCACACAAACCCAAATCGATATCTGATCCGGCCGTTTGACTGCCGGCAGGAAAAACGCGCCTTGAAACGGGCGCAAACAGACCGCGAGGACGCCCATGAACCGCGACGCCGTGACCTCGATCGCCGAGGCGATCGAGAAGATGAAACCGCAATTTACCAGCCTCAGCGACAGTATCTGGGATTTCGCCGAACTGAAATTCGACGAAAAACAATCCTCCGGTCTTCTGGCGGAAACTCTGGAGGCCAACGGTTTTGCTGTAACGCGTGGCGTTGCCGGCATGGAGACCGCCTTCATCGGCGAATTCGGCCAAGGCCAGCCGGTGATCGCCATTCTCGGCGAGTTCGATGCGCTGGCCGGCATGAGCCAGGCAGCCGGCATTGCCGAACATCGGCCGCTTGCCTCCGGTGGCACCGGCCATGGCTGCGGCCATAATCTTCTGGGCGTCGGCTCGCTGATGGCGGCCATCGCCCTTGCCCGCCACCTGAAGGATAACAGCATTGCCGGCACCGTGCGTTATTACGGCTGCCCCGGCGAAGAGGGCGGCTCCGGCAAGACATTCATGGTGCGCGCTGGCCTGTTCGATGATGTCGATACGGCACTGACCTGGCATCCCGCCCCGTTCAACGGCGTACGCTCCACCAACAATCTTGCGGTTCTCGAATATTTCTACCGCTTCAAGGGTGTTGCCGCCCATGCGTCGAACGCGGCCCATCTCGGGCGCTCGGCACTCGACGCGGTGGAACTGATGAATGTTGGCGTCAATTTTCTGCGCGAGCACATGCCGCAGGATTGCCGCGTCCATTACGCGATTACCGATACCGGTGGACGCGCCGCCAATGTCGTGCAGGCCCAGGCGGAAGTGGTCTATCTGATCCGGGCGCCTGAAATGCCGCAGGCACTGGATCTCGTCAAACGCGTCGACAAGGTGGCACGCGGCGCCGCGATGATGACCGAAACGGACGTGGAGATCGTCTTCGACACCGCTTCCACCAATCTTTTGCCCAACATCACGCTCGAAACCGCGATGCATGAAAACATGGTAGCGCTGGGACCAATCGCTTTCGATGAGGCTGATCTCGATTTTGCCAAATCGATCCAGGACACGTTTACCGAAGAAGCGATCAAAAGCAGCATCCGGCTTTACCAGATCAAGGGCGACGTCTTTTCCAATGCCAGGGTCGATGGCGCGACGCCGCTGCATCTGGGCCTGCGCGAGTTCGAGGGCCATTCGCATTTTCGTGCCGGCTCGACGGATGTCGGCGATGTCAGCTGGGTGACGCCGACGGCGCAATGCTGGACGCCGACCTGGGCGATCGGCACCAACCCGCATACGTGGCAGGTGGTGGCACAGGGCAAAAGCGCCGGCGCTCACAAGGCCATGGCGCATGCCGCCAAGGCGATTGCCACGACAGGCCTTTCGCTGATGACTTCCCCGGAGCTTCTGGCGGCAGCCAAGGCGGAATGGGCGGAAAAGACGGATGGACAGGCCTATATATGTCCAATTCCAGCGGAAATTTCGCCGGCGGTTCATTCCCCGAAGGTCAAATGAGATGCCCTAACGGCGCTCGGAGACGACGGTGAGCAGCGGTGTGTAGCTCGTCAGCGTGATGGGCAGCCCCTGTTCGAGCGTGCGGTCTATGCGGCTGATATCGTTGACGTCGATGATCGCCGTCACGCGTCGGTTGGCAAGTGTCGGATCCAGCACCATGAGGCGTCCCGAACGCCAGCGATTGAGTTCCGCGATAACCTCGCCGAGCGGGCGGGACAGAAAAACGAGCTGGCGGCTGCGCCAGCCGAGGCGCCCTTCCGTCTCTTCCCTGACGACCTTGCCGAGCCTGCCGTTTTCGTAGTCGACGGCATCGCCTTCATGCAGTTCCAGCCGCTGGCCGGCGGCCTCGACGCGGACATCGTGCTCGGTGACGGCGACGCTCAGCCGTTCTGGCGCGATGGAAACGGAATAGGCTGTGCCAAGCGCGGTTGCCTCCAGCGAGCCGGCTTCCACGACGAAAGGCCGCCCGGCGTCCGGTGTCACCGTAAAATAGGCTTCGCCGGCATGCAGGATGACATGGCGTTCGGATGGGCGGAAATCCAGCGATATGGCACTTCCGGCCGACAGTTCCGCGGTTGAGCCGTCGGGCAGTGATACGGTGCGAATTTCACCCTTTCCGGTCGAAAAATCGGGCCGCCTGCCACCCGAGGTCCAGGCCGTGCCGATACCGGCCAGCAACAGAACCCCGCCGGCCGTTTTTATGAATGTACGGCGATTGCCTCCGGCGTTGGCCCGCCGTGGTTCCGCTGCCGCCTGTCCCCACAGGCTTTCTATCCGGGCATAGGCCATGGCGTGGCGCTCGTCCGCTTGCAGCCACTGGCGAAAACGGGCGTAATCCGATTGCGGGGTGGCCGGATCGAGCAGATGTGCAAACCAGGTCGCGGCCTCGTGCGCCACGCTGTCGCTGACACCGTCCGGCATTTCCGTCTGCGTGCTGTTGCCCATTGCGCCTCCGTGCGTCACCCGCCGCAGCCATCCATGCCTGTAATACGATCAGCGATGCCAAAAACCTTGGTCGCTATCCGATCTTTGTCATTCCTGATCCGGATGGCAGGAAGAATCCAGCTTTTCGAGGGCGGTCACCATATGGCTGAACACGGTTTTAGGTGAAATCCCAAGCGCCTTGCCGATTTCGACATAGGTCAGGCCATCGATACGAGCCATGGTGAAAACCTGACGCGCGCGTGGGGGGAGAGCTTCGATGGCTGCAGACAGCGCCTGCACTTTCTGTCGCGCTATTGCCGTATCTTCAGGCGTCGGCACCGTATCGGCGACAAACTCCAGATGCTCGATCCCGTGCACGAATGGTGCGATCCGTTCTCGGCGCTGGAAGTCGATGGCGAGGTTGCGGCCGGTGCGCAGGACGTAATTCTGCAGATGCCCCGGATCGATGGATACCGCGCGCCGTTCCCATAGCCGCAGGAACGTATCCTGTGCCAGATCTTCCGCGGTCGCGTGCGAATGCACCAGCCGCGAAATGGTGGAGAGCAGGCGCTTGCGCAGACTTAGAAAAGTGCCAAGCAGGTCCGGTGTAAGGGCCGATTGCATGATCGAGCGACTATCAGGCCGATTTGACCAAGGCAATCTCGCAAAATCAAAATATTACTGCTTTTGTCATGTTTTGATTTCCGTGCTGCGATCTCGTCACACCAGAAAGTCAGCGGACAGCCTTCAGCCCTTCACCAGCTTTTCGAGGAAGTCGCATGCGCGATCCGCACCGCCGATCGAAATCGTGTGTCCAAGTCCGGGCTCGATCACTGTTTCTATGTCGAGACCCGCGGCAGTCAGTTCCGTCTGCGCTTTCTCTGTTTCCCATGAGGGGATGACACCGTCCGACGTGCCGTGCACGAGCAGGATTTTTGTTTCCTTTGCCGGTGTCAGTGGCTTCTCGGTTGCGAGCCTGCCGGAAAAGCCGATCACGGCTGCAACGGGCCAACGGCCACTCGCCACGGCATCGAGTGACATGATCGTTCCTTGCGAAAAACCGACCAGCACGACCCGATCAAGGCGGTCGCCAAAGCCATGTTCCTGAACGATGCCGGAAATCACCGCATCGAAAGAGGGGCGCGCTGATGTGATGCGGGCAGGGCGGTTTTCTTCGGTCACACCGGCAACGCTGAACCATTGATAACCGGAGCCGAAATTCGATGGTTCGGGCGCATTCGGGGCAACAAAGGTGACGCCGGGCAGTCTCGGCGCCCAGCTTTTGCCGAGTGGTGCGAGGTCGGCACCGTTGGAGCCGACACCATGCAGCAGGATGACGAGGAAGGAGCTGTTTGAAACCGTCATGATAAAACCTTGTGTGCAGTCGAGGCGGACTACCCGCACCTTGCCTGACCAGTGGTTTACGATGAAAGGCAAGGCGCGCGATAGAGAGCGGTCAGTGACCACTCCGTTCAACGATAACGCATCATGAGGTGATCTGATCCGCGCTCAGCGACGGCGCAGGTGCGTGATTGTGGCCGATGTCGTCTGCGGAGCGGGTGGAGCGGCGGTCTGGTCGGCGCCCGTCAGCCCGGAATATTCGGCAATCGGTTCGGCCTTGCCGATCAGATAACCCTGGATGTGCTGGCATTGTGCCTCTTCCAGAAAGGCGCGCTGTTCTTCCGTTTCCACGCCTTCGGCAACGATCGGGATGTTCAGCCCGCGGCCGAGCCCGATGACCGCGCGAACGATCTCATCGGCACTCGAATCTGCGTTGAGCTTTGCGGTGAAGGACTTGTCGATCTTGATGGTATCGAAGGGAAATGCCTGAAGGTAGGAGAGCGACGAATAACCGGTGCCGAAATCATCCATGGCGATCTGTGCGCCGAGGCTTTTGAGGCCCCGCAGGATCTGTAAGGCGCGGGCGAAATCCTGCACCAGCACCCCTTCCGTCACCTCCAGTTCCAGTCGCTCGGGCGCAAGGCCCGTCTGCAGCAGAACCGTGTGAACATCGCTGACAAGATCCTCCTGACGGAACTGGATCGGCGAAATGTTGATGGCGATCTTCAGCCTGTTCGGCCAGCTTGCGGCTTCCCGGCAGGCTTCGCGCAGCACCCAGCGGCCAATTTCCACGATCAGCCCGCTCTCTTCGGCCAACGGCACGAAATGGTCTGGCGTGATGAGACCCCGGGTCGGGTGATGCCAACGCAAAAGAGCCTCGAAGCCAAAAATTTCGCCTGAAACCGAAGCCTGCGGCTGATAATGAAGTGCCAGTTCGCGGCGGCCTATGGCGTGGCGCAGGTCCTGCTGCAAGACGCGGCGGTCATGCATGCGCCGGTCCATGCCGGAATTGAAGGCGCAGAAGCGTCCACGCCCTTCCGCCTTGGCGCGGTAGAGTGCTGCATCGGCATTGGCAAGCAGGGTCACGGCGTCGTCACCATCCTGCGGAAACATGGCGATGCCGATGCTCAACCCCACGCGAATCGAACGGCCATCAACCTCTATTTCTTCTTCCATCGCCTGCGCCAGATTTTCTGCCAGCCGTGTCACCGCTTCCGGCTGGCCTTCGCCGGCGCTGATGACCGTAAACTCGTCACCGCCCAGCCGTGCTGCCATGTCCTGCTGCCCAAGGACGCGTTTCAACCGCAGTGCCAGTTCGGTCAGGACAATATCGCCGGCATTGTGACCGAACAGATCGTTGATATCCTTGAAACGGTCGACGTCGAAGCTCAACACGCCGAAGCTCCGCCGGGTTACCCGGCTTTCCTCGATCAGGTTTGCCAGCCGCGCGGAAAAATGCGTTCGGTTCGGAAGATCGGTGAGCGGATCGTGATGCGCGAGATAGGAAACGCGCTGTTCCGCCTGTACGCGGGCGGTAATATCCTGCTGCGTGGTCAGTATGTAGCGACCATCGAGCAGCGTGTCATGCACGGCGATGATCTTGTCGCCAACCTCGATCTGCGCCTGCACGCTACGTCCCGCGGCCAGTTCTCGCTGGACGTTTTCGAAGAAGGTTTTGGGGTCCTGCTTCCAGTCGGACATACGGTCTGTTTCGACCAGATCCGTAAATGTCTCAAGCCCGGTGACCCAGCGATTATCGATGTCATGAAGCAGCCGAAAACAACGGTTGGCGTAAACCGGCTTGCCTTCGAACTCGAAGATCGCAACGGCAACCGGCAAATTCTCCATTGCCATTTCGAGAGCCGCCAGCGTCGCCACGCTGGAGGGATGTTCATTCGCCTTGTCGCCCATGCCATGCTCCCGGAACGAAACCACATCCTAGGTTGCACAATTTAAACATTAGGCAATAGGCATATAATAATTTAGGCCAAACGAACAGCTCAAGATGGCTGCTCAGCGTCGGCGGCACGGAAGTAGGATCAGGCTGCGCGCCGGTGCCAGTTCAGCGCTGCCGTCAGCACGGCTTCAAGGCGGTCAGCCGCCTGGTGGCCGCGTTCGCCCAGATGCGCAGCAATGGCGCGCATTGGCTTCATGGCCTCGGCAATATCCCTGACAGTCAGATCGGCATGTGGTGAGGGACCGTTGCGGCGCTGTCTGTCGGCCAGCTGAAACGCTTCTTCGGCGAGAACGGTGAAAAGCCGGTCGCCGGCCGTTGCCCGGTTGCCTTCCTTGTCGACCGAGCGCCAGAGCTGCCGCTGTGCCACCAGCCGATAGCTTGTCAGGCGCTCGAACAGCATCAGGTCGCTGATGCTGTAGACGCGGACTGGCATTGGCTCCGCGGTCACCTGCGAAACCGGCTCCGGTTCTTCAGGCAAAGCTGTGTCGGCAACGTCGATTGCTACCGGTTCCGTGCGCTTCGGTGTCACCGCTGCGAGCGGCTCACCAACGGTTGCGTCGGCCAATACGCTGCCTGTTCGCACCGCCTCGACAATCATGGCCTCGGGAAAGACCGCATCATTCGAGCCTGCGCTCGGATTATCGAATGCCGGGGTGATGGAGGAGAGCGAGATTTCCGGAGCTTGCGAGATCAACTCGGCCAGAAGGTCATCGAGCGATCCGGATGAGGGGAGCGCATCGGCGTCATCGAAATGATCGTCAGCACGATCGCTTCGGAAATGTGCGTCATCATGCATTCCGTCCAGCATTGAAATATCCTTCGTGAATTCAAATCGCCAGTCGTAAAATCAATGATGCCTTTGATAAGTGCGCAACCATGCGCAAAGCTGACTACTAATCCTTTTTTGATTTGCCGAAAAGCTGAAGGTCGTCAGGGGATGGTTTTCAGATAGGCGATGACGTCGTCGATTTCCGACTGACTCCAAAAGCCCCAAAAACGCATGCTGGTGCCCGGCACCTTTCCCTTCGGGCTTGATAGAAATTCCGACAGGTTTTTTTCGTCCCAGAAAAGCCCGCCGGCACCGGCGTCGCGCATCGCCTGAGAATAGCGGAACCCTGCGACGCTGCCGGCTGTGCGGCCAAAAACGCCCTTCAGAGAGGGGCCGAGCTTGTTGGTATAGGCGTCCGGCACATGGCAGGGCAGACAAACGCGATAGACCTGTCGACCGTGTTCTGCGTCCTGTGCCGACGCTGGCTGGGAAAATGCCAGCGCCGCCGGGAACAGGAACGCGGAAAAGAGTGGTCTGGCGGTTTTTTCATATGCGGCGATCATGCAATCCGACCTACCGCGTGGAGAGCGGTACGTCGAGATGCCGCGCCATCTGATCAACTGATCACAGGCCGGTCAGCGCGACTTGGGCGCTGCCGTCACCTTGCCGATCTCGATTTCACCACCGACTTCGGCCAGTTTTGTCTTCTTGTCGTAGACACAAATGACGCTGATATCGGCGATTTTCTTTGTTTTCGGCACGCCGCTGGGGCGGCCTGTGACGATGGCCATTCCGTATTTCTCGCTGCCATAGGGATCGACAACGGCGCGGCCTTTTTCAATCTGGCTGGCGGCGGTTTTGATGCAGGCCTTTTCGACCGAGGCCGCAAACTCGGCCCAGGCTCCGTCAGAAGAGGCATGGACGGGCGAGGTGAAGGCCAGCGTGGCGGCCAGAACAGACAAAGCCGAAAAGGCAATTTTCATCGAATCACATCCTCCATTCGGGTTGCCGTCATTGCCATGACTGTGCGGCAATCACGTGGCGGCGTGCAGGATTTTGGCGGTGATTGCGGCCGCACCGACAAAGCCGGGAACGATGTTCCACGAACGGGCGTTACGAAAGAACGATACACCGCCGGAGCATTGATTTTTGCCAGAATTTTGGTCTCGCAACCGTTGCCACGGTGCCGCCAGACACCTATGTTCCCGCTCACCTTCACCCAGCTTGTTTTTGCCCAAGGAGTAAGATCATGGCTTTTGAACTTCCAGAACTCCCTTATGATTACGAGGCTCTCGTGCCCTTCATGTCGAAGGAAACACTCGAGTATCACCACGACAAGCACCACAAGGCCTATGTCGATAACGGCAACAAGCTGGCCGCTGAAGCCGGTCTTGCCGACCTTTCGCTGGAAGAAGTCGTCAAGAAGTCGTTCGGCACCAATGCCGGCCTCTTCAACAACGCGGCCCAGCACTACAACCACGTCCATTTCTGGAAGTGGATGAAGAAGGATGGCGGCGGCAACAAGCTGCCCGGCAAGCTGGAAAGCGCGATCGCTTCCGACCTCGGCGGTTACGACAAGTTCAAGGCTGATTTCATCGCTGCCGGCACCACGCAGTTCGGCTCCGGCTGGGCCTGGTTGTCCGTCAAGGATGGCAAGCTTGAAATCTCCAAAACCCCGAACGGCGAAAACCCGCTGGTTCACGGCGCAGCGCCGATCCTCGGCGTCGACGTGTGGGAACATTCCTACTACATCGACTACCGCAACGCCCGTCCGAAGTACCTCGAAGCTTTTGTCGACAGCCTGATCAACTGGGACTACGTCCTGGAGCGTTACGAAGCTGCCACTAAGTAAGTTTTCGGATTTCTGAGTTTCATGGACACCCGGTGCCGCAAGGTGCCGGGTGTTTTTTATTGGTCGGGATGTTCGCTTGCCGGCCGCAAATCGCCGCCGTCACACGCCTGTCATGCGTTCGTCATATCTCCCGCGCATGTCCCGTGAAAATCCTCTCATCCGCTTCGGTGTTCTGGCCGATCCCCAATATGCACCGCTTCCGCCACGTCCCACGCTGAACCGCCACTATCAGGCGAGCAAGGCCAAGATCGCGCAGGCGCTTGATGTTCTGGATGGCGAGGATCTGGCCTTCATCGTGACACTCGGTGATCTGATCGATCGCGGCTGGGAGAATTTTGACGAGGTCCTGCCGCTTTTTGACAATTCACGACACGACTGCATTTTCCTGCCCGGCAATCACGATTTTCTTGTCGAGCCGGAACATCTGCCGAAGGTTCACGAGAAGCTGCGCATGCCAGCGCCGTATCACCACTTTGCACGCGATGGCTTTCGTTTCGTTATCCTCGATAGCTGCGAGGAAAGTCTGTTTGCCACCGCGCATGATCCCGATCGGCGGGCGCAGGCAGGTGATCGTCTGGCGCGGCTTGAGGCAGATGGCGCGATCAATGCCAAGGACTGGAATGCCGGTATCAGTCGCACCCAGTTCGAATGGCTGCGCAATGTTCTCGATCATGCCGCCTGGGATGGCGAGAAGGTCGTGATCATGGGGCATTATCCGCTTTACCCGGATGGTGACCACAATCTCTGGGACAGTGCCGAAGTGGCGGCGCTGATTGCGTCCTACAGCAATGTCGTGGCCTATCTGAACGGCCATCAACATACCGGCAATCTCGGTCAACTCGGGAAAAGCTGGTTCGTCAATTTCAAGGGCATGGTCGACACGCCTGACGAAAACGCGTTTGCGGTGATGGAAATTTTTGCCGACCGCATCGAAATCATCGGCCACGGCCGCGAAGAAAGCCGCATCCTGCCGCTCTAACAGGCGAGCGCATTCGCTATCGCTTCATGACGCCAGATTTTGGCCTGCAATGACCGATTCCATCTGCCTGAATGAGCGGATCTGTCATCGCTTGTGTATGTAATCTGCCCTCCGACCGTTCTTTAATGTAATTGACAGATGTCAGCGACCTTTTGACACCGTTGTCGAGAGACTAGATATAATTCTATTTTGATTTCGTAAGTAATAAATGGCATCAATATTGATTTTTGTGAATTTTATCAAAGATCAATTCATTCGCGGTGCCTGAGCAAGAGATTTATTGATGACGTTATCACTCTGTCCGAGAGGCATGATATGGCCAGCACGCTAGACACGGGGACCATCGAAAGAACGGCGACCGCCCGCGCTCCAAAGGTCCGCAACTTCAATCCGACTTCGAAATTTTTTCATTGGCTGATGGCGGCGATCATCATCGTCGCGTGGGTCATCGGCTATTACGGCGGCGCCATGCTGCATTACGGCGTCAACGACATCGAGACCGCACAGAAAGTCTGGGCGATTACGCTGCACAAGAATATTGCCACCACGACGCTGTTCCTCATCGCGTTGCGCATCGTCTGGCGGCTGTTCCACAGCCCGCCGCCACTTGGCGAAATGCCGTCGATCATGAAGCTCGCCACGCATATGGGCCATTGGTCCTTGTATTTCCTGATGGTGGCAGTGCCGCTTTCCGGCTGGTGGAATTCGTCGTCGGCAGGTTATCCGATCCCGGTCGCCGGCCTGTTCACCATTCCGGGCCTCGGCGGCAAAAATCCGGAGCTGACGCCTTACCTCGTCACGGCGCACTGGTTCCTGTCCTGGGCGCTGCTGATCGTCGTCGCCGGTCACTTTGCCTTCGCGCTGAAGCACCATTTCATCGACAAGGACGATACGATCGAATCGATGATGCCGAACAATCACGCGAAGGATTGATGGCACGACCGCTGACGTGGCGCCTGCGACGGATCACTGGCTTTGCCAGCCATCGGTCCAGAGTTTTCGCAAGCGGTCACCTTCGCCGATAAAGAAAGCATCGACCGGGCGACACTCCGCCACCCGGTCGGTGCGAAAATTGCGGATCGCGGCGCGCAACTCGCACCAGGCAACGATATTGGCGGTTTGCGAATAATAGATCAGCGCAATCGGCTGGATCGTCCGGTCGCTTTGCTGTCCGTGCTCGTCGCGATAGCAAAGATGCAGCTTCTGTTCGGTGCGAATGGCCTGCCGCAGCAGGGCCAGATCCACTCCTTCCGGCGCAGGGGCGGAGCTGCCCCAGGCATGAAGCGCATTGGTGGTGAATGTGCCGGCAAGTGGTTGCGGCACGACTGCCGAAATCTTGCGGTTCACCTGCCGTGCCGCTTGTCTCAATCCCTGGTCGCCGGTGCGCTCCAGCAGCGCAAGCGCCACCACGATCGCCTCGGTTTCCTCGATCGACAGCATCAAAGGCGGCAAAGTGAAGCCGGGTCGCAGGATGTAGCCGATACCGCGTCCGCCCTCGATCGGCACCCGCATGCCCTGCAATGCGGCGATGTCCCGGTAGATCGAGCGCACCGTCACTTCCAGCTGTTCGGCAATCGTTGCCGCCGTCACCGGTCCCTTGGCAAGCCGAAGGATCTGGATGATCTCGAACAGGCGCGACGCCTTGCGCATTTTTCTGCCTCTCCCCGTCGCTCCTGACAGAACGCTGTCAGGAGCGAAATCGTATAGAGCCGAAAATCGCACGGTGAGACAAGGCTTTTGAAAGCCTCTGCTGCACAGGTACAAGGGTGGCTACTGACATGACCTATACGGAAAACCTCTGGCTCTTTTTCACGCTTCTGTTTGGCATTATCGTCGTGCCGGGCATGGATATGATCTTCGTTCTTGCCAATTCGCTGACCTGCGGTAGGGCATCGGGCTTGGCGGCCACGGCCGGCATCATGCTGGGTGGCCTCGTTCACTCGCTTTATGGCGCGCTCGGTGTCGGGCTTCTGGCCAATCTGCTGCCTGTGCTATTCAAGCCGCTGCTGATCGTCGGCGCGCTCTACATGGCCTGGATCGGCTTCACTCTGATCCGCAGCGCCATCACCGTCGACCATGTCGGTCCTGCCGATACGCGTTCGCAATGGGAGGCTTTCAGGCGTGGTGCCGTCACCTGCCTGATGAACCCAAAGGCCTATCTTTTCATGCTGGCCATCTATCCGCAGTTTCTTCGTCCCGATTTCGGGCCGTTGGCACCACAGGCCGCGGTGATGGCGGCGATGACGGCGGCAACGCAGCTTGCCGTTTACGGTGGGCTTGCCATTGTTGCGGGCCGGGCGCAGTCGGCGCTGGTCGGCAATCCGGCCGTCACCATCTGGGTCGGGCGTATTTCCGGTCTTCTGCTGGTCGTCGTGTCTGCCCTCACGCTGTGGGAGGCTGTCGAAATCGGCTGACCGGCTAACTTGAGTGGGTTGGGCGTATTCAGATGGTGAACGCAGTGTCGTCGAAGACGGCATGTATCTGCGCAGACCTGACGGAAACGTGACTTCTTTCCGTCGCTTGAGCTTGTCATTCTCCCGGCGCAGATCTTTCGGCTGCGTGTGATGCGGGCCGATAAAACCGGGAGATTTCAAATGCGTATCAAAATTCTGGCCGCTTCGGCCGTGGCGCTCTGTCTTGGCTTCGGTTCGGCTTTTGCTGCCGAGCCGCAGGTTGACCGTCAGGCCGGTATGAAGGCCATCGGCGGCTCCATGGGCGCGCTTGCCGCCATCGCCAAGGAGCAGAAGCCGTTCGATGCTGAAGCAGTGAAGGCTGCGCTGACCACTATCAGCACATCCGCCAAGGCTTTCCCGGACCAGTTCCCGGTCGGCAGTGAAACCGGTCACGACACCGAGGCTTCGCCAAAGATCTGGGAAAATCCATCGGATTTTCGCGCAAAGGCATTGAAGCTCGCGGCTGACGCGGATGCCGTTCTGGCTTCTGCGCCCACCAATGTTGCCGGCGTCATGAACGCCATGCAGACGCTGGGTGCCGAATGCGGCCAGTGCCACCAGACCTACCGTTTGAAGCGTTGATGTAAAACGGCGGCCGGTCTTTCGTCCGGCTGCCGTGACGCCTTGTGGCAGGAGAGTGGAATGGCATCGACCTTCACGAAGATCGTGGCGGCAGTCGTGGTCGCAGGCGCGGCTGGTCTTGGCGCGGCTTACGCCCTGACAGCGCCCGATCCGCAACCGGAAAGCCATTGGGCCAATCTCGGCAATCCGGATCTCGCCAATGGTGAACAACTGTTCTGGGCAGGTGGTTGCGCCGGCTGCCATGCGGCACCGGGTGCCGAAGGCGATGCGCTGAAAATCATGTCCGGTGGACGCGCTTTGCCGAGTGATTTCGGCACGTTTCATATCCCCAATATTTCATCCGACCCACAGGCGGGGATAGGAAGCTGGAGCCTGGCTCAGTTCGGCAACGCGATAACGCGTGGCGTCGGACCAAAGGGCGAACATCTTTATCCATCCTTCCCGTACGGTTCCTATGCGCGTCTCGCCCCGAAGGACGTCAACGACCTGTTCGGATATCTGAAATCACTGCCAGCGAGTTCCAATGTCGCGCCGGCTCATGATCTGCCGTTCCCCTTCAACATCCGGCTTGCCGTCGGCGGCTGGAAGTTTCTCTATTTCGACGATACCCCGCGTGTTGCTCTTGCCAATCCGTCCGAGCAGGTGAAGCGTGGCCAATATCTGGTCGAAGGGCCGGGTCATTGCGGAGAATGTCACACACCACGCAATGCTCTGGGCGGTTTCGAGGCCGGTGCCTGGCTGGCTGGCGGTCCCAACCCGGAAGGCGAGGGCCGCATACCCGACATCACCTCTGGCTCGGAGGCGATCGGTGCCTGGAGCGAAGACGAGATCGTCAACTATCTCGAGACCGGTTTTACGCCTGATTTCGACAGTGTCGGCGGCTCGATGGTCGAGGTGCAGAAAAATATCGCGCATCTGCCGAAAAGCGACCTTGAGGCGATCGCCGCTTATCTGAAGGCTGTGCCGGGCCGCTGAACGGTGCCAGCAAATGACCATGTATTGCGCGGCGGTTGCAGCGCAGCCGTGTCTTGACACTCGCAAAAGCCGGGCGCACAAGTTGCACCCGCAATGGTTCCCCTCGTTTTTGTCTTTGAAGGCTGGGGGATGAAAA
Source organism: Neorhizobium sp. BT27B (assembly GCF_050455485.1). NCBI lineage: Bacteria > Pseudomonadati > Pseudomonadota > Alphaproteobacteria > Hyphomicrobiales > Rhizobiaceae > Neorhizobium > Neorhizobium sp. BT27B. The sequence continues at coordinate 11,647 of NZ_JBCIYT010000010.1, read as the reverse complement.
GGGAACGCGATAGGGAGTTTTCCTCATTCGCGGCTGCCCCCGCAACTGTGAGCGGCGAGTCCGGACGATCAAGGCCACTGGGAAACCGGGAAGGCCCGCCCTGCGACGACGACCTGCGAGCCAGGAGACCTGCCATTGCGACTATGTGCAACGCATGTGCAACGAGGGGTTTCACCATGCAGAATAACACCGCTACGACCGCGGCCAAGGCATCCGGTTCCGCCAAGGCTTCCAATCTTGTCCAGTCCGCCATGGCAGCCTGCCTTGGGGTTTTCGTGATCGGCTTCGTGGGTTTTTCCCATCTGGAAGTCGTCCATAATGCTGCGCATGACGTCCGTCATGCCAATGCTTTCCCCTGCCACTAAGGGGAGCAATCTTACATGTTCAGAGCTATTGTCTTCTCCGCCGTCCCGGTGGGGATCATAACCGGTATTGCCATCACGCTGATGCAGATGGTCGGGACCGAACCGCTGATCCTCAAGGCCGAAACCTATGGAAATGCCGCTCCCGCCGTGGCGGAAGCTGCTGCCCCTGCCGAGCATGCCCACGCGCCCGGCGTGGCCGCGCATGATCATGCCGCCACGACAGATGAAGCCGCAGGCCATGACCACGGCGATGGCTGGGCGCCTGCCGACGGTTTCGAGCGCACAGCCTATACGCTCGGTGCCAATGTGCTGACCGCCATCGGTTATTCGCTCGTCCTGACGGCTTTGCTGTCGATGACCAATCTCCAGCATAATTGGCGCACCGGCCTGTTTTTCGGCGTTGCCGGTTTTGCCTCGGTGATGCTGGCGCCGATGGTGGGCCTGCCACCGGAACTGCCGGGCAGCCCCGCTGCCGAACTCGCCGCCCGCCAGACATGGTGGATTGCAACGGCTCTGGCCACCGCCGCAGGCATCGGACTTCTGCTTCTGCGCCGCGAACCTTGGGCAGCAGTGCTGGCCATCGTGCTGATCGCGGCCCCGCATGTCATCGGCGCGCCGCTGCCGCCGGCCGGGGAAGAGCCGTTGGCACCGCTGGAACTGGAGCGCCGTTTCATCATTGTCGCCACCGTCACCAGTTTTGTCTTCTGGGCTCTCTTGGGCGCACTCAGCGGCATATTCCTGAAACGCCTCAGCCCGTCGGCCTGAGGTTGTCATGGATGAGGTGGCGATCTGGCGTGATGATGTCGATGCGCTCAGCTTCGCCGTCCTTGCCGATGATCGTGACCGTCGTCACGACCATGGCGCGGCCTGCTTCGTGCATCGCCGCGCCTTTCGCATTCTGATCGGCGCCGATCCTGTCGGTGCCGATTGTCTTGCCTATCATGCAGAGCACGCCCACGCCTTTCAGGCGGCCGCATGGGAAAAGATCGATCGCCAGTCGATCCCGCCGGGCCGCAGCCTCAATCTCAACAGCCGCGATATTCGCCGTGCGCTCGGCAAGCTTGAGGTGGGTGCGGGGGAGGGGAAAGGCGCACAGTGTCAGGTTTTGAGCAAAGAGTGATGCTTGCAAAAAATGCTAGCGTTGGCCATATTGCGGAATGAACGCCAAACAGCGGAAAACTTTAGAGGCGATTTTCAGAGATCCGGTTTCCCCTGCGATCGAGTGGGCGAATATCGAAGCGCTGCTGATTTCTATTGGTTGCCGCTTGCTCGAAGGCAGCGGTTCACGCGTTCGTTTTGAAAAGGACGGTGCGGTTGCGTCTTTTCATCGCCCGCATCCCGACAAGGAGGCCAAGCGGTATCAGGTCCGTGACGCCAGAGTGTTTCTGAAAGAACTGGGTATAATGCCATGAACGCCATGCACTACAACGGTTATGCCGCTCGTATCGAGTTCGATGCCGACGACGAGCTGTTCACTGGCCATATCGCAGGCATAAATGATGTCATAGGCTTTCATGCAGATAATGTTGGTGATCTCAAAGCCGCATTCCACGAAGCTGTCGATGACTATCTTGCAACATGTGTAAAGCTCGGGCGAGAGCCGCAAAAGCCCTATTCCGGCCGCGTCATGTTTCGCATCGATCCCGAGGTGCATGCCAATGTCGCCCGGGCGGCCAAACTTTCCGGAAAGAGCCTGAACGAATGGGCCGGCGAAGTTCTCGCCAAGGCCGCGTCACGCTGATGGTGCCATCCGGCGATCCCAGCCAAGGTAGGGATCGCCGGTTGCGCAATCTTTAAGCCAGCGCCTGCGTATAGCGCATGCCGGTGACCGGCCGCGGCTTGAAATCCATGTGTTCATAGAATCGATGCGCGGCAAAATTGCCGGTGGCAGCGCCGACCGAGAGGTAATCGCAGCCGGCATTGCGAGCGAGATCGCGTGCGCGCGTGACCAGATGGTGGCCGATGCCATGGCCGCGGTGGCCATCACGCACGAACAGGTGGTGCAGGTCCATGCCGCGCTGGCCTTCCTGGGCGCGGTAGAGCGGCACAAGAATGGCGTAGCCGATCAGGCCTTCGCCGCCATCTGCCACCAGTGCGGTGATCCATGGCACGGGCCCAAACAGATCGCGCTCGAGAATTTCAGGGGTGATCGCGGCGGCATCGTTGTGGTGCGTGGCCAGAGCCGTGATCATTTCGCCAAGTTGCGGCAGGTCGGCGCGGCGGGCGGCACGAATGGCAACGACCGGCGGGCGGGCAATGACTGCCTCGGCAAGATTGATATGGCCCGCTGATTTCAGCGGGTCCAGTGCGATGGCGGAAGTGGTGGGCATTGTGTTCGTCCTTGGCTTTTCTTTTAAGAGGTTTGCCATCAGGACGCTGTTTTCATCAAAAAGCCGCCTGACGGCGGCTTTTTTGACAATATGATCTGTCTGGCCGCCCTTTAAAGGTACGACCAAAAATACGAGCGGGCGGTGGATAGGTTCGTGATCATGACAGGATAAATGCGCCTGATTCTACGGCTTGTCAACGGGGGGGTTGCAGGCATTTTCGGCGCTGAAAAATGCGTTCGAATTTCCTTGTTGCGGTTTCGTTTTTCTTTAAAATGGCGGAAAACGAAAATCGGGGCAGGTCATGCAGCTATCAGGTCGGCAAGAGGAAATTCTGGCGATTGCGAAAGCGCAAGGGAAGGTTCTGGTCGAGGATCTGGCCAACCTTTTCCAGGTGACGCCCCAGACGATCCGCAAGGACCTCAATGATCTCTGCGACGGCAAGGCCCTGAACCGCATCCATGGCGGCGCCGTTTTCCCGAGCGGCAATGAGAATGTTAAATATGATGCGCGCCGCCTGATGGCTGCCGCCCAGAAGCAGGCGATCGGCAAGGCAGCCGGCGATGTCATCCCCGACAATTCCTCGCTGTTCATCAATATCGGCACGACGACGGAAGCGGTTGGCGAAGCGCTGGTGGATCATCGAGAGTTGATGGTGATCACCAACAATATCAATGTTGCCAATCGCTTGAGGGTTTATCCGTCGATCGAGGTGATCATTGCCGGCGGCGTGGTGCGCGGGTCCGATGGTGGCATTGTCGGCGAGGCCGCCGTCGATTTCATCCGCCAGTTCAAGGTGGATTATGCGGTCATCGGTGTATCCGCCATCGATGCTGACGGCGCGCTTCTCGATTTCGACTTTCGGGAGGTGAAAGTGGCGCAGGCGATCATGGCCAATGCGCGTCATGTCATCCTGGTTTCCGATGCCAGCAAATTCGAGCGAACCGCACCGGTTCGCATGGGGCATATCTCGCAGGTCCATACTTTTATAACGGATTCCTGTCCGTCCCCTGAGATAAGGCGGATCTGCAATGAGAATGATGTTCGACTTGTCGAGACCGGCTGAAATCACCGTATTTTGGCTTTCCTCAATCTTCATTTGACATTCGTTTTTCTTTCATTTTAGACTGTTATTGGTTTCGCAACTGCGTGATTTTGTGCGATGCGAAAATGATGACGCAAGATCGGTAAGGCAATGTCAGGCAATACGGTTTTCGATCTCTTCGTGATTGGCGGCGGCATCAATGGCTGCGGCATTGCGCGTGATGCTGCCGGCCGTGGTTATTCCGTGGCACTTGCGGAAATGAACGATTTTGCCTCCGGCACGTCTTCCGGCGCCACCAAGCTCATCCATGGCGGGCTGCGTTATCTCGAACATTACGAATTCCGTCTGGTGCGCGAAGCGCTGATGGAGCGTGAGGTTCTGTGGGCCATGGCGCCGCATGTCATCTGGCCGCTGCGTTTCGTGCTGCCTTACCAGAAGGGCGGCGTGCGCCCGGCCTGGCTGATCCGGCTTGGCCTGTTCCTTTATGATCACCTCGGCGGCCGCAAGCTGCTGCCGGCGACGAAAACGCTGAACCTGAAGAGTGATCCGGCCGGCCGGCCGTTGAAGCCGGTGTTCGGCAAGGCTTTCGAATATTCCGACGGCTGGGTGGATGACGCGCGCATGGTCGTGCTGAATGCCCGCGATGCCGCCGAGCGCGGCGCAAAGATCATGAGCCGCGCGAAAGTGGTGTCCGCGCGTCGCGAGGCCGGGTTGTGGCAGATCGAGGTTCGCGACGAAGTCTCCGGCGCCACCACGAACCATCAGGCGCGCATGCTGGTCAATGCCGGTGGCCCCTGGGTCGATCAGGTCCTGTCAGGCGCAATCGGCCGCAACAATGTCCATAATGTCCGGCTCGTGCAGGGCAGCCATATCATCGTGAAGAAGAAGTTCGATGATACGCGCGCCTATTTCTTCCAGAACCCGGACAATCGCATCTTCTTCGCCATTCCTTACGAGACCGATTTCACGCTGATCGGCACCACGGATCGTGACTATTCGGAGGACCCGAAGAACGTTAAGATCAGTGCGGAAGAGATCCAGTATCTGTGCAATGCGGCAAGCGAATATTTTGCCGAACCCGTGAAGGCGGATGATATCGTCTGGACCTATTCGGCCGTGCGCCCGCTTTACGACGATGGCGCTTCCAAGGCGCAGGAAGCAACGCGTGATTACGTGCTGAAAGTCGATGCCGATGGCGCGCCGCTGCTCAATGTGTTTGGCGGCAAGCTGACGACCTACCGCCGGCTTTCGGAACATGCGCTGGAAAAGATCGGCGAAGCGATCGGCAGCAAGGGCGCACCGTGGACGGCAAAAAGCCGGTTGCCGGGCGGTGATTTCGCCGTGACGGGTGCCGCCGGTGAGGAGCGGAAACTGCTGTCGGCCTATCCGTTCTTGTCCAAGCGCCACGCGGCACGGCTGGTGAAATGTTACGGTACTGATGCAAAGGCAATCCTTGCCGATGCCAAGACAGTGGAAGCACTTGGCCAGCATTTCGGCGGCACGCTTTATGAGGCGGAAGTCCGCTTTTTGATCGAAAAGGAATGGGCGCTGAAGGCAGAGGATGTGCTCTGGCGCCGCACCAAGCAGGGATTGTTCCTGACGGCGGAGGAGGCCGGGGAACTGGAGGAATACATGGCGGGAGTTCGCCGGGCCGCTTGAGGCCATCGAAATCACCGCATGTATCCGAGGGTTGGGAGGCCCGAGGTTCATATGCTGGAATTGCGCAACGTGTCGAAGACGGTGGCGGGCGAATATCATATTCGTCCGACCGACCTGACATTAAAGCGGGGCACGCTGAATGTCCTGCTGGGACCGACGCTTGCCGGCAAGACGTCGCTGATGCGGCTGATGGCCGGTCTCGACAAGCCGACTGAAGGCACTATCCATTTCGACGGTGCCGACGTGACCAGTCTGCCGGTGCAGAGGCGCAATGTCGCCATGGTCTACCAGCAGTTCATCAATTATCCGGCGCTGTCCGTTTATGAAAACATCGCCTCGCCGATGCGCATTGCCGGCAAGGATGCCGCCACAATCGACCGCGAAGTGAAGAAGGCGGCAGACCTTCTGAAACTCACGCCCTATCTCGATCGCACCCCGCTCAATCTTTCCGGCGGCCAGCAGCAGCGCACGGCGCTCGCCCGTGCCATCGTCAAGAACGCCAATCTCGTCCTGCTCGATGAGCCGCTCGCAAACCTCGATTACAAGCTGCGCGAGGAATTGCGCGAGGAACTGCCCAAACTCTTCGCGGCCTCCGGCGCCATCTTCGTTTACGCCACCACCGAACCGTCCGAGGCACTGCTGCTCGGCGGTTATACCGCCACCCTGCACGAGGGAGCCGTGACGCAGTTCGGCAGGACGGTCGACGTGTACCGTCAGCCTGCCGATCTCGTTACCGCGCGCATCTTTGCCGATCCGCCGCTTAACACGATCGAGCTTGTGCGTTCCGGCAATGCCTTCCTGTTCGAAGGGCAACCTGTCATTCCGGTGGCGCCGCACCTGTCGTCTGTGCCCGATGGACCAATCGTGCTGGCCTTCCAGCCGCACCATCTTTTCTTGCATGCCGCAAACGGCCACACCACACCGCTCAAAGCCCGCACGCTGGTCTCGGAAATCGCCGGTTCGGAAAGTTTCATTCATCTCGATTTCGCCGGCCGTCGCTGGGTGATGCTGGCGCATGGCATCCACGACATCGAGCAGGATCGCGAGATCGAGGTCCATCTCGACAGCCGCCATCTCATGGCATTCGACCAGCACACCGGCCGGGCGCTTGTCGCCGCGCCGCTGGCGGCGTGAGGAGAACCGGGATGGCACGCATCACACTCGAACATATCCGCCACGCCTACAGCCCGCGCGCCAAGGCTGCCGGAGATTATGCGCTGAAGGAAGTGCATCATGAATGGGAAGATGGCGGTGCTTATGCTCTGCTCGGACCTTCCGGCTGTGGCAAGACCACGCTTCTCAACATCATTTCCGGCCTGCTGCAGCCGTCTGACGGCCGTATCCTGTTCGACGGCAAGGATGTCACGCAGCTTTCGACAGAAGAGCGCAATATCGCCCAGGTCTTTCAGTTCCCCGTCGTCTACGACACGATGACGGTGTTCGACAATCTCGCTTTCCCCTTGCGCAATCGCAAGGTGCCGGAGGCAGAGGTCGCAAAACGCGTCAACGAAATCCTCGACATGACCGATCTCGCCGGCATGGCAAACCGCCGGGCGCAACGGCTGACGGCCGACCAGAAACAGAAGATCTCGCTCGGCCGCGGGCTGGTGCGCCCAAGCGTCAACGCCATCCTGTTCGACGAGCCGCTGACGGTGATCGATCCGCATATGAAATGGGTGCTGCGCTCGCAATTGAAACGGCTGCACCGGCAGTCGCGTGTCACCATGGTCTATGTCACCCACGACCAGACCGAGGCGCTGACCTTTGCCGACAAGGTGGTGGTCATGCATGACGGGCAGATCGTCCAGATCGGCACGCCGGCGGAACTGTTCGAGCGCCCAAGCCACACATTCGTCGGTTATTTCATCGGCTCGCCGGGCATGAACATCATGCCGGCCACAATCGACGGGGCAACGGCCCGCGTCGGCGACCAGACGATTGCGCTCTCAGGCGCTCCGTTGCTGGAGGGGCAGGGCCGGATCGAACTCGGCATCCGCCCGGAATTCGTCAGGCTTGGCCGCGAGGGCATGCCGGTCACCATCAACAAGGTGGAGGATATCGGCCGCCAGAAGATCGTGCGCGCCACGTTCTGCGGCCAGCCGATATCGATCGTGCTGGCCGAAGATGACGACATTCCAGCGGATGCAAAAGTGTCGTTCGACAAACAGGCCATCGGCATTTTTGTCGATAGCTGGCGCGCCAGAACCGTGACTGAAGGGCAGGAGGGCTGAGCATGGACAAGACCTGGAATAACAAGGCCTGGTTTCTGGTTCTGCCGGTTCTGGTGCTCGTCGCCTTTTCCGCCGTCATTCCGCTGATGACGGTGGTGAATTATTCGGTCCAGGACACGTTTGGAAACAACGAATTCTTCTGGGCCGGAACGGACTGGTTCACCGAAATCCTCACATCCCCGCGCTTCTGGGATGCCCTCTGGCGCAACCTGATCTTTTCCGCCGTCATTCTCGCCATCGAAGTGCCGCTCGGCATCCTGATCGCGCTCAACATGCCCAAACACGGCGTCGGCGTGCCGGTCTGCCTCGTGCTGATGGCCCTGCCGCTGCTCATCCCCTGGAACGTGGTCGGCACGATCTGGCAGGTGTTTGGCCGCGTTGATATCGGTCTGCTCGGATACATTCTCAACGGGCTCGGCTTTGCCTACAATTATACACAGAACCCGGCACATGCCTGGGCAACCGTTATCGTCATGGATGTCTGGCACTGGACGAGCCTTGTCGTGCTGCTGTGTTATGCGGGTCTCGTCTCCATCCCCGACGCCTATTATCAGGCTGCCCGCATCGATGGCGCCTCGCGCTGGTCGGTCTTCCGTTTCATCCAGCTGCCGAAAATGAAGCGGGTGCTGCTGATCGCCGTACTGCTGCGCTTCATGGACAGTTTCATGATCTATACCGAACCCTTTGTCGTCACCGGCGGCGGGCCGGGCAATTCGACGACTTTCCTGTCCATCGATCTCGTGAAAATGGCCGTCGGGCAGTTCGATCTCGGGCCGGCGGCGGCGATGTCGATCATCTACTTCCTGATCATCCTTCTGCTGTCATGGGTGTTCTACACCGTCATGACCCAGAGCGATGCCGAGCAAGGATAAGGAGAGCGCCATGAACAACAGTCTGGTCAACAACAGCTCCGGCGCCCGCTTCGGTTTCCTCATTCCGACGCTCTACATTCTCTTTCTGCTTTTGCCGATCTACTGGCTCGTGAATATGAGCTTCAAGACCAATGGCGAGATTCTGGGGCCGCTGACGCTGTGGCCGACCAATCCGACGCTTCGCAACTACACCGTCATCTTCACCGATCCGGCCTGGTATAACGGGTATCTGAACTCGATCATCTATGTGGTGATGAACACCGTGATCTCGGTTGCTGCGGCGCTGCCTGCGGCCTATGCGTTTTCGCGCTACCGGTTTCTGGGCGACAAACACCTCTTCTTCTGGCTGCTGACCAACCGCATGGCGCCACCCGCCGTTTTCGCGCTGCCCTTCTTCCAGCTTTATTCCGCCTTCGGCCTGATCGACACCCATATCGCCGTTGCCATCGCCCATTGCCTGTTCAATGTGCCGCTGGCGGTGTGGATCCTGGAAGGTTTCATGTCCGGCGTGCCGAAGGAGATCGACGAGACCGCCTATATCGACGGTTATTCCTTCCCGCGGTTCTTCGTCAAAATCTTCATGCCGCTGATCGCCTCCGGCATCGGGGTCGCCGCCTTCTTCTGCTTCATGTTCTCATGGGTGGAACTGCTGATCGCCCGCACACTGACGACCACCGACGCCAAGCCGATCGCAGCCACCATGACCCGCACGGTATCGGCCTCCGGCATGGACTGGGGCGTGCTGGCGGCCGCTGGCGTGCTCACCATCATTCCCGGCGCGCTCGTCATCTATTTTGTCCGCAACTACATCGCCAAGGGCTTTGCCCTAGGCCGCGTCTAGGGAAGGGGAGAAGCCGATGACATTTTCATGGATGGCCTGGACGCTGCCGACGGCCCTGTTCTTCATCACCATCTTTGCGCTGATCGCGGCAATGGGTGTCTGGGAATATCTTTCGCCGGGCGGTGGCCCGCGGGTCGGCATCCTGCGGTTCGAGACGACACGCGGAGACCGCCTGTTCGTGTCACTGCTCGGATCGGCCTTTATTCATCTTGCATGGCTGGGTCTTGGAGGCCCCAGCCTGTGGTGGGCTCTGGCCTTGTCGGTGGTTTACGCAATCGGCGTATTCCGTTTCGTCTGAGGTCAAAGACATACGGCGACGGGAGGAGATCCGGTCGTCGCAAGCCAAAGTGACTGCATCGCATCAACCGGGAGGACGAGATATGCGACGGCATCTTATGACGACAACGGCAGCCATGCTGCTGGCAATGACGGGTTCGGCTTTCGCCGACATGGCGGCTGCCACAAAATTCCTCGATGCGGAAATCGGCGATCAGTCGTCGCTTTCGCGCGCCGAGCAGGAAAAGGAAATGCAATGGTTCATCGATGCGGCAAAACCTTTTGCCGGCATGGATATCAAGGTGGTTTCCGAAACCATCACCACGCATGAATATGAATCCAAGGTTCTGGCCAAGGCTTTTTCTGAAATCACCGGCATCAAGATCACCCACGACCTGATCGGCGAAGGTGATGTGGTGGAAAAACTGCAGACACAGATGCAGTCCGGCGAAAACGTCTATGACGCCTATGTCAACGATTCAGACCTGATCGGCACCCATTGGCGTTACCAGCAGGCGCGCTCGCTGACCAAGTGGATGGCTAATGAAGGCAAGGATGTCACCAATCCCGGCCTCGACCTCGATGATTTCATCGGCTTGAAATTCACCACCGCACCGGATGGCGATCTCTACCAGTTGCCCGACCAGCAGTTCGCCAACCTCTACTGGTTCCGTTACGACTGGTTCAACGACGCCAAGAACAAGGCGGATTTCAAGGCCAAGTATGGTTACGACCTCGGCGTTCCGGTCAACTGGTCCGCCTATGAGGATATCGCCGAGTTCTTCACCGGCCGCGAAGTGGGCGGCAAGAAGGTCTATGGCCATATGGACTATGGCAAGAAGGACCCGTCGCTCGGCTGGCGGTTCACCGATGCGTGGCTCTCCATGGCCGGCAATGGCGACAAGGGCCTGCCGAACGGCCTGCCGGTTGATGAATGGGGCATCAAGGTCAACGAAAAGTCGCAGCCGGTGGGTTCCTGCGTCGCCCGTGGCGGTGATACCAATGGTCCGGCCGCCGTCTATTCCATCCAGAAATATCTCGACTGGATGAAGGCCTATGCGCCAGCCGCGGCCAACGGCATGACCTTCTCCGAATCCGGGCCGGTCCCGGGGCAGGGCGAAGTGGCCCAGCAGATGTTCACCTATACGGCCTTCACGGCAGACTTCGTGAAAAAGGGGCTGCCGGTGGTCAATGACGACGGCACGCCAAAATGGCGTTTCGCACCAAGCCCGCATGGCGTCTACTGGAAGGAAGGCATGAAGCTCGGTTATCAGGACGTCGGTTCCTGGACCTTGCTCAAGTCGACGCCAGACGATCGCGCCAAGGCCGCGTGGCTTTACGCGCAGTTCGTCGTGTCCAAGACCGTGGACGTCAAGAAGAGCCATGTCGGCCTGACGCTGATCCGCGATAGCTCGATCAACCACAAGAGCTTTACGGATCGTGCGCCGAAACTCGGCGGCCTGATCGAGTTCTATCGCTCACCCGCCCGTGTCCAGTGGTCGCCGACCGGCACCAACATTCCGGACTATCCGAAACTGGCGCAGCTGTGGTGGCAGGCGATCGGTGACGCGTCGTCGGGTGCCAAGACGGCGCAGGCAGCGATGGATTCGTTATGCGCCGAGCAGGAGAAGGTGTTGCAGCGCTTGGAGCGTGCCGGTGTCCAGAAGGAGATGGGCCCGAAACTCGCCGAGGAGCACGATCTTGAATATTGGAACAAGGATGCCGTCTCGAAGGGCAATCTGGCGCCACAGTTGAAGATCGCCAACGAGAAGGAAAAGCCGATCACTGTCAATTACGATGAACTGGTGAAGAGCTGGCAGAAATAAGACCGGTTTCCGATCGCAAATACCGCCGGGGCGTGTCCTTGCGCTCCGGCTTCCCGCATTGTGATATGTTGTTTTGTTTGATCAATTGCGGGTCTTGAAAAAAAATTGGCCGCGAAACCCTTGTGGCGCAGGGGATGCGCATTTTTCCGCTTCGAAACATGACATTTTTGCGAAGTTGGTGTTGACTTGAGGAAGTGGTGGGGAC
>NZ_JBCIYT010000009.1:0-206427 GCF_050455485.1 Neorhizobium sp. BT27B | reverse complement strand
CCGCCCTCGTCAGTGACCGGGTTATAGTCCCCACCACTTCCTCAAGTCAACACCAACTTCGCAAAAATGTCATGTTTTTGCCGAGGAAATATCAGAACCCTTATTGCGCAGGGGATCTGGCTGCCAATTTTCGCCTAAGGTTGCGTTTCTCCTCCTTCAACGGCATGTCTCAAGCCGTTGTGCCGTCCAGAAAGCCTTGAATAATGTCAGCCATTCCGATTTCCGCCCCTATTCTGCCGGCACTGCCGATCCGGGAAACCTTTCCGCAGATCACGGCAGCGCTTCGTGATGGCAATCGGGCCGTGCTTGCTGCTCCTCCTGGTGCAGGCAAGACGACATTGGTTCCCCTCCTCCTCCTCGACCAGCCTTGGTGCTCTGGCCGGATCATCCTGCTTGAACCGCGCAGACTGGCCGCCCGCGCGGCCGCCGGCCGCATGGCTTTTCTTCTTGATCAGCAGGTCGGCGAGACCGTGGGTTACCGCATGCGTCTCGACAACCGCATGTCAGCACGCACGCGTATTGAAGTCGTGACGGAAGGCGTTTTCGCCCGGATGGTTCTTGATGATCCGGAGCTGAGCGGTGTGTCGGCGGTTCTGTTCGACGAATTTCATGAACGATCGCTGGATGCGGATTTCGGCCTTGCATTGGCACTCGACGTGCAGAACGGTTTGCGGGAGGATCTGCGCATTGTTGTTATGTCGGCCACGCTCGACATCGAGCGCATCAGCGAATTGCTGCAGGGCGCGCCGATGATCCGGAGTGAGGGGCGCGCCTATCCTGTGGAGGTTCGCTACAGGGATCGCCCCGGCGACCAGCGTGTCGAAGACGCAATGGTAAAAGCGATCGCCGAAAGCCATCGTGAGGAAACCGGTTCCATCCTTGCCTTTCTTCCCGGGCAGGCGGAAATCCTCAGAACGGCGGGGCGCCTCGAAGGCATGCTCGGCGCCGATACATCGATCGTACCATTGTTCGGCAATCTTTCGCAAAAAGAGCAGGACCTCGCCATCCGGCCGTCACCGCCAGGCAAACGCAAAGTGGTTTTGGCCACCTCGATCGCGGAAACGTCCATTACCATAGACGGCGTGCGGGTGGTGATCGATAGCGGCCAGCAGCGGCTTCCCGTCTTCGAGCCATCCACAGGGATCACCCGGCTGGAAACCACACGTGTCTCGCAGGCGGCGGCAGACCAGCGGGCCGGCCGTGCCGGGCGAACGGAACCGGGTATTGCGATCCGGCTCTGGCATCAGGGCCAAACCGCTGCAATGCCTGCCTTCGCGCCGGCGCAGATTCTCTCCAGCGATCTTTCCGGCATGGTGCTCGACATGGCGCATTGGGGTGTGCGTGACGCTTCCTCACTGGCATTTCTGGATCAGCCGCCGACACCGGCTCTTTTGGAGGCGCGGCAGCTGCTTCGTATGCTGGGTGCTCTCGATGCGACAGATGCACTGACGGCAAAAGGTCGGCTGATGCGGGAACTGGCTTTGCCGCCGCGGCTGGCCGCCATGGTGATATCGGCTGCTGAAGAGGGTCACGCCAGACATGCTTGTCGCATTGCCGTTTTGATGACTGAGCAGGGGCTGGGCGGCAATGGCATTGATCTGGAAGACCGGCTACGTCAGTTCGACCGGGAAAAAGGAGAGCGTGCCACAGCCGCACGGGGTCTGGCTGATCGATTGGCCAAATCGCTTCCCAAAGGCAAAGCCGGAGAGGATTCGGTCAGCATCGGCGCGTTGCTCCTTCACGCCTATCCGGATCGTGTCGCCATGCAGCGCGGCGGTCATGGGCGTTTCGTCATGGTGAACGGACGCGGCGCCGCACTACACGAAACAGAACGCCTTGCCGGAGCGCGCATGCTGGTCATTGCCGACCTGACGGGCCGGGCAGCGCAGGCCCGCGTGCTGGCCGCAGCCGAAGTGGATCGCGCCCAGGTCGAAGCGGAACTCGCCTATATCATCGAACGCAAGGACGAGAATTTTTTCGATGCAGCCAGCCGGCAGACCCGCTCCCGACGCGTGGTCCGGATCGGAGCGGTGGTGCTGGAGGAATTGCCATTGCCGCGCCCGAGCGGGGCGGCGGCAGCACAAGCCCTGGCGGACGGCATCCGGCAGCTCGGATTGCAGGCTGTCGATTTCGGCAAGGACGCTGCGCAATTGCGCGACCGGATCGGCTTCCTCCATCGGACGGTCGGTGCGCCCTGGCCAGACGTCAGCGACGACGCATTGCTTGCCCGGCTGGATGAATGGTTCGTGCCTTTTCAACACGGCAGAAGCAGTTTTGGCTCCATCGATACCGGTGGTCTGAGCGAGGGCCTGCGCTCGCTGCTTGCCTATGAGATCCGCCAGGATCTTGGCCGTATGGCCCCAAGCCATTTCGAGGCGCCGACCGGCCAGCGGCACCCCATTCGTTACGATGGCGAGGAACCGGTGCTGACCATTCGGGTGCAGGAGCTTTTTGGACTGACGAAACACCCATCGGTGGCGGGTGGCCGCCTGCCGCTGCTGCTCGAACTGACATCGCCGGCACACAGACCCATTCAGACCACGCGTGACCTGCCCGGCTTCTGGTCAGGCTCCTGGAAAGATGTCAGAGCTGATATGCGTGGCCGCTACCCCAGACACCCCTGGCCGGACGATCCGGCAGCAGCCGCGCCGACCAATCGGGCGAAACCACGCGGGACGTGAATAATGAGCATTGCAGACAGATCTTCCCTCAGGCACGCGCAGTTCGGCGATACCAGCCGCCGTATTCGCCTGCAGACCCTTGTTCGGTTGCGGTGGCTTGCCGTTGCCGGCCAGACCGTTACCGTGCTGATCGTTTGGCAGTTTTTGCATTTTCCCTTGCCGATCATGGGAGCGCTCATCCTGATCGCTGCACTTGCGGCTGCAAATCTCTTTCTTTCCTACCGCTTTGGGCCGACGCATCGGCTTGACCCCGCCGCCGCATTCGCTTTGCTGGGCTTTGACCTTCTTCAGATGGCCGGCCTTCTGTTCATTACCGGAGGGCTTGCCAATCCGTTCGCGCCGCTGATCTGCGTGCCCGTCATCATCTCGTTCGCATCACAGCCGCTGGTTCCCTCGCTGGCCCTGCTGGTTTTTGCCGTCCTGTGCACGACGATACTGGTTTTCACGCCCTATCCGGTGCCGTGGTATGCGGATCACGCGCTGACTGTCGAACCGGTCATGCAGCTGGGCGTCTGGTGCGCCATTGCATCGATGATGTCGTTTGCTGCCTTCTACGCCTATCGCGTATCGCATGAAGCCACCCAGCTTGCCGATGCGCTGGCGGCGACCGAACTCGTTCTGGAGCGCGAAAAACATCTGTCGCAACTCGATGGACTGGCCGCCGCTGCCGCGCACGAACTGGGAACACCGCTGGCGACCATCACGGTGGTCGCCAAGGAAATGCAGCGGGAACTCGGCAATGATGAAAGATACGCAGAGGACGTGGCACTTTTGCGCAGCCAAAGTGAGCGCTGCCGCGATATTCTGAGGCGCCTCACATCGCTTTCCACCGATGACGAGGAACATATGCGGCGCCTGCCGCTATCCTCCCTCATAGAAGAAGTGACCGCGCCGCACCGGCAATTCGACATCAGCATCAAGCTGGTGGAAAAGACACCGCGCCACGGCGAGCCAGTCGGCAATCGCAATGCCGGCATTCTTTACGGCCTGGGCAATCTCATCGAAAATGCGGTCGATTATGCGCATAGCACGGTCACTCTCACGGTTGAGCATGACGCAGAGAAGGTGGCTGTGACCATAGAAGACGATGGCCAGGGCTTTGCACCTGATGTGCTGCTCAGGATCGGCGAGCCCTATATGAGCAGCAGGCCGACCTCGCAGGATCGTGCCGGCGGCCTGGGGCTGGGCCTGTTCATTGCGAAAACGCTATTGGAACGTTCCGGTGCCACACTGCGCTTCGGCAACTGGCAGGCAGATGGAAGCGGCGCCCGTGTTCAAATCGAATGGCCGCGCTGGCGTATGGAAGCAGATCAATGAGTGCTGATCGGGATGCGGGTAAAGTGACTTTACCGATCGGCTGCAAAAGACGATAACGGGCGCATTAAACAGTGGGCAAGACGGCCTGCGGAGACGAAAATTATGATTGCAGACAGGAATGAGCCTCACGGCACTTTGGATACGGCAGATTATATCGGGCCCGATGCATCGCTTCTGATCGTTGATGACGACGGTCCGTTTCTGAGGCGTCTGGCACGCGCCATGGAGACCCGCGGCTTCGAAGTGGAAGTAGCGGAATCCGTCACCGAAGGCATAGCAAAGTCAAAAATCCGGCCACCGAAATATGCGGTCGTCGACCTGAGGCTCGGCGATGGCAACGGCCTCGATGTCATCGAAGCGATCCGCGAAAGCCGCACGGACACGCGCGTGATCATGCTGACCGGTTATGGCAACATCGCCACCGCGGTGACCGCCGTGAAGCTCGGTGCTGTCGATTATCTTTCGAAGCCGGCGGATGCGGACGAGGTTTTCAACGCGCTGACCCAACGGCCGGGCGAAAAAGCCGACGTGCCGGAAAATCCGATGTCGGCTGATCGTGTACGCTGGGAGCATATCCAGCGCGTGTACGAAATGTGCGAACGCAACGTTTCCGAAACGGCACGGCGCCTCAACATGCACCGCCGCACCTTGCAGCGCATTCTGGCAAAGCGCGCACCAAAATAGGTCAGAGTTCGTCGAAGGACTTGCCGGTCGCCCATTCCGCCATCATCAGGCGCTGGGCGGCGGCGCGTGCAAAATTCAGCATGACCGATTTTCGGGTCGCCGGCGGCAGCCGGTGCTCCGGCGCTTCGCGCAGCATATGGCTGCCGTAGCCATCCGACAGAAACAGACCGCAATCCTCGGGAAAAATATCGAGCGGCACATCCTTGTGCGTGGCGAAAAAAAGCCGATCGCAGTGAAGCCGATAGTCCGGCCATTTGCGATCGATGCGAAAATCCTCGATCGACGTCTTGATTTCAACGATCCAGATTTCGCCCTTCTCCGATACGCTGATCAGGTCTGCGCGGCGACCGCTTGCAAGCGTCAGCTCAGGGACAATTGCGTGGCGCATATCGTTGAGGAGAATCTGGACCCCTCGACGAACCATCATGGCCCGCGCGGACTGCCGCCCGTCCAAAAGCGGATTGTCGTTTCCTATGCTGACAATGGTCATGGATATCGATCGCGGATCCCGTCGGCCCAACCCGGCAATGTTGCAAAAAAGACAATGGTTTTTTCAATTGTGCAATAGCGAAGCCGTAGCGCATCGCAGCTCTTGCAAAGCCTAATGTAATGGCAAATAACCGCTGATCAAAGGTGAGCGTTTCATCTTCAGTTCACAATCTTCATTTCCAAGAGAAATCCATGCGCATCCGCACCAGCATGATCGCGTCCGGCCTGGCCCTTTTGGCCCTGGCAGGCTGCTCCACGACGTCCGAAACCAAGGTTGCAACGAACGCTCCGGCGACCGTCGAGACTTCGGAAATTTTCACGGATTCCTATAACAGCGTGACCGATAACGGTTACACGCTGCCGGCAATCCCGATCAGCCGTCTGGACAAGAAATTCCATCGCCAGATCGTCAGCTTCGACACGGCCGAGCGTCCCGGCACGATCATCGTGAACACGCGCGAGCGCTTCCTCTATTACATCCTGCCACGCGGCAAGGCCGTTCGTTACGGCATTGGCGTCGGAAAGCAGGGCTTTGCCTGGGCTGGTGAAGCCTATGTCGCCTGGAAGCAGGAATGGCCGACCTGGCATCCGCCGAAGGAAATGGCGGTTCGCAAGCCGGACATCGCGAAATATGTGGAATCCGGCATGGGTCCAGGCCTCAACAACCCGCTCGGCGCACGCGCCATGTACCTTTTCAACGAAAAGGGTCAGGACACGCTGTTCCGCCTGCACGGCACGCCGGAATGGGCCTCGATCGGTACGGCCGCGTCCTCGGGATGCATTCGAATGATCAACCAGGACGTTATCGATCTCTATCGCCGGGTTCTGCCCGGCCGGCAGACCAAGGTCGTTGTCATTCAGTAATCTGAAATCCCAAACATAGGAAAAGGCGGCTAGAGACATCGGCCGCCTTTTTCGTTTTCAACATCAGTGCGATTACAGTCGCAGTCAGCCGAGCTTCGCCTTCAATTCCAGCCGCCTGCGATGAAGTACCGGCTCGGTATAACCATTCGGCTGCTCGCGCCCCTTGAGCACCAGATCCAGAGCCGCGCGGAAGGCGATGGAATTTTCGAAGTTGGCTGCCATCGGCGTGTAAAGCGGGTCGCCGGCATTTTGCTCATCGACGGTCTTGGCCATGCGTTTCATCGTCTCAACGATCTGGTCTTCGCTCACCACCTTGTGGTGCAGCCAGTTGGCCATGTGCTGGGCGGAAATGCGCAGCGTCGCGCGGTCTTCCATCAGGCCGACATTGTTGATGTCGGGAACCTTGGAGCAGCCGACGCCGTGGTCAATCCAGCGCACCACATAACCGAGAATGCCCTGCGCATTGTTGTCCAGCTCGCGCTGGATTTCTTCCGGTGTCCAGTTCGGACGCGGCGCCACCGGCACCGACAGGATATCCGCGATTTTTGCCCGGGTTCTGCCCTTCAGGCTGTTCTGCACAGCCGCGACATCGACCGTGTGGTAATGCGTGGCATGCAACGTTGCCGCCGTAGGAGACGGCACCCAGGCGGTATTGGCGCCCGCTTTCGGATGGCCGATCTTCTGCTCCAGCATTGCCGCCATCAGATCCGGCATCGCCCACATGCCCTTGCCGATCTGCGCATGGCCGGACAGGCCGCATTCGAGGCCGATATCGACATTCCAGTTTTCGTAAGCCGCGATCCAGGCAGCCTGTTTCATGTCGCCCTTGCGGATCATCGGGCCGGCTTCCATGGACGTATGGATTTCGTCGCCGGTACGATCGAGAAAGCCGGTATTGATGAAGACGACCCGATCCTTGGCGGCGCGAATGGACTCCTTGAGGTTGACGGTGGTGCGCCGCTCCTCATCCATAATGCCCATCTTGATGGTGTTGACCGCCATGCCGAGCAGCGTTTCGACACGACCAAAAATCTCGGCGGCGAAGGCAACTTCCTCCGGCCCATGCATCTTCGGCTTGACGACATACATGGAGCCGAGCCGGGAATTTTTTCGCCTGCCGTTCGGCCCGATATCGTGAAGGGCGATCAGCGCCGTCACCACCGCATCCATGATGCCTTCCGGCACTTCTGCGCCGTCCCGGTCCAGAATGGCCGGGTTGGTCATCAGGTGGCCGACATTGCGCACCAGCATCAGCGAGCGGCATTTGAGTTCGAAGGTCGAGCCATCCGGCGCGGTATAGTCCAGATCCGGGTTGAGCTTGCGGGTAAATGATTTACCGCCCTTCAAAACCTCTTCGGTCAGATCGCCTTTCATCAGACCGAGCCAGTTGCGGTAAACGACGACCTTGTCCTCGGCATCAACCGCGGCAATGGAATCCTCGCAGTCCATGATCGTGGTGATCGCCGATTCGGCCCATACATCCGAGATATGCGCCGCATCGTCCTTGCCGATGGCGGTTGTCGCATCGATCAGGATCTCGACATGCAGATTGTTCTTCTTCAGGAGGATCTGCGTCGGCGCAGCTGGTTCGCCGAGATAGCCGGTAAACTGCGACGGATCGCTCAAGCCCGTCACCTGTCCATCGGTCAGCGTGAAGAACAGTGCAGCCGATTCGACCCTGAATGATGCCGCATCCGTCCAACTGGCGCCCGACAGAGGTGCAGATTGATCGAGGAAATCCCGAACCCAGGCGATGACCTTGCTGCCGCGAACGGGATTGTAACCCTTGCCGTCCCCTTGGCCTTTTTCAGCGCCGTCAGCCTCCGGAATGGCGTCCGTGCCGTAGAGCGCGTCGTAAAGCGATCCCCAACGGGCATTCGCGGCGTTTAGAGCGTAACGCGCATTCATCACCGGCACGACAAGCTGCGGGCCGGCAATGCCGGCGATTTCCGGATCAACATTTTTGGTCGAAACCGAAAAATCCGGGCCCTCCGGCAGAAGATAACCGATCTCACGCAGGAAAGCCTCGTAGGCGGCCATGTCGGTGGGAGCACGGTTCTGGCGGTACCAGTCGTCAAGCTTCAGCTGGAACGCATCGCGCTTTGTCAGCAGATCGCGATTTTTCGGTGCGAGATCATGAACGATCTGCGAGAAACCTTCGAAAAACCGATCTGCATCGACGCCCGTTCCCGGCAGCGCGTCATCGACCAGAAACCTGTGCAGCCCAGAATCGATCTGAAGTCCGTATGCGTCGATTCTGGTCATCGCTGCCTCCCTTGATATCTGCAATGCTCACAACACTTTGCCTGTGGCGAGAGGATAGTCAACGGTCACGGGTTCAAACGATAGTCTCGTTCAATCACGCAAGGTCACCCGCATCGGCAAGCCGTCACGCGGCTGGGTCGTCAGTTTCTGCACCGGCCAGGGATCGGTCAGCGGCGTCACGTTGAATCGATAGCGCTTCATCAGAACTGCAAGGGCAATCACCGCTTCCTGCATGGCAAAGGTGGCGCCGATGCAGACGCGCGGGCCCGCACCAAACGGCAGATACTGAAAACGGCCGATCTTGCCGCGATTTTCCGGCAGGAACCGTTCCGGCATGAAGGCGCGCGGTTTTTCCCAATAAAGCTCATGGCGGTGCAGCGTCCATGGCATGACCAGCGCAGTCGTGCCGGCCTTGATTTCGACCGTCTTGCCATCTGGCGAGGTCCAGCTGTCATCCTTGATCGCTGCCCGGTTGATCGATGGCGCCGGCGGATAAAGACGCAATGCCTCCTCGAAGGCAGCCCGCACATTCGGCATCAGGTCCAGCCATTCGACTGGTTCGGCACCGGAGGCAACAACCCGGTCTATCTCCTCCTCCATTGCCCGCCGGATATGCGGTGACTGGCCTACGCAATAGAGCGTCCAGGCCAGTGCCCGCGCCGTCGTTTCATGGCCGGCGCCGATGAAGGTGAGGATATTGTCCTCGATCTCATCAAGGGTCAGTCCGTCCGGGCCGGCAAGCTGCAGCAGCAGGGTCAGGAAATCCTGTGGCGCATTGGCGGGATCGGCCATCAATTTCGCCTTGCGATGCTCCATGGTGTTGCGCACGATTTGTCGAAATTTCTCCAGCACCCTCTTGCCGCCGATTCGCGTGATCCGGGGCACCCATGGCGGTGCGCGCAACAGGTCCATGGGATCGACACGACCCATGCGGTGCAGAAGCTGATCAACATCCTCGGAAAAATTGCTGGTTTCGGAAATGATATCGCCGGAAAACAGAGTTTCCGAGAGGATGGCAAAAGCGAGTTCAGTCATATCGACCGAGACGTCATGTACGCGCCCCGAGGAGCCGACATCCGCATATTTTTCCGCATACTCCTCGGACTTGGTCAGCATCTGCCCGGCAAATCCCTTGGCATGACGTGGTGTGAAGACCGGTGCCATGGCTTTGCGCGAACGCTTCCAGACCTGGCCTTCCGCCGTCAGCAATCCATCGCGCAGGATCGGTCGCAGGATCAGTTGGCGGATTTCCGACATTTCGTAATTGGCGGCATGATCCACCAGCACATGCCGGATCAGGCCGGGATCATTGATGATGAGGGTCCGTTCCTGGAAGAATTTCGTATCGATCCAGGGCAGCGTGTAGGAAGGCTCACCCCACAGTTCGAGGGGATTGCGCAAGACCGTGCGGATAATTTCAAGCCTTGATGGCGGCACGCTGCGCGGCACCGGTGCCGGCGGAACGAAAGGCTCGGGGCGCATGTCCATCGACGATCCTCCTGTTTGAAGGATCTATATCAGTCTTCAGAGCAGCGATTTCAAATCGGCGAGCTTGTCGTTGACGAGCCAGCCGTAATAATTTTCTTCCGGCAGGCCGCCGCGTGCTCTCAGTGCTGCAGCGCGCTGCGCTGAGCCGCCGGTATTATAAAGCGTGGCGGTGATACCAGGATTGTTGCTGATATCGACATTCGCGATCGACGAATAATCGTCGATCGAACGACGGATCGTGGCAGCCATATAGGCGAGTGACTTGTCCGGATCCATGATGGCCCGATAGACTTCGCCGGCATCGTTTTCATCCAGTTTGGAATAACCGGAATTTTTCGCAACCATGTCGGACTGCATCAATGCCGTCAGCGGATTGATCTGGCCAAGGCCAAAAGTCTGCCCGGCATAAAAGGGCTGGAAAAAGACGGCGCTGAAACGGTTGTCGGGATAGGAATTGCCACCGACGCGGTTTCCGCGAAACGTCTTGTCCCAGATGTTTTCCCGGCAGGACCAGAGACGATAGGAATCGCTGATGGCGTTGCAGCTGGCGAATTCCGGGCGGCCAACGAAGTCAGCAATGCTCTCGTCCTTGTAGCCAAACCGGAAATTGTTGCCGGCATAGGCTGCGGCTTTTACATAATAGCTCTGCAGCCGGTCATAGGCATCGACGTTGTAAGTATGTTCGCCAACGATCGCACCGACCATGTGGATCGGATCGATGCCGTATGAGCGCGCCGTCGATTTGATTTTCGAGATCAGGGCCTTGTCGGTCGCCAGAAGCTCGCGGATCTTGTCGTATTTATCGTCGAAGGTGGTGCGGCCTGCGCGGGTACGGCGGACAGATGCACCGGGAATTTTCGGCTGCTCGACGTTGCGGTTACCTGGAGGCACGACAGTATCCGCCGACGCTGTTGTCGGCATGGCCCACGCCAGCAAAGACACTGTCAGAACGAAGCCCGCAAAGGCCGATTTACCCGAGTAATATCGCAACACTGTCTCCTGCCGATCGCTCGGCGATCCTGGGCAGATCTGCGGAAGGAGCCAGCGCTTTTCAGTAAAACGCGCCCCCTTTACGTGAAAGGTGGGCGCGCTGTCGAGCTTTGAATGCTTAAAAAGCGATCACGGTTTAAAGAGTGGCGCCGGACAGTGGCCCGGCTGCCACGATATTTTTACAGAATGTAGCGAGACAGGTCGGTATCGGCAGCGATGTCGCCGACATGCTTGCGCACATACTCGGCGTCGATCGTGACCGATGTGCCGCCTTGATCAGGCGCTGCGAACGAAATCTCATCCAGCACTCGCTCCATGACGGTCTGCAGGCGACGAGCACCGATATTTTCGACCGACGAGTTCAGATGAACCGCCACATCGGCCAGCGCATCGATGGCGTCATCAGTGAACTCGAGGCTGACGTCTTCTGTGCCCATCAGCGCCTTGTACTGACGGATCAGGCTGGCTTCGGTTTCCGTCAGGATGCGGCGGAAGTCTTCTTTCACCAGCGGCCGCAGCTCGACGCGGATCGGCAGACGACCCTGCAGTTCCGGCAGCAGATCCGACGGTTTGGAGACGTGAAAGGCACCGGAGGCGATGAACAGGATGTGATCCGTCTTCACCGGGCCGTATTTGGTGGAAACCGTCGTGCCTTCGACCAGCGGCAGCAGATCGCGCTGCACGCCTTCGCGTGATACGCCGGCACCCATGCCGCCATCTCGCGCCGCGATCTTGTCGATCTCGTCGAGGAAAACGATCCCGTCATTTTCGACCGAACGCACGGCTTCGCGTTGGATGACTTCGTTGTCGATCAGCTTGTCGGACTCGTCGCGGATCAACTCGCCATAGGATTTCTGGACGGTGGTGCGCACCTTCTTGGTGCGACCGCCCATGGCCTTGCCGAACATTTCCGACAAATTGAGAACGCCGATATTGGCGCCCGGCATTCCGGGGATTTCGAAGCCGCCGGGCGCGCCAGAGCCGGCATCGGTCACCTCGATCTCGATTTCCTTGTCGTCCAGTTCACCGGAACGCAGCTTCTTGCGGAAATTGTCGCGGGTGGCAGGCGAAGCGGTGGAGCCGACCAGTGCGTCGAGCACACGTTCCTCGGCAATCATATGTGCCTTCGCCTGCACCTCGGCCCGCTTCTTTTCGCGCACGAGACCGATGCCGATCTCGACGAGATCGCGGATGATCTGCTCGACATCGCGGCCGACATAACCGACTTCGGTGAATTTTGTCGCTTCGACCTTGATGAAAGGCGCACCGGCAAGCTTTGCCAGACGACGGGAAATCTCCGTCTTGCCGACGCCAGTGGGGCCGATCATCAGGATATTCTTGGGCATGACTTCGTCGCGCAGGCCTTCTTCGAGCTGCTGGCGGCGCCAGCGGTTGCGAAGCGCGATCGCCACCGCGCGCTTGGCCTCATGTTGGCCGATAATGTAGCGATCGAGTTCGGAGACGGTTTCTCTGGGAGAAAAATTGGTCATTGTCTTCCTTTCGGCCCCCTTGTGGCACCGGCCGTTGCGGCCCGGCGCCAAGGGTCCATGACAGTTGAGATGCGCTTATTCCGCGTCGAGGCTTTCGACGATGATATTGTGGTTGGTGTAGACGCAGATATCGGCAGCGATATCGAGCGCCGTTTTTGCGATCTCCTCCGCCGACTTGTCCGAATCCATCAGCGCGCGAGCCGCGGCAAAGGCATAATTGCCGCCTGAGCCAATCGCGACGGTGCCGTGTTCAGGCTCCAGAACGTCGCCATTGCCGGTGATCGCCAGCGTGATCGACTTGTCGGCCACCAGCATCATCGCCTCGAGATGGCGCAGATACCGGTCGGTGCGCCAGTCCTTGGCGAGTTCGACGGCCGCGCGCATCAACTGGCCGGGATATTGCTCGAGTTTCTTTTCAAGGCGATCGAGAAGCGTGAAGGCATCCGCGGTGGCGCCTGCAAAACCGGCAATCACTTCACCGTCCTTGCCGATGCGGCGTACCTTGCGCGCATTCCCCTTCATGACGGTCTGGCCGAGGCTCACCTGACCGTCTCCGGCCATGATTACCTTTCCGCCTTTCCGTACCGTGATGATTGTTGTCATAGAAACACCTGTCTGCCCGCTTGGACGGGCTCTTTGAATTCGGCCTCCGATGGCCGGTTGGGTTCTATGTAAGTGGGCAAATCGCGAATGCAAATGCGACGCTTTTATCGCTCGGCCGTTCTGGATATTTCGCCGTCCCCCTGATAAGGAACCGCAACATTTCCAGTATGGAGCGTTCTATGGCCGCCGCCACAGACAGCCGAACCGCTACGGTTTCCCGCAAGACGAACGAGACGGCGATTTCCGTGTCCGTCAATCTCGACGGCACTGGCACGTCGAAGATCAGCTCGGGCATCGGCTTCTTCGACCATATGCTGGAGCAGCTCAGCCGCCATTCGCTGATCGACATGGAGATCGACGTGAAGGGCGACCTGCATATCGACGATCACCATTCGGTCGAGGATACCGGCATTGCCATCGGTCAGGCTATTTCCAAGGCACTGGGCGATCGTCGCGGTATCACCCGTTATGCTTCGCTCGATCTTGCCATGGACGAAACGATGACCAAGGCTGCCGTCGATCTCTCCGGCCGACCTTTCCTCGTCTGGAATGTCGCCTTCAGCGCGCCAAAAATCGGCACGTTCGATACCGAACTGGTACGCGAATTCTTTCAGGCACTTGCCCAGAATGCCGGTATCACCCTGCATGTGCTGAACCATTACGGTGCCAACAACCATCATATCGCCGAGACCTGCTTCAAGGCAGTGGCTCGCGTGCTGCGCACAGCGACCGAAATCGACGCGCGTCAGGCCGACCGCGTACCATCCACCAAGGGAACGCTCGTCTGATCGGGCCGAGGAGGTTTCGTGATCAGCTATACCGTTTTGACGCCGCCGGACGGACCTGACCGGGATCATGCATCGACGCTGTTCGTCGCCGATCGTTTTGTCTGGTCGGCGCTGCTTCTGCCGTGGATCTGGCTTCTCACGCAGCGCATGTGGTTTGCGGCTTTCGTGGTTTTCGTCAGCGAATGCATGGCAATTTTCATTTTGCGGCAATCGGGGCTTGGCACTGTAGGGCTTCTGGCAATCATCGCAATCCATGCACTGGTTGCGCTTGAGGGCGGCAATCTCCATATCCGCCATCTGATTGCTCGGGGCTGGAACGTGGCGGGCCAGATCACGGCACCGGATCTTGCAACGGCCGAAGAGATGTTCTTTGCCGGTCTGCCCGAACCGGTTGCCACGCCCCTGCCCTCAGCAGCCGACTGGGCCAAACCGAATTCTTCATCGACATCCGGCTGGAACGCACCTGCGCTTGGCCTTTTCGACAATACTGGAGCACGCTGATGCGCGTTGCCATCATAGACTACGGATCGGGAAACCTTCGATCCGCCACCAAGGCATTCGAGCGCGCCGCCCGCGAGGCCGGCATCGATGCCATGATCGACCTGACCGACAAGCCGGAAGCGGTGGCCTCCGCCGACCGCATCGTTTTGCCGGGCGTTGGTGCTTATGCCGATTGCCGCGCCGGCCTTGCGGCTGTCGACGGAATGCACGAGGCACTGCTCGACGTTGTGGAAAAGAAGGCACATCCCTTCCTCGGTATCTGCGTCGGCATGCAGTTGATGTCTTCACGCGGCCTCGAAAAGACTGTGACAGACGGTTTTGGCTGGATCGACGGCGATGTCGTGGAGATGACGCCCTCCGACCCAAGCTTGAAAATCCCGCAGATCGGCTGGAACACGCTCGATCTGAAAACCAGTCATCCGGTCTTCGACGGTATCCCGACAGGGCCTGACGGTCTGCATGCCTATTTCGTGCATTCCTACCATCTTGCCGCCCGCAAGGAAGATGAAGTCATCGCCACTACCAATTACGGTGGCCCGATGACCGCGTTTGTCGGTCGCGACAATATGGTCGGCTCGCAATTCCACCCGGAGAAGAGCCAGGCGCTTGGCCTTGCCCTTATTGCAAACTTCATGAAATGGGCTCCGTGATGATCCTTTTCCCGGCTATCGATCTCAAGGACGGCCAGTGCGTTCGCCTGAAACTCGGCGACATGGAACAGGCAACTGTCTACAACACCGACCCCGGCGCACAGGCCAAGGCCTTTGAAGACCAGGGGTTCGAATGGCTGCATGTGGTCGATCTCAATGGCGCCTTTGCCGGCGAGACGGTAAACGGTGATGCCGTCGATGCGATCCTGAAGGCGACCAAGAACCCGGTTCAGCTCGGCGGCGGCATCCGTACGCTCGATCATATCGAGGCATGGTTGTCGCGCGGGCTTGCCCGCGTCATCCTCGGCACCGTTGCCGTGCGTGATCCGAACCTCGTGCTTGAAGCATGCACACGTTTTCCCGGTCAGGTCGCCGTCGGTATCGATGCCAAGGGCGGCAAAGTGGCCGTCGAAGGCTGGGCGGAAGCATCCGAACTCGGCGTCATCGAGCTGGCGAAAAAATTCGAAGGCGCCGGCGTTTCGGCGATCATCTATACTGACATCGATCGCGACGGCATTCTGGCCGGTATCAACTGGGATTCCACGCTGGAGCTAGCCGATGCCGTTTCCATTCCGGTGATCGCCTCGGGTGGCCTTGCCTCCATGGACGATATCCGCCGGATGCTGGAACCGGATGCGCAAAAACTCGAAGGCGCGATTTCCGGCCGTGCGCTCTATGATGGTCGCATCAACCCGGACGAGGCCCTGGCGCTGATCCGGGCAGCCAAGGGAGAGACGGCATGACGCTCAAGGCTCGCGTTATCCCCTGTCTCGACGTCAAGGACGGCCGTGTGGTTAAGGGCGTCAATTTTGTCGACCTGATCGATGCCGGTGACCCGGTCGAAGCCGCCAAGGCCTATGACGCGGCCGGTGCCGACGAACTCTGCTTCCTCGACATCACCGCATCCTCGGACAATCGCGATACGATTTTCGATGTCGTTGCCCGCACTGCCGATCACTGTTTCATGCCGCTGACGGTCGGTGGCGGTGTTCGCGCCGTTGGCGACATCCGAAAACTGCTGCTCGCCGGTGCCGACAAGGTGTCGATCAATTCGGCAGCTGTGAACAATCCCGACTTCGTGGCCGAGGCCGCCGACAAGTTCGGTAACCAGTGCATCGTCGTTTCGATCGATGCCAAGCGCCGCCTAACGCAATCGGTCGGTGGTGATAACCGCAGCGAATGGGAAATCTATACCCATGGCGGCCGCAACGCGACCGGCATCGATGCCGTGGAGTTTGCCGCCCGCATGGTCGAACGCGGTGCCGGCGAATTGCTGGTCACATCAATGGACCGCGACGGAACCAAAGTCGGCTATGATCTGGAGCTCACCCGCGCGATCGCCGATGCGGTACGCGTGCCGGTGATTGCCTCCGGTGGTGTCGGCACATTGGACGATCTCGTTGCTGGCGTGAAGGAAGGCCATGCGACCGCCGTTCTGGCCGCTTCGATTTTCCACTTCGGCACCTATACGATCGGTGAGGCGAAGCGCTATATGGCCGATCATGGCATTGCCATGAGACTGGACTGACGGGAGGCAGACTTGGGCGAATTTTCATTGAGCGATCTGGAAAAGATCGTGGCGGAGCGCGCCTTGGCGTCTCCGGATCAATCCTGGACAGCCAAGCTCGTCGCTGTCGGCCAGACCAAGGCTGCAAAGAAGCTCGGCGAAGAGGCAATCGAAACGGTCATCGCCGCCGTGGCGCAGGACCGCAAGGAACTTGTCGGCGAAAGTGCCGACCTTCTTTATCATCTTTTGGTCGTATTGAAGATTGCCGATATCCCGTTGCAGGATGTGCTGGATGAACTCCAGCGCCGGACCAGCCAGTCCGGTCTTCAGGAAAAGGCTAGCCGTCAACCATCATGACCAGTGCGCCGCAGCCCGCCGAAGCATTTGAGGTCGGCATGACCTCGGAACGTTATTCGCCCTACCACCACTTCACAGCGGACGAGTGGGCAAAATTCCGGGCAGACACGCCCCTCACCCTCAAAGCGGAAGAGATCGCCCGGCTCCGTTCACTCGACGATCCGATCAATATCGATGAAGTCCGGCGTATCTATCTGTCGCTATCGCGCCTTCTGTCATCGCATGTCGAGGCATCGCACCTGCTTTTCCAGCAGCGGAACCGTTTTCTGAGCCTCTCGGATATCAACAAGACGCCCTTCATCATCGGTATCGCCGGATCTGTCGCTGTCGGCAAATCGACCACGGCACGTATCCTGAAGGAACTACTCGCACGCTGGCCTTCCAGCCCGAAGGTCGACCTGATCACCACAGACGGTTTTCTTTACCCCAATGCCGTGCTTCAGCGTGAAAACCTGATGGAGCGCAAAGGTTTTCCCGAAAGTTACGATGTCGGTGCCATCCTGCGTTTTCTCTCGGCAATCAAGGCCGGTGAGCCCAACGTGCCGGCACCACGCTATTCACACCTGACCTATGACGTTCTGGCCGACGAACATACGCTGGTGGATCGGCCGGACATTCTGATCTTCGAGGGTATCAATGTGCTGCAGTCGCGCACCCTACCTGCGGATGGAAAGATCATCCCGATCGTTTCCGACTTCTTCGATTTCTCGATTTATATCGACGCGGACGAGGATCAGATTCATAGCTGGTATGTCCAGCGCTTCATGAAACTGCGTGAAACCGCCTTCCGCGACCCCACATCGTTTTTCAAGAAATATGCGGCAATCGATACCAATGATGCCTTGGCCATGGCGGAAAACCTCTGGCAGAACATAAACCTGAAAAACCTGCGCCAGAATATTTTGCCCACACGCCCGCGCGCGGATCTCATCCTGCGCAAGGGGCGGGATCATTTCATCGAGACGGTTTCGCTCAGAAAGCTGTAGCCGGTACATAACCGGCTACACTTTTCACGGATTGATCCGACGCAGTGTCAGGTTGATGCGTCCGCCATTTTTTAGAAGCGTCGAGGTGCCAGGGTAAATGCGATCGACGCCGTGAAACGCCAGCCTCCCCTCTCCGCCCAGCAGAACGATATCGCCGCTCGACAGCTTGAATGACCCGGTCGGCGCTTTGCGCTCCAGTCCGCCAACCCGAAACAGGCAGGTGTTTCCGAGTGAAACGGACAGCACCGGCGCTTCGAATGCATTCTCGTCCTTGTCCTGATGCAGACCCATTTTCGCATCGTCGCTATAAAAATTGACGAGACAAGCCTCGGGCGGCTTTGAATAAGCGGCCAGCCTTTCCCACAGATCGAGAAGTTTCGGCGGCATGGCCGGCCACGGTTTTCCGGTAAACGGATGCGTTGGCTGATAGCGATAGCCGTTGTCCTTGTCCGTCACCCAACCAAGCGTTCCGCAATTGGTCATCCGCACCGACATAGGTTTTCCGGTGCCGGGCATGGTGGGCACGAACAGAGGTGCCTCAATGACGATCTGGCGGATTGCCTCGACCAGATGCTCCTGTTCGGCCCGATCCAGATAGCCTGGCAGATGCCTTATGCCCTTCATCAAGCTCGCCACGTCTGGCTCCTCACCATTGCCTCAATCGCCGTCAGGTCGACCGCGCATCTTCTTGACTTCCGATCGACCGGACTTGGCTTTCAGGCGACGTTCCACAGAACCCTTAGTGGGTTTGGTGGCCTTGCGCGGCGGCGGCGGTGGCTTGGCGGCTTCAAGGAGCAGTTCCTTCAGACGTTCCCTCGCCTCTTCGCGGTTGCGATCCTGGCTGCGCGACCGGCTGGCCTCGATCATCAACGTGCCGTCCTTGGAGACACGTCGTCCACCCAGCCGCAGCGCGTTTTCCTTCACGCGATCCGGCAGCGAGGGTGAATTGGTAATGTTGAAGAACAGTTGAACCGCCGTCGACACCTTGTTGACGTGCTGGCCGCCAGCGCCGCCCGCCAGAACGAACTGCTCTGTCAGTTCCCATCCGGCAATGGTGATGCGGTGATTGATGATAAGGGGTTCGCTAGCCATGTCTGTCTCCGCCCTTCTCTTCCCACAAACATGCCCATAAGAAAACCGCCGGTATCGAAATCGATACCGGCGGTTTCAATGTTCCACGTGAATCAGGAATTTATTCCGCGGCGATCAACATGCCTGGAGCGGCGTCGCGCACCTTGCTGTCGACATGGTCTTCGAATTTGGCAAAGTTGCTGATGAACATCGCCACCAGCTTGGCTGCCTGCTGATCGTAAGCGATGCCATCGGCCCAGGTCGAACGCGGATCGAGAATGCTGGTATCGACACCCGGGACGGCAACCGGTACCGCGAAGCCAAAGTTGGCGTCGGTGCGGAATTCGGCGCTCTTCAGGCTGCCGTTCAGGGCAGAGGTGAGCAGCGCGCGAGTCTCCTTGATCGGCATGCGACGGCCAGTGCCATAAGCGCCGCCGGTCCAACCGGTGTTGACCAGCCAGCAATCGACACCATGGCGATCGATCAGATCGCGCAGCAGATTGCCGTATTCAGTCGGATGACGCGGCATGAACGGTGCGCCGAAGCAGGTGGAGAAAGTTGCTTCCGGCTCACTGACGCCCTTTTCCGTACCGGCAACCTTGGCGGTGTAACCCGACAGGAAGTGGTACATGGCCTGTTCCGGCGTCAGCTTGGCGATCGGCGGCATGACGCCGAAAGCATCCGCGGTCAGCATGATGATCGTCTTCGGATGCGGCGCGAGGCCAGTCTTCGATGCATTCGGGATAAAATGCAGCGGATAGGCACTGCGCGTGTTTTCCGTCAGCGAATTGTCGTCGAAATTCGGCACGCGATTTTCGTCGAGCACGACGTTTTCCAGTACCGTACCGAAACGACGGGTCGCAGCGTAGATTTCCGGCTCTGCTTCGGCCGACAGCTTGATCGCCTTTGCGTAGCAGCCGCCTTCGAAGTTGAAGATGCCGTTCTCACCCCAGCCATGCTCGTCGTCGCCGATCAGTGTGCGGTTCGGATCAGCCGAAAGCGTCGTTTTGCCGGTACCGGACAGGCCGAAGAACACGGCAGAATCGCCGTCCGGGCCGACATTGGCCGAGCAATGCATCGGCATGACGCCCTTTTCAGGCAGAAGGTAGTTGAGGACGGTGAAGACCGATTTCTTGTTTTCGCCAGCATAGGACGTGCCGCCGATCAAAACCAGACCGTTGGTCAGATCGCAGGCAATCACCGTTTCCGAACGGCAGCCGTGACGTGCCGGATCGGCCTTGAAGCTCGGCAGATTGACGATCGTCAGCTTTGGCAGGAAGCTCGACAGCGTACCGCGATCCGGGCGGATCAGCAGGTTACGGATGAACAGGGCGTGCCAGGCGAATTCTGTAACGACACGTGTCGGCAATGCGTTTTCAGCATCAGCGCCACCAATCAGGTCCTGCACATAGAGATTTTTGCCGGCGGCATGGGCGAACATGTCCTTGCGCAGCAGCTCGAAATGTTCCGGCGAAAGCGGCTTGTTGTTGTCCCACCAGATCTGACTGTCGGTCTTGCTATCACGGACGACGAACTTGTCCTTCGGCGAACGACCAGTGTGCTGGCCGGTGACGGCGCGCAAGGCACCATCAATGGTCAGTTCGGCTTCCTTATTTTCAAGCGCTGCCTCGTAAAGCTGCGTCTCGATGAGGTTATAGCGGACGCTCGAAGCGCCGGAGAGGCCGATAACCTCTACTCCATTCGCCGGATTATGAAGTCCGATCTGCTCCATGTCGCGCTTTCCCTTCTTTAAAAATCGGGTTGCCAATGAAGCCGGAAACTAGTGTCAGTTTTTTAAATAGGCAATATGAAAACTGAAAAAACCAAACAAGATCAAATAATTAATCGATTTAAATAATTTTCTTCAGTTTTAAATCGGTTTGATTGCCACATAGCAAGCGTCAATTAGGTTCGCTAATGTAGGACGGATCTCACACTCTCCCTTTGACGTTGCCACAATTTGTTCCACCTTTATACTCAGAACGCGTCAACAGGGCAGCCGAACGGCGGGGGCGATTTCCAGGGAGACGCCTTCAAAATGACGACGACGGAGACCGAAAGAATGCAGACAATCGCGCTCGTGGACGACGACCGCAACATCCTCACTTCAGTGTCGATTGCACTGGAAGCAGAGGGATATCGGGTCGAAACCTACACCGACGGTGCGTCGGCGCTTGACGGTCTTCTTGCCCGTCCGCCGCAACTGGCGATCTTCGACATCAAGATGCCGCGTATGGACGGCATGGAATTGCTGCGCCGCCTGCGCCAGCGTTCCGATCTGCCGGTCATCTTCCTTACCTCCAAGGATGAGGAAATCGACGAATTGTTCGGTCTGAAGATGGGTGCGGATGATTTTATCACCAAGCCGTTTTCTCAGCGTCTTTTGGTGGAGCGCGTGAAGGCCATTCTTCGCCGCGCCGCCAACAGGGAAGCGGCGGCGGCCGGCACCGGCGGCGTCAAGACTGCTGATCAGCAGGCAGCACGCACGCTGGAACGCGGCCAGCTGGCCATGGACCAGGAACGCCACACCTGCACCTGGAAGGGTGAACCGGTTACATTGACGGTCACGGAATTCCTGATCCTGCATTCGCTGGCACAGCGCCCGGGCGTTGTGAAAAGCCGCGATGCACTGATGGATGCGGCTTATGACGAGCAGGTCTATGTCGATGACCGCACGATCGACAGCCACATCAAGCGGCTTCGCAAGAAGTTCAAGATGGTCGATAACGACTTCGACATGATCGAGACGCTTTATGGCGTCGGATACCGCTTCCGCGAAGCTGCATGATTGCGATAGGGCGCTGACCCTGTCACAACCGGCGGCGATTCGGCGGTGGAAAGGAAAAGGCCTTGGCCGACCAGGCTATGAACAAAGACATCACTGACGCGACGGAGCCGCGACAGGGAAACAGGCGACTGTGGTCGCGGCCTTTTACACTGGCCCGGCGGGTCTTTGGTCATGCCGTCTTTTCGAGCCTGACACGACGCATCCTGTTCTTCAACATCGCGGCGACGGTGGTTCTGGTCGCGGGTATTCTGTACCTCAACCAATTCCGCGAAGGGCTGATCGACGCACGTGTCGAAAGCCTGCTGACGCAGGGCGAAATCATCTCGGCTGCCGTATCGGCATCGGCATCCGTCGATACCAATTCGATCACCATCGACCCGGAAAAGCTGCTGGAACTGCAGGCCGGCCAGAGCATAACCCCTGTTCCCAATGACGAGGATCTGGATTTTCCGATCGACCCCGAGCGCGTGGCGCCGGTATTGCGCCGGCTGATCTCGCCGACTCGCACGCGCGCGCGCCTCTTCGATGCTGATGCAAACCTGCTTCTCGATTCGCGTCATCTCTATTCACGCGGCCAGGTCTTGCGGTTCGACCTGCCGCCGATCGAAAACGAAGCCCAGACCTGGAACGAATGGCTTGCCAGCCTGTTCAACCGCATGCTGCAGCCCGGCAACCTGCCGAGCTACAAGGAAGCACCGGGTGGTGACGGATCGATCTATCCCGAGGTCATGAATGCGCTGACCGGCGTGCGCGGTGCAGTCGTTCGTGTGACCGATCGTGGCGAACTCATCGTATCGGTCGCAGTCCCTGTTCAGCGCTCGCGCGCCGTGCTTGGCGTCCTGCTCCTATCCACGCAGGCCGGCGACATCGACAATATCGTTCACGCCGAGCGGCTGGCGATCATGCGCGTCTTTGGCGTCGCCACCCTCGTCAACATCCTGCTGTCGCTGCTTCTGTCGTCCACCATCGCCAATCCGCTGCGCCGGCTTTCGGCCGCAGCCATCCGTGTGCGCCGGGGTGCCAAGCAACGTGAGGAAATCCCCGATTTCTCTGCCCGCCAGGACGAAATCGGCAACCTCTCGATTGCACTTCGCGACATGACGAATGCGCTCTACGACCGTATTGCCGCTATCGAAAGTTTTGCAGCCGATGTCAGTCACGAGTTGAAGAACCCGCTGACGTCGCTGCGCAGTGCTGTCGAAACCTTACCGCTTGCCAAAAGCGAAGAATCCAAACAGCGACTCACGAACATCATCTTCCACGATGTGCGCCGCCTCGACAGGCTGATCAGCGATATTTCCGACGCTTCGCGACTGGATGCAGAACTGGCGCGTTCGGATTCGGCACCGGTCGATATGGAGGCCCTGGTCGGCAACCTTGTCGATATCTCGCTGCAGATCCGCAATGGTCGAAAAGTTGTCGAAATCGCGCTCAGCGTCGATCGCAAGACCGATGTGAAATCCGAGTTCGTTGTTCAGGGCCACGATCTGCGGCTCGGACAGATCGTCACCAATCTCATCGAGAACGCGCGCTCCTTCGTTCCGGAGAAGAGCGGAAAGATCAAGGTTCATCTGTTCAACAGCAAGGGTCGCTGCATCGTCCATATCGATGACAATGGTCCCGGTATCCAGGCCGAAGATATCGACCGCATCTTCGAACGTTTTTACACGGATCGCCCGGAAGGGGAGAGTTTCGGGCAAAATTCGGGTCTCGGCCTTTCCATCAGCCGGCAGATTGCCGAAGCGCATGGCGGCACCTTGCGCGCGGAAAACCTGATAGACGGCAAAACCGGCACGGCAACAGGCGCCCGCTTCATTCTATCATTGCCGCCTGGCCAGCAGCAGTAAGGTATCCGGGGCCCATGACCTTGCTGTCCAATCTCCATGCAACGGCAATCGTGATTGGAACTCGAGGCATTCTCTTTCTCGGGCCATCCGGTGCCGGTAAATCAATGCTGGCCTTGGCCTGCATTGACGCCGCTCGACAGGCGGGACAGTTTTCTGCGCTTATCGCAGACGATCAGGTTTTTCTCGAAAATGCCAATGGGTGCACCATCGTCAAACGGCCGCCGGCGACAGCGGGCCTGCTCGAGATCCGCCACAGTGGCATCGTATCGCTTGCCAGCGTCGATGCTGCTGTCTTGCATATGGCGGTCAGGATTGTAGAGCGAAACGATGCTGAACGCATGCCACCGGCTTTCGAAACCTATAGCCTTCCGTCCGGTCTCGAATTGCCATTGATCCGTGTTGCAGCCGACGCGCTGGCGCCACTGGCCGTGCTCGCTGCGCTCGCGCCTGATTTTGCTCGTTGATTGGTCTTCCTGACCAATTTTCATTTTTAGCTTGCACTTCCGTCTCACATATAGAAGATGGCTCACCACCGCGATGGCACTTGTTGCAGCGCGAATATAGCCTGCGTTCATGTCTTCCAAGGGGTCATTTCATGATCGGACTTGTGCTTGTCACCCATGGCAAGCTGGCTGAAGAGTTTCGTCATGCAGTGGAGCATGTCGTTGGTCCTCAGAAATATATCGAAACGATATGCATCGGCCCGGAAGACGATATGGACCAACGCCGGCAAGACATTGTCGATGCCGTTGAGCGTGCAGATGATGGTCATGGCGTCATCATCCTGACCGATATGTTCGGCGGCACGCCGTCCAATCTTTCCATCTCGGTCATGAGCAGCGGCAAGACCGAGGTCATTGCCGGCGTCAATCTGCCGATGCTGATCAAATTGGCCGGTATTCGCGCCGAGAACGACATGCAGAAGGCTCTGGTGGAAGCTTCAGAGGCGGGCCGAAAATACATCAACGTGGCCAGCCGCGTTTTGAGCGGCAAGTGAGGCCATACTTATGTTTTCCCGCGAACTCCTGATTATCAACAAGCGCGGGCTCCATGCTCGTGCCTCGGCCAAGTTCGTGCAGACCGTTGAAGGCTTTAATGCGCAGGTCAGCGTCAGCAAGGACGGCATGACGGTTGGCGGCACATCGATCATGGGCCTGATGATGCTGGCCGCCAGCCCCGGCTGCAGCATTTCCGTCACCACGTCCGGCGAACAGGCCGAAGCGGTGCTCGAAGCACTTGACCAACTGGTCTCGAACAAGTTCGGCGAAGAGGCCTGACACAACAGATAAAGATATAAAGACTTCTTTATGTCTTGTTGCCAGCAAGCCATAAGCCTGCTACATCCCAGCGCTAATATCCGTCCGCTATGGGCGGAGTTTACGGCTCTTCCAATGGAAGAGTGCCATCTTTGAGCTGGAGATCCTTCATGACCACTGAGAAAGACTATATCGTCGCCGACATTTCGCTGGCGGATTACGGCCGCAAGGAACTCGATATCGCCGAAACCGAAATGCCGGGCCTGATGTCCTGCCGCAGCGAATTCGGCGAATCCAAGCCGCTGAAGGGCGCCCGTATCTCGGGATCGTTGCACATGACGATCCAGACCGCAGTTCTGATCGAAACCCTGCAGGTTCTCGGCGCCGAAATTCGCTGGGCATCCTGCAACATTTTCTCGACCCAGGACCACGCTGCCGCAGCGATCGCTGCCGCCGGCATCCCGGTCTTCGCCGTCAAGGGCGAATCCCTGACCGAGTACTGGGAATACACCGACAAGATCTTCCAGTGGGCCGATGGCGGCCTTTCCAACATGATCCTCGATGATGGCGGCGATGCCACCATGTACATCCTGCTCGGCGCCCGCGCCGAAGCCGGCGAGGACGTTCTTTCGAACCCGACCTCGGAAGAAGAAGAAATCCTCATCGCGCAGATCAAGAAGCGCCTTGCTGCAACGCCAGGCTGGTTCACAAAGCAGCGCGATGCCATCAAGGGCGTCACCGAAGAGACCACTACGGGCGTTCATCGCCTGTACGAACTGGCCAAGAAGGGCCTGCTGCCCTTCCCGGCAATCAACGTCAACGATAGCGTCACCAAGTCGAAGTTCGACAACAAGTACGGCTGCAAGGAATCGCTGGTCGACGGTATCCGTCGCGGCACCGACGTGATGATGGCCGGCAAGGTTGCCGTCGTCTGCGGTTACGGCGACGTCGGCAAGGGTTCGGCTGCATCGCTTCAGGGCGCTGGCGCTCGCGTCAAGGTCACGGAAGTCGACCCGATCTGCGCACTTCAGGCTGCCATGGACGGTTTTGAAGTCGTCATTCTCGAAGACGTCGTGTCTTCGGCTGACATCTTCATCACCACGACCGGCAACAAGGACGTCATCCGCATCGATCACATGCGTGCGATGAAGGACATGGCGATCGTTGGCAATATCGGCCACTTCGACAACGAGATCCAGGTAGCGGCTCTCAAGAACCTCAAGTGGACGAACGTCAAGCCGCAGGTCGACCTGGTCGAGTTCCCCGGTGGCAACCGCATCCTTCTCCTGTCGGAAGGCCGCCTGCTCAACCTCGGCAACGCCACCGGCCATCCGTCCTTCGTGATGTCGGCTTCGTTCACCAACCAGACGCTGGCCCAGATCGAGCTCTTCACCAAGCCCGGCACCTACAAGAACGAGGTCTACATCCTGCCGAAGCACCTCGACGAGAAGGTCGCGCGCCTTCATCTCGAAAAGCTCGGCGTCAAGCTGACCGAGCTTCTTCCTGAACAGGCTGCCTATATCGGTGTATCGCAGCAGGGTCCGTTCAAGGCTGAACACTACCGCTACTAATATTTAGCCGGTTCATCCACAACATATAGGGCCGCAGGCGTTGACAAATGCCTGCGGCCTATTTTTTCGCACTAAGCTTCCCGCTGAATCCGGAAACAAGTATTGTTGTAAGACTTGATTCGCGCCCTTTTTTGCGTGGCGTGGGCTGGAATGTCTTGTCATCGATGCGGCACATGGACGGAGACAAGCCGGAATGGCGGTTGAAAATATGGTCTTGCCTCGGCAGGCCGAAGTGAATGTCGAAGGCGACGAGGCCCCGACAAAAACAGCTCTATGCCAGCAGATGGCGACAGAACGTGACACCGCTCCGCGGGGTCTGCGTCGTCTTGTGCGTTGGGCAGCAGCTGCCCTTTCGGGTACGGCTCTTTCGGGCTTTGCCAGTGCAGCCTTTGCACAGGAAGCCGGCCTTGAGGCAGGCAGATTCCTTTCGTCGTCCGAGATCATCGTCCCGTCGCTGACCATCGGCGCCCTGGCGGCCGCTCTTCTGTCGACCATCTGGCTCGTTCGCCAGAAAGGCAATATCGAAGCCGAAAGCCGGGATGTACGCAGCGCGCTTTCCGACGCGCAGCAGAAAATCTCCAAATACGAAGCCCTGATTGCCGAAAAGAACCGGCGGATCGTCATCTGGGAAGCAGGCCCCGGCCGGCCGGAATTTCTCGGTCAGCTTCCCGTCGAGACCGGCGCACCGGCAGAAAATCGCGACTTTCTGGCTTTCGGACGATGGTTGAGCACGACCTCCGCCCCTGAACTGGAACGCGCCATCGAAGCACTTCGCAGCGACGCGCGCAGCTTCGACATGGTGGTCGAAACGTTCCGCAACGAGATTCTGGAAGTGCAAGGCCGCGTTTCCGGAGGCAAGGCCTTCGTACGCTTCATCGCGCTGAACAACCTGCGCGCCGAACTGGCGGAACTGAAAATAGAGCGCGAACGACTGTCGAGTTCGATGCTTCTGTTCCAATCGCTTCTGGATAGCCTTGAGCAACCGGTGTGGAGACGCGACAGCGAAGGTAACCTGACCTGGGTCAATCATGCCTACAGCGAAGCAGTGGAAACCGCTTCTCCTACGGCAGCTGTTCAGGAAAGCCATGAGTTCCTCGGCACAATTGCGCGTGAAAAAATCCGCGCCACCGCGACGGCAGCAACACCCTTCCATGACCGTCTGTCGACTGTCGTGCGCGGCAATCGTACGATCTTCGATATTTCCAATGTCGTCGGCCCTGGCGGTTCAGCGGGCATGGCGATCGACGTCTCTGAAGCGGAAACCATTCGAGACGAGTTGAAGCGCACGCTCAAGAGCCATGCCGAAACGCTTGACCATCTGGCAACGCCAGTGGCAATCTTCGACGGCGAACAGAGGCTGCAATTCTATAATCAGGCATTCGTCCGCTTGTGGGATTTCGAACTCGGCTTCCTTGAAAGCCGGCCCGGCAATGCCGAGATGCTGGATCGTTTGCGCAGCCAGAACAAGCTTCCCGAGCAGCTGAACTGGCGCAACTGGAAGGAATCCGTTCTTTCCGTCTATCGTTCTCTCGATACACAATCCGATCGCTGGCACCTGCCGAACGGCCAGACCTTGCAGGTCATCGCCACCGCGCATCCGCAGGGCGGGGCAACTTGGGTGTTTGAAAACCTGACCGAACAGATGGACCTCGAAACCCGCTACAACACGCTGGTGAAGGTTCAGGGCGAAACCATCGATCATCTTTCCGAAGGCGTTGCGGTTTTCGGCCCGGACGGCCGCATTCGTCTGTCCAATCCGGCATTCCGGGTACTTTGGAACGTGACCGAGGAGCAGGCCAAGCCGGGCACGCATATACGTGCCATCGAGGCTGCCTGCGCCTACGAGTATGAAAAGCCGGATGGCTGGCGCCATTTTGGTCAGATGCTGACCAATTTCGACGACGAGAGACCTTCCCTGCAGGGCACATTCGAACTGCATTCGGGGCTTGTTCTCGATTATGCCGTTATTCCGCTGCCGAACGCGCAGACCATGCTGACCTTCGTCAACCGCACCGACAGCGCATTGGCAGAACGGGCACTGAAGGAAAAGAACGAGGCGCTTCGCAAGGCAGATGAGCTGAAGAACGATTTTGTTCAGCACGTCTCCTACGAACTTCGTTCTCCACTGACCAACATCATCGGCTTCACGGACCTGCTCAAGACGCCGGGTCTCGGTGATCTGAATGATCGTCAGGCAGAATATGTCGATCACATTTCGACCTCCTCTTCGATCCTGCTGACGATCGTCAACGACATTCTCGACTTGGCAACCGTCGATGCCGGCATCATGCAGTTGAACTACAACGAGACCGATATCGACGAACTGCTCGATGACGTTTCGCTGCAGATCGCCAATCGTCTCCAAGAAAACAACGTCACGCTTGAAATCAACGCCCCGACAGGTCTGGGTGCGATCGTTGCGGACCAGCAGCGCCTGAAGCAGATCTTGATCAAGCTGATCACCAACGCGACGAATTTTGCACCGGATGGATCGATCATCACGCTGAATTGCTGGCGTCAGAGCGAAGATTTCTACTTCTCCGTCGCCGATCAAGGCCCGGGGATTCCCGAGGACATGCTGAAGACGGTGTTCGACCGTTTCTCCTCCAGCAACAAGGGTGGCAAGCGCAGCGGCGCGGGTCTTGGCCTTTCGATCGTTGAAAGCTTCGTGACCCTGCACCACGGCGATGTCCGCATCGAAAGTGGCCCGAGCCAGGGAACAACTGTGACCTGCCGCATCCCGAGCGCGCTGAACGCCCGCTCTGTCGCCGCCGAATGAACGGGAAAACCGTCTTCACAATCGAGCTGGAGGACGATGCCGCCACGGCCCGTCTCGGCGAAGATTTGGCGATGGCCTTGAAAGCAGGAGATTGCCTGGCATTGTCGGGCGATCTCGGTGCCGGAAAATCAACACTCGCCAGAGCTTTTCTGCGCGCCTTAGCAGATGACGAAGCGCTTGAGGTTCCGAGCCCGACTTTTACGCTGGTTCAGACCTATCCGCTTCGCATCCCTGTCGCGCATTTCGATCTCTATCGTCTGGCCGACAGTTCGGAACTCGATGAGCTTGGTTTCGACGAAGCGCTTGCGGACGGGATCTGTATCGTCGAATGGCCAGAAGTGGCCGAAGGCGCTTTGCCACGCGACCGCATCCTTTTAGCACTCCAGCACCAGGCCTCAGGGCGATTGGCGACGATAACCGCAGCGGGGTCTCAGGCGGATCGCATTTCCCGGACGCTTTCCATTCGCGCCTTCCTTGATCACAATCACTACATCGGCAGCCAACGACGCTTTTTGACAGGCGATGCTTCCGTCATGCGTGGTTATGAGCGCATTCATCCGGTCGATGGGAAATCCATCATCCTCATGGATTGGCCCGTGCGCCCGGAGGGACCGCCCGTCCTCGACGGCAAGCCATATCCGAAGGTCGCCCATATTGCAGAAAACGTCGAACCTTTCGTCGCAATTGCCGGCTATCTGCGGGACAACGGGCTGACGGCACCGGAAATCTATATTGCCGACTATGAAGCCGGTTTTCTCCTGATCGAAAATCTCGGCCCGGACGGCGTACTTGACGCTGAAGGACGGCCGATCGCAGATCGATATCGGGAAAGCGTCGCCGCTCTCGCTTACCTGCACGGACAAGCGCCACAGCAGGATATCGCCTTCGATGGCAATCGCATCCATCATGTCCCGGATTTCGACCCGGTGGCAATGAAGATGGAAACGCGCCTTCTGCTCGATTGGCACCTGCCATGGAAAAACGGCAGCACGGCCAGCGAGGAACAGCGCGAAACCTATCTGGCAATCTGGGATGATTTGATCGCCGACCTCTCCGGCTGCGAGATCCATCTTCTGCTGCGCGATTTCCACTCGCCCAATATCATCTGGCAGGAGCAGGCTGAAAACATCCGTAAAGTCGGTATCATCGACTTTCAGGACGCTATGATGGGGCCAACAGCGTATGATGTTGCATCATTGGTGCAGGATGCCCGCGTGACCATCGGGCCTGCTCTGGCAAACATGCTGATGGCCGATTATCTTCGCCTTCGACATACGCAGGGCGGCTTTGACGAACAGAGCTTTCTCAAAGCCTGGGCAATCATGTCCGCACAGCGCAATTGCAAGCTGGCCGGTCTTTGGGTGCGGTTGATGCAACGGGACGGCAAGCCCGGCTACATGCAGCATATGCCACGTACACTCAGCTATCTCTCCACCGCCCTTCAGCACGAAGCGCTTGCCCCCTTGCGCGAATGGTGCAGGCAGGCTGGAATGGGTTTGAGCGAAACCTGAACCCTCGAATCATTGATACGGAGATCATGACGATAAAAAATGCGATGGTGCTGGCCGCGGGCCTCGGCACCCGTTTGCGACCGATTACCGACCGTATGCCCAAACCGCTGGTGGCCGTCGGCGGCAAACCGATGATCGACTATGCGCTGGACAGTCTGGCCGACGCCGGCGTTTCCCATGCGGTTGTCAATGTCCACCATTTTGCTGATCAGATGGAGGCGCATCTTGCCTCCTATCCGCGGTTGAATGTGGCCATTTCCGATGAACGCGACCAATTGATGAATTCCGGCGGCGGGCTGGTGAAAGGCCTTGAGCTGCTTGAGCCCGGCCGCATTTTTGTGATGAACGCCGACCTCTTCTGGATTGGCGAGACAGCCGGAACGCCGACGAACCTGCAGCGTCTTGCCCAGTTTTTCGATCCCGAGCGGATGGATATGGCACTTCTCTGTGTGCCGATCGAAAACACCACCGGACATAATGGCAAGAAGGATTTTGGCCTTTCTGCAAATGGGAAGCTTGTCCGATACACCGAAGGTTCAGGCCAGGCCGTGGTCTATGCCGGAGCAATCGTGCTTGAGACCTCGCTTTTCGATGATGCGCCACAGGACGCCTTCAATCTCAACATCTATTTCGACCGGGCAATCGCCGCCGGTCGGCTGTATGGCATCAGTCTGGAGGGTCATTGGCTGACCGTAGGCACACCCGATGCGCTTGTTGAGGCAGAAACCGTGCTTCAGGAAGCCGGGGTGGGCACATGATCCCCACCCGTCATAAACGGGTTTTTACGGTGCCGGCAGCGGTGCCGTTTCTCAACACGATCGCCGCCCGGCTTCTGGATGGGAGCCTTGTCGATGGCTTTCAGCATGATCCCGCCGATCCGTTGTCGCTGTCGAAAGTGACCATCTTTGTGCCGACACGCCGCGCCGCCCGCGTGCTGCGTTCGGAATTCGTTGATCTCCTCGGTGGGCGCTCAGCCATCCTGCCAATCATTCGCCCACTCGGCGAAACCGATGACGACAGCGGCTATTTTGACCTTGCCGCACCGGAGGAAATGGATCTGGCGCTGCCGATCGGCGGGGTGTCGCGTCTTCTGGAACTGGCACGACTGATCCTTGCATGGCGCAACCAGTTGCCGCTGGCAATCACTGCCGTTCATTCCACGTCTCCTCTTGTCGCGCCGGCCAGCCCGGCAGATGCGATATGGCTCGCGCGCGCGCTGGCCGAGCTGACCGACTCGATCGAAACCGAAGAGCGGGACTGGAACGACCTCAACAAGCTGGATACGGCCGAGCATCCTCTCTGGTGGCAGCTGACCGCAGAATTCCTGAAAATCGCCAGCGCCTTCTGGCCGGCGCGACTGGAAGAATTGCGACGCTCCTCGCCTGCCCGGCATCAATCTGCAATTCTTCGCGGCGAGGCCCGCCGGATTGCCACCAGCGCCCATCAGGGACCTGTAATCGTTGCTGGCTCAACCGGTTCTGTCCCCGCGGCGGCTGATCTCATTGCTGCAATTGCCTTGCTGCCAAATGGCGTTGTTGTGTTACCCGGCCTCGACCAGTCCATGTCGGACGAGCATTGGAACCTGCTGGACGATGATCGTTTTCTCGACAAGCGATCCGAGCCTTCAGCACGCAGCCATCCGCAATTCGGCCTGTCAAAACTGCTGAAACGGCTGCAGATCGACCGCAGCGAAGTCGAAGTGCTTGCCGCGGCTTCAGACGATCTGGCTTTTCGGGCCAAAACATTGTCGAAAGCACTGGCTCCTGCCAAGGCCACCGACGACTGGAGCGAATGGCGATCCGCTGCCGACAAACAAGCTCTTGCAGAAGCATTTGCCGACATCACGCTGATCGAAGCCGCCAATGAGCGCGAAGAGGCAACAACGATTGCAATTGCCCTGCGCATGGCGTTGGAGAAACCCGGCCGGCATGGTGAATCACAGGCAGCGCTGATCACTCCCGATCGCGCACTGGCACGCCGCGTCATGGCAGAACTTGCTCGTTTCGGCATTATCGCTGATGACACTGCCGGCACGCCGCTATCCTCGACGCCACAAGGCACGTTGCTGCAACTGACGCTGGAAGCGATCCTACGCCCAGGCGATCCGGTACCGATCGTGGCGTTGTTGAAACATCCCCTCGCCCGGTTCGGCCTGCCCGACACGGAAGCGCGCGCTGCGGCACAGGCTCTGGAACTTCTCGCCCTGCGGGGCGGTATCGGCGAAATGGATATCAGCACGCTTGGCCAATTGCTTGCGCGCCGCCTCGAAGAGCAGAAGAGCGATCGCCACACGCCACAATGGCGACTGTCACTACCGGACAGATCAGCCGATAAGGCAAGACAGCTGGCAGAGCGGATAACGGCAGCAGTCGAGCCTCTGGCATCGGCGATCCTTGGTCGGCTTCCAAGCGGGCGAGGCAGAACGGCAAAACTGTCGCTCTCCGAATGGGCAGCCC
Organism: Neorhizobium sp. BT27B; assembly: GCF_050455485.1. Lineage (NCBI taxonomy): Bacteria > Pseudomonadati > Pseudomonadota > Alphaproteobacteria > Hyphomicrobiales > Rhizobiaceae > Neorhizobium > Neorhizobium sp. BT27B. The sequence continues at coordinate 173,488 of NZ_JBCIYT010000009.1, read as the reverse complement.
GTTCCGGCCGCGTGCTCGAAGAGATTGCCAAGGATGAGCGTGGAGATCTTTCCGCGCTGTGGTCCGGTGAAGCCGGTGAGCGTCTGGCCGACATGCTGTCCGAAGTGATCGAGGCCAACGGCCAGATGGAGGCCGATGGTCCGCAATGGATCGATGTCGTTACCGCCCTGACGACGGCCGAAGCGGTGAAACCGAAGGCGCTCAGTCACCCCCGCCTTTTCATATTCGGTACACTGGAAGCCCGCTTGCAGAGCGTCGATACGCTGGTTCTCGGTGGTCTCAATGAAGGGTCGTGGCCGGGACAGTCGGTCAACAATCCCTTCCTGTCGCGAACCATGAAGGTGGATCTCGGGCTGGAACCACCGGAAAGGCGCATTGGCCAGCTCGCGCACGATTTCGAAATGGCGAGCGGCACTCGGCATCTGATCTATTCCCGTTCGCTGCGGCAAGGCACGGCGCCGACTGTCGCCTCGCGCTGGCTGCAACGTCTGCTGGCTTTGGGCGGACCGGACTTTGCCAGGGAATTGCGGGCGCGTGGTGATGTATATCGAAGTTGGGCCGGTCTGATCGACGCTGCGCCATCGCAGCCTGTCGCCAAACGCCCCTCACCGACACCACCGCCGGAATTGCAGCCGACAAAATATTCCTTCAGCGAGGTCGGTCGACTGCGACGCGATCCGTATTCCATCTACGCCGCCCGCATCCTCAAGCTTGATCCGCTGAAACCGTTCAACGAGGATCCGGGTGCCGCGCAGCGTGGCACACTTTATCACCGCATTATCGATAGCTATACGCGTGAGGGCCACATCCCCGGTACGCCGGTGGCGCGGGAGGCTATGCTGCGGGTGACGACGGAGCTTTTCGACGCCGAGAAACTGCCGCCGCATATCGATCAGGTGTGGCGCCCGCGGTTCCTGAAAGTGGCCGAAGCCTTTCTGCACTGGGAAACAGCCCGTGCCACGGACATTCGCGAAACCTTTACGGAACTCTCAGCCGGATTCGAAATCCCTGAAGCCGGCATACGGCTGACGGGCGTTGCCGACCGTATCGATATCAAGGGTTCGGGCCACGCCGATATCATCGATTACAAAACGGGCCTCAGCCCTTCCGTCAATCAGGCGCGATCGCTGCTCGATCCGCAATTGGCACTGGAAGCGGCGGCACTTCTGGCCGGTGGCTTCAAGGACATGCCGGCCATGACACCGGCGGAACTGACCTATGTTCGCCTCAGACCCGGAGACCGTTTTGCGACTGACACCGTGAACAACGAATTCGCCAAGGAAACCGCAAAAATTCAACCGAAATCGGCGATCGATCTCGCCAATGAGAGCAGAGAGCAGCTGGCTGGTTTCGTCAATCTTCTGCGCAGCGGCAAGGCCGGTTTCTCTTCCCGCCTGATACCCATGATGCAAAGCGCCTATGATGGCGATTACGATCATCTGGCGCGCGTCGCCGAATGGTCGACGGCTGAAGTCGAGGAAGGTGACGGCGATGAATGACAGCTTGCCGCAACCAGTCGACGACGATCCGAAACAATGGGTGAACTGGACAGGCGTTCAGCAATCCCTGGCGTCAGACCCCGCGAGTTCGGCGTGGGTGTCCGCCAATGCAGGTTCAGGCAAGACGCATGTTTTGACCCAGCGGGTTATCCGGCTTCTTTTGTCCGGGTGCCGACCATCCTCGATCCTCTGCCTGACCTATACAAAGGCTGCTGCCTCTGAAATGTCGAACCGTGTTTTTCAGCGATTGGCAGGTTGGACGGTCTTGTCGGATGAGGCGCTGGGCGATCAGATTGCTGCCATGGAAGGCAAGCGGCCGGATCGGGTCATGTTGGCGGAGGCTCGTCGACTTTTCGCTCGTGCTTTGGAAACACCGGGTGGCTTGAAAATCCAGACGATCCACGCATTCTGCGAATCTCTGCTTCACCAGTTCCCTCTGGAAGCCAATGTTGCCGGGCATTTTTCGGTTCTCGACGATCGCGCCGCCGCCGCGCTCCTTGAGGAAGCCCGCCGCTCTCTGTTGACGGCGACCGCCAAGGAAGACGGCAGCGGACTGGCCGAAGCTTTCGCGCTGGTTCTTGACCTCGGCGACGAAAGCGGTCTCGAGACCCTGCTTTCCGATATCGTGGCCAACCGCACGGCTCTACGCGACTTCCTCACCAGAGCGGTGGCGGAAGGCGGTTCCGCCAGATTGCTGCGGCGGGCCTTCGGATTATCTGCCGAGGACAGCGAAGTAACTGGTGCAGAACGATATTGGCCTTTGCCCGGCCTTTCCGGCCAGACGCTTGACCTCTACCTGGATCTTGCCGACCGCAGTGGTGGGGCCAAGGTGACAGATGTCGCTTATGGGTTAAGGCTGGCCCAGCGTGAGACAGATGTCTTCAAACGCGCGGAATATCTGGAGCGGATCCTTCTGACCAAGGACGGCAAGCCGAAAGCGGATTCCTCCCTCGTGGCCAAGGCGATGCTGACGGCGGCCCCGGAACTGGGTCCGGCGGTAGCGGCAGCCCGCGAACATGTTGCCGCCTGCCGAGACAGGTTGCGGATTCTGCGCATGGTGGCGGCGACCGAAGCCGCCCTCGTTCTGGCTGACCGGCTCAATCACGACTACGAAGATCTGAAAAAACAGCGAAGCCTGCTCGATTTCGAGGACCTGATCAATCGGACCGCCAATCTTCTGACGCGTGACGGTGTCGGAGCCTGGGTTCACTACAAACTCGATCAGGGCATCGACCACATTCTCGTCGATGAGGCGCAAGACACCAGCCCTGTCCAATGGACAGTGATCAAATCGCTGGCCGAAGATTTCTACAGTGGCCGTAGCGCCCGCGATTCCATCCGGACATTGTTTGCCGTCGGCGATGAAAAGCAGTCTATCTATTCCTTCCAGGGTGCGCGCCCGGAGCGGTTTGCACAGGAGCGCGACGACACGCAGCGACAGGTGACTGATAGCGGGCAGTCGTTTCATTCGGTGCGCCTGCCGCTTTCGTTCCGTTCCACTGCCGAAGTGCTGAGCGCCGTCGACCAGGTCTTTTCTCTGGAAGACAATGCACGCGGTCTGAGTGCGCGCGGCGATGCCGTCATCCATCGCTCCAATCGCCTCGGACACCCGGGTGTGGTCGATCTATGGGAAACGGTCGTGCCCGACGTCATAGAAGCGGAGGATGACTGGACTGCGCCTTTCGATGCAACGCCGGACAAGGCACCGTCGGCAATTCTGGCGACACGCATGGCCCATGTCATCGGATCGATGGTCGGCAAGGGCACTGTTATCGAACATGGAGTCATGCGGCCGATCCGCGCCGGCGACATTCTCGTTCTGGTGCGCAAGCGCGATGCCTTCGTCAACGGCCTCACACGCGCGCTGAAGCGTCGGGGCGATATTCCCGTTGCCGGTGCAGACCGTCTGCGCCTGACCAGCCATATCGCTATCCAGGACCTTCTGGCGCTCGGCCGCTTTCTGCTTCTGCCCGGCGATGATCTCTCGCTTGCCGCGATCCTCAAGAGCCCGCTTTTCGATCTTTCGGAAGATGACGTTTTCGAGATTGCCGGCCGCCGACCGGAAAAAATCGGTGTGTGGGCGCATCTGCAGATGCAGGCAGTCGATAACCCGAATCTGCAAACGAGCGTTAGCAGACTGCAACGCTACATCGCCTTGTCGCGGACGATGAGCGTGCATGATCTGTTTGCCCATCTGCTTGGCGCCGATGGCGGCCGCCGACAGTTTTTAGCACGGCTGGGGAGCGAAGCGGGCGATATTCTCGATGAATTCCTGACATTCGCACTAGACCACGAGACAAGCGGGCTGCCGGGTCTGCAATCCTTCATCTCCACGCTTGAACTGGAATCGCCAGAGATCAAACGCGAACAGGATAGCGGCCGCAACGAAGTGCGGATCATGACGGTGCATGCCTCCAAGGGGCTGGAAGCGCCGGTCGTATTTCTCGTTGATAGTGGTTCAAAAGCTTTTGTGCATAGCCATGTTTCAAAACTGCGGATGCTGCGCGTCGGCGAGACGAATGTTCCCGCCTGGCTGCCGTCCAAAGTACTGTCAAATGCCTTTAGCGAGGCAGATGAAGAGCGCCTGAGGATTTCGACGGAAGAGGAATATCGTCGACTTCTCTATGTCGGCATGACGCGCGCAGCCGATCGGCTGATAGTTTGCGGTTATCGCGGCAAGCGCGAGAATCTCGATAGCTGGCAGGCGATGGTTGCTCGAGGTCTCAGCGCCGACGACACGCATTGCCAAACCGCGGAATTTACCGGTCCGGACGGCAATTGGACGGGTTTGACGTGGCGGCTTTCCGGCGAGCCGAACCGGCAAATTCCCAAGGAAGATCCGAAGGAGCACGCGGAAACCACGTCGCTGCTTCCCGAAGCATTGGGTCGGCCGCTGCCACCGCAAAAATTGCTGCCGCGCCCTTTGAGCCCCTCCGGCGCTGGAACCATGATCGATGACGAGGCGATTGACGCGGTGATCACCTCGCCGCTGTTTGGTGACGCCGCCAGCCCTGACCGCGCATTGCAACGCGGACGCATGACGCACCGGATGCTGCAAATGTTGCCGGATTTTCCCGAAACCGAACGTCTCGCGGCCGCGCAACGTTATGCGTCTCGCGCGGTGCCATTCTGGCCGGAGTCGGAGCGCCGGCAGTTGATCGAAACGGTCATAGGGGTCCTCTCCGCAACCGATCTTCGTGATGCATTTTCCGATCACGCCCAGGCGGAAGTGTCGATCATGGGCACGCTGAAGATCGATGACCGAGATTATGCGGTTTCGGGCCGCATCGACCGGCTGGTCGTCAATGACAGCCGCGTCATGATCATGGATTACAAGACAAATCGCAATCCACCGGGTTCACAGGAGCAAACACCATTCTCCCATCGGGCACAGCTTGCAATCTACCGGGAGATTCTTGCGCCACTCTATCCGGGTCGTGCAATCGATTGCGTGCTGGTCTATACCGAATCAGGCCACGTCATTCGGCTGTCGGACGATTTGCTGTCCCGTTCGCTTTCTGAACTCAGAACAAAGTGATGTCGGAACCATTGAAATTCGCCATGCTCGCGCGCACATTTGGTCCAACACGAATTCTAAAGGAGAGCCCTATGGCTACCGTCAAAGTAGACATGTCCAACTTCCAGGCCGAAGTTCTCGATTCCACGCAGCCTGTCGTCGTGGATTTCTGGGCTGAATGGTGCGGCCCGTGCAAAATGATCGGCCCGAGCCTCGAAGAAATTTCGACTGAGCTTGCCGGCAAGGTCAAGATCACCAAGCTGAACATCGACGAAAACCCGGAACTCGCTGCCCAGTTCGGCGTTCGCTCGATCCCGACCCTTGCTATCTTCAAGGGCGGCGAAGTGGCCGACATCAAGGTTGGCGCTGCTCCGAAGACCGCTCTTTCCAGCTGGATTACCGGCGCCGCCTGATTTTTCAACCATAAACTGAATTGGAAAAGCCCGGTTGCGAGACCGGGCTTTTTTCATTTGGGTGCTGTGCCGTTCTCAGCGAGAACGGTGCCCGCCAGATAAAGCGAACCGCCGATCAGAATACGCGGCGGGACTTCCTCCGGCATCTGGCGCTGGCTGATTTCTTTTAGAGCATCCACAACGCTCAACGACGGTTCCGCCACCAGTCCGGCGTCGAAGGCCGAATGCGCGAGGATGACCGGATCAATCATCGAATCCGAACCGCGGATCGGCACGGTGAAGACATATTCGGCGATATCGGAAAAAGCGCGAAAATAGCCAACCGGTTCCTTGGTGTTGATCATGCCGGTGATCAGATAAAGCGGACGGGCCTGACGCTCTTCGAAACCAGCCATCGCTTCCGCAATCACTTCTCCTGCGCCGGGATTGTGGCCGCCGTCCACCCAGATTTCCGAACCGCGTGGTGCATATTGAAGAAGTTCACCTTCAATCAACCGCTGCAGGCGACCGGCCCACTCCACCGTGCTCATCGCCTTTTCCATCATGGCTTCGGTGACGGTGAAACCAGCCTGCTTGACCGCACGGATCGCCGCCGCGGCATTGGCATATTGATGACGCCCAAGAAGGCGTGGCACCGGCAAATCGGCCAGTCCGAACTCATCCTGATAGATCAGACGGCCAAATTCTTCGTGGGCGGAATAATCCTGACCATAGACCGTGACCGGGCAGGAAAGACGTTCGGCCGTCGAAACCAGAACATCAAGCGCGGCCTCGTGTTCCTGCTGGCCGATAACGACCGGGCATCCCTTCTTCATGATGCCGGCCTTTTCGGCCGCGATCAGTTCAACGCGGTCACCCAGATATGCCTGATGATCAAGCGATATAGGCATGATGATCGAGACAGCCGGATTGGGCACGACATTGGTGGAATCAAAACGCCCACCCATGCCGACTTCCAGAATGACGGCATCGGCAGGGATTTCCGAAAAGATCAGAAAGCTTACGGCGGTCAGGATCTCGAAAACGGTGATGTGCTGGCCGCCATTGGCTTCACCGACACGGCGCAGCGCATCCGCGAAAACCGCGTCATCGACCAATTCACCCCGGCCACCTTTTACACCGATGCGATATCGCTCGTGCCAGTTGACGAGATGCGGCGACGTATGAACATGCACGGCATGGCCACCGGCCTCCAGCAACGCCCGACAAAAGGCCGTCACCGACCCTTTGCCGTTGGTTCCTGCAACGTGAATGACTTTTGGCAGCTTCAGATGCGGATTGCCGAGAACCTCAAGTACGCGAAGAACCCGGTCCAGGGACATATCGAAGCCCTTGGGATGAAGCGTCATCAGCCGCTCTATTTCCTTGGCTGCCTCGCTCGGTGCCGGTTCCGTCATCGCCGTCATTCCAACCGTCCCATTTCCAGCTTGATTGCCTCAAGCCGTTTGAGCAAGAGGCGCCACTTCCGTCATCGGCTGCTTCAGCAGAATGCGAAGGACCTGTGCGAGCGTCGTGGGTATATCATGGCGCTTGACGACCATGTCGACCATGCCGTGTTCCAGAAGGTATTCAGCCGTTTGAAAGCCCTCCGGCAGCTTTTCGCGCAAAGTCTGTTCGATGACGCGCTTGCCGGCAAAGCCGATTTCCGCGCCCGGCTCAGCAATATGGACGTCGCCCAACATGGCGTAGGACGCCGTGACACCACCGGTCGTCGGATTGGTGAGGACGACGATATATGGAAGGCCGGCTTCCTTGAGCATATCGACTGCGACGGTCGTGCGCGGCAACTGCATCAGCGACAGGATGCCTTCCTGCATGCGTGCACCACCGGACGCTGGGAAAATCACCAGCGGGCAATGTTCGGCAAGAGCACGCTCGCAAGCCTTGACGATTGCTTCACCGGCAGCCATGCCGAGCGAGCCGCCGATGAAATTGAATTCATGCACGACAGCAACGAGCTTCAGACCTTGAACAAGGCCGAGGCCCGCAAGGATCGTATCCTCCTGCTCCGTCTTCAGACGGCTGTCCTTCAGACGATCCGCATATTTCTTGGAATCGCGAAACTTCAGCGGATCCTGAGCGACCTTCGGCTGCGGCAGGGATTCGAAGACACCGCCGTCGAAAAGGTCTGCCAGGCGTGCCCTAGCGGGCATCTTCATATGGAAGCCGGACGCGGGAATGACCCACTTGTTATCCTCAAGATCCTTATGAAAGACCATTTCGCCGGTCTCAGGGCACTTGATCCAGAGGTTTTCCGGAACTTCGCGTCGGCCGAGCATGGAGTTGATCCGCGGCCGGACATAGTTGGTGATCCAGTTCACTGGGCATTCTCCCGATTGGAAACCACGTACAATGTGGGATTATTATTCGGCGGCAACAAGGCGCGCGGCGTGAACGCCAGTGGCAAGGCCACGCACGAAAGTTGCGACCGCTGAAACGGTATCGCCAGTGGCTGCGCCATCCTTGGTAAGGCTGCCAGCCACCTGAGCGACGATTGCCGTGCCGACGACAACGCCGTCAGCTGCGGCACCGATCGCCTTGGCATGATCCGCCGTCTTGACGCCGAAACCGACGCAGACCGGAAGATCGGTATGGCTCTTGATGCGGTTTACGGCACCGGAAACCAGCGACGGATCCGGCAGGGCCGAGCCGGTAATACCGTTCATCGATACGTAATACACGAAACCAGAGGAATTTTTGAGAACCTTCGGCAGGCGCTTATCGTCGGTCGTCGGCGTCGCGAGGCGAATAAAGTTGATGCCCTTTTCCAGCGCCGGGATGCAGAGTTCATCATCCATCTCAGCCGGCAGATCGACAACGATCAGGCCATCGATGCCGCAGGCAAGTGCATCATCCAGAAACTTCTCGACGCCGTAGATATAGATGGGATTATAGTATCCCATCAGCACGATCGGCGTTTCATTGTCCGTCTGGCGGAACAGTTTTGCAAGTTCCAGCGTCTTGGCAAGAGTCTGGCCGGCTTTCAGCGCGCGCTGGCCGGCGAGCTGGATTGCCGGGCCATCGGCCATCGGATCGGAAAACGGCATGCCGAGTTCGATGACATCGGCACCGGCACCCGGCAGCGCCTTCATGATGGCAAGCGACGTGTCGAAATCCGGGTCACCGCCCATGAAATAGGTGATCAGTGCCGGGCGGCCTTCTGCCTTCAAAGCCGCAAAACGATTGTCCATACGAGTGGTCATCTTACATCTCCATCCCGAGGATTTTCGCGACAGTGAAGATATCCTTGTCGCCACGTCCGGACAGGTTCATCAGGATGATCTCGTCCTTGCCCATTTTCGGTGCTCGCTTGATGACTTCGGCCAGTGCATGGCTGGGCTCAAGCGCGGGGATGATACCCTCGAGGCGGGTCAGCGTCTGGAAAGCTTCGAGCGCTTCATGGTCCATGATCGGGACATATTCGGCGCGACCGGTATCGGCCAGCCAGCTGTGCTCGGGGCCGATGCCAGGGTAATCGAGGCCGGCTGAAATCGAGTGGCCTTCCTTGATCTGACCATCACCATCCTGCAGCAGATAGGTGCGGTTGCCGTGCAGAACGCCCGGCGAACCGGCGGTGATGGAGGCACAGTGCTCCTCGCCCTGCAGGCCCTTGCCGCCTGCTTCGACGCCAACGATCTTGACGCTCGGATCATCGAGGAAAGGGTGGAAAATGCCGATTGCGTTCGACCCGCCGCCAACCGCTGCGATAACGACGTCAGGCAGACGGCCTTCCGCTTCCAAGATCTGCTGGCGAGCTTCCGTGCCGATGACGGCCTGAAAATCGCGAACCATTTCTGGATATGGATGCGGACCCGCGGCTGTGCCGATCAGGTAATAGGTATCATCGACATTGGTGACCCAGTCGCGCAATGCCTCGTTCATCGCATCCTTGAGCGTACCGCTACCGGCAGTGACCGGCACGACTTCGGCACCGAGTAGGCGCATGCGGAAAACGTTCGGCGCCTGACGCTCGACATCGGTTGCGCCCATATAGACGATACAAGGCAGACCAAAGCGCGCGGCGACGGTGGCAGACGCCACGCCGTGCTGGCCAGCACCGGTTTCGGCGATGATGCGGGTCTTGCCCATGCGCTTGGCAAGCAGGATCTGGCCGATGCAGTTATTGATCTTGTGCGAGCCGGTATGGTTCAGCTCTTCACGCTTGAAATAGATTTTTGCGCCGCCCAGTTCTTCGGTCAGGCGTTCAGCAAAATAAAGCGGGCTCGGTCGGCCGATATAATGCGTACCCAGCGATGCAAGCTCGGCCTGAAACTCGGGATCGGTTTTGGCCTTCTCCCACTCGTCCTGCAGATCGAGGATAAGAGGCATCAACGTTTCGGCGACAAAGCGCCCGCCGTATATGCCAAAACGTCCGTCTTCGTCCGGTCCGGACCGGAATGAATTTGGTGTCGCCGCCTGGTTCACAATCTACTCCTTGCGATCCGCCGTATCGACCGATCGCGCTTCAGCGATCGCGTCGAAAAACGTATCCATCATTTGCAGGTCCTTAACCCCCGGTGCGCTTTCCACGCCGGAGGAAATGTCTACTCCGCTCGCTGTCGTGCTCGACAGGGCAAGGCCGACATTATCCTTGTTCAGTCCACCGGAAAGCATGTAATCGACGCCAGCGTCAAGCACGGCCAGAAGATTCCAGTCGAAGGAAACGCCATTGCCCCCCGGCAGTTCGGATCCGGGCGGCGCTTTTGCATCGAGCAAAAAGCGATCTGCAAGACCATCATAGGCCTCCAGCGTTCTCAGATCCTCCGCTGTGCGGATGGACAGTGCCTTCATGACCGGCAGCCCGAACACTGCCTTGATATTCAGGACGCGTTCCGGACTCTCATGACCATGCAGCTGGAGAATATCCGGCTGCACGAAGGCGATAATGTCTTCGAGTGTCTCGTTGTCGGCATCGACTGTCACGGCGACGATCTTGACCTTGCCACGGGCGCGATCGGCCAGAGCACCGGCTTCTACCGGCTCGATGTGGCGAGGGCTTTTTTCGAAGAAGATGAAGCCGATATGGGTGGCCCCGCGCTCAATGGCGCGATCAACCGCTTCCAGCGTCTTCAGTCCGCAAATTTTGATATCGGGAACCATTGCGGCGGATTGCCATGAAAAGGCGTTTGAGTCGAGCCAAATCGACTTTTTCGCTGATGCCGAGATTTCAGGTGAAGTCGATGGCGTGAAGTTGCGAGCCATGCTGTTTAAGCCATTTCTGGGCAGCTTCCGTGCCTGGGCAAAGCTTTTGGCAAAGCGCCCAGAATTTTGGACCGTGGTTCATCTCCTTCAGATGCGCCACTTCATGGGCGGCCAAGTAATCGATGACACTCGGCGGAGCCATGACGATGCGCCAGGAAAAACTCAAATTCCCCTCCCAGGAACATGATCCCCAACGACTGCGCGTATCTTTCATCGTGATCGAGCGAACCGGTTTACCGATCTGCGCCGCATGGCGTGCGACCAGAGGTTCCAGATCGCGCCGAGCTTCCTTCTTGAGGAAAGCGGCAATGCGACGACCGACATGATCTTCCAATCCTCCGACCCTGAGAAGTGGTTCGCCATCAACCACCGTGGCTTCGGTAACGCCGCGGAGTGTGCCGGTATGAACGATCCTGTGCGGAATGCCACGCAAGGAAATCATTCCACCAGATCGCAGATCACCAGAGACGGGAAACTTTGCCAGTTTGGTGAAAAGCCAGCCCTGATGACGATCAAGAAAGTCATCAACCTCCGATCGCTTCAAACCCGTTGGCACTGTCAGTTTCAGTGAACGCCCGCCGGGCTCGATCCGCAGCGTAATGCGAGTTGCCCGACTGTTTTCCCGGATCGTTATCGGCAGCGTGCGATCGCCGACAAGAACGGTTTGTTCCGTCGAACGCAACGCTTCCGGAGGTTTGGACATCAGCTTTTTGAGGGCGGGAAACATTCGGCTCTTTTAGCAGATTCGAGGCGGTATCGCCTCAAGAAAAAACCGGCGCTGGAAAAGCGCCGGCCCATTGTCTTTGGATTTCAGCCGGTGGTCGAAAAACCGCCAGCGGAACTTCCGGGACCGCGTTCGCGCATGAAGCGATCGAACTCTTCCTGGTCCTTGGCGCGGCGAAGTTCTCGCATATATGCGTCGAACTCGCTGCGCGTCTCGTCCAGCTTGCGGCGCTGTTCCTCGATCCGTTCAAGTTCGGCGCGGCGCCAGTCGTCGAAAGCGACATTACCGGTCGAAAAATGTTGCTCATAACGACCTTGCGCGCGGCGGAAACCGGCGCACATGCCATCTACCTTTTCGCTGGCAGAGCGTTTGTAGATGCCGAGTTTGTCGCCAAACAGAATATAGGCGAGCATGGCGAGGCCCAAAGGCCAGAATACGATGAAACCGAGAACCATCAACGCGATGGTTGCCGGCGTCCAGTCCGGGCGGATCAGTGCTGACTGCGTCATGTTTCGGTATTCCTCCTAATCCCGCCGGCACGATGCCGGCTTGGATTCGATTTGGGAAATGCCGTAAGTCCGTTCAAGACGAATGTCTGGCCAATCGTTGAAGCGTTTGAAAAGACCCGCGCAATTCACACCGGCTTGCGGCGGGCTGCACGCTTTCCGCTGGTTTTGGCTTCTCCAGCCAGGGAATGCTCGCGCGCGAAGGCGATGATCCGTGGTGCGATTTCCTTGCGAAAACGCGATCCGTTGAAGACACCATAGTGACCAACATCAGGCTGCACGTAGTGCATGCGCTTTGCGTCCGGAATACCTGGGCAAATCGTGTGGCTGGCTTCCGTCTGACCCAGTCCCGAAATATCATCATTCTCGCCTTCAACGGTGAGCAACGCGACATTGCGGATCGCTTTGGTGTCGACAGGCGTGTCACGATGCATCATCTCACCCTTCGGGAGAGCGTGGCGGATGAAGACGGTATCGACTGTCTGCAGATAGAACTCTGCGGTCAGATCCATCACCGCCAGATATTCGTCATAAAACTCTCGGTGCTTTTCTGCAGACTCACCGTCATTCTTTACCAGATGCTCGAAGAATTCCTTGTGCGCCGTGAGATGGCGGTCGAGGTTCATGGACATGAACCCGGACAGTTGCAGGAAGCCGGGATAGACCGGGCGCATGCAACCGGGTTGCGGCCACGGCACATTCATCACCACATTGTCCTTGAACCAGCTGAGCGGCCGATCCTGAGCCATGGCATTGACCGCCGTCGGATTGATGCGGGTATCAATCGGCCCGCCCATGAGTGTCATCGAGGCCGGCGCAAAAGGATCATTTGCGGCTTCCATCACGGCGACGGCGGCGAGGACTGGAACGGAAGGCTGGCACACAGCCACCACATTGGTCTTCGGACCAAGGGTATGCAGCATCTCGATCACGTAATCGATATAATCATCCAGATCAAAGGTGCCTTCCGTCACAGGCACCATACGGGCATCGATCCAATCGGTGATGTAGACGTCGGCATGCGGCAGCAATGCCTCGACCGTTCCACGCAGCAAAGTGGCATAGTGGCCAGACATCGGTGCGACGAGCAGGATCTTGGGATCATCTGGCCTGCCGGGTTTCACATCGCGACGGAAATGCACAAGATTGCAGAACGGCCTGGACCATACGTTTTCTTCGATGACGTCGACTGCGGCGCCGTCCACGATCGTCTGTGGCAAATCAAATATCGGCCTTGAGTATCGGCGCGTTATACGCTCGAACACTTCCAAGCCGGCCGCCATGGTCCGCCCCATCGCGGTCTGCGACATCGGATTGAGCGGATCGCTATAAAGCAGCCGCATCGCCTCGGTCGTTGCTCGCAGTGGCGCAAGCGCCGCGTGGTTCATTTCGTAAAGTTGGTAAAACATTCTGACGCCGCCTCTGGCAAGTCGCAGAGAAGCTGTCTGTCTCGCGAACATGGACGATGCATTTGTGCCTGCTTTAGCAGGTTTTCACGAATGTGCCTATCGTCATGGCGGTGGACAGATATCCCGTCCGACTGGGACTGAGACGAGAAATTTTGTCGGTTAACAAAGTGTTTCACGTGAATCACCCACAGGAAAGATTCACGTGAAACACACTTTTTTAACTTTTAGATATCGAGGTTTGCGACGCTGAGCGCGTTTTCCTGGATAAACTCGCGGCGCGGCTCGACTTCATCACCCATCAGGCGCGAGAACAAACCGTCGGCGTCGGTTGCATCAGGCACCTTTACCTGAAGCAGCGAGCGGACGTTGGGGTCGAGTGTTGTTTCCCAAAGCTGCTCGGCGTTCATTTCGCCAAGGCCCTTGTAGCGCTGCATGGAAAGACCCTTGCGGCCGGATGCGAAAATCGCATCAAGCAGAGCGCGTGGGCCGGACACATCAAGGGTCCCGTCTTTTCGGGCGAGAACCGGTGGCGCTGCGTAGATGTCGTGAAGTCGCTGTGTCATCTGGTCAATGTGACGGGCATCGGCCGACCCGATCAGAGCATTATCGAGGAAAGCGACTTCCTTGACGCCGCGAACCATGCGCTCGAAACGAAGACCGCCCTCGCTGGTCACATGACCGGTCCAGCCGCGTTCCGTTTCCTCGGCAATAACATCGAGACGCCTTGCGACTTCGTCAGCCGTTTTCTGAGCACGTTCGCGATTATCGGTGAGTTCCGGGTTGAGAGCGCCGGCAATAGCCGCCTGCTCGATGATCGAGCGGCTGTAACGCGAATGAAGGCCATCAACGAGCGACCGCAGCCGCAGAGCATCCTGAATGACCTCGCGCAAATCGGCACCGGCGCGTACTTCGCCGGATTCCAGCGTCAACCGTGCCTCTTCAAGGCCCATGCTGATCAGATATTCTTCCAGCGCCTTCTCGTCCTTCAGATACTGAACGGACTTGCCACGGCTGACCTTATAAAGTGGCGGCTGAGCGATATAGATATGGCCGCGCTCGATCAGTTCCGGCATCTGCCGGAAGAAGAAGGTCAGCAGCAGAGTACGAATATGGGCGCCGTCGACGTCAGCGTCCGTCATGATGATGATTTTGTGGTAACGCAGCTTATCGGCGTTGAACTCGTCTTTGCCGATGGACGTGCCGAGCGCCGTGATCAGCGTACCGATTTCCTGGCTGGACAACATCTTGTCGAAGCGCGCGCGCTCGACATTGAGGATCTTGCCGCGCAGCGGAAGGATCGCCTGATTTTCACGCGAACGCCCCTGCTTGGCCGAACCACCAGCAGAGTCGCCCTCGACGAGAAAAACTTCGGACTTGGCCGGATCACGTTCCGAACAATCTGCCAGCTTACCCGGCAATGATGCGATATCGAGAGCGCCTTTACGACGGGTCAATTCGCGTGCCTTGCGGGCAGCTTCGCGTGCAACAGCCGCTTCAACGACCTTACCGACCAGGATCCTCGCATCTGCCGGATGCTCTTCGAACCAGGTGCTGAGCGCTTCATTGACGAGGCTCTCGACCACCGGACGCACTTCGGACGAGACAAGCTTGTCCTTTGTCTGCGACGAGAATTTCGGGTCCGGCACTTTTACCGAAAGAACAGCAGTCAGACCTTCGCGGCAATCTTCACCCTGAAGGGTAACCTTTTCCTTCTTGGTGATACCGGATGTATCCGCATAGGAGGTGACCTGACGCGTCAGCGCGCCACGGAAACCAGCCATATGAGTGCCGCCATCGCGCTGCGGGATGTTGTTGGTGAAGCAGAGCACGTTTTCATGGTAGCTGTCGTTCCACCACATGGCGACTTCGACGGTAATGCCGTCCTTCTCGCCACGGATTGCGACCGGCTTGTCAACGAGAGGCTTTTTGGAGCGGTCGAGATAACGGACAAAGGCCTCAAGACCACCGTCATAGACCATCTCTTCTTCGCGGATGTCAGACTTCCGCTTGTCGGTTAGCCGGATTCGTACGCCCGAATTCAGAAACGCCAATTCGCGAAGGCGATGTTCGAGCGTGCCGTAATCGAATTCCGTCATCGTGAAGGTTTCGGTACTGGCAAGGAACGTCACCTCAGTACCCGACCTGCCCTCGTACTCGCCGATGACCTTCAGCGGTGCGTCGGCCACCCCGTGGGTAAAGCCGATTTCGTGCAGCTTGCCATTACGGCGGATGCGCAGTTTCAGCCAAACCGAAAGCGCATTGACAACCGAGACGCCAACGCCGTGCAGACCGCCAGAAACCTTGTAGGAATTCTGGTCGAACTTTCCACCTGCGTGAAGCTGGGTCATGATGACTTCAGCCGCCGAAACGCCCTCACCAGTATGGATGTCGGTGGGAATACCGCGTCCGTTGTCGGTGACGGTAACCGAGCCATCAGCATTCAGCGTGACGGTTACGATATCGGCATGACCGGCAAGTGCTTCATCGATGGCGTTGTCAACGACCTCATAGACCATGTGATGCAGGCCGGACCCGTCATCCGTATCGCCGATATACATGCCTGGGCGCTTGCGAACCGCATCCAGTCCCTTCAGGACCTTGATCGAATCCGCGCCGTATTCAGAACTCGCGCCGCTGTCGTTGACGGGTGTTTCGCTCATCAATGATCTTTCCAATTAACGTGGTTCGGCGATCTGGCGAATCACCGTATTTCGTGCCACTGAATATAAGAAATCCGGGCAGATTTCCAAAGCGCTGAGGCATTTTTCGCGCATTTAACCCGGGATTATGTGGCGCTCAGCCAGAAGGGCTACCACTTTCAAGAACCTTCGTCAGTTGCTCTAGCATGTCTGGTGACAAAGAGCGAATCTCCTTGGCCAGACGATTGGCAAACGCGGTATATTCCGGCGGCAGATCACGGGTATCGACAACGACCCGCGGATCAGATGCTTGCGCCAGCATGAACAGCTCTTCGGCTTCATCCCAGATGATGTTGAAATAGCCGGCGACGCGCTGGAGAAAATCGAAACTCGGCTTTCCTCTGTGGCCGTGCTCCAATGCGGACAAATAGGCAGCCGACACGCCGATCGCTGCCGCCATATCGGACTGTCGGACGCCTTTGCGTAAGCGCAATTCCCGCAATGCATGACCGAATGGTGTCATGTTCAACTACCTGCTCGACGGCTCAACCGAACATAAAGGGCGCCCTCGCCGCCATGCTGCCGGGCTGCCGGTTCGTAAGACGAGATGAGAAATCGAAACTCTGGCTTCGAAAACCAAAAGGGTACGGCCCGCTTCAACGCGCCTTCACTGCCGAAGGAACTGCCCTTGCCTGTGATTACCAGCACATGCCTCAAACCGCGGTCATGCGCCCGCAACAGGAAATCCAGAAGGATGCCATGTGCATCACTCTGGATAAGACCATGCAGATCGATGCGTGCCTCCAGCGCCAGATGACCTCTTGCAAGCTTGCGCTTGACCGGTTTTTCGAGCGGATGGTGAATCTTTCGATCTGGCTGCAGGGTCTTTGGCACTGGGTCAATCTGTACGGCATTCCTGCCATTCGGTTCGGCAGTCGATTTTTTTCCGGACATCGCCTCATCGGGTTGTTCGAAAAGAGCTTCAAATTTCAGCAGATCTTCAAGACGGCCGGCCATGGGTTTTGCAGAGCGTGCAACCTTGCCCCACAGGATCCTGTCTTCGGTCGTCAGCTTGCGATCGCCCTTCATGGCGCAAACCTTGCGGCTGCAGCTTTGGGGAGAAGAATGTAGAAATCTGCCGGATGCTTGATGATGCCGGCCTGCTCACCGGCATCATAACCGGAACCCGTGAAAATATCGCCGCGGGCAGGCCCCACAATCGCCGAGCCGGTATCGAGTGCCAGCATTGTGCGCGCAAAAGGCTTTCCACCATCGAGATGCGTCAAGCTCGTCGAGCGGATGAAGAAGGGAAAGCCGAACGTGTGAATAAGGCGATCAACCGCCAACGAGCGACCTGCCACCAGAGGAACCTTGGCGGCAGCGATTGGCCCCTGATCAAGACCCGCCACAGCCGCCTCACGAAAGAATATGTAGGACCGGTTATGCCAGAGCACCTCATCGACCTTAGCCGGATTCTCGCTCAACCAATCACGGATGGTCTGCATGGATACGGTTGTCGGATCGATCTCTCCACGATCAATCAGCAGGCGTCCGATTGCGGAAAATGGGTGGCCCGCCTTGGCGGCATAAGTAATGCGCCCGATACAGCCATCGGGATAACGCAGTCGTGCGGCACCCTGTACATGCGTGAAGAAGACATCGATCTTCGACTTCGCCCAGGCGATCTCCAAACCCTGCCCTTGAAGATATCCACGGTCTATCTCTCCCCGATCCGGATAGGGGTCGATTACGCCATCGCGCAACCTGGCGAAAGCATAGGAAGGATCGAGTGAAAGCGTGCGGTTGCCATCGTCGATATCGATCAGATCTGCGGGACGACGATAAAATGGATAGCGGTATGTTTCGTCAGGCTGATCCGAGACATCGATTTCCGGCTCGAAAAATCCGGTCACGAAACCGGACTTTTCATCTGAGCGCCGGATCATGAACGGTAGACAATGTTCTTCAAAAAAAAGCCGGGTAGCATCCGGCCCAGAAATTTGAAAACCTGCCGCCGCTTTCAAAAGCGGTAGCAGGTCGTCGGTTGAGAGCCCTAAAGACCCGGTTCGATAAGGTTTGGCTTTCTCGAGATAGTCGAGACAGTCCCGCATTACGGAAAACAGTGCGGACGGATCGTCCTCGTTCCAACCGACGATATCTTTATAGGTCGTGGGCGTGAGGGCGTATTCTATCGTGTTCATTGTTCGGATTCGGTAGCGATCAACTTCCAGTTCGGATCCCGTGAGCGAATATCGCGTGCAAAGGTCCAGATATCGGTAACCTCGGCAACGGTATCGGCTTCACCATCGACAACACTTCCAGCCGTGTCATAGGTCGCGGAAATCAGATGGCTGACAATGCGGATGGTGATCTGCGCTTCAGAATCCTTTACCACCGCGTTGACGATGTCAGCCTTGTCTATGCCAACAAAACTCGACTTCACCACCTCGCCGCGGGCTTCACGCTGGGAAATCGCCCCATCAAAGCCTTCAAAGACCTCCTTCGACAGCAAGCCCTTCAAGGTTTTGCGATCGCCATCGGCAAATGCCATCACGATCATTTCATAGGCCATGCCCGCGCCCTTGACGAATTCCTTGGGATTGAAGCTCGGATCGGCCTGGATAAGATCACGAATCGCCGAATTGAGTTCCGTGCCTGGCTTTGCCAAAGCATCCACATCTGCCCATCGTTGCTCTTCATCAACCTGATCACGGCGCGGCAGTGTTACGACCTTGCCATCATCGGCAGAGACCGGCTTGGCGGCATCGCGCGCCGAAAACGGATCGACCGGTGGCTTTTCATGGCCTGTACGACGGCCGAGTACGCTGCGCAGCTGCAAAAAAATCAGCACGGCGGCCACCAGAAAAAACAGTGTAATGAAATCGTTCGCGCCCATCTTCACCCGCAGTGATCATTTAAATTGTTGTCTAGCTTTCACATATAGTCTGCAACTGCCGATCATTCAAATGCGGCGCCTGAGATAAGGGCCGCCTACAAGACAGGATTCCAGGCGCAATGCCCCTTATTCTTCTGCCGATCATCTTTCTCGGCCTGCCGCTTATCGAAATTGCCGGTTTTGTGTTGGTCGGCAATGCAATCGGTCTTTGGCCGACCCTCGCTCTTGTCATCCTGACCTCGCTCATCGGCGCCGTTCTTTTGCGGCGCCAGGGTATCAGCGTGCTTCAGGAAGCCAATCGTGAAAGCCAGGAAGGCAAACTGCCCGGCAGATCGCTGGTCAGTGGCGCCATGGTTGTTGTTGCCGGTGTGCTGCTGATATTGCCCGGCTTCTTTACCGACATCATCGGGTTGTTGCTTTTCATTCCACCCGTTCGCCATTTCATCTGGTCCCTGATCGGCAAGCGCGTGGTGGTGATGCGCACTTCGCGAAATGGTACTTCGGCTTCATACACCTCGGGAAATGCCGAGAATGCCAAGCGTCCAGCCCAACCGAACGTTCTTGACCTTGACGAAAATGATTTCAGTCGAGGTCCGAACCCCTCTTCACCCTGGTCCGATCCGGATAACCGCAAGGACTGATAGCGCTGTCGCTCTGTTCCGCAGGGTTGTAAGCGCGAAACTGAAATGTTAGACGGCCTCACAGTCCAAAGCCGCGAGGAATTCCAATGGCAAACGAAACAGAGACCCAGGCTTCCAACCCGTCGCTCAGCATCCTTGCGCAGTACACGAAGGATTTGTCCTTTGAAAACCCGGGCGCACCGCGGTCGCTGCAGGCTCGTGATACGGCGCCGGCGATCAATATCAACGTGAATGTCAACGCCAACCCGCTGTCGGATTCTGACTTCGACGTCGTTTTGACGCTGAATGCTCAGGCAATGGAAGGCGACAAGGTCGTGTTCGCAGCCGAGTTGGTTTATGGCGGCGTCTTCCGCATCACCGGCTTCCCGCAGGAGCACATGCTACCGGTTCTCTTTATCGAGTGCCCGCGCCTGCTCTTCCCGTTTGCCCGCCAGATCATCGCTGATGTGACCCGCAATGGCGGTTTCCCGCCGCTGATGATCGACCCTATCGATTTCGCGCAGATGTTCTCGCAGCGTATTGCCGAAGAGCAGACCCGCTCGAAGGTTCAGGCCCTCGACAGCTAAGCCAACCACATCTGAATATGAAAAAAGCCCGGTTTTTCCGGGCTTTTTTCTTACTGGTATTGTTTCCAAATCGCCTTATCGCCCATCGTCGCAATAAGTTTCTGGTGGCCTTCCATGTCCGCCGGCGAAAGCCGAACTGGCAGAGTGCCCGGTCGCGGCGGGATTTCGAGAACGGCATCGTCGTCCTCTTCCTGAACCACTTCCACCTTCTGTTTGACATCGACCAGACCAAGCGCCGTCTGCCGGCCACCAATCATCTCGATATAAACTTCGGCCAGAAGCTCGGAGTCGAGCAGAGCGCCGTGCTTGGTACGGTGCGAGTTGTCGATGCCATAACGACGGCAGAGCGCATCGAGTGAATTTGGACCCATCGGATGTTTCCGGCGAGCCATGGACAAGGTGTCGATAACCTGTTCACTTACTACTGGTGCCAGACCAAGCCGATCGAACTCGGCATTGATGAAGCCGATATCGAAGTTCGCGTTATGGGCAATCCACTTCGCATCGTGGAAAAATTCCTGAAGCTCTTCGACGATTTCGGCGAAGCTCGGTTTGTCTTTCAGGAATTCATCGGTCAGTCCATGAACGGCAAGCGCATCCGGATGGACTTTGCGATCTCCGGGCGAAATGTACTTGTGAAAGGTACGGCCTGTCGGAAAATGATCGACAAGTTCGATGCCGCCGATTTCGATAACGCGATCGGTCTTCGATTCCAGACCCGTTGTTTCCGTATCAAAGATGATCTCACGCATCGCTTTTCTCGCTCATCTTTCCTGCCCGCAGGCTTTTTATAATACCGCTTACCCGCTTGCGGGCAGCATCCAGCCCATCACCGGTATCAATTACAAAATCAGCTTTTTGGCGTTTTTCCAGATCCGGTATCTGGCGTGACAAAATCAACTCGAATTTTTCTTCTGTCATGTTCGGTCGCGCAAGTACGCGCTGGCGCTGTATTTTTGGATCACAGCTCACCACGACGATGACGTCAACCGCGTTTTCCCGACCGCTTTCGAACAATAGAGGAATGTCGAGAAGCACGATACCGGCACCGGCATGTCTCTGACGATCCAGAAAGTGGCCTTCTCGCTGCCGAACCAGTGGATGCACGATAGCTTCAAGCGTCTTGAAACCATCGGAATTTTCCGCCAATTGCCGCGAGAGTTCCTGTCTATCGATGATGCCATTCTTGATCGTACCCGGAAAGGCCTGACCGACCGGCTTCACAGCTTCGGACTGATAAAGATCATGGACCACTGCATCCGCATCATTAACCGGTATTCCCTCTTCCGCGAAGAATTTCGCGGTTGTCGATTTCCCCATTCCAATGGAGCCGGTGAGGCCAACAATGATCATCAATGGCCTTCCATGTCTTTTATGACCAACTGACGAAGCTGCTGATCGACGACGGGGCGAACACCGAACCATTTTTCAAAACCGGGGACGGCTTGGTGAAGGAGCATTCCCAATCCATCCACCGTCGAAAAACCCTGCTCTTCTGCCTGGGCCAGAAAGCTGGTTTTTAATGGCACATAGACAATGTCTGTCACCAGGGCGCCTTCGGCCAGCGAGCTGAAATCGATAGCCATCGCTTCAGACCCTTCCATGCCCAATGATGTCGTATTGATGAAAAGGCCCGCGCCTTTGAGAACCTCGGCTAGCGCATCGATCGGCTGAGCATGGATGCTTGGCCCAAAATGGTCGGCAAGTTGCCGGGCGCGATCGATGGTCCGATTAACGACGTGGATTTCCTTGATGCCCCGGTTGCGAAGCGATTGGATAACCGAGCGGCTTGCACCGCCGGCACCAAGTATCACCGCAGTCGCAACCTTGTCCCAGCCCCGTCGATGATGGTCGAGATTGGCTGTGAACCCATGACCATCGGTGTTGGTGGCGTGGATTAGTCCATCCTCCAGCCAGAGCGTATTGGCCGCACCCAGCTCTTCGGCAAGCTCATCAGGCCTGTCAGCCAGCTGGTAGGCTGCCTCCTTGTGAGGAATGGTGACGTTGCCACCACGGTAGATCTTTCCGTCTCTCAAATGGCCGATGAATGCAGCAAAATCACCTGGGCTGATTTCCAGCGCCTCATAATGTCCGTTGATGCCAAACCGACCGAGCCAGTGATTGTGGATCATGGGCGAACGGGAATGACTGATAGGAAAACCCGTAACGAAGGCGCGCAATTGCGTTTCACGTGAATCAACCATCGATAGCCACCAGTTCACGCAGCTTTTCGAGCAGGGCCAACATGGGCAATCCGACGATGGTAAAATAGTCGCCGTCTATTTTCGAGAACAACTGAATTCCAACTCCCTCCAGCTGATAGGAGCCAACGCTCTTGAGAACATCAGGCCCTACACGGCCGAGATAATGATCGACAAACTCTGAAGACAGCGGCCGCATTGTCAGATCGGCATGACCCACATATTCCCATAGAATACGGTCATCTCTGACGATGACGACGGCGCTATTCAGACGATGGGTCTTTCCCGACAAGGACTGCAGATTGTCTTTGGCCTCTTCAAGAGAGGCCGCCTTATGATAAATGCGGGAACCAAGCGACATCGTCTGATCCGATCCGATGACCAGACTACCCGGACGGGACTGTGCGACATTTCTTGCTTTGGCTTCGGCGAGAACTGTTGCCACCTTCGCCGGTTCGGCATCCATTAGCTCTGC
This sequence comes from Neorhizobium sp. BT27B, assembly GCF_050455485.1. Lineage (NCBI taxonomy): Bacteria > Pseudomonadati > Pseudomonadota > Alphaproteobacteria > Hyphomicrobiales > Rhizobiaceae > Neorhizobium > Neorhizobium sp. BT27B. The sequence continues at coordinate 150,800 of NZ_JBCIYT010000009.1, read as the reverse complement.
TTCTATTGCTCGCTCGTCGATATCCGCGGCCTGGTGGTCAAACGTTAGTCCGGCATTGCTCATAAGCATGCGTCGAAACGGACTGGAAGATGCAAGAACAAGGGGCGTGATCACGGGCTATCCTGAAAACAATGTCCGAAGCCCTACATCGAAGCATGGAGGAACAATCGGCATTCTGGAACTGTGCATATCGCCACTGAAAGCTGACTTCAGTTTTCGGGCACATGCGCCGGATTCGCCTTAGCGCAGCCTCGGTCGCAGCGCAACGATCGCCGCAGCAGTCTCCTCTATCGAGCGCCTGGTCACATCGATTATCGGCCAATTGTGGCGGGTGCAAAGCGCGCGAGCATATTTCAGCTCTTCGTTGATTGCGGCGCGATCAACATAATGACCGTGATCATATGACATCGAATTTCCGAGTTCGCGATTTTCGCGAACCTGCGAAATCCTATCCGTTGTCGCAACCAGCCCGACGATGACAGGACGGCTGGCACTCAAAAGGGCTGGAGGCAGTTCAACGCCCGGGACAATAGGAATATTGGCGGCCTTTATACCACGATTTGCCAGATAGATGCTCGTGGGTGTCTTCGATGTTCTGCTGATGCCGATGATCACCACATCCGCTTCATTATAATCTTCGGGCAACTGCCCGTCGTCGTGATCCATGGCAAAATTCAGAGCCTCGATCCGCGCAAAATATTCAGCATTGAGAACATGCTGAGCACCCACACGGCGATGGGAGGGCGCGCCGAGAAAATTCTGAAACACGGCCATAACGGGCTCGAGAAGATTGACTGTCGGCACCGACATTTCGCGGCAACGGGTCTCTATCAGCGTTGCCAGTTCCGCATCCATGACGGTGTAAATCACGATCCCGGGTGTCTCATCGATCTCTTCCAGCACGGGTAGAAGCTGTCGCCGGTTTCGGATCAATGGATAGACATGTTCAACCGGCACCGCGTTGGTGAACTGGACTGCTGCTGCACGGCCGGCGGAAACGAGAGTGTCGCCCGTCGAGTCAGAAATGAGGTGCAGATGGAAGAAGTTTTTCCTGTTCTCCACGTTAAACTTGGTCCCCTGTTGATAGTCTGGGAGAGATCTGTGCCTCAGTCTGAGCTGGCGTCGACCGGCCGGATAAGTTCGGATTTATCCACAAATCACCGTCGAGCGGAAAGCTTTTCGAACCTGTTTGGGATTCAGTGGACAATTCGTCGCTGTTCATCGGCAATTCACAGCTTATACACAGGGTTGTGAAAAAATCCATAAACTTAAATATCTGAATTAAAAAGGATATTTTTGATATTCGACATTCGGTAGGAAAAGCGATCAGAATTATGAAAACGTGCAGACGCTGAACCTCATGTCGTGGAAAACCAAGGTACAGGCTTTAGTCCTTGCTACTCACAGACTCTAAGAAATAGAAGAATCTTTTATATAAGATATTTAGTTTTAGGAGACTTGTGTGACGGACGTACGCCGAACGATTTTGGAAGTCCTAAACGGGGAAACCGTCTCACCTCCGCCAATCTGGCTGATGAGGCAGGCAGGTCGCTATCTGCCGGAGTACAGAGCGACACGCGCGCAAGCCGGTAGCTTTCTCGACCTCTGTTATAATCCGGAATTGGCAGCAGAGGTGACCCTGCAGCCAATCCGGCGTTATGGCTTCGATGCTTCCATTCTGTTTTCCGATATCCTCGTCATTCCAGATGCCTTGAAAAGGAATGTGCGTTTCCTTGAGGGTGTTGGACCACAGATGGATCCGATCGATGCCGACGGGATCGACCAGCTGGATGCATCCAATGTGATGACGCATCTTGCACCGGTGTTCGAAACGGTCCGTCGCCTGCGTCGCGATCTTCCAGCCGAGACAACGCTTCTCGGCTTCTGCGGTGCGCCCTGGACCGTTGCCACCTACATGATCGCTGGAAAAGGTACGCCCGATCAGGCGCCTGCCCGTCTGTTCGCCTACAGATATCCAAAGGCCTTTGCTTCACTTCTGATGCAGCTTGCGGATATCTCTGTCGATTACCTTGTCGGTCAGTTGGACGCCGGTGCAGACGCAGTGCAGATTTTCGACTCCTGGGCCGGTGTGCTGGGCGAGGAAGAGTTTGCCGCTTTCGCCATCGCACCCGTTGCCCGGATCATCGAGGGTGTCCGTGCTCGCCGACCTGGCGCAAAGATAATCGCTTTCGCCAAGGGTGCTGGGTTCAACCTCAAGACCTATCGCCAGAAAACCGGCGCCGACGCCATTGGCCTTGATTGGTCCGTGCCGCTGAACTTTGCAGCTGAACTGCAAAAGGACGGGCCGGTGCAGGGCAATCTCGATCCGATGCGCGTGGTGGCCGGCGGTCAGTCTTTGGATGACGGAATTGACAGGATCCTTCAGACCCTCGGCAATGGCCCGCTAATTTTCAATCTCGGCCATGGGATCACCCCTGAAGCCAACCCGGATCATGTTACTGCCTTGGTGAAGCGTGTCCGGAGCTTTGGCTGATGAACGAACAGGAGTTACAGACGGACGAGAAGCCCGGTCGACGTGCCAGGCGGCGTGCCGCGGTAGCGCTCGCCATCTTCGTGCTTTTGCTTCTGGCAGTCGTCTCCTGGCGGCCGGATGACCTGTTTCTGTGGATCAAGGCACTGCATGTGATTGCCGTCATCTCCTGGATGGCAGGCTTACTCTATCTGCCGCGTCTTTTCATCTACCATACCGATGCGCCGGTTGGGTCCGTCCAGTCGGAAACCTTCAAGATGATGGAGCAGCGGCTTTACCGGGTGATCATGAACCCGGCGATGATGCTGTCCTGGATTTTGGGTTTGTATCTTGCCTGGACCGTTTATGAGTTTCAGGGCGGCTGGCTGCATGCCAAAATCGCAATGGTATTTTTATTGACGATCGTGCATGTGATGTTTGGACGCAGCATGCGGCGGTTTGCCCAGGACGGGCCACGCAGGACCGCGCGTTACTGGCGTCTGATCAATGAAATCCCGACGGTTTTGATGATTGTGATCGTGATTCTGGTGATCGTGAAACCGTTTTGATATCCGGGATAGAAATATTTGCGCTTGTCCCCCCCTTGCGGTAAGGGGCGGGAATCGCTATTTTCCCGGCCATCTCTTCTCTCGTGCATGTGTGCAGGTTCACAGTCTGCGGATTTTCTCCGCAGGAACGAATTCCACCGACACGGCTTCCCCTCGAAATTGAAATGGTCCTTCCTTCATGGCTGAAATGAAGCTTCAAGAACTCAAGAGCAAATCTCCGACCGATTTGCTTGCCTTCGCGGAAACGATGGAGGTTGAGAACGCCAGCACCATGCGCAAGCAGGAACTGATGTTCGCGATATTGAAGGTTCTTGCCAGCCAGGACGTTGAGATCATCGGTGAAGGCGTGGTCGAAGTTCTTCAAGACGGCTTCGGTTTTCTGCGGTCCGCCAATGCCAACTATTTGCCGGGTCCGGACGACATTTACATTTCGCCTTCTCAGATCCGTCGCTTTTCTCTGAAGACCGGCGATACCGTTGAGGGTCCGATCCGTGGACCGAAGGAAGGAGAGCGTTATTTTGCGCTTCTCAAGGTCAATACGATCAATTTCGACGATCCGGAAAAGATCCGTCACAAGGTCCATTTCGACAATCTGACGCCGCTCTACCCGAATGAGCGCTTCAAAATGGAACTCGACATCCCGACGTCGAAGGATAATTCGGCACGTGTTATCGATCTGGTCGCACCGCTCGGCAAAGGCCAGCGTGGTTTGATCGTGGCACCGCCGCGCACCGGTAAAACGGTTCTTCTCCAGAACATCGCTCATTCGATCACGGCCAATCATCCGGAATGCTATCTGATCGTTCTTCTTATCGATGAACGGCCTGAAGAAGTGACGGACATGCAGCGTTCGGTGAAGGGCGAGGTTGTGTCCTCGACCTTCGACGAGCCGGCCGTTCGTCACGTTCAGGTTGCGGAGATGGTCATCGAAAAGGCCAAGCGCCTCGTGGAACATGGCCGAGATGTCGTCATTCTTCTCGATTCGATCACTCGTCTTGGTCGCGCTTACAACACCGTGGTGCCCTCCTCCGGCAAGGTTCTGACCGGTGGTGTAGATGCCAACGCACTGCAGCGTCCGAAGCGTTTCTTCGGTGCTGCCCGTAATATCGAAGAAGGCGGTTCGCTGACGATCATCGCGACGGCGCTGATCGACACTGGCAGCCGTATGGACGAAGTCATCTTCGAAGAATTCAAGGGCACCGGTAACTCGGAAATCGTTCTTGATCGCAAGGTCGCCGACAAGCGTATCTTCCCTGCCATGGATATCCTCAAGTCCGGCACGCGTAAGGAAGACCTGTTGGTACCACGTCAGGATCTGCAGAAGATCTTTGTTCTACGTCGTATTCTGGCTCCGATGGGTACGACCGATGCGATCGAGTTCCTTATCGACAAGCTCAAGCAGACGAAGAACAACGGCGATTTCTTCGATTCCATGAACACCTGATCCTTAGCCGGATTCAATCACGCGTCCGAGGTTCTGAATAATGCGGGCCGATGATACGATTTTTGCCCTGTCGAGCGGTTCGCTGCCGGCAGGGCTTGCTGTTATTCGGTTGAGCGGATCGAGATCGATCTCCGTACTGCAAAAGCTGGCGGGACCCCTCCCCCAGGCTCGGCACGCGTATTTGCGAACAATCAGGCGAGCAGACGGCAGTGTCATCGACCGTGGCTTGGCAATCACCTTTCCGGGGCCGCATTCCTTCACAGGCGAGGATTGCGTCGAATTGCATCTGCATGGAAGTCGCGCTGTGGTCTCGGCGCTTTACGCCGAATTGCTGTCCGAAAATCTGCGACTTGCGGAGGCTGGTGAGTTTTCCAAACGTGCTTTGGAGAATGGAAAGCTCGATTTGGTCGAGGCTGAAGGATTGTCCGATCTGCTTCGGGCGGAAACTGAAATGCAGCGCCGTCTGGCTTTGGAGCAGAGCGATGGCGGTCTCTCAGCGATCTATGAGGGCTGGGCTCTTGAGTTGACAAGGGCACGCGCTCTTATCGAAGCCGAGCTCGACTTCGCCGATGAAGATGATGTGCCTGGGTCGATTTCCGATACGGTGTGGATGAATGTGAGGCGGCTGAAGGGTGAGATCGACGCCCAACGCGAAGCCACAAGGTCTGGGGAAATCATACGGGATGGTTTTCAGGTCGCTATCGTCGGCGCGCCCAATGTTGGAAAATCCAGTCTTTTAAATGCCTTGGCTAAGCGTGACATTGCCATTGTCACCGAAATTGCGGGCACAACGCGCGATGTTCTTCACGTTGACCTGGACCTGGATGGTTTTCTGGTTCGTTTCTTCGACACTGCAGGAATTCGTGAAACCGAGGATGTCGTTGAAAGAGAAGGGATACGCCGCGCGCATCTGGTTCTTGAACGTGCTGACCTGATACTGCTGCTTTGCGAGGCTGATCAGCCACTGCCGGAAATAGATCTGCCTGACACAATTCCGGTCTGGACGATCAGGACAAAATCCGACCTGCGGCCTGAGGTGGACGCCGACGTCATACGGATTTCCACCAAAACAGGCGACGGGCTCGACGAACTTAAATCGGCGATCGTCAATAGTGTGACGTCTCGTTGGGAGGCTATCGCCTCTTTAAAACCGGGACGCACACGACACGCGCTCCTATTAGAAAATACTTCCAATTTCATCGCGGAAGCATTAGAGGGTTCGCAACTGGATATGCAGGCGGAGTGCCTGCGCCTTGCCGCCGAAGAGCTAGGCCGGATTACCGGAAAGGTAGATGTTGAACATCTGCTGGATATCATTTTCTCGGAATTTTGCATTGGCAAGTGATTCACGTGAAACAATTCGATTCGGTTTCGAAATAAATGGAGCGCAGCGTGACGACCTATGATGTCATCGTTATCGGTGGCGGCCATGCCGGGTGTGAAGCAGCCAGCGCTGCTGCGCGTGCTGGTGCTCGGACGGCTCTTGTTACCCATCAGATCGCGACGATTGGCGCAATGTCATGCAATCCGGCGATTGGCGGTCTTGGAAAAGGTCATCTTGTTCGCGAAGTGGATGCTTTGGACGGATTGATGGGGCGAGTGGCCGACGCTGCCGGCATCCAATTTCGACTTCTGAACCGAAAAAAAGGACCTGCAGTTCGCGGTCCGAGGACGCAGGCTGACCGCAAGCTTTATCGAGCTGCGATGCAGGCCGAAATCTTAAGTCACGCCAATCTTGATGTCATTGAAGGTGATGTTTTCGACCTGGCGGTGATCGAGAACGTTGTCTCGGGCGTGATACTCAAGGACGGTAGGACGTTTGCCACCAAGTCCGTTGTCCTAACGACTGGCACTTTTTTGCGCGGATTGATCCACATCGGTGCGGATAAAACGCCTGCCGGTCGCATGGGTGAAGCACCGTCCTTGGGCCTGTCAGATACACTGAACAGGTTCGGACTTGCACTGGGGCGTCTCAAGACGGGCACGCCTGCGAGACTGGATGGAAGAACGATCGATTGGGAAAGCCTCGACAAGCAGGAGGCTGACGAAATCCCAAGTCCTTTCTCCTTCATGACGGATTCGATCAAAAACCCGCAAATAGCTTGTGGTGTCACTCGGACGACCGCAGCAACCCATGCAATCATCGCCGAGAACATCGGCCTTTCAGCCATGTATTCGGGGGAAATTAAGGGTGTCGGCCCGCGTTATTGTCCATCGATCGAGGACAAGATAACCAGGTTTGGCGAGCGCGACGGCCATCAGATTTTCCTGGAGCCAGAGGGTTTGGACGATCCCACCGTCTACCCGAACGGCATTTCCACGTCCCTGCCTGCGTCAGTACAGGACGCCTTTATCCGCACGATACCGGGCTTGGAAAAGGTCGCTATCTTGCAGCCGGGATATGCGATCGAATACGACCACGTAGATCCGCGCGAATTGACACAAAGCCTTGAAGTTAAAAAGCTTCCTGGGTTGTTTCTGGCCGGCCAGATCAACGGAACAACAGGTTATGAAGAGGCCGCCGCACAGGGATTGGTAGCAGGCCTCAATGCAGCTTTGCTGGCAGGTGGCCGCTCATCTGCAGTTTTCAGCAGAACTGAAGCGTATATCGGCGTGATGATTGATGACCTGACATCGCGGGGTATTTCCGAGCCCTATCGAATGTTCACGTCACGGGCTGAATATAGACTATCGCTGCGTGCCGATAACGCCGATCTGCGCCTGACGCCGTTGGCAAACAGCCTGGGCATTACATCAATCCAACGTCGAGATCGTTTTGACAAATTCAAAAGCGAACTGGATGAGGCTCGGACCGGACTGAAGGCCATGAGCCTGACGCCGCAGGAAGCTGCTCGTCACAATATCAAGCTCAATCAGGACGGCCAACGCCGCACTGCTTATGAACTTCTAGCCTATCCTGATATTGATATTGCGGATTTGCGAAGAGTTTGGCCGGATCTGGAAAAGATAGCAGCTCCGGTTTGTGACGCGCTCGAGATCGAGGCGGGATATTCAGTGTATATGGATCGGCAAGAATCCGGTATCACTGCAACGCGCCGAGAAGAACAACGGGTCATTCCCGAAAGTTTCGACTTCAATGCACTCAGCGGATTATCCAACGAGCTCAAGCTGAAGCTATCCGGAAAACGACCCCAGAATATGGCGCAGGCAGCTGCTGTGGATGGCATGACCCCTGCAGCTTTGGCATTGCTTCTCGCAGTGCTACGTAAAACTGACACCCAACGCGTCCAGCGAGTCTCTTGATGCAGATTAACGGCAAAGATGTTTCACGTGAAACATGGCAAAGGCTCGAGCATTTTTGCGAGCTTTTCCGAAAGTGGGCGAAATCAATAAATCTCGTCGCCCCCTCTACTCTACCGGATCTCTGGAGCCGTCATGTTGCGGACAGTGCGCAGATTTTCCAGCTATCGCCAAAGCCACAAGTATGGGCCGATCTCGGCTCCGGTGGCGGCTTCCCCGGTATCATCACCGCGATTTTTCTAAAGGAATTGGGCGGCGGCTGGGTACATCTCGTCGAAAGCAATCAAAAGAAGGCAGCTTTTTTGCGTCAAGCCCTTCTTGAGACGGGCGGATCGGGAAGTGTCCATGTCCTGCGTATCGAAGATGCGCCGCAAATCTTGGACGAAGTCGATGTGATCTCGGCGAGAGCCTTGGCGGACCTGGATCTTCTGCTGACTTTTTCTGAGGCCTGGATGACTAGAAATCCCGAATGTCGCGCTTTTTTCCATAAAGGCCGGGATTACCGTCAGGAAACGGTGAAAGCGAATGGTCGCTGGAACTTTGATCTGATAGAACATCCCAGTGCCGTTGAAAAAGATTCCATCATTCTAGAAATCGCAGGCCTCCGGCGCAAGGTCGACTGATCATCCGGATAGCAGAATGAGCGAGCTCAATCGAATTATCACGATCGCTAACCAAAAAGGTGGCGTCGGCAAAACAACGACAGCAATCAATCTGGCGACAGCCCTAGCGGCCATCGGTGAACGGGTTCTGATTGTTGATCTTGATCCGCAAGGCAATGCCAGTACGGGTTTGGGCATAGATCGCCGTGATCGAAAGCTTTCTTCTTTTGATCTGATGATGGGCAGTCATACAGTAAACGAAACCGTCGTGGCGACGGCCGTTCCCAACCTCTTTATTGTTCCATCGACGATGGATCTTCTGGGGTTGGAAATGGAGATAGGTCAAGCCTCCGATCGCGCCTTTCGCTTGAAAAGAGCGCTGCAGACGGATGGAGCCCAATCCTTCTCCTATATCCTGCTGGATTGCCCGCCTTCGTTCAATCTCCTGACCATCAATGCCATGGCAGCTGCGCATTCGGTGCTTGTTCCGCTGCAATGCGAGTTTTTCGCGCTTGAAGGCCTTAGTCAGTTGCTTGAGACCGTTAATCAGGTCAAGCAGACGGTCAATCCGGCACTTGATATCCAGGGTATCGTGCTTACAATGTTTGATATCCGCAACAACTTGGCACAGCAGGTTGTCAATGATGTGCGAACATATCTTGGTGACAAGGTTTATCACACTCTGATTCCGCGAAATGTCAGGGTTTCAGAGGCGCCTTCTTATGGTAAGCCGGCCATTCTTTACGACTTGAAGTGCGCAGGTAGTCAGGCTTATTTGCAGTTGGCTTCCGAGGTAATTCAGCGTGAACGCCGCCGCAAAGCGGCCTGATCTGCCGTAGTAGGGCATTTGATATGAGTGAAGATATTTCGAAACGCCGCCTCGGACGCGGTTTGGCAGCTCTCATTGGGGAGATGGATCAGGCCACGCCGGTGGGCGAGGCTCCAAAAGCCGTGAGTGCTGACCGCCTGGTTCCCATTGAGCATATCAGCCGCAACCCGCGTAACCCTCGTCGCTATTTTGATGAGAGCGATCTTCAGGACCTCTCAAGCTCAATTCGTCAACACGGTATTGTTCAGCCGGTTGTTGTTCGGACCATTGGTGAAAATTACGAAATCATAGCCGGCGAAAGACGTTGGCGTGCGGCTCAATTGGCTGGCCTGGTCGAAATCCCGGTCATCGTCCGCGACGTGGATGATCGTACTGCGTTGGAGATCGCAATCGTCGAAAATGTGCAACGCGCAGATCTTAATCCGCTTGAAGAAGCATTGGGTTATGAATTGCTGGTGGCTGAGCACGGCTATACGCAGAACGATCTGGGCGATATTATCGGTAAAAGCCGAAGCCATGTTGCTAACAGCTTGAGATTGTTGAAACTTCCTAATCCAGTTCGTGAGATGCTTGCCGCAGGAGACCTCTCCGCCGGTCACGCGCGCGCTCTCGTGTCGACGTCGGATCCTGCAGGCCTGGCACGGACAATCGTGTCGAAGGGCATGTCTGTCCGTGATGCGGAACGTTTGGCGCAGAACGATATAAAGGCGCAGACACAGCCAGCTTCGATGCCGAAGATGGATCAGAAAGATTCCGATACCTTGGCGCTGGAGAGAACATTGTCCGATGCCTTGGGGCTTGATGTGACCATCAACCATCGCGGCAGCGGCGGGCAAGTTCGGATTTCCTATAAAACCCTAGATCAACTCGAGGAAATCTGCCGGCTTTTGGAAAAGCGCCTGTAAGGACTCTTGCCCGTACAGCTATCGACGCGCGGCTGCAGAAGCCTGCCGCGCGGATTGCAATGTAATCGACATCAAAAGATGAAATGCAATACTGTCCTCAAGACCCTGACGTTGGCGGGTCTGCAGGATAGTCGATTGGATACGGGCTGACTCACGCGCAATCGCTTGCGGTGCCCAGCGCCTCAGAGCACGCTCCACGATCGGTTTACGGCGAAAATGGATATGCCGACCCAGCGTCTGCATAACCTGCGCCGGCTGGGTGTTTTTTTCGTCCATTTCCGATCGCATTATATCCAGCATCTGGAACTGCCGCAGGCAGGATTGCAAAATCAGAAAGACCGGTGTCTTGGATGCCACGACTTTTGCGAAGGCAAGGTTGAGACGTTCCACGTCACCTTCCAGGACAGCATCGACCGCATCGTCAGTGGATACGGCGCTGGCATCACCAATGATGTCGATGACATGTTGTTCCTCGATCGTCCCCTGCCCTTTTCTGTAGAGAGCAAGTTTTCGGATCTCTCCTCGTGAAGCAATGCGGTCGCCACCCAGCGCTTCCAGCAATCTCTCGCGGGCATCGGGCGTGATACCAAGGCCTTCGGCCTTCAGTTCATCATCTATGAGGGCATTCATTGCGCGGGTGTCGTCGGCATAACACGGTATGGATGCTACGGTATTGGCGCTTTCGGCCACTTTCCGCACGCCGCTACCCTTTTTCACGTCGCCGGCTTCGATCAGAAGAATGTTATCGGAGGGTGTTCCGCCTGCCAGGGCCTGCAACGCATCGACAAGAGGCTTTTCAGTTCCGCCAGCCCTGACCCAGATCAGCTTCTTGCCGCCAAACAGACCGAAGGCGTGGACTTCATCGGCAATACGGCCCGGATCGCCGCTTAGATCGCTCGAATCGAGCTTGACCATGGCAAAGGGATCGTCGGCCGCAACCCCACTCCTCGCGGCTATGATGGCTGCCCTTTCGGACACCAAGCCACGGTCCGGCCCATAAACCAGAAAAATCCTGTAGCTCTCGACGCTGGATTTCGAAAAACGATCGAAGTCGTGAGATTTGATTTCGACCATAGCCGGCCGCCGTTACTGGCGGCCGAGAGTGGTCGCGATATCGCCCCGGATGAATTCTGCCAGCTGTTTCGCTGCGCGATCTTCCGCGTCGCGATAGGCACGCATTTCCGCAAACTCCTGGGCAGAGATATCGAGCAGTGAAGTCGACTTGCGTTGCGCTGTACGCAGAACCTTGCCATCACTGGCACGGGTCAATGTGTAATCCGCCGTCAAAGTCACGCGACCCGGAATGAGGTTATTGGTCACCTGTTCATCCAGAACATTCTGACGGAACGAGGTTACGTTCATGGTCAGATTGTACTCTGGCTGTCTGCTTTCCCCTGCACCGCCGGAGGTGAGGAAAATAAGTTCGTTGCGAACAGTCTGCTCGATCCGGTCGTCGGCCTGCGAGAACCCGATCGAAGCGAGCTTCTGTCCCGCCGAAGCGCCGCCGGGAGAAGAGACGGCGTAAAGCGGCTTAACCTGGCAGCCGGCCAATGCCACCAGAACCGCAGCTATTGAGGCGACGCGGCCGATACGAAGCAAATCTTTGGTGACGTTAGACAACAATGTTCACGATCCTCTGTGGGACAACGATGATCTTCTTCGGGGACCGCCCTTCGAGCGTGGCCTGAACGGCTTCCAGCTGAAGCACGGCCTGCTCCACGGCACTTTGATCCGCGTCGCGCGAGATTGTCAATTCCGCACGCTTCTTGCCATTGATTTGAACCGGCAGGAGAATCTCGTTATCTGCTACCAGGTCGGCATCAAACGAGGGCCATGCAGCCTCGGCGACCATATCTTTGCCACCCAGAACCTTCCAGCATTCTTCCGAAAGATGGGGTGTCATGGGGGCGACGATCTGCACAAGGATCTCGGTGGCGTTGCGGATGGCGGCGATATAGGCAGCATCCTTGCCGCCGGCGGCAACGGCAGTGAGTGGGCCTGCGAGTGTATTCACGAGCTCATAGATACGCGCGACGGCCTTGTTGAAGGCCAGCTTGTCGAAGTCTCCCTGCACAGCCTGTAAGGTCTTGTGGGCTGCCTGCGAAATCGCCAGCGCTTCACCATCCTTAGCCGGATTCGCCTCGACAGAGGTCAGCACCTCTGCTGCTTCCGACACCAGGCGCCAAACACGTTGCAAGAAACGATGAGCGCCTTCTACACCGGCTTCCGACCAGATGACGTCACGCTCGGGCGGGGAATCCGAAAGCACGAAAAAGCGTGCGGTATCTGCGCCATAGGAGGCGATGATGTCATCCGGGTCCACGACATTCTTCTTGGACTTGGACATCTTCTCGATCGAGCCGATCGCGATCTCTTCATTGCTGGAGAGGAGATAGGCGCGACGCGTGCCATCAACCTCCTCGATCCGAAGGTCAGCGGGAGCTACCCATTCGCCGTTAGGCCCCGAACCTTTGCGATAGGTTTCGTGAACCACCATGCCCTGCGTGAAAAGCCCCTTGAACGGTTCGCTGACACCAACATGCCCTGTCTCCTGCATGGCGCGCGTGAAGAAGCGCGAATAGAGAAGATGCAGGATCGCATGTTCGATACCGCCGATATACTGATCAACCGGCAGCCAGTGATCGGCAATCTTCGGATCGGTTGGGTCGTTTTCCCAAGGCGCGGTAAAGCGCGTGTAATACCAGCTGGAATCGACGAATGTATCCATCGTATCCGTTTCACGGCGCGCATCGTGTCCGCATTGCGGGCACGATACGTGACGCCATGTGGGGTGACGGTCGAGCGGGTTTCCTGGCAGGTCGAAGGTAACGTCGTCGGGCAGCTGTACCGGCAGGTTCTTCTTCGGTACCGGCACAACGCCGCAGACCTCGCAATGGATGACCGGAATCGGGCAGCCCCAGTAACGCTGGCGAGAAATACCCCAGTCGCGCAGACGGAAATTGACCTTGCGGCTTGCCTGCGCCGCACCGCCAAGGTGCTGCTCGGACAATTGTGTCGCCACCGCTTCGAACGCAGCCTCGGTCGTCATGCCATCTAGGAAGCGTGAATTGATCATCACGCCATCGCCGTCATAGGCTTCGTTACCCACTGCGAAGGTTGCGGCGTCTCCGCCAGCCGGCATGACCACCGGAATGACCGGCAGGCCGTATTTGCGCGCGAAATCCAGGTCGCGCTGGTCGCCGGACGGGCAACCGAAAATGGCGCCTGTGCCGTAATCCATCAGCACGAAATTGGCGATATAGACCGGTACTTCCCAGTTCGGGTCGAGTGGATGCCTGACCTTGAGGCCGGTATCGAAGCCCTTCTTCTCGGCTGTTTCCAGTGCTGCCAGCGAAGTACCTGCCTGACGGCATTCTTCACAGAAGTGATGTGCGTCGGCATTCTTTTCGGCAATTGCGCGGGCGACCGGATGATCGGCAGCAATCGCCAGGAAGGAAGCGCCGAACAAGGTGTCTGGGCGCGTAGTGTAAACTTCAATGTCGGCAGCGCCGCTTGCGTCCTTGCTGTCAGCCGTCAGCTCCCAGCGCAGAGCCAAACCCTCGGATCGGCCGATCCAGTTCTTCTGCATCAGCCGGACTTTTTCCGGCCACTGGTCCAGCGTATCGAGGGCGTCCAGCAGGTCCTGGCTGAATTCAGTGATCTTGAAGAACCACTGAACCAGATCACGCTGTTCGACCAGCGCGCCTGACCGCCAACCGCGACCGTCGATTACCTGTTCGTTGGCAAGCACGGTGTTGTCGACCGGGTCCCAGTTGACCTTGGACTGCTTGCGGTAAACGAGGCCCTTTTCCATCATGTCGAGGAAAAGCATCTGCTGGCGGTGATAATAATCGACATCGCAGGTTGCGAACTCGCGCGACCAGTCGAGCGAAAGGCCCATGGCCTTCAGCTGTTTTTTCATCGAGGCGATGTTCTGGTAGGTCCATTCCTTGGGATGAACCTTGTTGTCGCGGGCTGCATTTTCCGCCGGCATGCCGAATGCATCCCAACCCATCGGGTGCAGAACGTTATAACCGCGCGCGCGCTTGTAGCGTGCTACCACGTCGCCCATGGCATAGTTGCGCACATGGCCCATGTGAATGCGTCCCGACGGATAGGGGAACATTTCTAGGACGTAATATTTCTCGCGCGGATCGCTATTGTCCGTCTGAAAGGTTTTGGCTTCATTCCACCGTGCCTGCCAGCGAGGCTCGGCGTCGCGCGGATTGTAACGTTCGGTGGCCATTTTATCGATTTCCGGAATATGATGCGTTTAGGCTGACCTTCACCACGAAACTACCCGAGCGTCAAGTTTTGCCGGGGCCTTGATCGAGCCGGAAGCCCGGTAAGGCTTGGCATCCTGTCCTCTGGCGTTTAATCGCTGATGGGCAAACATGCTGGAGATTCCTATGACTGTTGAACAGAGACTTGCTGAGGTTCAAGGCCGTATCAAGACCGCGGAGAAGACCGCCGGCCGAACTGGGGGCACGGTTCAACTCGTGGCAGTCTCCAAAACATTCGAGATTGAGGATATCCGCCCGGTAATCGCCGTCGGGCAGAGGATATTCGGTGAAAACCGCGTTCAGGAAAGCCAGGCCAAGTGGCCTGTTCTCAAGCAGGAAACGCCGGATATCGAATTGCATCTTATCGGCCCACTGCAGTCGAACAAGGCGGCTGAAGCGGTTGCGCTGTTCGACGTGATCGAAACAGTGGATCGGGAAAAGATTGCCGCAGCTCTTGCGCAAGAGATGAGCAGGCAGGGGCGCAAGCTACGCCTCTATGTTCAGGTCAATATTGGTGTGGAGCCACAAAAAGCAGGCATTGCGCCGAAGGATACAGAAGCTTTCCTGAAATATTGCCGCGAAGACCTGTCTCTGGAAATTGAAGGTTTGATGTGCATCCCACCGGCGGATGATCATCCCGGCCCATATTTCGCCCTGCTTCGGAAGCTTGCGGAAGAAAACGGTATCACAAAGCTGTCGATGGGCATGTCCGGTGATTTCGAAACCGCTATTCAGTTCGGCGCGACCAGTGTGCGTGTCGGTTCTGCGATCTTTGGTGCACGCTAAGCGATCTTCGCCCTTCGTCGGATTTCCCCCTTGATGGCTTGCTTCTAAAATACCTCTGCGAGCATGGTTCGCAGGGGAGGAAAGTTGCATGCCCAATCGCTATACCGATGTCTATGAGCAGTGGAAGCGAGAGCCAGATGTTTTCTGGGCCAAGGCTGCTGAGGACATAGATTGGTTCAAACCACCGCACAGCGTGTTCGATCCACATCAAGGTGTTTATGGACGATGGTTTGATGGTGGCGTTACCAATACCTGCCACAATTGCATTGATCGGCATGTAATTGCCGGAAGAGGGAGAGAGGCTGCCGTCATCTTCGACAGCGCCATGACCGGCGCAAGTCAGATCTATACATTCGATGACCTTCTGCTGGAGGTCACCGCCGTTGCGGCCGTGCTGAAAAATCTCGGTGTGGAAAAGGGAGATCGCGTAGTCATCTACATGCCGATGATCCCTGAGGCAGTCTTTTCGATGCTTGCCTGTGCTCGTCTGGGCGCGATCCATTCGGTCGTATTCGGGGGATTTGCAGCGCAGGAACTTGCATCACGTCTGGACAGTGCGCGGGCGAAGGTGGTCATTGCGGCCAGCTGTGGTCTCGAGCCTGGGCGGATCGTTGCCTATAAGCCGTTGCTGGATGCTGCTATCGATCTTGCCGATGCAAAGCCGGCCTATTGTCTTGTCGTGCAACGCGAACAGCTGCGCGCTGATCTGAGCGAGGAGCGTCACGAACTCGATTTTGCCGAGCTTGTGACTGTTGAGAAGAGCAAGAAGACCGAAATAGCCTGCGTTGCGGTTGCCGCCGTTGATCCGCTTTATATTCTCTACACATCGGGTACGACCGGAAAGCCGAAAGGCGTCGTGCGCGACAGTGGTGGCCACATGGTCGCCCTGCAGTGGTCCATACGTAATATCTACGGGCTGAGGGCCGGAGATGTCTCCTGGACCGCCTCTGATATCGGTTGGGTTGTTGGCCATTCCTATATCGTTTACGGCCCGCTGCTTGCGGGTGTCACAACTATCCTTTTCGAAGGCAAGCCAGTCGGTACACCGGATGCGGGAACATTCTGGCGCGTGGTCGAGCACTATCGTGTCAATGTGCTCTTCACGGCTCCAACGGCATTCCGCGCAATCCGGCGAGATGATCCGGATGGGACATTCGCTTTCAGCCGAGACCTGTCCAGCTTGCGGGCGCTTTTTCTGGCAGGCGAACGAGCCGATCCGGAGACATTACGCTGGGCGGAAAAATTGCTTCATGTCCCGGTCATCGATCATTGGTGGCAGACCGAGACCGGTTGGGCAATCGTCGCAAACCCCATCGGGCTTGAGCCGCTTCCCGTGAAACCCGGATCCCCGACCGTTCCGATGCCGGGTTTTTCCGTGGAGGTTCTCGATGATGCAGGCAAAGCCGTTGAACCAGGAATTCTTGGCAATCTGGTAATCCGCCTGCCCCTGCCTCCCGGCTGCCTGACAACCTTCTGGGAAGCGGATGACCGTTTTCGTGAAACCTGCCTTCAGGAATTTCCCGGCTATTACAAGACGGCAGACGCGGGGTTTGTCGATGACGATGGCTATGTGTTCATCATGGCGCGTACGGACGACATCATCAATTGTGCAGGGCATCGGCTTTCCACCGGGGCATTGGAAGAGGTTTGTGCGACCCATCCCGATGTCGCGGAATGCGCGGTTGTCGGCGTCTCGGATGCCATCAAGGGACAGGTACCCTACGGATTTCTCGTCTTGAAGAACGGTGCCAACCGCGCGGCTTCGATCATCCAGCAGGAAGTCGTCGATCTCGTTCGACAACGTGTTGGTCCCGTTGCGTCGTTTCGCACCGCCCTCATCCTGCCGAAATTGCCAAAAACGCGCTCCGGAAAAATCCTGCGTGGCACGATCCAGAAGATTGCTGATGGTGAAACCTGGACCATGCCGGCGACGATTGATGACCCGTCCGCGCTGGATATGGTCGCAGTCGTCCTGCAAAAGTCCCTTTCATTTCACCCAAGCAATAAAATTGCATATAAGCAATGACTTACGGTATTTTTACCGCGATTTCATCATCCGCGGAAAGCAGCGAAAACAGACGACGTTAACCATTTGTTAACCATGTCGGAGCTAATGATCGACAACGAATTTTTAATGTAGATGACCAAAGTGTTAACAGACGCTCGCTCGATCCGTATCAAGGGCCGCTCCTTCCTGGCGCTCGTTCTATCACCCGACCTGCCACTCGACGACTGGCTTGTCAGGCTGGACGATCTTGCCTCTCGATCCGCTGGCTTCTTTCTTGATCGTCCGGTGGTTCTCGATGTCACCGACCTTGCCATAGACAAGGTCCAACTGAAGGATCTTTTTGAGCAGTTGGCCGAGCGAAACGTCCGTATCATGGGCATTGAAGGCGCACGGCCATCGATGCTGGTGCCGGGTATGCCACCGGCCATGAAGGGTGGAAAACCTGCGGCGGATATCGAGGTCAAAGAGCGGGAGCCTGTGGCTGCGGAAGCTGAAGGCGTGCTGTCCGAAGACGCGGACCACGCAGAATCGCAGCAGATTCGACCTGTCACCCAGTCGCTGGTTATCAATGAACCGGTGCGGTCCGGCCAGTCTGTGATTTTCCCGGAAGGCGATGTGACCATTGTCGGCTCGGTGGCATCCGGTGCCGAGGTCATCGCTGGTGGTTCGATTCACGTCTATGGGGCGCTTCGCGGCCGGGCAATGGCCGGATCCATCGGAAATTCTGCATCCAGAATCTTCTGCCGCAAGCTTGAGGCAGAGTTGGTGGCTATAGATGGCATTTACAAAATGATCGAGGACATGTCGCCGGCGCTTCGGGGACAGCCTGTTCAGCTCTGGCTGGATGGTGATTCGATCATGGCTGCGACAATTATCTAAGCTGGAAAACGGCAGGAAACAGGAGATTAAGATGGGCAAAGTCATCGTGGTGACATCCGGCAAGGGAGGTGTCGGCAAAACGACGTCTACCGCCGCGCTCGGCGCAGCCTTGGCGCAGAACGGCGAACGGGTTGTCGTGGTGGACTTCGATGTCGGCTTGCGGAATCTCGACCTCGTCATGGGTGCCGAGCGCCGGGTCGTTTATGATCTTGTCAATGTCATCCAGGGCGAAGCCAAGCTCACGCAGGCACTGATTCGCGACAAGCGACTCGAAAGCCTGTTTTTGCTGCCGGCCTCGCAGACCCGCGACAAGGACAATCTGACCACTGAGGGTGTGGACCGCGTCATCACCGAACTGAAGCGCGTGTTCGACTGGGTCATCTGCGACAGCCCAGCCGGCATCGAACGTGGCGCTACACTTGCCATGCGTCATGCCGATATGGCGGTTGTCGTCACCAACCCGGAAGTTTCGTCCGTCCGTGACTCGGACCGGATCATCGGTCTTCTTGATTCCAAGACGCTGAAAGCCGAACGCGGCGAGCGGATGGAAAAGCATCTTCTGCTGACCCGCTACGATTCCGTTCGTGCCGAGCGCGGTGACATGCTGAAGGTTGATGACGTTCTTGAAATCCTGTCGATCCCGCTGATCGGCATCATCCCCGAGAGCAGCGATGTGCTGCGCGCATCCAATATGGGTGCTCCAGTGACCTTGGCCGACGCCCGTTGCGCGCCCGCTATGGCTTATTTCGAAGCTGCCCGTCGCCTTCGCGGCGAACAGCTGCCGATCACCATCCCTGGCGATAAGCGAGGTATATTCGGCAAGATTTTTGGAAGGAAGGCCGCATGAGTATCTTTGGTCTTTTCCGCAAGCAAAAATCGGCGCCAATGGCGAGAGAACGCTTGCAGGTCTTGTTGGCTCATGAACGCGCCTCCTCAGGCTCCGATCTCGTAGCGATCCTGCGTGAGGAAATTCTGGCCGTCATCGCCAAGCATGTCGATCTCGATGCCGACCGCGTTCACGTCAAGATGGACCGGGATGAAAACATGTCGATCCTTGAGATCGACGTCGAAATCCCGACGAATTCGGCCCTCAAGGCTGCCTGACTATTGAGAAGCCGATAATATCGGCTTCATCTGACCAAAAACAAAACCCCGCCGGGCGTACCGGCGGGGTTTTGTTTTGGAAGAATTCTGAAAAGGTCAGACAACTTAAAAGTTGTCGTCTTCCTCTTCTTCGGTGCGGGTCGATTTCAGCGAGCTGAGCTTCGCGAATACGGCATCCGCATCGATTTCCTTCTCTTCTTCGCGCTCGCTGCGATAACCGAAATCGAGATTTTCGGTTTCGTTGGCAGGACGCAGCGAAGCGCCGAGTTCGGCAGCTGTCGGCAGAGGGCGGTTCTTTGCGGCGCGTTCGACTTCAAGGTCCAGATCGATCTGGCTGCAGAGGCCAAGCGTCACCGGATCCATCGGCGTCAGGTTGGTTGCGTTCCAGTGGGTGCGATCACGGATCTGCTCGATCGTCGACTTGGTGGTGCCGACGAGACGCGAAATCTGCGTGTCCTTGAGTTCCGGATGATTGCGAACCAGCCAAAGGATGGCGTTCGGGCGGTCCTGACGCTTGGAAACCGGTGTATAACGCGGGCCACGGCGCTTGGATTCCGGAACACGAACCTTCGGCTCGGAAAGCTTCAGCTTGTAATTGATGTCGCCTTCGCCGCGGGCGATTTCATCGCGCGACAGCTGGCCGGTGGAGATGGGGTCGAGACCCTTGATACCCTGAGCGGCTTCACCGTCAGCAATTGCCTTCACCTCAAGCGGGTGAAGTTTGCAGAAGGTGGCAATCTGATCAAAGGAAAGTGCAGTATTGTCGACCAGCCATACTGCGGTCGCCTTTGGCATGAGCAATTGTTGAGCCATGGATATAGTTCCTCTGTCCGTCCGCGCCGGTGTCGCGGGCCGTGGGTATCAACCACCATTTCCGGGAATTAGACGCCGTATAATCGAATTGGGACAGAATTGCAATTCTCAGAAACAGGATCGTTGCGATCGGATTCTCTCTTCTCATCTCCATTTGTCTAATTGCCGCTCCCGCCCCAATTTGTATGAATGCCAAAATGTCGCACGTT
Organism: Neorhizobium sp. BT27B; assembly: GCF_050455485.1. Lineage (NCBI taxonomy): Bacteria > Pseudomonadati > Pseudomonadota > Alphaproteobacteria > Hyphomicrobiales > Rhizobiaceae > Neorhizobium > Neorhizobium sp. BT27B. Next base: position 130,638 of record NZ_JBCIYT010000009.1, on the reverse strand, counting down.
GATAGATGCAAGGTGCCGACTCGCAAATGAGGGAGGAGTTTCATGTCCGAAAAAATCTATCCGGTTCTCAAGTCGACGAGGGCAAAAGCACTGATCGACAAGGAAAAATATGAAAAGTGGTACGAGGAGAGCATCGAGGATCCGGATAAGTTCTGGGGCAAGCACGGCCGACGCATCGACTGGTTCAAGCCCTATACAAAGGTCAAGAATACCTCCTTCAAAGGCAAGGTTTCCATCAAGTGGTTCGAGGATGGCCTGACCAATGTCTCCTATAACTGCATCGACAGACACCTGAAGACGCATGGGGAGCGCACCGCCATCATCTGGGAAGGCGACAATCCCTACATCGACAAAAAGATCACCTATAACCAGCTTTATGATCAGGTCTGCCGCATGGCGAACGTGCTGAAGAAGCACGGCGTGAAGAAGGGCGATCGGGTCACGATCTATATGCCGATGATCCCGGAAGCCGCTTACGCGATGTTGGCCTGCGCGCGCATCGGCGCTGTGCATTCGGTGGTTTTCGGTGGTTTTTCGCCGGAAGCCTTGGCCGGCCGCATCATTGATTGTGAATCGACGTTCGTGATTACCTGTGACGAGGGCGTGCGCGGCGGAAAGCCGGTGCCGCTGAAAGAAAACACCGACAAGGCCATTCACATTGCCGCCCGCCAGTATGTCACGGTCAATAAGGTGCTGGTCGTGCGCCGGACCGGCGGCAAGACCAATTGGGCGCCGGGCCGCGACCTCTGGTATCATCAGGAAATCGCCACGGTTAAACCGCATTGCGAACCGGTGAAGATGAAGGCGGAAGATCCGCTTTTCATCCTCTACACGTCCGGCTCCACCGGCAAGCCGAAAGGCGTATTGCACACGACTGGTGGTTATCTCGTCTACGCGGCGATGACGCACGAATACACGTTCGACTACCAGGATGGCGATATCTACTGGTGCACGGCGGATGTCGGCTGGGTGACGGGACATTCCTATCTGGTTTATGGCCCCATGGCGAACTGTGCGACGACGCTGATGTTCGAAGGTGTGCCGAATTTCCCTGACAGCGGGCGTTTCTGGGAAATTGTCGACAAGCACAAGGTCAACATTTTTTATACCGCACCGACAGCGATCCGCTCGCTGATGAGTGTCGGAGACGATTTTGTCACCCGCTCCTCACGCTCCAGCCTGCGTCTGCTTGGTACGGTCGGCGAGCCGATCAATCCGGAAGCCTGGGAATGGTATTACAACGTGGTGGGCGACAAACGGTGCCCGGTGGTCGATACCTGGTGGCAAACCGAAACAGGCGGTCACATGATAACGCCTCTGCCCGGTGTTACCGACCTCAAGCCGGGTTCTGCGACAAAACCATTCTTTGGTGTCCAGCCGCAGCTCGTCGATAATGAAGGCAATGTTCTTGAAGGCGCTGCCGACGGAAATCTCTGCATCATTGACAGCTGGCCAGGTCAGATGCGCAGCGTTTACGGCGATCACGAACGCTTCATTCAAACCTATTTCTCCACCTACAAGGGGAAATATTTTACCGGCGACGGCTGCCGTCGTGATGAGGACGGATATTACTGGATCACCGGCCGTGTCGATGATGTTCTCAACGTTTCCGGTCACCGTCTTGGTACTGCCGAAGTCGAGTCAGCTCTGGTCTCCCACAATCTCGTGTCGGAGGCCGCTGTTGTTGGTTACCCGCACGGCCTCAAGGGACAGGGCATCTACTGCTATGTCACGCTGATGGCCGGCAATGAGGGTACGGACACGCTGCGACAGGAACTGGTAAAACACGTCCGTAACGAGATCGGACCCATCGCCACCCCGGACAAGATCCAGTTCGCTCCCGGCCTGCCGAAAACACGATCCGGCAAGATCATGCGCCGCATCCTGCGCAAGATTGCCGAGGATGATTTTGGCGCTCTTGGCGATACGTCAACACTTGCAGATCCGGCGGTTGTCGACGATCTGATCGCCAATCGTCAGAACAAGATTGACGCCTGACTTGCGAAAGGAAGGGGTGAAAGCCCCTTACTTATTGCGCAAATTTCAAATCGGCCGCCGCCGGATTTTTTCAGCTATTGCAAACCTCTGTTGGCTTGCGGCCGCCATCATATGCCCGAACCAAGCCCATGCGTTGCATGCTGTCGGCGGCACTTCGGCCGTCTGGCAACATGACGTCCGCAACGATCCGGCCAAAATATTTGTCGCCGGAGATGTGGATGAGCTGAACTCTTTCGGATGGCGCCATCAGCCCTTCCAGGGCCTTTCGGGCTTCGCTGCCTGCTTCACGAATGCGCGGGCATTTCGATTTCATTTCCGGTGCATCGATTCCGCGGATGCGAACATAGACTTCCATGCGTTGCTGCGGCCAGGGTCTTGCCTCGACCAGCAAAGTATCGCCATCGATGATCCGCAATATCTCGGCTTCGACAGGTCCCGCGATTTCGTCTCGTGCCAACGCTTCGGTCATGAAGACCGACAGGAAGGCGGAGATGACGATAACTATTTTCGACATAAAAGGAATAAATTCCAATTCATGCCGAAAATCAATAGGAATATTTACTTAGAAATCGATTGCTCGACCGTTGATTTCCCAATCTCCAAAACGGGCGGGATCGGCCCCGCCGCGGCCGCCAAACTCTTCGGGCATTTCCGCCTGAGCAATCGCCTGGCGGCGTTCCTCGGCTTCCTGCAGGGCACGTTGTGCGGCTGGCGATAGCGGCTTGTGTGTAACGTTTGGCTCTATCATGGATTCGGCATTATCATTGTCGGCAGTTTGCATTCACGTCACCGGATGGTTCATTGAAATGTCAGGCTGAATTTCCCACATCATAAGCCGTTCAAGCCAATTGGAAAACCCTTCGGTTAACTGGCAACGGGAGAGATGACGATGAATATGATGCGCACCGCCATGCTTCTGGCCTTCATGACGGCCTTGTTCATGGGGGTAGGCCTTTTGATCGGCGGCAAGGGCGGTATGATGATCGCGCTTGTGATCGCAGCCGGCATGAACCTGTTTTCCTACTGGAATTCGGACAGGATGGTACTGTCCACCTACCATGCACAGGAAGTGGACGAGCGTAACGCCCCGGAATTTTTCCATATGATTCGTGACTTGTCGGCCAATGCAGGGCTGCCGATGCCGCGCGTCTACGTTTACGACAACCCGCAGCCGAACGCCTTTGCCACCGGCCGCAATCCCGAGAACGCGGCCGTTGCTGCCTCTACCGGTCTTGTGGAAAGTCTCACACCGGAGGAAGTGGCGGGTGTGATGGCGCACGAACTGGCCCATATCCAGAACCGCGACACGCTCATCATGACAATCACCGCGACGTTTGCCGGTGCCATTTCCATGCTTGCGAATTTTGGCATGTTCTTCAGTGGCAATCGCAATAACCCTCTTGGCATTGTCGGCACTATCGTTGCCATGATCGTGGCTCCCTTTGCAGCCATGCTGGTGCAGATGGCGGTCAGCCGCACCCGCGAATATTCCGCCGATCGCAGAGGTGCTGAAATCTGCGGCAATCCGATGTGGCTTGCCTCGGCACTCGCGAAAATTTCCGGCGCGGCACATTCCATTCCGAATTACGATGCCGAGCGTAATCCGGCGACCGCGCATATGTTCATCATCAATCCGTTGTCCGGCGAGCGCATGGACAATCTGTTTTCCACCCACCCAAATACCGATAACCGGATCGCTGCCCTGCAACAGATGGCCGGTTCTTTCGATGGTGCCACCTCGACTGGCGGCTTTCAGGCTGCTAAACCCCAGCGCGCCGCACGTTCCGTACCCAATACCGGCTGGGGCCGCGGCTCTGATGAACCGCGCAAAGGTCCCTGGTCTTGAACGAGAACAAAAACAAGAAATCTTCGACATCAGGAAATGGTCAGCGGCCCCCTCGCCCGGTCTTTTCCGATAAGCCGGGCCTGGAAGTGCGCATGACCGCCGCCAAGTTTCTTGGGGCGGTGATTGATCGCAAGATTTCTCTCGATGGGATGCTTGATCTCAATCAGGGCAATGCAGCCTACAAAGCGCTGAGCGATGCCGACCGTGCATTGACGCGCGCAATTCTGACGACCGCTCTGCGCCATCTTCTGCGTCTGGAGGCGGCCATCAACTCTCTTCTCGAGACGCCACTTCCCGAAGGCGCTCGTGCGCTCCATCACGTATTTATCGTTGCTGCTGCCCAGATCCTGCATCTGGATGTGCCCGCTCATGCGGTTGTTGATCTTGCAGTCGAGCAGGCCAATCGCGATCCGCGAAACCGCCGTTTTGCCAAACTGGTGAATGCCGTGCTGCGTCGTATGGTGCGGGAGAAGGACGATATTCTCGCGAGAACTGCGGAAATTTCGCCGGTGCCGTCCTGGTTCCACGCACGGCTTGTCAAAGCCTATGGCGTTGAAGATGCCATGCGCATTGCCGAGGCCCAGCTGTGGCCGCCGGCTATTGATCTCACCGTCAAGTCCGATGTCGAGGGCTGGGCTGATAAGCTGCATGGCTGGATACTTCCGACTGGAAGCATACGGCTTCCGGCTTTCGAAGGTTCGGTCGGTGGCATTGAAGGATATGCAGACGGTGTTTGGTGGGTGCAGGACGCTGCTGCTGCGATCCCGGCCAAGCTTTTTGGCGATCTGAAGGGCAAACGGATCGCGGATCTGTGTGCCGCGCCCGGAGGCAAGACGGCTCAGCTTGCTGCAGCTGGTGCCGATGTGATTGCGATCGAGCAATCCGCCAATCGTGTGCGCAGATTGCAGGAAAATCTTGATCGCCTGAAGCTGTCCGTCGAGGTGCGGCAGGCCGATCTTTTCGACTTCAAGCCGGATGAGTTGCTTGACGGTGTACTGCTTGATGCGCCCTGCTCGTCCACCGGTACGACCCGGCGCCATCCTGATGTGCTCTGGACGAAAGGCCCAGACGATATCGGCAAGCTGGCGGTGCTACAGGAGCGTATGCTTCGTCATGCGATCACATTGGTGAAGCCGGGCGGGCTTGTCGTTTTTTCGAACTGCTCGCTCGATCCTCTCGAGGGCGAAGCCTTGGTCGCCAAGGTTCTTGCGGATAATCCCAACATTGTCCGCGTGCCGGTCGATCCAGCCGCTTGGCCCGGATTGGAAGCAGCCATCACGCCGCTCGGCGAGTTCCGCACCACTCCGGCGCTTCTTCAGCCAACGGACGGCTTTGCCGGCGGCATGGATGGCTTCTTTGCGGCAGTGCTTTCTCCGCGCTAACCGTTTCTTCATCATAAAAGACAATACTTTTTTAGGTTTGGAGGATGATTCCGTCGCCGGATAACGGCTGGCGCATCATGCTCGTGGGAGTTTTGCATTGTCGACACGCGTGGCAGATCGCCGGGGATCGTTTTCCGCCGGCCTGCAGCAGGCTCGTTACAGGTTTTGCCTGGCGTGGCTGGCCTTGCGCATGCCGCTGACCCGGCCGTCTCTGCGCGTACCGGACAGATTGATCGTCGCGCCTACCGATTTGCGCGCGACCGATCCCTACATTGCCGAGGAAATTCTCGAAGGGCGTTTTCCCCTTGCCGGACGTGTTCTGGTCACCGATGGGGAATCGCCGTTCACGCTGCAATTGCCGTCGCGCGGGTTTGCCGAAAGGCTGCATTCCTTCTCCTGGCTGCGTCATATCCGGACAGCAAAAACCGATACTGCCTGCGCGAACGCGCGTTCGATCACGGCCAACTGGATTGCCCTGCACGGCAAGAGAATTTCGGGTATCGCCTGGGAACCGCATGTCACGGCCGAGCGGCTGATTGCCTGGCTGTCGCACTCGACGGTCGTGCTGCAGGGCAGTGACAGCGTCTTTTATCGTCGCTTTATGAAGAGCCTCGCCTACCAGGCCAAATATCTCCGCAAGATAGCCGATTACTTGCCCGAAACGGAGACGCGTCTGCGCCTGCAGATAGCACTTGCCATGGCTGCAATCGCCATGCCGTCCTCGCCTTCTGCCCTGCGCCGCCAGGGACTAAAACTAGACCGTGAACTGGAACGTCAGATTCTCGCTGATGGTGGCCACGCATCACGCAACCCGCGGCTGGTTCTTGACCTGCTGCTTGATCTTTTGCCTTTGCGCCAGACCTATATCAATCTTGGCCATGATGTGCCGCAGAAGCTCATACCGACGATAGACCGGATGTACCCGGCATTGCGCTTCTTCCGTCATCAGGATGGTGATCTCGCGCTGTTCAACGGCGCAAGTGCAACGCCTGCGACGGAACTCCTGTCTGTGCTCAGATATGACGAGACATCGGGTAAACCGTTCAAGGCCCTACCGCATATCCACTACCATCGGCTGGCAGCGGACGACACGACTGTCATCGTCGATACCGGAGCGCCTGAAACCGCCCAGGCTGCTCATGCGGCGCATGCGGGCTGCCTTGCCTTTGAAATGTCGGCGGGTCGGCATCGCTACATCATCAATGCCGGCATGCCGAAATTTGCCGGCCGCAGCTACAGAATGCTTGCCCGCGCCACGGCTACGCATTCCACTATCACCTTGAATGAAACCTCGTCCTCAAAACTGTCCAAAACACCGTTTGGCCTGTCCGTGATGGAGCCGTTTCAGGTGACGCATTGCGATCGTTCGGACGATGCGCAGGGCAATGACTGGCTGAGCGCCACGCATGATGGATATCTGGCCCAATTCGGTTACCTGCATTCCCGCGAAATCGGCATGAATGTCAAAGGGTCCAAGATCAAGGGCCATGATCGCTTTTATATGCCGGATGGCGCAACGCGTACTGGAACCAAGGATCTCGTTGCCGTTGCCCGTTTCCATATCCATCCGTCGATTTCCCTGTCGAGGATCGATGCCGAAACGGTGCTGATGGATGCGCCTGACGGAGATGCATGGCTTTTCACGGCGCCCGGGCTTGAGGTCGAAATCGAGGAAGACATCTTTTTTGCCGATGTTTCCGGTGTGCGCGAAACGGAGCAGTTGACGATTACCTTTACGCTTCCGATGATCACCGAAATCCGCTGGATGCTGAAACGATCGGAATAGCGCGGTTTCTTCTCTCTCAAACCTGTGCTAACGCGGCGCCTTAAGGCGCCCGATCGTCTACGGGCGCGACCAGATGGAGAAGCCCGATGGCCGTCGTGTCCAAAAAAATCCCTGCTCCCGACAAGGTGAAAATCCGTACCGCGCTTTTGTCGGTATCGGACAAGACCGGCATCATCGAGCTTGCCCAAGCGCTGGTTGAACAGGGTGTACGCCTTCTGTCGACCGGTGGAACGCATAAGGCCATTGCCGCAGCAGGCCTTGCGGTCACCGATGTTTCGGAAGTGACCGGCTTTCCGGAAATTATGGATGGTCGCGTCAAGACGCTGCATCCAAGCGTGCATGGCGGCCTGCTTGCCATCCGTGACGACGAAGACCATGTGGCGGCGATGAAGGAGCACGGCATCGATGGCATCGATCTTGCCGTCATCAATCTTTACCCGTTCGAAGAAGTTCGCGCTGCCGGCGGTGATTACCCGACCACGGTTGAAAACATCGATATCGGCGGCCCGGCGATGATCCGCGCTTCTGCCAAGAACCATGCCTATGTGACCATTGTTACCGATCCGTCCGATTATCCGGCATTGATCGAAGCGTTGCGCAGCAATGATGGCCAGACCGCCTACGTCTTCCGTCAGAAGCTGGCGGCAAAAGCCTATGCCCGCACCGCGGCCTATGACACGACTATCTCCAACTGGTTTGCCGAAGCGCTCGACATCGAAATCCCGCGCTACCGCACCATCGGTGGCGTGTTGAAGGAAGAGATGCGTTACGGCGAAAACCCGCACCAGAGCGCTGGCTTTTATGTCACCGGCGAAAACCGTCCGGGCGTCGCAACCGCCACGCTTCTGCAGGGCAAGCAGCTTTCCTACAACAACATCAACGACACCGATGGTGCGTTTGAGCTGATCGGCGAATTTTCGGCCGATAACGGCCCGGCTTGTGCCATCATCAAGCACGCCAACCCGTGTGGTGTAGCTACCGGCCCGACGCTGAAAGATGCCTATATGCGCGCACTTGCCTGCGACAGCACTTCTGCCTTTGGCGGCATTATCGCGCTTAACCAGTTGCTGGATGGCGAGACGGCGGAAGAGATCGTCAAGCTGTTCACCGAGGTCATCATCGCGCCGGAAGTGTCTGAAGAGGCCAAGGCCATCATTGCCAAAAAGCCGAACCTTCGCCTGCTCGTCACCGGCGGTCTGCCTGATCCCCGCTCGCGCGGGATTACCGCCAAGACTGTCGCTGGCGGCGTACTTGTCCAGACCCGCGACAATGGCATGATCGAGGACATCGACCTGCGCGTTGTCACCAAGCGCGCTCCGACACCGACGGAATTGGAAGATCTGAAATTCGCTTACAAGGTTGCCAAGCACGTCAAATCCAACGCGATCGTTTACGCGAAGCAGGGCCAGACAGCCGGCATCGGTGCCGGCCAGATGAGCCGCATCGATTCCGCTCGGATTGCCGGTCTCAAGGCTGAGGAAGCTGCCAAGACCATGGGTTGGGCTGAGCCGATGACGAAGGGTTCAGCCGTTGCATCGGAAGCGTTTTTCCCGTTCGCGGATGGCCTGCTTTCGGCCATTTCAGCTGGCGCTACATCGGTTATCCAGCCGGGTGGCTCGATGCGAGATGCGGAAGTGATTGCCGCTGCCGATGAACACGGTATTGCAATGGTCTTCACCGGCATGCGCCATTTCCGGCACTAAAGTCGGAATTTATTGCGCCGGAGGTTCTTCCGGCGTTCTGGCCTGATCGGGCGTTGTGACCAGCAATGCAAGGCCGGCCGATAGAAAGATGACGAGCGTCGCCATGCCGATATGGGCCGAACCCGTGGCATAGGTGGCGATGGAGAAAAACAGGGTGGCGAGAAAACTCGTCGCCCTGCCTGACAGGGCATAGATGCCGAAATAGCGACCCGATTCCGATAGGCTCACGCTGCGTGCCATGTAGGAGCGCGACGACGCCTGAACTGGCCCGAAGGCAATGCCGATCAGCATTCCGAACAGGATGTAAGCCTTTTCCGCCGCGGTGCCGAACAGGCCGCCACCATCTTCCATCGACAGAGGCAGCAGCCCGAAAAGAACGCTGCCCGGATTGGTCGATATGATGCCCGCCGTTGCCACCAGCAAAAGGGCAAGGCTGATGATCACGACTTTTCTGGAACCCAGTGAGCGGTCGATCCATCCGGCGGCGATACAGCTGAAAACCGCGACGACGTTCAGAATGATGCCATAAATGCCGATCTCGATTGTCGCCCAGCCGAACATCCCGGCAGCAAAGGCGCCACCGAGGATCAGCAGGCCGTTGACCCCATCCTGATAAAGCATGCGGGCAATCAGAAAGCGCATGAGGTTCGGGCGATGTCGCAATTCGCCGATCGTGCCGCGCAGTTCGCTCAAGCCCGACACGACTGCCTGACGCAGCGGCAGGCCCTTGGCGGCATCCGGGGTGAAAAAGAACATCGGCAGGATGAAGAGAAAATACCAGATGGCCGAGAGTGGGCCTGTCACGCGTGCATCGTCACCCGTTGACGGATCGAGACCAAACAGCGGTTCCATGCCGATGATGGTCAAGCCGCTGCGAGGATCGCCGGCCAGAAACGCCACGACCAGTATGAGCACCAGCATGCCACCGAGATAACCCAGCCCCCAGGCGATATTGGATATACGCCCGACCTCCTTCTCGCTGACCAGCCGCGGCATCATTGAATCGTTGAAGACCACCGAAAATTCGGCGGCAAGCGAGGCCAGTACCATGAAAAGTAGCGGCCAGATGATCGGCGATCCGGGCGCTGCAAACCACAGCATCCCCAGGCTGGCGATCTTTATGACGGCAAAGAAGGCGATCCATGGCTTTCGTGCGCCGGATTGATCGGCAATGGATCCCAGCACGGGCGAAAGGATGGCGATCAACAGTGCCGAGATGGTCGCCATGTTGCTCCATGCGGCCTGAGCGGCCACTGGATCTTCGGTCATCCGGGCCACAAGATATGGCCCGAAGATGAAGGTCGTTACCACCGTGAAGAATGGCTGGGCCGCCCAGTCGAACAACATCCAGCCCCAGATACCAAGGCGCGATGTCCTTGGCTCCGGAGCGGGATTGCTGGTCGAGTTGGGCGCCGTTCCCATTAGCCGGCGACTAGGCGCTGCGATGGGCGAGATCGCCCAACAGGCCGGCAGCCACGGTCACCTTGGCCAGCGTCACATCCGCACCATCGCTCAGCGCGATCAACTCGGCGCTGATGCGGTTGACGCGCTGGCGGTCACCTGCATACCAAGCTTCCACCGGCTTCTTGTCGCGGGCGTGTGTCGAAAGCGCTGCAATAACGATATCGCGGCGGGCGACCGTGATCTGCTGCAGGCTGCGGGTCAGGGCCAGGCTTTCGTAATGATCCGTGGTCGTCACCCGTTCGCCGGAGTCCAGCAGACGTCCGATACGGAAGATTTCGCTGACGGCAAAATAGGCTTCCGTTGCGCGCGCCAGGGATTCGCCGGTGCGTTCGGCAACGACCATGATCTCCGGGGCCAACACGAGTGTCGGCAGAGCGCGCAGTTTGTGCGAAAGTTCCTCCGAGATGCCGGCTGTTTCCAGTTCGGCATCGGCCGGCAGATCCTTCAGGGATGCGCGCATTCCCTTGATCGCTGTGGCCAGACGACGGCCTGCTGTTTCCAGAAGGCCATCGGCAGTCTTGGTCTGCAGGATCAGGCGGGTTGCATCGGCGAAAATATCCTCGACGCGTGCGTAGAGCATGTTCTGGATCGTGCCCGGAAGCTGATTATCGAGAGCATCGATTTCCTGCCAAAGCTGCGGCAGGCCAAAGCTTTCGCGTGCCAGGAAGGCTGCCTTGACGACATCTGCCGGTGTGCTGCCGGTAATGTCGACCATCTGCTGCACAAAACCGGGACCACCGCGATTGATCGTTTCGTTGGCGAGCAAGGTCGCCACGATTTCGCGATGTAGACGATGGCCAGCTATATTGGCGGCGTAGGCCTTCTTCATGCCGGCCGGGAAATAGTCGGCCAATGTGACCGCCATAAACGGATCGTCCGGCAGCGCGCTTTCGAGAATATCATCGAACAGGACAATCTTGGCATAGGAAAGAAGCACGCCAATTTCCGGCCGGGTCAAAGGTTTGCCGGCAATATAACGATCCGCCATGGTCGGGTCGTCGGGCAGGGTCTCCACCTTGCGGTTCAACTGGCCGCGCGATTCGAGAACCGACATCAGGCGCGACAGCACTTCACGGTCCCGCAAGCCCTTGCGTTCGGAAAGCGAGATTGCCAGCGACTGAAGATAGTTGTTGCGTAGGACGAGGGCTGCGACTTCTTCCGTCATCGATGTGAGCAGGCGATTGCGCTTTTCACGCGGCAGGCGGCCTTCCTTCATCGCGGGGCTGAGAGCAATCTTGATATTGACCTCAACGTCGGAAGAATTGACGCCTGCCGAGTTATCTATTGCGTCGGAATTGCAGCGACCGCCAGCCAAGGCATAGGCGATGCGTCCCTTCTGGGTGACGCCAAGATTTGCGCCCTCCCCGATCACCTTGGCGCGGATTTCGCCTGCCGTCACACGGATCGGGTCGTTGGCACGGTCTCCCACTTCAGCATCGGTTTCGGAGGTTGCCTTGATGTAGGTGCCGATGCCACCGAACCACAGGAGATCGACCGGGCTTTTCAGGATTGCCGTGAGAATTTCGAAGGGTGTGGCCGTGGTTTTGCCAAGGTCGATTGCGGCCGCCGCTTCCGGCGTCAACTTCACCGACTTTTCCGACCGCGAAATGATCATCGCACCCTTGGACATGACGGAGCGGTCATAGTCCTGCCAGCTCGAACGCGGCAGCGCGAACATACGTTCGCGCTCGGCAAAGCTTTTTACCGTATCCGGATTGGGATCGATGAAGATGTCGCGATGGTCGAAGGCCGCGATCAGGCGGATTTCGCGTGACAGCAGCATACCGTTGCCGAAAACGTCACCCGACATGTCACCGACACCGGCGACGGTGAAAGGCGTGGTTTGAATGTCGATATCCTGCTCGCGGAAATGCCGTTTTACGGTTTCCCAGGCGCCGCGCGCGGTGATGCCCATCTTCTTGTGATCGTAACCGGCCGAGCCGCCCGAGGCAAAGGCGTCGTCCAGCCAGAAGCCGGCTTCCTGGGCAAGGCCGTTGGCCGTATCGGAGAAGGTGGCTGTGCCCTTGTCGGCGGCAACGACGAAATAGGGATCATCGTCATCGACGCGTACCGTATCTGCCGGGGCGACGACTTCGCCGTCGACGATATTGTCGGTGATCGACAACAGCGTGCGGATATAGGTCATATAAGCAGCGCGACCGGCGTTGAAGATTTCGTCGCGGTTACCGCCGACCGGAAGCTTCTTGGGGAAGAAGCCACCCTTGGCGCCAACCGGCACGATGACGGCATTCTTGACCTGCTGTGCCTTCACGAGGCCCAACACCTCCGTTCGATAATCTTCGCCGCGATCAGACCAGCGCAGACCGCCGCGGGCAACCTTGCCGAAACGAAGGTGCACGCCTTCGACCTCAGTGCCATAGACGAACATTTCACGAAATGGACGCGGCTCTGGCAGGTTGTCGAGCTGTTTCGGGTCAAGTTTGAAGGCAAGCATGGCATTGGGCTTGCCGTTTTCGTCGCGCTGGAAATAGTTCGTTCTCAGAGTCGAATCGATGGCATTGGCGAAACGACGAAACGTGCGGTCGTCGTCGAGATTGGGAACATCGGCAAGCGCTGCTTCGATCTTGTCATGGCGCTCGGACAGTTTTTTGTGGCGCTTCTTGTCGCTCAGTTCTGGATCAAAGCCATCGTGGAAAAGCTTCAGCAGATCGGTGGCGATTTTCGGATATCGCGCCATCGTGTCGGCGATATGGTTCTGTGAATAGACGATGCCGGTCTGGCGCAGATAGCGGGCATAGGCCCGCAGAACCGTCACTTCGCGCGCTGAAACACCGCAAAGCAGGACGAGGCGATTGAAGCTGTCATTGTCGATCAGGCCGAAATAGGCATCGAGAAATGCTTCCTCGAGCTGCGGCGCCTGACGGACGAAGTCGATCTTGCTGTCGGCATTGACGCGCAGTTCCATGTCATGCACGACGACGAGCGTTTTTGCGCCCTGTTGTTCGACTTCAAGCTCAAACGTCTGTTCGCTCAAGACCTGGAAGCCCAGGTTTTCCAGAAGCGGCACGCGGCGTGACAGCGAAAGCTGGCCGGCCTGGTGGAATAGCTTCAGCGAAAGCGTTGTCTCATCGTCGGCACCGCTTCGATAAAACTCGATGCGGATCGGCTCACCATTGGCGCAGGCGTTGATGTCGTCCAGATCGCCAAACACGTCTTCAGGCGTAAAGGCTTCCTGATAGGCCTGGGTTGTGTGCAGCACGGGTTGATGCGGCCCTGCCAATGTCGCAAAACGCTCGCTCCATGGGGTCGCGATATCGCGAATGGTTGCTTCCAGCTTTGGCTGCGGAATGCGCGGCGTCTTGCCGCCTGTTCGTCCGATGATGAAATGGACGCGGGCTATGCCGCCTTCGGGGAAAGCCGGATAATAGGCGGAAACATGTCCTTCGTATGTAGCGGAAAGGTACTCCCCAACCTTTTCGCGCACGTAAGAATTGTAGTTTTCACGTGGAACATAAATGATCACGGATACGAAACGATCGAACTGGTCAATGCGTGGCAGAACCCGTACTCTCGGCCGCTCCGCCAGTTCCATGATCTGTTCGCAGAACCTGATCAGCACATCCGCGTGAATCTGGAAAAGATCGTCACGCGGATAGGATTCGAGCGTGTTCTTGAGCATACGGCCGGAATGGCTCAGCCGATCGAAGCCGAAATGCTCCTTGATGCGTTTGGCTTTAGCGCGAATAAGCGGGATCTCGCTGACCGAATGGGTATAGGCGGTTGCCGTGAACAGGCCGACGACACGCAGCTCACCGATGACCTTGCCAGCCTCATCGAAGCGCTTGATGCCGACATAGTCCATATAGGCGCGACGATGGACGACGGATTTGACATTGGCTTTGGTGACAATCAGGAAATCCGGTCCCTCGAGGAATTCGAGAATTTCCGGCGTGGTCATCACGGCGCTCTTGCCCTGGCGCAACACAAGCACGTCCGGATCGGACAGAATGCCGAGGCCACGTTCGCTGGCGCGCTCGAACTGGGCATTCTTGCCACTGCCCGAATAGGTGTATTCGCGCATGCCGAGGAAGGTGAAATTGTCGTCACGCAGCCATTCGAGGAAGGCGAGTGCCTCATCGCGCTCGGCTTTTTTGCGCGCCACCGCCGTCAGGTCGGTGATCGTCGTATCGAGCCGGGCAAGCATGGCCTGCCAATCATGGATCGCGAGGTGAACCTGGCCGAGAACCTTGTCTATGCGCTGTTTGAGGTCGCTTACCTGCTCCGGCGTCAACAGCGGGATGTGCAGCTGGATCAGGCTGACGGTATGCTCCGAATCGACCGGCGCCTCGCCGGGGTGGAAAACAGGTTCCTTGCCGTCTTCGACATGCAGGATGGGATGAACGGCAAGAGTCAGATCGCGATAGCTGCTGGTCACTTCGCCCATGACCGAGTCGTAGAGGAAGGGCTGATTGTGATCGACGATCGTCAGCACGGACACTGCAGTACCCGCCGGTTCGATTCCGGCCACCGCCTCGATTTGTACGCGAGCGTCCTTGTGGTCCCAGCCGGCCAGCGCCTTTCGAGCCTGCTCGGCAGAAAGCGCGAGCATTTCGGGCGTATAATTCGCAAGGTCGTCCTTGCTTGCCCGGCTGAAGAGGAGATGCGGATCAAGCGCATTCTTGGTTGCGATGCGGCGTGCCGCGTCGATCTGCTTGTCTTTTTTCGGATTGCGCTTCGTTTCCATGGGCATTCCTCTCCCAGATCATTTTATGGCGTCTGCGGCAGACAAACCGAAGCAGACGGTTATCTTATGTTAGCCGATTGCTATCCGGTTATTCCACCGATCAACGAAGACTTGTTGACATAAACCGCTGAAAAACTGATCAACGAACCATTCGATCGAAAGTCTTTTTTCATGTCTGAAAACCCAAGCGCCGTCATCGTCATTTCCAGCCACGTCATACGTGGCTCGGTGGGCAACCGTGCCGCGGTCTTTGCACTCGAAACGCTTGGTTTTCCTGTGTGGGCATTGCCGACTGTGGTTCTTCCCTGGCATCCGGGACATGGTCGCTCGACCCGCATCGTGTTTTCCGAAGAGGAATTCGACAAGGTTATCGACGATTTGATCGCAGCGCCATGGATCGGTGAAGTTAAAGCCGTTTTGACCGGTTATTTCGGTCATCCGGGGCAACCGAAGGCGGTTGCCCGTCTCATACAGGCTTTACGTCAGAAAAATCCTGATGTTTTTTACGTCTGCGATCCCGTGATGGGGGATCTCGGTGGCCTCTACATTCCGCAGGCCACTGCCGAGGCGATCCGCGACGACCTTATTCCGCTTGCTTCTCTTGCTACGCCGAACCGGTACGAGCTGGCCTGGCTTTCGGGTGCGGAACTTGGCAGCAACGCAGAAATCATGGATGCGGCCGTCGCCCTCGGGCCTGCTCGCATGCTGGTAACCTCGGCCGTGCCGATGATGGCTGGTGGAACCGGAAATCTCTATCTGACGGGCAAGCTTGCACTTCTTGCCGAACATCGCCTGATCGAAAACCCGCCGAATGGCCTGGGTGATCTGCTTGCGGCTGTTTTTCTTGCACGGCTTCTTTCGGGGATGGATGAAGAGAAAGCGCTGCAACTGGCAACCGCCAGTGTTTATGAAGTGCTCGCCCGCACAGCCAAGCGCGGTGGCGACGAACTGGCGCTCGAAACCGATTCCGCAAGCCTTTCCACCCCTATGGCAATGGTCCAGCTGCGTCGATTGATCCACCCTTTGCAGAACGTTCGCCGATAAGGCGATATCGTGACCGTTGATTCTCGTCAGCGTGCACGATAAGCGTCTCGTCATGGACGCTTTTCCCGAACCTTTGCTTGCGGGCTACCGCAGCTTCATGAACGGTCGTTACGCAGATGCCAGCGAACGTTATCGCGTGCTGGCCGAGCACGGCCAGACCCCTCACACACTGCTCATCGCCTGTTGCGATTCGCGTGCGGCGCCGGAAGTCATTTTTGACTGCGGTCCGGGCGAGCTGTTCGTCGTGCGGAACGTCGCCAACATGGTGCCGCCATACGAGCCTGACAGCCAGTATCACGCAACGTCCGCAGCCGTCGAATATGCGGTACAGGTCCTGAAGATCGGCGATATCGTCATCATGGGGCATGGTCGTTGCGGCGGCATACAGGCGGCACTTGATCCCGCCATGGAGCCATTATCCGCAGGTGACTTCATCGGCCGATGGATGCAGCTTGTGAAACCCGCTGCCGAGCAGATCCAGAACAACGATCTGATGACGCAGGCTGAGCGGCAGACAGCGCTGGAGCGCGTCTCGATCCGCAATTCGATCAGCAACCTGATGAGTTTTCCGTTCGTGAAAAAGCTTCACGATGAAGGTGCGCTTAGGATCCATGGCGCCTGGTTCGACATATCGACCGGCGAACTCTGGATCATGAACGAGACGGGCGATTTCATCCGCCCGACTCTATGACATGAGTGACGAATAAGGATCGACGGCTTACTTGCCGTCGATCTGCGCGCCGATATGGGCAATTGCCTTCTGATACACAGAGGCGGCATTCCATCCCTGAATAGCGACAAAATTCGGTTCGCCAGGCTGATAGCCTGCACCGGCACGCCAGCCGTGGCCGCGCAGGAAGTTCGCGGTCGATGCCAGTGCATCGGCACGTGAGCGAACCATGTCGATATGGCCGTCGCCATCACCATCTGCACCAAAACGAATGACGTTCAATGGCAGGAACTGTGTCTGGCCGATTTCACCGTGGGCAGCACCCTTGGCGGTGACGCTCAGGTCACCGCGGGCAACGAGCTGCAGCGCAGCATAAAGCTGTTCAGTGAAAAACTCAGAGCGGCGGCAGTCATAGGCGAGCGTGGCGACTGCCGACAGCGTGTGCTGATTGCCAAGGTAGCTGCCGAAACCGGTTTCCATGCCCCAGATGGCGAGGAGCGGGCCGGCCGGAACGCCGTAACGGCGCTCGATCGAGGCAAACAGCGATGCGTTGCTGTTCTTCATGGTGCGGCCACGTGAAATGATCGTCTGGCCACCACGCTTCTTCATGAATTCTTCGAAAGAAAGCTTGAAGCTGCGCTGACCGCGGTCGGCGCGGATGGTGTCGCGATTATAGATGACGTTGGCGAATGAGCGATCCAGCACGGCCGGCGAAATGCCCTTGGAGGGCGCGATCTGCTTGAAATCCTGAACCCAGTTGGCAAAGCCGCTGCTGTCGTTTCCGCATGCCGCTGCCAGGGCAGGTGCCGCGGAAAAACCGAAGCCGATTGCAAGTATTCCGGAGAGGAAAAGCTTTTTCATGCGTGTCAGGTCCATCGTTCCGTTAGAGCAGCGGATAAGTCTATTCGCCGCAGGGCCATCGATATTCAGCTTATGGCAGAGTTTTCAACGCTCGCAACGCAAGGAAGAATGAACAGTTCGTGATCCTGCAGCGATTCGCATTTAAAAACCCCGCTTTTCAGCGGGGTTTTAGTATTACATGCTTACCAAAAGGTTCAGGCGGCCTGCTTGCGCGGCTTGATCAGGCCACGATTGACGAGAAGTTCGGCAATCTGGATCGCGTTCAATGCCGCACCCTTGCGCAGGTTGTCGGAAACAACCCAGATGTTGAGGCCGTTTTCGACTGTGGCATCTTCGCGGATACGGGAAATGTAGGTCGCGTCTTCGCCGGCCGATTCAAGCGGCGTGATGTAGCCACCGTTCTCGTGCTTGTCGATGACGAGGCAACCCGGTGCTTCGCGCAGGATGTCACGCGCCTGGTCGGCAGTGATCTCGTTTTCGAACTCGATATTGACCGATTCCGAGTGGCCGATGAAGACCGGTACGCGCACGGCAGTGCAGGTGACCTTGATCTTGGGATCGAGCATCTTCTTGGTTTCGGCCAGAACCTTCCACTCTTCCTTCGTATAGCCGTCTTCCATGAAGCTATCGATATGAGGAATGACGTTAAAGGCGATGCGCTTTGTGAACTTCTTGGCTTCGACCGGATCGGCGACGAAGACGGCGCGGGTCTGGGTGAAAAGTTCGTCCATGCCTTCCTTGCCGGCGCCGGAGACCGACTGGTAGGTGGAAACGACAACGCGCTTGATCTTGGCAAAATCATGCAGCGGCTTCAGGGCAACCACTAGCTGGGCCGTCGAGCAATTCGGATTGGCGATGATGTTCTTCTTGGCGAAGCCGACAATCGCGTCTGGGTTCACTTCCGGGACGATCAGCGGCACTTCGGAATCGTAACGCCAGGCGGACGAGTTGTCGATCACGACGCAGCCCTGCGCGCCGATCTTCGGCGACCACTTCTTGGAAGCATCGCCGCCAGCGGACATCAGGCAGATGTCGGTGTCGGAGAAATCGTAATGTTCGAGGTTGGAAACCTTCAGCGTCTTGTCGCCGTAGGAAACTTCTGTGCCCTGGCTGCGGGCGGAGGCGAGTGCCACCACTTCATCCGCCGGAAAGCCACGCTCGGAAAGAATGTTCAGCATTTCCCGGCCAACATTGCCGGTAGCGCCTGCGACTGCGATCTTGAAACCCATGATATGCTCTCTTTCTCTTCTCTCCTCGGCTGTGAGGGGAACCGGACATGTCGCCGGATCCTGATCCCCGGCCATACCGGGGAGAGAGCGGTGGGCCAGAGACGTCAGACGATTTTCGTCGTGGTTTTGGCCTTGGTTTTGGAAACAAAGAAGCATCCTCCGGCAGGTTGTGCCGGTTGATCATGGGCAGCGATGTCGAACCGCATATGGGCCATGGTGCTTCCTTTTCGCGCGAATTCATTAAAAGATTTGTGGAGGGAGTCAAGAGCGGTATGGGCGAACCGGTTACGCTGGACAAGCTTGCAGCCTTGGCCTTACACCGGAGCAATGCTTCTTAAGACAGGATCCCAATATCCGTCATGATGACGAATGTGCTTCTTTGCATCACCTCTGCTGCAGTGAGTTGGCTGGTCATATGGCTGATGATTGTCAATGCGGTGCGATTAGGAATGGTGCAGGCGCCTGTCGCACGTTCATCGCACAAGAAGCCCACTCCGACCGGTGGTGGAATAGGCATTGTCGTTGGCGCGGTGCCTGCCTGCC
Source organism: Neorhizobium sp. BT27B (assembly GCF_050455485.1). Taxonomy (NCBI): domain Bacteria; kingdom Pseudomonadati; phylum Pseudomonadota; class Alphaproteobacteria; order Hyphomicrobiales; family Rhizobiaceae; genus Neorhizobium; species Neorhizobium sp. BT27B. Next base: position 111,407 of record NZ_JBCIYT010000009.1, on the reverse strand, counting down.
TGTTTTTTGCCGGCAGTGATCCCGTTGCAATGGGGGTATGCGGACTGGGTGTCGTTATCGCTCTCCTGGGGTTGATTGATGACAGAACGCCCCTGCCCGCTTCTGTTCGTTTTCTCGTTCAGGCAAGTGCGGTGGCAGCTGCCATCTATCTTTCGAGCGCTGCTGCTGATTTTTTCGGATCCGAATATGGTGCTCTCTGGCCGCTGGCATTCACATTGCTCCTGCTGGCCGGAGTCTGGTGGATCAATCTTTTCAATTTCATGGATGGTATTGATGGGATAGCCGGCCAACAGTCGGTCATGATGCTGGGCGCGGCCATGCTGGTGATCTGGAGCGATGGCATTCCATTATCGTCGTTCTGGTGGATGATGGCTGCCATTGTCGTCTCGACACTATCGTTTCTCGCTCTCAATTGGCCGCCTGCGCGCATATTCATGGGCGATGCCGGCAGTACATTTCTCGCTTTCATGCTGTTCGCTTTTGCGCTTGTCAGCATGTCTTCGGGATGGCTGACCGTTCCGCAATGGCTGCTTCTCGCCTCGCTGTTTGCAGTCGATGCGACGGTCACTCTGCTGGTGCGATTTATCCGGGGTGAAAATGTCACGCAGGCGCACCGCTCCCATGCCTATCAGCGCTTGTCCCGAAAGGTGGGAGGAGCCCTGCCGGTAACCGGGGCAGCCATTATCTTCAACCTGGTGTTCGTTCTGCCGGTGACCGCTTTCCTCCCTGCATCGCCGATTGTCGCTTATGGTGCCGTGGCGGTTGTTTATGTTCTGCTTGCCGTTGGTTGCCTCTGGGTCGGCGCGGGTCTCAGGGACGACGAGACGGGCGGACATTTTGGGCGTGGACTGCATTAGCCCGGCATAGCCGGCAAAAAGGAGATCTGGCCCTTGATCCTGATCACTGGCGGAAATGGTTTTATCGGTCGTTCCTTGATCGCTTTTATGGAAAAGCGCGCAATGCCTTTCCGCGCGGTTAGCCGCAATCCTGCGCCTGGATGTATGGCTCTTGGAGACATGACGAAGGATCCCGACTGGTCTGTTGCGTTGCGTGATGTGGATGTCGTGATTCATCTCGCTGGTCGTGCACATGTCCTCAAGGAGGAAGCTGATCCGGCGCAGGCATTCCAATCGGTCAATGTCGATGCGACACTGGCACTTGCGCGCCAGGCCGCCGCAACCGGTGTCCGGCGTTTCGTTTTCGTAAGTTCTATCAAGGCAAGTGGGGGCCAGAGCGCCACACGAAAACCTTTCCTCGCGGACGACATGCCGAGACCTGCCGATGAATACGGGCGATCGAAGCTCGAGGCTGAACGACAACTGTTCCAGCTTGGCCGCGACACCGGCATGGAGATCACGGTTGTTCGCCCTCCCCTTGTTTATGGGCCCGGCGTGCCTGCCAATTTCGCGCTGATGCTGAAATGGGCGGGCAGCGGGTTGCCTTCGCCATTCGGTGCCATCAACAATTGCCGGTCGTTGGTTTATGTTGAAAATCTGTGTGACCTGCTGGCGCGGTTATCAGATCATCCCCACGCCGCAGGTCAGGTGTTTCTGGTCAGCGATGGCGTCGATTTTTCGACCGCAGAGCTGTTTTCAAAACTCGCGAAACTGCAGGGAAAGAAACCGATCAACCTGCCCATCCCTGTCGCATTGCTAACCGGCCTTCTACAACTTATGGGAAAGTCAGGTTATCAAGATCGCTTGCTAGCTAACCTTCAGGTAGATATAGGCAAGACCTGCCGCCTGCTGCAGTGGGTTCCGCCGATTTCATCCGAGGAAGGTATGCGCGTGACGGTCGAAAATTTCAGAAACCGGCCGGAAGCGCGGAACTGACCCGATGAAAAAAGATTGTGCCCGGAATATCGGTCGAATTTAGGTGAAATGAGCGTGATCGAATTCTTGCGCTGGATTATTGTCGCAACGCCGCGGTTCTGGAAACGCGCCCTGCTCATCAGCTTTGACTTCTGTGCACTGATGTTTGCGCTTTGGGCTAGCTATGCGCTTCGTTACGCTGAATGGACCCCTCAGATCACCGATGAACGCCTGTTGCTTGGGTTGTTGGCGCCGGTGATTGCGGTTCCCGTCTTCATCAGAATGGGGCTATATCGCGCCGTCCTGAGATACCTGCCGGATACGGCGATCTGGACAATTCTTCACTCCATGGTGATTTCCACCATAATCTGGGTGATTTTTGTTTTCCTGACAGCGATGGCTGGCAGGGATATCGTCCCCCGCTCCGTTCCATTCTTTTATTTTGCCATTGGCGTACTGCTTGTCGGCGGCAGCCGGTTTGCTGCCAAATTCATATTGAGCAGCGGTACAGGCATCCGCCGCGACGAACATCCGATGCTGATCTACGGCGCGGGTCCATCCAGCGTACAGCTGGCGACCGTCTTGCGCGGTCATGGCAAGCGTTATGTTGTTGGTCTGGTCGATGATGATCCCCAGCACCATGGTCGGGACGTCGGCGGTTATCGTGTTTTTCCACCCAACCAGTTGCCGCGACTGATCGAGAAATACGGCATACAGGAAATCATCCTGTCCATGTCTTCGATTCCCGCGAACAGACGCCAGGCGGTTATCAGCCTGGTCAGCGGGCTTGGCGTGAAAATCCGTACTTTGCCCGACATCACTGACCTCGTCGACGGTCGATATCTGGTCAACCAGATCCGAGAGATCGAGATCGACGAGTTGTTGGGCCGCTCCTTCGTTCCGCCGGACCAGACGCTCTTGCGGAGTGTCCTGCATGACAGGGTCGTCATGGTGACGGGTGCCGGTGGCTCTATCGGGTCAGAACTGTGTCGCCTGATCGTGCAGTGGAAGCCGAAGTGTCTCGTGCTTTTCGAGGCTAACGAATTTGCCCTTTACAAAATCGATCGCGAATTGCGCAGCGGCGGTCATCGCGATGTCGTTCCTGTTTTGGCTTCGGTTCGAGATGCGGCACAGGTACGCGCAGCAATAAGTGGCAACGGCGTTGAAGTCGTCTATCATGCCGCGGCTCACAAGCATGTGCCGCTTGTAGAGGCGAATGTGCTTGAAGGCATCAGCAACAACGTTTTTGGAACATTGACCGTTGCTGATGTCGCCTTGTCTTCTGGTGTGGAAAAATTCGTCCTTATCTCGTCGGACAAGGCTGTACGCCCGACCAATGTCATGGGCGCGACCAAGCGTTGGGCAGAACTGATCATTCGCGCCAAGGCGGCGGAAGCAACCAAGGACGGTAATCAGCAGTTTTGCGCTGTTCGTTTCGGCAATGTTCTTGGCTCCAACGGATCGGTCGTGCCGCTGTTTCGCGAGCAGATCGCCAATGGCGGTCCGGTCACGGTGACGGATCCAGACATGACGCGTTATTTCATGTCCATACAGGAAGCCTCCGAACTGATCGTTCAGGCAAGCGCGATGTCGATGGGAGGCGATACTTTTCTGCTCGATATGGGAGAGCCGGTGCGGATAGGTGATCTGGCAGAAAACATGATCCGTCTTGCCGGTTTCACTGTTCGCAATCACCAGAACCTGCCTGGCAGCATTCAAATACAGGTGACGGGCATCAGGCCGGGAGAGAAGCTTTTCGAAGAGCTTTTTTATGACGTTACAAATGCTTTGAAAACCGAGCATCCGAAAATCATGCGGGCCCAGGCAAGCCATTCCGCGCAAGACGTCACGCAAGCGCTACGAGAGCTGCAGACTGCGGTGGATCAGGGCGATGAAACACTTGCCCGCAGCATTCTCTTCGATTTCATCAGAATTCCGTAAAAACCAGAGGCGCTGAACCTCCTGTAAGCCTGTTCTCACTTCAATGTCTTTGGTTGGCGCAAGCGAAGCGGCCGACGCAGGCGTGGAAAGCGTCCCGGCGTGAAGTTGAACAGCAGGCCGTAGCGCGAGAAGGCGATCGCCGTCGCAAATGCGATCCAGGCCCCGAAAGACAGCCCAGCGATGACATCGCTTGGATAATGCACGCCGATAATGACACGTGCCATACCGAGCCAGAGGCCGGCAATCAGGAAGAAGATACGGTAACGTGGCATGAGCAGCGCCAAGGCTGCCATGAAAGCGCCCGCGACCGTGGAATGACCCGACGGGAAGCTTTCAAAATCGAACGCGCCATGGAAAGGCGAAAAACCAAAAATTCCCCATTCCTCGTACTGGGTCGGTCGGGCACGACCAATGGCGATCTTCAGAATATTGGCGATCAGGCTGGATATGGCGACCGACAGGAAAACATAGGCAGCTATATGGGTCGTATAGATGACCTGAAACCGCTGGCGATGCGGCATAGGTCGGCGTGAATAGGCGAATGCGCCGAGAAATGCGAGACCTGCAACAACGAGTATCCATCCCGAACGGGCAAAGTCGGTGACTTTTTCGCCAATGGGAAGAAGTAAGTTCGGTGTATGCGTCGCATATGCACCCATCGGTGCATCAAGTGTGAAGAATGCAATCAGGATAAGATTGACGGCCACAAGGGCATAAGGCCACCAGGCTGGAGAAGCGGAGCCACCGCCATGGCGTTGTCTGCGTTGTCTTAGCTTGGAGAATGTCGACGTCATATTCACCTGTTCTTCAATAAGTACTAGTGGCATGCAGGAACAGGCATATGGGAAACCCGGCGGGCGAAAGCCAGCCGGGCCGATATGCGAAACGGGTCAAGTTCAACACATTTGTGTCAGACGCTGACGTAATCAGGCCGATGCAGCGGCGAATTCGGCAAGGATGGCATCGCCCATTTCGGTCGTGCCGACCTGGCGGCAGCCCTCACCCATAATGTCGCCGGTACGAATGCCCTTGTCGAGCACGGTCGCGATCGCCTTTTCAAGGCGGTCAGCTTCGGCCACCATGTTGAACGAATAGCGTAGGCACATCGCAAACGATGCAATCATGGCGATCGGGTTGGCAATGCCCTTGCCGGCAATATCCGGTGCCGAGCCATGTACAGGCTCGTAAAGTGCCTTGCGATTGCCTGTGTGGGCATCGGGTGCGCCGAGCGAAGCGGACGGAAGCATGCCGAGCGATCCTGTCAGCATGGCGGCAACGTCGGACAACATGTCGCCGAACAGGTTGTCGGTGACGATCACGTCGAACTGTTTTGGGGCGCGAACGAGCTGCATGCCGCCGGCATCGGCCAGCATGTGCTCAAGCTTGACGTCGGAATAGGAGCGCTTGTGAACCTCGGTGACGACCTGGTTCCAGAGCACACCGGACTTCATGACGTTGCGCTTTTCCATCGAGCAGACGGCGTTGTTGCGCGTACGTGCCAGTTCGAAGGCGACGCCGGCAATGCGCTCGATCTCGTAAGTGTCGTAGATTTGCGTATCGATGCCGCGCTTCTGGCCATTGCCGAGATCGATGATTTCCTTCGGCTCACCGAAGTAAACGCCGCCCGTCAGTTCGCGGACGATCAGAATGTCGAGGCCTTCAACCAGTTCCGGCTTCAGTGACGATGCGGAGGCCAGTGCCGGATAGCAGATTGCCGGGCGCAGATTGGCGAACAGCTGCATGTCCTTGCGCAGGCGCAGCAGGCCGGCTTCGGGGCGAACCTCATAAGGCACGCTATCCCATTTCGGGCCGCCGACGGCGCCGAAAAGGACGGCGTCTGCCGCCATCGCCTTGGCCATGTCTTCTTCGGAAATAGCGACACCATGGGCGTCATAGGCGCATCCACCGACAAGGCCTTCATCGAGCACGAAGCCCGTGCCCATCGTGTCGTTCATATGCGCGATGATTTTGCGCACTTCGCCCATCGCCTCAGGGCCAATGCCGTCGCCAGGAAGAAGGAAGATGTTATTGGACATGATATTCCCTTGCATTCGCAGGCTCACCCTCCTTGCCTCGCATTTTGCGATGCCTGGAACTCCGCCCGAACCTGCCGAGGGCGGAGCCGGATATGACGTTCTGATCAGGCCGAGATGGGATGTTGAAAGGCGCCTGAAGAAATCCGCTTCACGAAGATGATGCTAAGGCCGCGGTCAGAGCCAAGGGCGATCGGCCTGCATCTTGTTTTCGAAACTACCGATACTGGCATCGTTCTTCAGGGTCGTGCCGATATCGTCCAGGCCCTCAAGCATGATGTGCTTGCGCGCCGCATCGATGTCGAAGGTAATCGAACCGCCATCCGGGCCGGAAATCGTCTGTGCTTCCAGATCGATCGACAGAATGGCGTTGGAACCGCGTGAAGCGTCGTCCATCAGCTTGTCGAGATTGTCCTGGGAAACGACGATCGGCAAGATGCCGTTCTTGAAACAGTTATTATAGAAGATGTCGGCGAAGGACGTGGAGATCACGCAGCGGATTCCGAAGTCGAGCAGAGCCCATGGCGCATGTTCGCGCGACGAGCCGCAGCCAAAGTTGTCGCCGGCAACGATGATTTTTGCGTTCTGGTAGGCGGACTTGTTGAGCACGAAATCGGGGTTCGGGCTGCCGTCCTCGTTATAACGGGCTTCCGCAAAAAGGCCCTTGCCGAGACCGGTCCGCTTGATCGTCTTCAGGTAATCCTTCGGAATGATCATGTCGGTGTCGATGTTGACGACCGGCAGCGGTGCGGCAACGCCTGTCAGGGTGGTGAACTTTTCCATGGCAAACCTTCAATGGTCTTCTTGTGCAGAAGATCATGCCAATAGAGCAAAATCGGCGGGATTTGAAGGTCGATTCGTCTTCAACCGGTACGGTACCCGTTGGTACGCTCTACCTTAAAGATCAATGATCGTTCCGCGACCGTCGTTCCAGACGCGCATGTTTTCCGGCTTGGCAGTTGTGGCACGTACCGGAACAGGCTTCAGGCGCGACGAAAGCAGGCGGATGCCCGTGAAGATTGCCAGCATGCCGGCAAAGGCGGCTGTCAGAGACGCGGTGAGGACAGCCACAAGTGCGATGACGGCAATACCGGACACAGCAAGGAAGAAGGCGCGGATGTTCTGCATGATTGTTTAAATCCCTTTGTATGCAGGCAATGTGGGGCTTTCACATCTTACTTGCAAGAGGGTTGAGGAGTTGGAAATGATCAAGGCGTGATCACGATATTGCGTGCAGGCTGAAAGCTTGGCACAAAGTGGCATGCCTGATCCTTCCGACATTGTTCGCCTGCGCCGATCCGTTCTCAGTGTTCCTGCCATCAACCAGCGGGCTCTGGAAAAGACCCATATGCTTGATTGCGATGCGGTGATCTTTGATCTTGAGGATTCAGTTGCTCCGGAAAAGAAGGCCGAGGCGCGAGATAACCTTCGCCGATTTTTTGCGGAAACGCCCTTGCAGGGCCGAGAAACGATAATCCGCATCAACGCGTTGGATTCCTGTTTCGGTTTGGAAGACATCGAACTTGTACGCGATCTGGCTCCTGATGCTGTCGCGCTGCCCAAGGTGGACGATGCCGCATCCATCGCATGGCTTGAAGAGCGCCTTTTAGGCCTATCATCGCAAGTACGGATCTGGGCGATGATGGAAACCGCGCGCGGTATTGCCAATGCGGTCGATATCGCCCGCACGGCACGGGATGCCGGAAGCAGGCTCGATTGTTTTGTGATCGGTCTCAACGATCTTCGCAAGGATACCGGCGTTCCGGCCCGGCCAGGACGCACGTATCTCGTGCCCTGGATGATGCAGGTGGTGCTGGCTGCACGCGCCTATGGTCTGGATGTGATCGATAGCGTCTTCAACGATTTTCGAGATCATGCTGCGTTCGATGAGGAATGTATCCAGGGCCGCGACATGGGGTTTGACGGCAAGATGCTGATCCACCCGCTCCAGATCGAAACCGCCAATCGCGCTTTTGGGCCCTCATGTGAAGCGGTGGAGGAGGCGCAGGCGATCATTGCCAGCTTTGCCCGGCCCGAGGCCCAAAATTTCAATGTCATCACCATGAATGGCCGCATGGTTGAACGCCTGCATCTGATGCAGGCGGAAAAACTGGTCGCACAAGCAAACCGCATCGCAGAGCGAAGGAAAAACGCATGAAGCTTTACCGTCTTCTCACCGGGCCGGATGACGCCGCATTTTGTCACAGAGTGACGTTGGCCCTGAACAAGGGCTGGGAACTGGCAGGTTCTCCGGCCTATGCCTTTAATGCCAAGACCGGCGAAATGCAGTGCGCCCAGCCTGTTACCAAGACGGTAGAGGGCAAGGATTACCATCCCGACATGAAGCTCGGCGAACAGTAAGTCCTTATCGTTCGGCAGAAGCGGCGGCGTCTGCGCTTTCCTCGATGCGCTCCATGTCGTCGTCGCTGAGGCCGAAATGATGGCCGATTTCGTGGATCAGCACATGGGTGATAATATCGCCCAGTGTTTCCTCGTTTTCCGCCCAGTAATCCAGGATCGGGCGGCGATAGAGCCTGATCCGGTTCGGCAGCTCACCTGTCTCGACGGTGAAACGCTCCGAAATGCCGCGTCCTTCGAAAAGGCCGAGCAGATCGAAGGGCGTTTCCAAAGCCATGTCTTCAAAAACGTCGTCATCGGGAAAATCCTCGATTTCGATCGTCAGGTTGCTTGTCAGTGCTCGGAATTCTGCAGGCAAGACACCATAGGCTTCGATCGCAAGCGATTCAAAGGCACTGATGGTGGGCGCATGGCGATCACGCCAATCGTCGGTCTGGTCGATACGGGCCATGGGTACTCCTTATGGCCATGCATATATGCTTTTTGAGAAAATTTTTCGAGTGCGGATTCAATGCTCAGCGCAATCGTAATGGGAATCATTTCACATTGCGGTTGACTCCTCAAGCCAGCTCTGGAATCCATAAGAACATAAAGTGAACATATCTGGACGGGAGCTGACGTCATGGCTGGGAAAGCTATGGCGCAGGAGGCAGTCTTTGCCCTGCGTGAAACCATTGCCCGTATGGAGGGCAAAAATATCCGGGCGTTCGATACTTCGGGCGACAGGGCTGAAGAGATCGTTAGCACGCAGGAAAAGCGGGAGCGGCTTCCGTTTGAGGTTGATGCTCTCGATCAGGTGCTCGATGGCGGTTTGCCTTTGGATGGGCTGACTGAAATCCGCACCGGGGCCATGAAGGATGCCGGTGCGGCCAGCGGTTTTACATTGGCCATTGCAGCGCTTGTGCAAAATGAGCGTAACGGCATTTCGGTCGGCCAAGGCGTGGGAAATGGACTGCCGATCCTCTGGATCGCTGACCGTCTCGCCGTTCTGGAAGCCGGCATGCCCTATGCGCTGGGTCTGATGGATTTTGGAATTTCACCACAGACCTTTCTGCATGCGCGGCCTCGCAAGCTTGAGGATGCGCTGTGGCTGGCGGAAGCGGCGGCGGCAAGCGGCGCTTTTGCCGTGACGATTTTGGAAGTGAGCGGCAATCTTCGGCATTTCGGCCTCACCGAAAGCCGCAGGTTGAGCCTTCGCGCCAAAACAGCAGGGCGTCCCCTGCTGATCTTGCGGCAGGCCGGAGAGGAAGAGGCAAGCAGCGCCACTTTCCGTTTTCTGGTCGAAACTGCACCGGCAGCAAACCGGTATCTCGCCGATGGAACCATGCTTGGCGGCAGCATCGGGCATTCCGTCTTTCGTCTCACCCTGGAAAGGAGCCGCAACCCGACTCCATTCTCTCTGCTTCTGGAATGGAATTCCCATGACCGCCGCCTCTCAATTGTTCACACCCCAGCAAAATCTGTCCTTGCGAACGGGACAGCAGCGTATTCTGGCTCTGACCTTTCCAAGATTGTCGATCGATCGGGTGCTGCGGCGGCAATGGGGACACGGCTGGCGTTCGAGCGGGCGTCCTGAAACGGGACCAGTCGTTTGTGTCGCTTTTGCCGACAACACCTTGCGTCTTGTCGGCTGCGATGAAGAGGCGGGCCGGCTGGGCCTTCGGCTCGGGCAGGGGCTGGCCGAAGCACGGGCCATTTGCCCCAATGTGATTGTCATCGACGAAGATCAGGCCGCCGATCACCGGCTCCTCGAAGGCATTGCCGATTGGTGCGACCGTTATACGCCTCTGGTGGCGCTGGAAGGACGCAACGGCCTTTTTCTGGACATTACCGGCTGCGCTCATCTCATGGGTGGCGAAGCCGCCTTGCTGGAAGACATTCTCAATCGCCTTTCCCAGATGGGATTGGAAGTGCGTGGCGCGATTTCTTCGTCTCCGGGCCTGTCATGGGCGGTGTGCCATTATGGCGACAATCGTGTCGTCAGAGATGAAAATCGCGAGGAAGCGCTGGCGCCGCTTCCGGTGGCCGCGCTGCGGCTTGGTCCGAATACGGTTGCGGCTTTACAGAAACTCGGGCTGAAACGTGTTGCCGATCTCATGCGGACGCCACGGGCGCCCCTTGTGCGGCGTTTTGGCGCAGAGGTTATGCTGCGGCTCGATCAGGCCTGCGGCGACGATGAGGAGCCCATCTCTCCACGTCGGCCGGTTGCCAGCCTGTCGGCCGAACGCCGTCTCGCCGATCCGATCAAGTCGGAAGATGACATTCTTTTTGTCACACGGCAGATCGCGCAATGCCTGCTTTCCGGGTTTGAAGCGCGGGGTGCCGGTGGGCGGCTGTTCGAACTGGTGCTGTTTCGCATCGATGGGCAGGTGTCGCGCATTTCGGCTGGTGCCTCACGCCCCTTGCGAGATGCGGACAGGATTACTGCATTGTTCACGGAAAGGCTCGCCTCCTTGCAGAGCCATCTCGATATCGGTTTCGGTTACGAGATCCTGCGTCTCAACGTGCTGCATCATGAGCCATTCGAGAGTGTGCAATCCGACCTGGCTGCCACGGATCGCAGACATTTGTCGCTCTCCACGTTCGTGGATCAGGTGGCGGCTCGGCTTGGGCCGGATTGCCTGCAGACATATCAGTTGCGTGAAAGCCATATCCCCGAGAGAGCGGAGATTTTCGTACCCGCCATAGAGGCTTTGCCGCTCGGCAAACAGATGCCCGAGACCCCTGCGGTTCTTTCGCGTAGTGAACGGCCTCTCCGTCTTTTCCGGGTGCCGGAGCCTCTGGAAAGCTTTGCCGCCGAAATCCCCGATGGGCCGCCGACGCGTTTTCGCTGGCGCCGCCTCACTCACCAGGTGGCGCGGGCGGAAGGCCCTGAGCGACTAAGCCCCGAATGGTGGCTGGATGACGAAGAGGCGGCGACACGGGATTATTTTCGACTGGAATCCACAGCCGGCTATCGGTTCTGGATCTTTCGAAAAGGCCTTTATGATCGCGATCCAACGCAGCGCTGGTTCATGCATGGTCTTTTCGCATGAGGTCCGAACAACGCTTTTTTGAGATCGGCGCGCGCACCAATTTTTCTTTTCTCGAAGGCGCTGCCCGGCCGGAGGAAATGGTGTTTGCTGCGGGCGCGCTCAATCTGTCCGGCATCGGTATTGCGGATCGCAATACCGTGGCTGGTGTCGTGCGTGCCCATAACTATCTGCGTGAAATGCACGAAATCCATGCTCGCCAGACGAAGCAGGGCGTGAAAGCGGATGAGAAGGAGATGCCGGCACCGTGTCGATTCCAACCCGGTGCCCGGTTGGTGTTTTCCGATGAAACGCCGGATATTTTGGCTTATCCCTGCAATCGCCAGGGTTGGGCCAATCTTTGCCGGCTGCTCAGTCGCGGCAATCTGAGAACGACGAAGGGCAGTTGCATTCTGGAAGAGTGGGATATTCTGGAATGGGGAGCGAATATGATGCTCGCCGTTGTCGTCGATCCCGTCCGCATGAGCGACAACAAGGATATCGAGAAGATCGAGCATGTCCTTGGTCTTTTGCGGGGGCGGTTTGGCGATGCAGTCTATCTCGTCCTGTCGCCAATCTATGATGGCAGGGATGCGGTGACGTTGGCGACGCTTGCAGGCATCGCAACCCGTACCGACATTCCGCTCATCGCGACCAATCAGCCACTTTATCACGTTCCCGATCGAAAGCCGCTTTCGGATGTGGTGACGGCGATACGCGAACATGTGACGGTGGCGACAGCCGGTTTTCACCTTGCTCCCAATGCCGAGCGCCATCTGAAGCATGGACGAGAGATGGCGCGTGTTCTTCGGAATTATCCGGAGGCAGTTGCCAATACGGAGCGATTTTTCGAAACGTTGAAATTTTCGCTGGATGAGCTTCAGCACAATTATCCGGACGAAAGTGTTTCCGGTGAAACCCCGGCCAGAACTTTGGAAAGACTGACATGGGAGGGAGCCGAAGAGCGTTTTACTGATGGTATTCCGCCGAAGGTGGAAGAGGCGATCGGCAAGGAACTCGCATTGATTCAGGAGATGGAATACGAGCCATATTTCCTGACTGTTCGCCATATCGTCTGGCATGCCCGCAAAGTCCTGAAAATTCTTTGCCAGGGGCGCGGCTCGGCCGCCAATTCCACTGTGTGTTATTGCCTCGGTATTACCGAGGTGAACCCTGAAAATTCGACGCTTCTGTTCGAGCGCTTTATTTCGACGGAACGCAACGAGCCGCCGGATATCGATGTCGATTTCGAACATGAACGGCGTGAAGAAGTCATCCAGTATATCTACAGCCATTACGGTTTCCGGCATGCCGGCCTGACGGCGGCGGTTACAAGCTATCGGACACGTATGGCCGGGCGTGAGGTCGCCAAGGCGTTCGGACTGTCGGAAGATGTGCAGGCGGCATTGTCCAGCACGGTCTGGGGCTGGTCGGACGAAGGGGTAACCGAGCGCGATGCGAAGGCCGCTGGTCTTGATCTGGAAGACAAGACGACGCGCAAGGTTATGCATTATGCCAGGGAGTTGATGGGGTTTCCGCGCCATCTGACCCAGCACGTTGGCGGCTTTCTCATTACCCGCGACCGTCTTGATGAGGTCGTGCCGATCATGCCGACGGCCATGCCCGGCCGCTACATGATCGAATGGGACAAGGATGATCTCGATACGCTGAAACTGCTGAAAATCGACATTCTGGCGCTCGGCATGCTGACTTGCCTGCGCAAGGCATTCGATTTGATGCGCCAGCATTATGGACGAGACGAGACGCTTGCAGGACTGAACCTGGGCAATCGTCCGGAAGTTTACGACATGATCTGCCGCGCCGATACGATTGGCGTGTTCCAGATCGAAAGTCGGGCGCAGATGAGCATGCTGCCGAGGCTGCGGCCGCGAGAGTTTTACGATCTGGTTGTCGAAGTTGCGATCGTCCGGCCCGGCCCGATCCAGGGAAACATGGTGCATCCCTATCTGAAGCGTCGTGAAGATGAGCGGCACCAGAGGCCGATCACTTATCCGAGCCCGGCACTTGAGGAGGTTTTGAAACGGACACTTGGCATACCTCTGTTTCAAGAGCAGGCGATGCAGATCGCGATTACTGCGGCTGGTTTCACGGCTGCCAAAGCCGATGCATTGCGCCGATCAATGGCAACCTTCAAACGCTCGGGCCGTGTCAATTCCTTCAGGCAGGACATGATCGATGGGATGCTTGAAAATGGATACAAGCTCGATTTTGCCGAAAGCTGCTTCAAGCAGATCGAAGGTTTTGCCGAATACGGTTTTCCGGAAAGCCATGCCGCCTCGTTTGCTCTGCTTGTCTACGTATCGTCCTGGATCAAGACCTTTTATCCCGACGTCTTCTGTACGGCGATCCTCAACTCCCAGCCCATGGGCTTCTATGCGCCATCGCAACTGGTGCGGGATGCGCGCGAGCACGGCGTCGAGGTTCTTCCCGTGGATATCAATGATTCCGGCTGGGATAGCAGCCTGCATGAGGCGCAATTCGATAGGTGGCGGATCGATCGTCGGCATGCCGAAATGCGCGATGTCATCCTGACCAAGCACGCCGTTCGGCTCGGCTTCCGTCAGGTCAAAGGTCTGTCGGAAAAGCCCATGCGCGAAAAACTCGTCGCCAACCGGGGGGAGGGTTATCGTTCGGTGCGAGACTTATGGCTGCGATCCGGCCTCGAAAAGGCTGATATCGAGAAACTGGCAGATGCGGATGCCTTTGGTTCGATCGGCCTGTCGCGCCGCGAAGCGCTGTGGGCTGTGCGTGCCCTCGACGTCAAAAGCACCGTCGAAAAGCTGCCTCTGTTCGATCAGGTCGCTCATCTCGATTTGCAGGTAGAACCGAAAACCCAGTTGCCGAACATGCTGCCGGGAGAGGAAGTGATCGAGGATTATCGTGCGCTTTCCCTCTCACTCAAGGCACATCCGGTGTCTTTCCTAAGGGAGCGGTTTCAGGCGATGGGTGTCCGCCGCAGTGTCGATCTTCTCAATATCCCGAACGGCAGAAAGGTCACGATTGCCGGCCTCGTCCTGGTGCGCCAGCGGCCGGGCTCTGCAAAGGGCGTTATCTTCATGACGCTGGAAGACGAAACAGGCGTGGCCAATGCGATTGTCTGGCCAAAGGTTTTCGAGAAATACCGGCCAGTCGTCATGGGGTCGCGGCTGGTCAAGATCTTTGGCCGCCTGCAAAGTCAGAGTGGCGTCATCCATACGGTGGTCGAACATATCGAAGACATGACCCCGATGCTGGGGCTGCTGCAGACGGAGGTGCGTCGCTTCGCCGTTCTTCCGCGCGCCGATGAAGCTCTGAATGGGTCGCGCCCGGATCCAAGGCAATCGCAGCAACGTCGAAATTCCTATGGAGAGGGACCGATATCAAATGTTCAGCGCGGTTCTGAACCGGCGCAGGTTATGCCGAAAGGCAGAAATTTTCATTGATCCTGCCGGATCTCCATTCGCACCGGAATGGCAAAACAGGAGTTTTGCAAAGCGTGCATATTAGAGAGATGATTCATTTTCTTGACATTCGGCCCCTTGTTTGGGAAAGAAAGCGGATAAGCTATGTCATGTTTATGGACGGCCTGAAGGATGCTAGTCTGCAGCTGCAATTACATCACCGCCAACGAAATTCGCGACGCTATCGTCACGATGCTCGATGAGGACTGTTGGCAGCTCATCGTCCCTGCCAAGGTCTATCATTCCATGGCCAAGCGCGGCCGCTGTTGCGGCTGCTTCCCCAATGTCGTCGATCTGATCATTCGCACCACCGAAGACTATCACGCTCACCGCCACTCGACGGAAGCTGAAGTAGTTGATTATATGTCCCGCCTGAAACAACTCCACGAAGATAACAGGAGAGCGGACATTGAAAGGCGACAAAAAGGTCATCGAGCGGCTTAACGAGGCTCTTTTCCTCGAACTCGGCGCCGTCAACCAATACTGGGTGCATTACCGTCTTCTAGAGGATTGGGGTTATACCAAGCTCGCCAAGAAGGAACGTGCCGAGTCGATCGAGGAAATGGGGCATGCCGACAAGCTGGTCGCCCGCATCATCTTCCTCGAAGGTCATCCCAATCTGCAAACGCTTGCGCCATTGCGCATTGGCCAGAACGTCAAGGAAGTTCTGGAAGCGGATCTTGCCGGCGAACACGATGCTCGCAAGGCCTACAAGGAATCCCGAGACATCTGTCACACCGCCGGGGATTATGTCTCCATGAAGCTTTTCGAAGAACTGTTGATGGACGAAGAAGGCCATATCGACTTCCTCGAAACGCAGCTGGAGCTCCTCGGCAAAATCGGTGAAGAAAAGTACGGCCAGCTCAACGCCGATTCCGCTGACGTGGCGGAATAACAGAGAGCACCATTTATCAAAAAAACGCCGGCAGTTTAAAACTGCCGGCGTTTTCTATTCGCAATCTGGCTTACCGTTCAGGCCGGCCTCTTCGAGAGATGGCTGAACTCGGCGACCACTTTCTGGTAGACTTCGCGTTTGAAAGAGACGATCAGGTTTGGCAGTTCCGCCATCGGCTTCCAATCCCAGGCGTCAAATTCCTGATGCTGGCCGGATGGTGGTTCCTCGATATTGATTTCGCTGTCGTCGCCATCGAAGCGAAACGCAAACCAGCGCTGCGCCTGTCCGCGATATTTTCCCTTCAGCCCGATGCCGATCAGATGGGCCGGAAG
Source organism: Neorhizobium sp. BT27B (assembly GCF_050455485.1). Classification (NCBI taxonomy): domain Bacteria; kingdom Pseudomonadati; phylum Pseudomonadota; class Alphaproteobacteria; order Hyphomicrobiales; family Rhizobiaceae; genus Neorhizobium; species Neorhizobium sp. BT27B. Next base: position 95,565 of record NZ_JBCIYT010000009.1, on the reverse strand, counting down.
ATCGTAATTGATCCAGTCCTTGCACTCACCAAGCAGCGTCACCGAACGCATGCCGGTTTCTTCGAAAAGTTCGCGCCGGGCGGCGACAAGCGCGTCCTCATCCTTATCGATGCCGCCCTGCGGCATTTGCCAAAGCTGGGGTGAGCCATCGGATTCGGAATTGTTCTCAGACAAACGGCGGCCGACCCAGACGAGACCCTCGGAGTTCAAGACCATCACGCCGACACAGGGGCGATAGGGCAGACTGTCTGCAGATACGGGCTCTTTTGTCTTGCTCATTTCTTTTCCGTTCATGGATGTGCGGGATCATCGACGACAGCGGAAACGCCAACGATCTCGATGCCACGGTTGCTGACTTCGCCAACCCATTGCTGAATCGCGTCTATGCTTTCGTCGAAAGCGGATGCGGAACCGATCGCAAAACCCTTGCGTTGGGCGATACGCTCAAGCTCATCGAGCTTTTTCAGGATTTCCTGCTTGTCGAGTTGTGCATCCAGGGTCAGATCGGCGAAACCGTGCGGAAGCTGTAGGGGCTTGGCTATTTTCTCGCTCAGCGATTGCGCCGACGAACCATCATCAAGGAACAGCAGGCCTCTCCCCGCGATATCGCGCAAGACAGGTTCCAGCGCATCGGCATCGGATAGAAAACGGCCACCGAGATAGTTCATCACCCCGGTGTAATTGGTGATCTTGCCCATCGCTTCATGCAGGTTTGCAATGTTTTCCTTCACATTCGCTTCCGTGACCAGGGTTGAACCGCCCGGATTGTTGCTCGGATAGTCGAATGGCTCCATGGGAAGCTGAACGAGGATTTCGTGGCCATTGCGGCGGGCCTCCTGCATCCAGCGAGGCAGGCTGTTGCCGGTTGCGGCAAAGGCAAGCGTCACTTGAGCCGGAAGCGTGCGGATGGCGTTCTGTGTTCCGGTCTGGCTGAGGCCGAGCCCACCAACAACGATGGCAATACGCGTGCCGCGTGCGCCTGACCATGGACGTGCATATTGTTCCATCGGCCGCAGTCCGTCCGGGCCGATGATCGGCAGGCGTCCCTCCGGTGTCTCTTCGACAAGATCCTCATTCGGCGTGGCCGCCATGCGCGGGTCCTGGCCTATGCGTTGAGCCTCGACGATCAGAGGACCGTCGCCATCGCGTTGTCGCGGAGAATAGGTGGTGACGACCTGTCCGTTATCGGTCTGCGTTCGCTGGACATTTGCGCCGCTGTTGGGGCCGGATCGCGGCACGCCCACCTTGGCGGAAGAAGGTGCGGTTGCGGTGCGATCTTCTTCGGAAGAAGCGGCAGGGGCGACATTTGAGGCCATCTCGGTCTTCTGAAGGGCCGGGTCAGACCGCATGGCATAAAAGGAGAAGCCGAGAACGCCGGCGCCAACCAGCATTCCGAAAATGACACCGATCGAGGTTCGTCGTGAACGTCGCAGCCGCGCCGCGCGGTCCCGCCCAAGCGGTGCGTGAAGATCGGTCCCCAAAGATCGTCCGCCTTGATGTTTTGACTTAATAAAGAAAACCGGCCCGAAAACGGGCCGGTTTCATCAAATGTTGTGGCTCTTACGGCTTCACGGCAGCGGCAGCCTTGTCAGGATGCGCCGGGAAGGATGGGTCCGTCTTGTTCCCACGCAGAAGGTCGAGCGCGTAGTTCAGCTGGAGATCGTCCTTCGCTTCCGGCGGCACATAGGCAGCCGAACCGGAACCTTCTTCCGTCTCGCTCTGGCCGGTAATGTGGCCACGCAGGCTGGATTCGCCCTCCGCCTTCACCTTGCCCTGCAATTCCGGCGGCAATGGCTGCTCGACCTTGATGTCGGGCTCAATGCCGGTGCCCTGGATCGATTTGCCGGACGGCGTGTAATAGAGCGCGGTGGTCAGGCGCAGTGCGCCGGCTTCACCAAGCGGGATGATCGTCTGGACGGAGCCCTTGCCGAAGGAACGCGTGCCGACCACCGTGGCGCGCTTCAGATCCTGCAGGGCGCCGGCAACGATTTCCGAAGCGGACGCAGAGCCGCCATTGACGAGAACGATGACGGGCTTTCCATCCGTCAGGTCGCCTGCGCTGGCATTGAAGCGGCGGGTTTCCTCGGCATTGCGGCCGCGGGTCGAAACCACTTCGCCACGCTCCAGGAAAGCGTCGGATACGTTGATTGCCTGATCCAGAAGACCGCCCGGATTGAGGCGAAGATCGAGCACATAGCCCTTCAGCTTGTCGGCTGGAACGTCGGCCTTGATCTTCTTGATCGCCTTTTCGAGGCCTTCATAGGTCTTTTCGGTAAACGAGATGACGCGAACATAACCGACATCGCCCTCAACGCGAGACTTGACGGCCTGAACCGCAATCGTGTCGCGTACGACCGTGATGTCGAGCGGCTTGTCAGCGCCCTGGCGGATGATCGTCAGTTTGATCGGCGTGTTGATCGGCCCGCGCATCTTTTCGACGGCATCTTCGAGCTTCAGGCCGCGCACCGGCGCGCCATCGATCTCGGAAATGAAGTCGCCGGCCAGAACGCCTGCCTTGGAAGCAGGGGTGTCATCGATCGGGGTGATGACCTTGACCAGTTCGTTTTCCATCGTGACTTCGATGCCGAGACCGCCAAACTCACCCCTTGTCTGGGTGCGCATGTCGTCGGCATCCTTGGCATTCATGAAGCTCGAATGCGGATCGAGAGAGGTCAGCATGCCGTTGATGGCGTTCTCGACCAGCTTCTCTTCGTCTGGCGGCGTCACGTACTGGGCACGGACGCGCTCGAAGACATCGCCGAAAACCGACAGTTCACGATAGGTCGAGGAACCGGCTGCCTGAGCCGGAACGCCGGCCGAATAGATCACGCTCATCGCTGTGGCACCCATGAGTGCGCCGACGATGACAAGAGAAGCCCTACGAATCATTGCGTGCCCTTCCAGTGTCCTTTTTGACCCACCACGGTGCCGAATCGACCGGGCTGCCATCTTTCCTGAATTCAATGTAAAGCGTTGGGCGATCTGTTTCCAGCGCCAACGCAGTCGCGCTTGCTACTCTTTTTTCGCCCATCAAGGCGATTGGTTCACCAGCAAAGACGAACTTGCCTTGTCGCACATTCACGCTGTTCATGCCGGTCATAACAACGTGATAGCCATCGCCGGCATTGAGAATCACCATCTGACCATAGCTGCGAAATGCGCCGGCGAATACAACCAAGCCATCTGCCGGGGCGGTCACCACTGCTTTCGGTCCTGATGCCAAGGTCATGCCTCGAGCAGGATGTCCGGTACCATCGGGATCGCCCCATGAACGCAGGATATCGCCAGCCACAGGCAGTTCAAGCTTTTGCCGCAAGCTTGAAAACGGATATGCGGGCGCAATGCGGTTTTTGTCGGGCACGCCATTCTCGGCCAACTGGCGTGCTTTTTCGCGCTCTTCGGCGCTCATCATCTTCTGGCGCTCCTCTTCGAGACGCGCCCTTTCCGCAGCTTCGCGGATGGAAGTGATGTCATTTTCCAGTGTCTCGATCAGTCCGCTCAGGCTTTCTGCCCTTGCGGCCAGTTCATCCGAGCGCTGCTGTTCGGCGATAAGGTCCGTGGCGCTGCTCTGGCTCTGCTTGTCATTCTCGACAAGCAGAAGCCCCATACGCCTGTCTTCTTCCAGGCTGGAGGAAATCGTTTCTGCAACACGTGACTTCTCAGTCGTTGCATCTTTCTGAAGCGAGGACAGCTGTTCCAGATCGTCAACGAGCGCCGTTGCCTGCTTGCGCATGCCGGGCACGACGGCGCCCAGCAGAATGGCGCTGCGCACCGACCCGAGTGCATCCTCCGGAGTGACGAGGAGGGCTGGCGGAGGGCTGCGCCCCATGCGCTGCAAAGCCGCCAAGACCTCCGCCAGAATGGCGCGACGGTCATGCAGGGACTTCTTGAGAGCGTCCTGACGTACGCCCAGTTGTGCAATTTTCTCTTCGCTTGCGAGGATCTTTTCCTCGAGATCCTTTCGCCGCTTGGCGGAATCGATCAAGGCCTGCCGCAGATTGGCGGTGCTCTTTTCAAGCGTTGCGATATTCTCTTCGATCTGCCGTGCTTTTTCGGAGGAAACGTCGATCGAGCTTGTCAGGGCTTCCAGTTCGGCGCGTGTTTCATCGCGTTTGCGCTGCAATTCCGCTGAAGCGCTATCGGCTGTTGCAGGCGTTTCGGGCGGTGTCACCGGTGGCGGCGACAAATCGATGTCTTCCTGCGCCTGTGCCGCTGCCAGGTTTATCAATGGAAAGGGACCGGCGACCACGCCAAAAAACACCGCCGTTGCCGGCAGTGCTGCAGTCCAGCCAATCCATGTCGATCTCTTCATTCCGTCCCGCGAATCTCTGCCGGATCGCTTGATACTAAGCAGATTCGGGCACTCACGCTACTGCCAAGATCACGTGTGGCAATTCGGTCGAAAACCGTCATCAGACGCGGTGGTAAGGATGGCCGGAAAGGATGGTGACAGTGCGGTAAAGCTGCTCGGCCAGAAGAATGCGCACCAACTGGTGTGGCCATGTCATTGCGCCGAAGTTGATAACGGCATCGGCCTTGTCGCGGGAAGACGCATCATGGCCATCAGCCCCGCCGATCGCCAGCATGCAATCGCGTTTGCCTTGATCGCGAAAGCGGCCGATCAGCGCGGCAAAGGCCTCGCTGTCCATGGATTTTCCACGCTCGTCGAGAATGATCAGAACGCTGCCCTCCGGCAGCGCCTTGTCCAGCATGCCGGCCTCTTCGCGTTTGCGTGTTTCGGCATTGGACGCACGGCTTTCCGCCACTTCCACGACACGTGCAAACTCAAGGCCTACAGCCGGGCCGGCCTTGGCCATCCTGTCCACGTAACGGGACGCAAGTTCCTTTTCAGGGCCGGCTTTCAACCGTCCCACGGCAAATAGGCTGATGCGCATTTTTGAACCGCCATGTTCCTCCGATCCAAAACCGCCGTATGGACGGCGGTGTCGGGAACGGAATTGGCACCTAGCGGTTCACGTCTGCGGTGAGGAACCCGTCAGTGCAATGTGTTTTCCTCGTAATCCGGCTCTGCCCACATTCTTTCCAGATTGTAGAACTCGCGGATTTCAGGGCGGAACACATGGATGATGATGTCACCGGTGTCAATCAGCACCCAGTCGCCGGTTTCCTGGCCTTCGACACGGGAACCGCCGTATCCTTCGTCCTTTAGATCGGAAACAAGGTGATCGGTGATCGCCGAGACATGGCGGCTCGATCGCCCGGAGACAACGACCATGTAGTCTCCCAGCGCCGATTTTCCGGCAATGTCGATGGTGACGATATCTTCGGCTTTGGAGTCCTCAAGGCTTGCGAGGACCAGTTCAAGAGCACGATGAGCAGCTTCGGCGCCGCGGTCGGTGCTCGTCGGGAGGAGACGCTGGGTCTTTCCCTTGGCGTGTACTGTTGTCAGGGTTTTTCCTTTCGTCCAAGACAAAACAGGCACTCGCGAATCCCAGATACAAGCGGGATCGCAAGAAAGAAGGTGGCATCGAACGGATAATCTTTCAAGAGTGATGACGATCGGATTGCGACCGTAGCGCGATTGGACCGTTCACGTTTTTTGTCGTGCCTTTGCGCGCAACTGGGTGGAACTGATGGTCGAGCGGCGGTCGTGGACAAATGTCCATGCCGGTGCAGGGCGCAGCGCAAGGCCCGCCGCGTCTTCCTCATCGACGCGGGCATGGTCGTAGGCACGCGCCATTGTCGAAGACACAAGTGACAGCGTTGCGCCCGGCCGGTCGATGATGGCGATCGGGAAGGTGGCGACGATCTGGCGCCAGTTCTGCCATAGATGAAACGTTTTCAGGCTGTCCGCGCCCATGATCCAGACAAAACGGATGCCGGGATTGCGCGCCGCCACATGCGCCACGGTATCGGCCGTGAAGCGCGTATCGAGATTTTGCTCGAAGGCGGTCACCTTGATGCGCGGGTCGTTGATCAGCTTTTCACTGGCAGCGATCCGGTCGCTCAGGGAGGCGAGTTCCGAGCGGCTTTTCAGCGGATTGCCCGGCGTCACCATCCACCAGAGATTATCAAGGGACAGCCGGCGCATGGCGATTTCCGCCACCAGCAGATGGCCTTCATGCGGGGGATTGAACGAACCGCCGAACAGGCCGACGGTCATGCCGCGCTCGACATGCGGCATGCGCAGATAGCGGCGATCGACGGCTGCTTCCTCCTCCACCAGCGATCAGGGCCTTGTCTGGCCGGTGCCATGCACGCGGTATTTGAACGAGGTGAGCTGTTCGACGCCGACAGGGCCACGGGCATGCATCTTGCCGGTCGAAATGCCGATTTCGCCTCCCATGCCGAATTCGCCGCCATCGGCAAACTGCGTGGACGCGTTGTGCAACAGGATGGCAGAATCGATCTCGTTGAAGAAGCGCGTCACGACCTGCGGATCTTCTGCGATCACCGCTTCGGTATGGTGCGAGGAATAGGTATCGATATGGTCGATTGCGCCCGAAATGCCGTCGACCAGCTTCACCGAGATGACGGCATCCAGATATTCCGTGCGCCAATCTTCTTCGGTGGCCGGAGCGAGGCCAGGGACCTTAGCAAGCACATCAGCAGAGGCACGCACTTCGCAGCCGGCTTGCTGGAGAACATCCACCAGCGGCTTCAACAGCGTGTCCGCGGCAGAAGCGTCGATCAGCAGGGTTTCGGCCGCGCCGCAAACGCCGGTGCGGCGCATCTTGGCGTTGACAACAATCTTGCGTGCCATGTCGAGATCAGCGGAGGCATCCACATAGATGTGGCAAAGCCCCTCAAGATGAGCGAAAACCGGCACACGGGCTTCGTTTTGCACACGCGCGACCAGGCTTTTGCCGCCGCGCGGCACGATCACGTCAATCGTGCCATCGAGACCCGAAAGCATGGCCCCAACCGCTGCGCGATCCGTCGTCGGCACCAGCTGGATGGCATGTTCCGGAAGCCCAGCGGCTTTCAGCCCTTCAACCAGGCAGGAATGGATAGCTTGCGATGAAAGGGCGGAATCCGAGCCACCGCGCAAAATAACCGCGTTGCCAGCCTTAAGGCATAGTGCGCCGGCATCGGCGGTCACGTTCGGGCGGCTTTCATAAATGACGCCGATGACGCCGAGCGGGGTGCGCACGCGCTCGATCTGCAGACCGTTGGGGCGATCCCAGGCGGTGATCACCTCACCGACCGGATCCTTGAACTCAGCAATTTCACGCAGGCCTTGAGCCATGCCCGCTATGCTTTTTGTTGTCAGCGTCAGGCGGTCGATGAAGGAAGGCAGAAGTCCCTTGCCTTCAATGTTTTTCAGGTCGGCGGCATTGGCAGCCAGCAATTTGTCTTCTGCTGCCAGGATAGCGTCGGCCATGGCCTGCAGGGCAGCGTTCTTTGCTTGCGTCGAAGCCGTGGCGAGAATGCGTGCAGCGCTTTTGGCATTGCGGCCGATCATATCCATCACGGCGGCGACATCCGCCGCTCCGGTAACTCTATCCAGCATGCGCGTCCTCCCTGACTTTTGCTTCCTCTGCAAGCGCGTGATGGCCGGTTACAACCAGGTCGTCGCGATGGACCATGGCGGCGCGGCCTGCATAGCCGAGAATGTTTTCGATCTCGCCGGATTTACGACCGGCAATCTGCCGAGCCTCATCGGCATCATAACTGGCGAGACCCCGCGCGATTTCGCGGCCATCAACACCGATAATGGCAACCGTGTCACCACGATTGAATTGGCCGCTGATCCTGCGGACACCGGCGGGCAGAAGGCTTTTCCCACCATGCAATGCGTTTTGCGCACCTGCATCGACATGAAGTTCACCGCTCGCCTGAAGATGCCCGGCAATCCATGTCTTGCGGGCATTGACCGGCGTGGTCGCCGGCGCAAACCACGAGCAGCGAACGCCGTCCTCTATGGCGCGGAGCGGGTGTTCGGTCTTGCCGGAAGCAATGATCATCGCGCAGCCGGCGGCTGTCGCGATCTTGCCGGCATCGATCTTGGTGCGCATGCCGCCACGTGACAGCTCGGATGCCGCGCCGCCGGCCATGGCTTCGATCTCGGGTGTAATCTCAGCAATCTCACCAAGGAACTGCGCTTCAGGATCGATATGCGGGGGGGCCGTGTAAAGTCCGTCGATATCGGAAAGCAGGATCAGAAGATCGGCACCCGCCATGGTGGCCACGCGGGCAGCCAGCCGATCATTGTCGCCATAACGGATTTCCGATGTGGCGACAGTGTCGTTTTCGTTGATGATCGGCACTGCGCCCATCTTCATCAACTGTTTCAGCGTTGCGCGGGCATTGAGGTAGCGACGCCGCTCCTCGGTATCGCCCAGCGTCAGCAGCACCTGTCCGGCGACGATAGCGTCGCGAGACAGGCTTTCCGACCAGGCACGCGCCAGCGCGATCTGGCCGACGGCTGCGGCTGCCTGGCTTTCTTCAAGCTTCAGCGCACCGGCGGGCAGGCCCAGAACGGTGCGACCGAGCGCGATGGCCCCGGAGGAAACGACGAGCACTTCGCTGCCGCGCGCTCTCAATGCCGCAATATCGGCGCAGACTGCATCGAGCCAGCGCGATTTCAGCCCGGTGCCGCGATCAACAAGAAGAGCCGAGCCGATCTTGATGACGATGCGGCGGTGGCTGGCAATCGATTTGCGGCCGGCTGTCATTCGTCATCGTCCTCGTCGAGGTCGTTCTGAACTGGTGCGGAACGATCGGGCAGGGCGGTTTCACTGGTGCCGCTCGCCTCGACGATGATGTCGCGCAGGGCGCGCAGAACTTCCGTCATGCCCTTGCCGGTGATGGCCGAAATCGCAAATGGCGTCTGGCCGCTCGCTTTTTCAAGCTCCTTGGTCTTTTTCTTCAGTTCCTTGTCATCGAGGATGTCGATCTGTGACAAGGCGACGATGACCGGCTTGTCAATCAATCCGCCGCCATAGGCTTCCAGTTCTGTCTTGACCGTCTTGTAGGCTTTGCCGACATTTTCCTCCATCGAGGAAACGAGGTGCAAGAGAACGCGGGTGCGCTCCACATGGCCAAGGAAACGGTCGCCGATGCCGACGCCTTCATGCGCGCCTTCGATAAGGCCGGGAATATCGGCCAAAACGAATTCGCGGCCGTCAATGGTGGCGACGCCAAGGTTTGGATGCAGCGTCGTGAATGGATAGTTGGCGATTTTTGGCCGCGCACGGGTAACCGATGCAAGGAAGGTGGATTTGCCGGCATTCGGCAGACCAACGAGACCGGCATCGGCGATCAGCTTCAAACGCAGCCATACGGTCTTTTCTTCGCCTTCAAGGCCCGGATTGGCCCAGTTCGGTGCCTGATTGGTCGCGGTCTTGAAGTGTGAGTTGCCAAAACCGCCATTGCCGCCCTTGGCGAGGCGAAAACGCTGACCTTCGCGCGTCAGGTCGATGATCAGGGTTTCGTTGTCTTCCTCGAAAATCTGTGTGCCGACCGGCACTTTCAGCGTCACTTCGCCGCCATTGGCGCCGGTACGGTTGCGGCCCATACCATGGATGCCGGTCTGCGCCTTGAAGTGCTGCTGGAAGCGGAAATCGATCAGCGTGTTGAGACCGTTGACGGCCTCGACCCAGACATCGCCACCACGACCACCGTCACCACCATCCGGTCCGCCGAATTCGACGAATTTTTCGCGACGGAACGAGACCGCACCGGCGCCGCCGTCGCCAGAGCGAATGTATACTTTTGCCTCGTCAAGAAATTTCATCTTTTTGCCGTCACTTATCTGATAGTCGGTTTGCGGTTTGGATATCGCCCATAGGGGCCAAGGTCAAAGATTATCATGAAGTTCGTCAGCTATAACATCCAGTATGGTTTTGGCCTCGACGGCCTTTTCGACCTCGAACGTATCGCCAAGAGCCTCGCTGGTGCCGATGTCATCGCCTTGCAGGAGGTCACACGCGGATCGCCGGAAAACGATCACGTCGACATGGTTGCCGCCCTGCAGGAACTGTTTCCCGACTTCTTCATCTCTTATGGCGCCGGTTGCGACGTGCTTTTCGACTTCGTGGTCGAAAATGGTCGTCGCAAGGAGCGGCGTTTCCAGTTCGGTAACATGATCCTGTCGCGCTGGCCAATTCTTGCTACCCGGAACCTGCTTTTGCCGCGTAGCCACAGTGTCGAGCTTATCAACCTGCAGCGCAGCGCCGTCGAGGCGGTCATCGATACGCCGGATGGCGCCATCCGCGTCTATTCCGTCCATCTCGATCATGTGTCGCCCGATGAGCGCATGGCGCAGATCGCCTTTCTCAAAGAACGGGTTTTGAACTTTGTGGCCGAGGGTGGTTCTCTGACGGGTATTGGCTCCAACAGATTTCCAGAACTGCCGCTGCCGCAGGATTTTGTCGTGATGGGCGATTTCAACATGGAACCGGAGACGCCGGAATATATCGCCACGGTCGGGCATGATGACCGTTTCTATGGCCGCGCATTGCGCAGCAACCAGCTCGTCGATGTTCTGGCGCGTTTTGGTCGCCTTACATCCGACTGCTACAGCTGGATCGAACCGCCGGAAGGGCCGGCCAAGGCCCATCTCGATTACTGCTTTGTCAATCATGCTCTCTTTCCGCGCGTCCGGGATGTTTTTGTCGATATGGACGCCAAGGGATCCGACCATTTTCCGGTCTGGCTCGAGCTCGTCTGAGCATTCATCCTCTCCTGAAATGCCGGGACAATTGATTGCCCCGGCATGTCTTCAATTCCTGATCGTCTGCACAAAGTCCCGCGCTGTCACCACCGTGTCGATATGCATGACCATGGCATTGCGGGCGATGGAGAACATGTCTCGGCAACCGATAATGGCAAAACCAAGTTTCTGCTGAACGCGCAACGAGCCGGCATTGTCGGAAAACATTCCGGAATGCATTTCTGCATCCGGCATGCATTCGAAAAACGCCTTCAAAGCGCTGCCCGCCGCTTCCGTCATCAACCCGCGTTTCCAGGCGCTGCGGTTCAGCCAATAGCCCAGATGCCATTGGCCATGCCGCAGTTCTATGCTGACGATGCCAAGATGACGGCCGTCGGTATCGCAGATGGCAAAATTCCAGTCGGGCAGCTTTCTGGCAGTCTGCTGTTTCAGCCAGTCCACTGCATCCTGCCGATGGAACGGTGCGGGCACCCGCGCCAGCATGCGCGATACGGAAAAATCACCCAGGGAAACGGCGATGGCATCGGCATCCTCCATCCGGGGTGGGCGCAATAAAAGCCGCGGCGTGCGGATGGTCGGGCAGGGGCCGATACCCGCGCGGACGTCCTGCTTTTCGCTCTCCAGGGCAATCATCGCATTTCCCCCCAGCTTCTCAGCGACATCCAGGTCTTGCGATCGAGGCGATACCATTCGACCGGCACCATGCCGCCCAATGCCAAAGAACCGACCATGCCGGAACCCTGGAACTGGAAGCCGCATTTCTGGATGACGCGGCGGGAGGGGATGTTGGTGACCCGGCAGCGCGCGTCGATCTGGTCGATGTCGCGCGTGCGGAACGCCATGTCGATCAGCGCATGCGCCGCTTCGGTGGCAATGCCGTCATTCCAGTAGGGTTCGCCCAGCCAATAGCCGATTTCGAGCGTGGCCGGGTCTTCCTGCGGCTCCAGCGCGCAGCATCCGAGAAATTTGCCGTTTTCGGCATGGGTAATGGCATAGACGCACTTGCCAATCACGCCATCTTTCGTACGTCGCACGAAATCCGCGGCGTCTTTGGCCGTGTATGGGTGCGGCATGCGGGCGACCATGGTCGCAATATTCGCATTGTTGGCGAGATGGGCAAGGGCGTCGATGTCTTCTTCGTGCGGGGCGCGCAGAACGAGCCTTTGCGACAATAAGACGGGGCAACTGCTCCTTAAGCCATCGGGCCTTGGCCGCTCTTCGGGCAACCGTGATTGGCTGCTCCTCAACAATTCGCCTTGCATGTTCAGTCTCCTTCGTGGGGAACAAGAAAAAGGGGAGGTGGGTGGTGTCCCATCTCCCCTTTTCTTTGACTGAACCTTTTAACGTTCAACCGGGTCGATGAGACGCCGGTTGCTAACGCTTGCCGGCTTTTATTCTGCGGCTTCGGCTTTCGGCATCACGGACACGTATACGCGGCCGTTAGCCTTCGTACGGTAGTTCACGTTGCCGGCGGTGAGCGCAAAAATGGTGTGGTCCTTGCCGAGGCCGACATTGGCGCCCGGATGCCACTGCGTGCCGCGCTGACGCACGATAATGTTGCCTGCGATGACGACTTCGCCACCGAACTTCTTCACGCCGAGGCGCTTGGAATTTGAATCGCGACCGTTACGCGACGAACCGCCAGCTTTTTTATGTGCCATGGGAGTTCTCCTTTAAACCTACGAAACCCGATTAAGCGACGATGTCGGTGATACGAACAACCGTGTGATGCTGGCGATGGCCGCGAATACGCTTGGAATTCTGACGGCGACGCTTCTTGAAGGAAAGAACCTTCTTGCCACGGTTATGCTCAACGACTTCTGCCTTGACGATTGCACCAGCAACGAAAGGCGCACCGAACTTGGCATCGGCGCCAACGCCAATAACGAGGATTTCGTTGAATTCTACGACTGCACCAGCTTCGGCTTCCAGCTTTTCGATGGTGAGCACGTCGTTGGCGGCCACGCGGTACTGCTTACCGCCGGTCTTGATGACTGCGAACATTCTTTATCCTTTCATGTTCGTTCCGGCTCTCCCCCAAAGGGGTGGCCGTCTTTTTGTCAGTCGGGATGGCAGGTTTCCGATATTCTCGGATTGCGCTGCCGGTGAAAATCTGTGGGAAAGCGCTTGAGGCGAAAACCGCACAAACAAAGAGGCGAAGAAAGCTTTCCACGCCTGATTGCGTGCGGGGATACGCGAGAGTCAAAAAACTGTCAAGGCGATCATCTACAAAGAGTTTCTTTTGACCTCTTGCCAGCCCCGATTTTCATCGCTATGAACCGCCTCGCGCTGACCAACGCGTCATCATGCTCAAGCGGAGAGGTGGCTGAGTGGTCGAAAGCACCGCACTCGAAATGCGGCATACGGGCAACCGTATCGTGGGTTCGAATCCCACCCTCTCCGCCATTATTTCTATGTATTCATTAGACAGTCCATTAAGCGCTATTCGCTCGTTCGCTGGGTGACAATACATCGTCGCCTGTGAAATGCTCGTGTTTGAAATCCCAGATCACAGGAGCAGTTTTCGGGCTACGTCATCCAACCAAGCCCATCCTCGGTTCTTCCTGCCGGCCGGTATTCGCAGCCGACGTAACCTTGGTATCCGAGCGCATCGATTTCCTGAAAAATACGTCGGTCATCCAGTTCTCCCGTCAATGGCTCATGGCGGGTCGGGACGGCAGCGATCTGGATATGGCCGATGCGTGATGCCATTTGCCTCAATCCGGTGATCACATCACCATGCAGGATCTGGCGGTGATAGATGTCGAACTGCAGATTGAGATTAGGCCTGTTGAGCTCTCGAACGAGCTCGAATGTGCGATTGAAATCATTGAGAAAATATCCCGGCATGTCGCGCTTGTTGATGGGTTCGATCACAAGGCCTATCCCGGCTTCAGCTGTTGCGTCTGCTGCCATTTCCAGATTGTCCCGGTAACAGGAAAGGGCGGCTGGGTCATCAGACGGGGCTATGCCGGCCATCATGTGCAGAAGGGGTGTGCCGATTGTCTTCCCGTAGGAGATCGCGGTGCCAAGTGCTGACTGAAATTCCTCGCGCCGATGCGGGAGGCTGGCAAGGCCGCGATCGCCGGCTGCCCAGTCTCCCGGCGGCATGTTGAACAGGGCTTGTTTCAGCCCGGCTGCGCGAAGCGCTTCGGCGATGACCTCGGCAGGATATTCATAGGGAAACAGATATTCGACAGCCGTGAAGCCGGCATTGGCAGCGGCTTGAAAACGCTCCAGAAACGGCCGTTCGTTGAACATCATCGAAAGATTGGCAGCGAATTTCGGCATCGGATCATGCCTTTTCAGGCATGCCGGGCAGTTGCTGCCCGGTAATCTGTGCCAGCAGGCGTGCGACCGAACTGTCGTCGTCTCGTCCCATGCCGGCAGCCTCGGTCATGATGAACATTTGTAGTGCTGCTGCCGTGATCGGCAGTGGAAATTTTTGCGCGCGCCCGATATCGGAAACGATGCCGAGATCCTTCGAGAAGATGGAAACGGCGCTGTGCGGGGTGTAATCGCCCTCAAGGACATGCGGGATGCGGTTCTCGAACATCCAGCTATTGCCGGCCGATTTTGTGATCACGTCGAAAACGCGGCTGATATCGAGGTTCAGGCTTTTTGCGAAAGTTATTGCCTCGCATGCGGCAGCGATATGCACGCCGGCGAGCAACTGGTTGACGATCTTGAAGGATGAGCCGATGCCCGGCTGGTCGCCAAGTTCGTAAACGGTTGCAGCCATGGCATCGAGAGCCGGTCTTGCAGCCTCGAAAGCCTCGGGCGATCCTGAAGCCATAAAGGTGAGATCGCCGGAATTTGCTTTTTTCGAGCCGCCGCTGATCGGGCCGTCAAGATAAAGCAGGCCCGCAGCCTCCGTGCGCGCGGCGAAGGATTTTGCCTCGCCTGGCGAGATCGTGGCGCAGGAGATAATCACTGCGCCGGGCCTCATGGCGGAGACGATGCCGTGATCGCCGAACAAAACCAATTCCGTTTGAGCCGCATTGACGACAACGACGACAGCCACATCCGCGCCGTTGGTGGCATCGGCAGGGTTTTTCGCTGCGATGCCGCCGTCTGCTGACAGTCTTTCAAGCATATCTGGATTGACGTCAAAGCCCCGAACCTGCTGGCCGGCTTTTAACGCCGAACGGGCCATGCCAAGTCCCATGGAACCAAGACCGATAACAGCGACAGTTGGTGGGCGGGACATCGCAAAAAATCCTCCGTGAATGCGATAAACGACCTTATCTCAGCGCTAACATCTCTTTCAAACCACATCATCTTGATCTGTTCAAGTGAGTTATGTTAGCGCTGAGATAGATCTGGAGATTGTCGCATGACGGACAGCAGCCTTTTGGCTGAAGAGCGCTCTTCATTGTCAATGCCCGAGACGCCGACGCTCGCGCATGTGGCACGGCTGGCCGGCGTCAGCGAAAACACGGTTTCGCGGGTGATCCGTGACAAAGGACCGATTGCGACCGAGACCCGGCGACGCGTCAACGATGCGATCGCGCAGCTCGGTTATGTGCCGAACCGGGCAGCCGGTTCGCTTGCGTCTTCATCCTCGCTGATCATTGGCGTCATCCTGCCATCGCTGTCGAACATCGTTTTTCCCGAGGTGCTGCAGGGTATCAATGCCGGGCTTGCAGGGACGCCGTACAGGCCGATGATCGGCGTGACCGATTACGATCTCGAAAGCGAGCAGCATCTGATTTCCTCGCTTTTGGCCTGGCAGCCGGCAGCGATCATCACGACCGGGTTTGCGCATACTGATACCGCAAGACGCATGCTGGAAGGCAGCCGGGTTCGAATTGCAGAACTGATGGATATCGATGATCGACCGATCGATCTGGCGGTCGGTCTGTCGCATCGGCAGGCCGGTCGAGCCATGGCGCGGCATCTGGTGAACCGTGGTTATTCGAAAATTGCCTATGCCGGCCATGACTGGGCGTCGGACAGGCGCGCCTATGCGCGTTATCAGGGGCTGCGCGAGGGGCTTGGTGAAGCCGGTTTGCCGCTGGTGGCAGAGTGCCGTACAGAGCAGGCCAGTTCGACGCTGGAGGGCCGTGAAACGCTTGCGCGTCTGCTGGCGGAAAACACAGGCATCGACGCCGTTGCCTTTTCCAATGACGATATGGCGGTCGGTGGCTTCATGCATTGCCTTGCGGCCAATATTTCTGTGCCGGAGGATCTCGCTCTCATCGGCTTCAACGGGCTCGAGATCGGTCAGGTACTTCCAAAACCGCTGACCACAGTGCTCTCCAACCGCTTCGCCATCGGCAAGACGGCCGTCGAGATTTTGCTCGAAGACACGAAACGTCCGCCAGATGCCCGGATCATCGACACGGGGTTTTCAATTATCGAGGGTGCTACGGCCTGAATCTGAATCATCCGATGGGGAGGAATGGCATGCTGCTGGGCGCAATCGCCGATGATCTGACTGGAGCGACCGATCTGGCGCTGGTGCTGTCTCGCGAAGGCATGCGAACCATCCAGACGGTGGGCGTTCCGCCGGCGGGCTTTGATCCTGCCAATGTCGATGCCGTCGTGGTTGCGCTGAAATCGCGCACGATTCCTTCTAGTGAAGCCGTCCGAATGTCTCTGGAAGCGCTCGCATGGTTGAAAGCCGCCGGTGCGCGGCAAATCATCTTCAAATATTGCTCGACCTTCGATTCCACGCCCAAGGGCAATATCGGCCCGGTCACGGATGCGCTGGTGAAGGCGCTTGGAACCGATCTCACAATCGTCTGCCCGGCTTTTCCAGCCAATCGCAGAACGATCTACAAAGGGCATCTGTTTGTCGGTGAGCAGTTGCTGTCGGAAAGCCCGATGCGACATCATCCACTGACACCGATGACGGATTCGTCTCTGGTGCGTCTGATGGTGGCCCAATCCGGTTTGCAGGTCGGACTGGTTTCTCATGATGCTGTCGCCCGCGGTGTCGATGCCGTCAGAGACGCGTTTGACGCCGCGAAAACGAGGCGTGATCGCGTCGTCGTCGTTGATGCGATTTCCGATAGGGATCTGCGTGTCATCGGCGAGGCGATTGCCGATTTCCCTTTGGTCACCGGTGGCTCCGGCATCGCGATCGGCCTGCCGGAGAATTTTCGGCGTGCCGGTCTGCTGGCAAGTGACAAGACGGCAGGGCAGTTTGCGGCGCCTGCCGGGCGCTCCGCCATTCTTGCTGGGTCGTGCTCGGAGGCGACGCGCAAGCAGATCAAGGTGGCAATCGATGCCGGCCTGCCGGTTCTGAAGCTCGATCCGATAGACATTGTCGAAGGCCGCATCACGGTCGGCGAAGTGCTGGAATGGACGCTTTCCCAGGGAGATGCCGTGCCGTTGATCTATTCGAGTGCTGATCCGCAAGATGTCCTTGCCGCTCAAAAACGCCTCGGACAGGAAAGGGCAGGGGAGGTCATCGAGACGTTTCTGGCACAGACGGCGATCGGATTGCGCGGTGAAGGTGTTCGGCGACTGATCGTTGCCGGTGGCGAAACCTCGGGTGCGGTGGTCGGTGCGCTCGCTCCTGCCGCCTTGCTGATCGGTCCGGAGATCGATCCAGGCGTGCCCTGGACATTGACGTCAGGCGATAACGAGCCGATGGCGCTTGCGCTCAAGTCCGGCAATTTCGGCGCAGCCGATTTCTTCCTCAAGGCATGGAAAATGCTGACATGACGGCCATCCTTTCAGAAGACACACGCCTGCGTGACGAGATCGTCGAAGTCGGCAAATCGTTGTTCGACCGATGCTTCACCTTTGGTTCGACAGGAAATATCAGCGCGCGGCTGTCGAATGGCGAATTGCTGATGACACCGACCAACGCGTCGCTCGGTGCGCTTGATCCGGCGCGGTTGTCCAGATTTTCTGCGGAAGGCATTCATATCGATGGCGACAAGCCGACGAAGGAAGCCTTTCTGCATCAATGCATGTATTGCGAACGTAGCAGCGCCGGCGCGGTGGTGCATCTGCATTCGACCAATGCCGTCGCCATCAGCCTCATCGATGGACTTGATCCGCAAGATGTCTTGCCGCCGCTGACGGCCTATTATGTCATGCGGGTCGGCAGGCTGCCGATGGTGCCGTATTTTCCGCCGGGCGATGTTGCCCTGGCGGAGGCGGTCAGGGAGCGCGCGCGCGACAGCCAGGCCGTGCTGCTTGCCAATCATGGTCCCGTTGTTGCTGGCAAATCGCTACGTGAGGCGCAATATGCGACGGAAGAACTGGAGGAAACGGCAAAGCTGTTTCTGATGTTGCGCGGCGAAAATATCAGACCATTGACGCCGCAGCAGCGCGATGACCTGGTGAAAAGGCAAGGTTGATTGTCTGTCTGGGGTCGCAGCACCACCAAGATGAGAATTTTGAATTTTTGCCCTTGCACCTCTAGTTACTAGAGGTCGTACGAATGATCCAAGTGCCAAGAGGATCATTCGATGAGCAATCCGACTCAAACCCGTTTCCGTGTCGAAGGAATGGACTGCGCGTCCTGCGCGGCCAAGATCGATACGGCTGTCAGACGCATGCCTGGTGTCAATGACGTTTCCGTTTCCGTGACGGCTGGAACGATGACCGTGACGCATGACGGCGGCAATCTCGACGTCATCGGGAAAACGTTATCCGGGTTGGGGTATGGCGCTACACCTATCGTGCCCAGGGAGAAATCGTCGACGGTGGACAGTTCAGCGAGTGGCGGTCATGTCCATGGTCCCGGCTGCTCGCATGATCATGGCGATCACGCCCACGCCCACGCCCACGCCCACCACCATCACCATCATGATCATAGTCACGACCATTCTCATGCGGACGACACGAGCGAAAGCCTGCACGGCCATGACCATGGTCCCAGCGATGGTCCGTGGTGGAAAAGCCGCAAGGGACGCCTGACGATCATGGCCGGACTGGCACTGGTGGTTGCGTATGTCGTTGGTCATCTGGTTCCGGCTATCGCCACATTCGCCTTCATTCTGGCAATGCTGGTTGGATTGTTTCCGATTGCCCGCCGCGCTTTCATGGCAGCGCGGATGGGGACGCCTTTTTCGATCGAGATGCTGATGACGATTGCCGCCGCCGGCGCGCTGATCATCAATGCCACCGAAGAGGCCGCAGCCGTCGTGTTCCTGTTTCTTGTTGGCGAGTTGCTGGAAGGTGTGGCCGCCGGACGTGCACGCGACAGCATTCGTTCGCTGGCAGCGCTGGTGCCGAAAACCGCGCTGCTTGAGGACGGCGGCAAGACCCGTGAAGTGCCGGCGGAAACCTTGGCGGTTGGCTCCGTCATCCTTGTGCGTCCCGGTGATCGGGTTTCCGCTGACGGCATCATCGTTGCGGGCGAAAGTGCCATCGATGAGGCGCCGGTGACGGGTGAAAGCGTGCCTGTGCAAAAAGGTGTCGACGATGTCGTCTTCGCCGGTACGGTCAATGGTGATGCTGCCCTGCGCATCCGTGTGACGGCTGCGGCGCAAGACAATACGATTGCGCGAGTCGTGCGGCTTGTCGAGGAAGCGCAGGAATCAAAGGCTCCTACTGAACGCTTTATCGATCGTTTCTCTCGATATTACACGCCGGGTGTCGTGCTGGTCGCGGCCCTGATTGCCGTCATCCCGCCATTGGTTGCCGGAGGCGGCTGGAGCGAGTGGGTCTACAAGGGCCTTGCCATCCTGCTGATCGGCTGCCCTTGCGCGCTGGTCATTTCAACGCCGGCGGCGATTGCCGCTGCGCTGTCGGCCGGTGCGCGCCGCGGTCTGCTGATGAAGGGTGGCGCAGTTCTCGAGGGTCTCGGCAAGCTGACGGCAATTGCTTTCGACAAGACCGGCACGCTGACTGCCGGCAAGCCTGTGGTGACGGATATCGTACCGTTCGGACGCGCAGGCGTGGACGTATTGCGGTATGCGGCCTCTCTGGAAACCGGATCGAGCCATCCGCTGGCGCTCGCCATTCTCGAAAGGGCCGAGGAAGACGGTATCGATCTATTGCCGGCAGTGGCCGCAAAGGCACTGGGGGGCAAGGGCGTAACGGCTGTCATCGACGGCGTCGAAGTGTTTCTCGGTTCGCCGAGGGCAGTCGCGCAGCGCGTGAAGCTTTCTGCAGCGCATACCCGTTCGATCACGTCGCTTAACGATGATGGCAAGACGGTATCCGTTCTCATCATCGGCGATGTGCTGGCCGGCGCGATCGCCATGCGCGACGAGCCACGTGCCGATGCTGTGGCGGGCCTGAAAACATTGACCGATGCCGGCATAAAGACGGTCATGCTGACCGGTGACAACGCACGCACCGCAACGGCCGTCGGCGCACAGCTCGGTATCGAAGTCCGCGCCGAGCTGATGCCGGAAGACAAGCAGCGCATTGTCGGCGAACTCAAGAAGGATGGTTATGTGGTCGGCAAGATCGGCGACGGCATCAATGATGCCCCGGCGCTCGCCGCTGCCGATATCGGCATTGCCATGGGCGGCGGCACCGATGTGGCGCTGGAAACTGCGGATGCCGCTGTCCTTCACGGCCGTGTCGGTGATGTCGCTCTGATGATCGATCTGTCGAAGCGCACGATGAAGAACATCTTTCAGAACATCACGATCGCGCTTGGTTTAAAGGCCGTCTTTCTTGTCACCACCGTGATCGGCGTGACGGGTCTGTGGCCTGCCATCCTTGCCGATACCGGCGCAACGGTGCTCGTGACAATGAACGCGTTGCGCCTGCTACGGCCGATCAAATAATCGGACGGCTGCAAGGCGATTTTTTCGAAAGCCGGCTATGTTTCGTAGCCGGCTTTCGACTGCCTTTTCGGAATGAATTCAGGTCGCCCGGCGATGGGTGTCAATCGTGGTCGGTCGAGCAAAGATCATGGTTGGCGAGCGCCTGAATGACATAGCAGTCGCGGACGTGATTGCTGTGGCAATGGGTGGTGATCCGCTCGAGTTCCGCCTCCAGCTTCTGCAGTCGCTCGATCTTTTCGCGAACGGTGACGAGCTGTTCGGCAGCGATACGGTCGGCTTCGGCGCAGGGTTTTTCCGGATGCTGGCTGAGATCGATCAATTCCCGGATCGCCTCGATCGTCAGGCCCAGCTCGCGCGCATGTTTGATAAACGAAAGGCGCTCACGCTCCCCCTTCGAATATCGACGCTGGTTTCCTTCCGAGCGCTCGCTGTGGGACAAGAGCCCCATCTGCTCGTAATAACGGATGGTCGGCACTTTGACGCCGGTCGTTTTTGACAAATCGCCAATCGTCAGCATGACATGTCTCCGGCTCGTACCATCTTCGCCATATGCGAAAATTCAGATCTCAAATATCCGAGCCTGTTTGCCATTCAATATAGTGAGTGAACCCCGCCTTCAACACCGGCGAGGGAGGTCCGCCGCCTCCCGATCCGTTCAAACCCGTTCCAGTGCCACCGCGATACCCTGCCCGACACCGATGCACATGGTGGCAAGGGCATGGCGACCACCGCCAAGCGACAGTTCGAGTGCAGCCGTGCCGGCGATGCGGGCGCCTGACATGCCAAGCGGATGGCCGAGCGCGATGGCGCCGCCATTGATGTTGACGCGGATGTCGTCGTCGGCAATTCCCAATTCGCGCAATGTCGCCAGACCCTGTGAGGCAAAAGCTTCGTTGAGTTCGATGACGTCGAATTGATCCTGTCTCATGCCGAGCATGGCCATCAGCTTCTGTGAAGCCGGGGCAGGGCCGATGCCCATGATACGCGGGGGAACACCTGCCGCAGCCCCTGCCATGACGCGGGCGATGGGGTTAAGACCATATTTCTTTGCCGCTGCTTCCGAGGCAATGATCAAGGCCGCTGCACCGTCGTTGACGCCGGAAGCATTGCCGGCCGTGACCGTTCCGCCTTCCTTCTTGAAGGGCGTGCCGAGTTTCGCCAGCGTTTCGATCGTGGTGGCGCGGGGATGCTCGTCCTTCGAGACCACGACGGGATCACCCTTGCGCTGTGGAATGGTGACGGGTGTGATCTCCTTTGCCAGCCGACCGTTTTCCTGAGCTGCCGCCGCCTTGTTCTGGGAGCGGACTGCAAAGGCATCCTGATCCTCGCGCGAGACGTGGTAGTCTTCGGCCACGTTTTCACCAGTTTCCGGCATGGAATCGACGCCATATTGCTTCTTCATCAGCGGATTGATGAAACGCCAGCCGATCGTCGTATCGTGGATTTCGGCATTTCGGGAAAAGGCCGTTTCGGCCTTCGGCATCACGAAAGGCGCGCGGCTCATGCTTTCCACCCCGCCGGCAATCATCAGTTCCGCTTCGCCGGCCTTGATGGCGCGGGCGGCGGTGATGACGGCATCCATGCCGGAACCGCACAGACGGTTCATCGTCGTACCGGTCACCGAAACCGGCAGACCCGCCAGCAGCAGCGACATGCGGGCGACATTGCGGTTGTCTTCTCCCGCCTGATTGGCGCAGCCATAAATGACATCGCCCACTGCTTCCCAGTCGACGGCAGCATTACGCCCCATCAACGCCCTGAGCGGGATCGCGCCGAGATCGTCCGCCCGAACCGAGGATAATGCGCCAGCAAATCGGCCGATCGGGGTGCGGATGTAATCGCAGATGAATGCGTCAGTCATAAAACCCTCCTCCACGCATCGGTGCGGTGTCGAAACGCGATGCGGAATGTCAAAAACTCACAGAGCCGGGACCACGAGATCGATGACCGATTGCTCGACATGAAGTCTGGCGCCGGTCATGGCCTGCAATTCCTCGATGGTCAGGCCGGGCAGTTTTTCGCGCAGAACGAAGCGGCCTTCGACGATATCGACCACGGCGTGGCTGGTGTAGATGCGGGTGATGCAGCCGACGCCGGTCAGCGGAAATGTGCATTTTTCAACGAGCTTGGGTTCGCCATTCTTTGTGACGTGCTCGGTGATGACAAAAACCTGCCTGGCGCCGTGGACGAGATCCATGGCGCCGCCGACCGCCGGAACGCCCCTCGAGCCGACGCGCCAGTTGGCCAGGTCGCCATTTTCCGCCACCTGCAGCGCGCCGAGGATCGCCACGTCGAGATGGCCGCCGCGCACCATGGCAAAGCTGTCCGCGTGGTGGAAAAACGCGGCGCCGGGCTTCAGGGTGACGGCCTTCTTGCCGGCATTGATCAGGTCCCAGTCTTCCTCACCGGGTTTTGGCGCTTCGCCGAAATCCAGAATGCCGTTTTCGGTATGAAAGATCGCCTGCCGGCCCGGTGGCTGGTAACGCGCCACCATTTCGGGAAAGCCGATGCCGAGGTTCACATAGGCGCCGTCTCGAATATCCTGTGCGGCACGCCAGGCCATCTGGGCGCTCGAAAGTCGTGCATCGTCTGTGGCCACGCTTGATGTATCGGTGCTCATGCGTAAACGCCTCCCTCGTATTGCATACCGGCGCGGATCATCGCCTCTTCCTGCTGCGGGTTCGGCACCTCGACCAGTTGATCGACGAAAATTCCCGGCGTGACGATGTGTTCGGGATCTATGCCTCCGGCCTCCACAAGACTGGATACCTGCACGATGGTTCTGGCGGCTGCCATGCACATCAGCGGATTGAAGTTACGTGCGGCCTTGTTGTAGGTGAGGTTGCCGTGGGTATCGCCAATATGCGCCTTGATGATCGCAAAGTCGGCCTTCAGCCAGCGTTCCTGAACATAATGTCGGCCGTCGAATTCAGCGATCGGCTTGCCTTGCGCTAGTTCGGTGCCATAAGCGGTCGGCGTGTAGAAGGCTGGAATGCCAGCCCCACCGGCCCTGATCCGCTCGGCGAGCGTGCCTTGCGGCACCAGTTCCAGCTCGATCTCTCCCGCCAGATATTTTTCCGTAAAAGCGCGTGGATCTGACGATTTCGGAAATGAGCAGATCATCTTGTCGACCATGCCGGCGTCGATCATCGCGGCGATGCCGATACGGCCATTGCCGGCATTGTTGTTGATGACCGTGAGATTTTTGGGCCGCTTGTCGATCAACGCATGAATGAGTTCGATTGGCGCACCGGAACCGCCAAATCCACCGATCATCACCACCGCGCCGTCACCAATGGCAGACACTGCCTGCGCGGCACTCGCCGACCTCTTGTCCATGAAGCCTCCTCGACCTCTCTACACCGACATTCGTCAGCGCCTCCTCATGTTTGATAAAACTCACAAAAGCTTGCGACAATCCGTTTTGTGCGTTAATTGACATTTGTTTGTATATCGCACAAAATGAATGGGTGATGGCGCTGTGAAGGAAACGGATTTCGTCAACGGTTTTGCGAAGGGTTTGCGGGTGATCGAAGCGTTCGGGGAAGGCGATCGACGTCTTTCAATCGCCGATGTCGCCAAGAAGACGGGACTTGACCGGGCCACCGTGCGGCGGTCTCTGCTGACATTGGCAGAGCTGCAATATGCGGATTACGACGGGAAATTCTTCACCCTGACGCCGCGCATCCTGCGTCTCGGCCACGCCTACCTTTCGGCAACCCCTTTGCCGGCATTGTTGCAGCCGCATCTCGACCTGCTCGCCGAAAAGACCGGCCAGAGTTCTTCTGCCTCCGTCCTCGACGGAACGCAGGTTCTCTACATCGCGCGTGCGTCGCAGCGTCGGGTGATGTCGATCAATCTCAACCCCGGCAGCCGTCTGCCTGCCTATTGTTCATCGATGGGCAGGATACTTCTGGCCGCACTGGGCGATGATGGTGCTCGTGATGTGCTCGCAAGAACCGATCTGCATGCCAATACGGATCGCACGCTGACGGATATTGATGCGATCATCGCCGAGCTTGGTCGGGTGAGGCAGCTTGGTTACGCAATCATCGATCAAGAGCTTGAACTCGGCTTGAGATCCATTGCAGTGCCGCTGAAGAACCGACGTGGGGAAACGATTGCGGCGTTGAACGTGGGGGCGCCTGCCGCGCACATGTCGCTGACGCAATTGGTCGAGCATGTGCTGCCGTTGTTGAGGCAGGCAGCGGAAAACATCAGCCTGTCTCTTGGCTGACGAGGCAGGGGAATACCGGGTAAGATCGACACGCAAAACCCCTCCCGCGTGGATCGAATTGTGCTAGACGGACTTCATGACCGCGCTTTCAGACGTCGCTCCGATTTATAACCCGCCGCTCGATCCCTACGTGTCGCTTCTCCACCGTGACGCGGATTTCCTTGTTTTCGACAAGCCGAGCGGCCTCTTGTCCGTGCCTGGTCGTCATCCTGCCCTGTCCGACAGTTTGCTGACGCGTGTGCAGAAAGACTATCCGCAGGCATTGATCATCCACCGGCTGGACAAGGATACATCCGGCATGGTGCTGATGTCGCGCAACCGCAAGGCGCACGCCTTTGTTGCCGCCCAGTTCGAGGCGCGCACGACCAAAAAATCCTATGTAGCCGAGGTCTGGGGACGTGTGGCCGACGAGGAAGGAATGATCGACCTGCCCTTGGCGATCGATCCCGACAACAAGCCCAGGCATCGAGTCGATACGGAGCATGGCAAACCCGCACAGACGCGCTGGCAGGTGCTCGGATATGGCGAGAACACCACGCGGCTTCGCCTGTCTCCGCTGACGGGGCGCACACATCAGCTTCGTGTGCATATGAAGGCGCTGGGGCACGTGATCCTTGGTGACGAATTTTATGCGGATAGTGCGGCATTGGCTGCGGCTGACCGTCTGTTGCTGCACGCCGAGCATCTGGCCTTTCGTCATCCCGATGGTCAGGATGTCAGCTTCACCGCTCCCGTTCCCTTCTGAGGCCGGACAATGGCGCAAAAACTCGAACAATCATCGCTAATCGTCGATTTCGTCGGTGGTGCCGTTGGCCATCGTTTTCGTTCTGGCGAGGGGCGTGGGCAGCCTCTGGCAAAAGCCGCCGGCTTTTCCAGTGGGGTCACGCCCGAGGTCGTTGATGCGACGGCGGGGCTTGGACGCGATGCATTTTTTCTGGCTGCACTCGGCGCGCGCGTCACTCTGATCGAGCGTTCGCCGACGATGCATGCGCTGCTTGCCGAGGGGCTTGAGCGGGCCCATGCGGAAGGTGGGCGTTATGCTGAAACGGTTGATCGCATGACTCTCCTTCATGGCGATTCCTGCGTTCTGCTGACACAGTTGAAGACGCAGGTCGTTCTGATCGATCCGATGCATCCGCCACGTGACAAGACATCACTGGTGAAAAAGGAGATGCGGCTGATCCGGGATATCGTCGGCACTGATCCGGATTCGGCGGAATTGATGCGCATCGCATTGGAAACCGCGCAAAACCGGGTCGTGCTGAAGTGGCCATTGCGTGCGGAGCCCATGCCGGGCGTGCGCAAGCCATCGCATCAGATCGTCGGCAAAAGCACCCGGTACGACGTATTCGTCAACGCCAAGATCGTGGTCCCGACATCATAGATTCCGGCCTGCACGATCTCAAAATAGCATTTTGGGAAACGCGGAAACCGCATGTTCCTCCAATAAAAAGAGGCAGCTGCGGGTGAACACAGCTGCCTCGTTTCATTGGAAATTTCCGGAACGCCGCTCCCTTGCCGCGATGACGGCCGCAGGAGGCGATTTTTGGTTTCACCAGTAACCCAGAACCTTCCACCAGATGCCGCCGACGGTGGCGAAGATGGCAAGGTTGATCACACACATGACAAAACCGATGCCCCACCATTTGCTCATGGTGACATATCCGCTGCCGAAAATGATCGGCGAGGTACCGGTGGCATAATGGGTGAGCGTCATCATGATGCCTGAGCCGGCCGCCATCATCAGGATGAAGATGCCTTGATATTCGGCGGGGATCAGCATGACGCCGACGGTCAGGAAGGCGAGCATCATGGCGCTGACATGGGCTGTGGTGCTGGCAAACATGTAATGTGAGAAGGTGAAGACCGCCACGAGCACCGCGGCCGTCAGCTGCCAGCTCAAGTCGGCAGCGGTAATCGCATCCTTCATGCCGTTCGAGAACCATCCGATCACGCCGAGCTTGTTGAGTTGGTCGGCCATCATCACCAGCGCGCCGAACCAGATGAGCGTGTCCCAGGCGCTTTTTTCACCGAGAATGTCGTTCCAGTCGAGCGTGCCGGTGATCAGCAGCGCGAAGAGGCCGATCAGGGCAACCACGGTCGGATCAAGCATGAAAGCGGGACCAAACATCATTGCCGGCACGTTGGCCCATAACAGCAGCAACAGCGCAAAGGTGCCGATCATCACCCATTCCTTGCCCGACAGAGGTCCCATCTCGGTCAGTTCCTTGCGGGCGTAGACGATCGCGTCGGGTGTCTTCTTCATCTCCGGCGGCGACAGCGCGTATAGAATGAGCGGCATGACCAGAAGCGCGACGATGCCGGGTACGAACATGGCGAGCGCCCAGGTGACCCAGGTGAGATGGACAGTGCCGCCGGTGACCTTGGTGACATATTCCAGCACCAGCGGATTGGGTGCCGTTGCCGTGACGAACATCGCCGACGAGATCGGGTTGGCATGATAGTTCACCAGTGCCAGATAGGTGCCGACACGACCTTGCGTTCCCTTGGCCGGATCCGAATCGAAGGCGTTGGCGATCGATTTCATGATCGGATGGATGATGCCTCCACCGCGTGCGGTATTGCTGGGAGTGAACGGTGCGAGGATCAGTTCGCAGATCACCAGTCCATACCCGATACCGAGCGTGCGCTTGCCGAGAAGGGCGATAAAATAAAGCCCGATCCGACGACCCAGCCCGGTTTTCTTCAGGCCGAGCGAGATCAGCACGGCAATAACGATCAGCCAGATCAGCGGATTGGCAAAGCTGCTGAGCGCATCGGCGACGGCGCCCTTCGAACTGGGCGAGGTGACCTGCGCCAGCGAGACGATGACGATCGCCATGATGGCCATGACGCCGATCGACATCACCTTCAGAATGATCGCCAGAATGGTGGTCAGGAAGATCGCCAGCATTACCCAGCCGTTTTCATCCAGGCCAGATGGGGCAGGAATGGCGAGAAGAGTAATCAGAAAGGCGGTGGTGACGATCGCGGGCAGGATCCGGAACGGCACCGCCTGTTTGAAATAGGTCAGAATTCCAGTCAATTTGGTGGGCATTGCAGTGTCCTCTGGACATTGCGGGGCAATCCCCGCCTCACGTCCTCCCACCGGACTGATCGCATTTTTCGTGCGATCTATTCTTGATGTTGATCAAGAGTGGCGTGCAATTGCGCCATTTGAGCATCAAAGGCTCAGTCCGTCAGGACGCAATCGGCCGTTCGGCCGTGTTCGCGGACAAGGGCACCATTCTTGAGATCGTTGCCTTCGGTTTTCGCGCGCGCCGCTTCCTGCGTGAAGCCGAGATCCAGCCATCGCTGCATCAGCCTTTTTTCCAGCAAAGCGACGGGTGGGGAGATCAGGATCGAATAGTCGAATTGCCCATCCAGTGCGGACCACGGGGCTTGGTCCAGCAGCAGATAATTGCCTTCCACCAGCACGAAACGCGTCGATCTGGCAACGATGCGCGCCGCGGCGATGGCAATTTCACGCGACCGGTCAAACACCGGTACGAGCACTTCACCTTCGGCAGCTTTCACGGCACGGATAATATCAAGAAAGCCGCGGACATCGAATGTTTCAGGGGAACCCTTGCGCGGCAGAAGTCCCTTTTCACGCAGGATGCCGTCATCCATGTGAAAACCATCCATTGGCAGCACTTCGGCGGTCTCGCCATTTGCCTTCAATGCGGCCGAAAGAGAATCCGCCAGCGTCGATTTTCCGGCACCGGGCGGGCCGGCGATCGCCACGAGGAAGCGTTTTTTGTCGCCCGCACGGTCCATCAGTGTGCGGGCGAGATCGTCTGTCGTCGGTGTCATGCGGCAAGTGGCTCCGGTGCCTTGGCGCCGGTCATGAAAGCGACGGCGTCCGACATCGTATAGTCCTTCGGATTGATGACGGTCAGTCGTTTGCCGAGCCGATGGATATGGATGCGGTCGGCGATTTCAAAAACATGCGGCATGTTGTGGGAAATCAGCACGATCGGAATGCCGCGCGAGCGCACGTCGAGGATGAGTTCCAGCACACGCCGGCTTTCCTTGACGCCGAGCGCCGCTGTCGGTTCGTCGAGAATGATGACCTTGGAACCGAAAGCAGCTGCGCGCGCCACCGCCACGCCCTGGCGCTGGCCACCCGACAGTGTTTCCACTGCCTGGTTGATGTTCTGAATGGTCATCAGTCCGAGTTCGGTGAGCTTTTCGCGAGCCATTCGTTCCATGGCGCCGTGATCGAGTTTGCGCAGTACCTTGCCCATGAAGCCCGGCTTGCGGATCTCGCGTCCCAGAAACATGTTATCGGCAATCGACAGTGCCGGTGACAGCGCAAGGTTCTGGTAGACGGTTTCGATGCCGGCCTTGCGGGCCTCTATCGGCGAGGCGAACTGTACGAGTTCTCCATCCATGCGGATCTCGCCCTCGTCAGGCCGGATGGCGCCGGAAATCGCCTTGATCAGCGATGATTTGCCGGCGCCGTTGTCACCGATCACGGCGAGGATTTCGCCCGGATAAAGGTCGAAATCGGCATTGTCGATGGCGGTGACGCGGCCGTAACGCTTGATCAGTCCGCGGCCGGTGAGGAAGGGTTTTCTTGTCTGTACCTCGGTCATTAGCGGGCGGCCTTTCTGATCCATTGGTCGGCTGCGACGGCGACGATGATGAGGACGCCGATCAGGAGATATGTCCATTGCACGTCGGTGCCGAGAAGGCGCAGACCCAGCGAAAAGACGCCGACGATCAGTGCGCCGAACATCATGCCGAGAATGGAACCGCGGCCACCGAACAGAGAGATGCCGCCGATCACCACGGCGGTGATCGATTCGATATTGGCAAACTGGCCGGCGGTCGGCGAGACGGAGCCGATGCGGCCGATCAGCGCCCAGCCGGCAAGCGCACAGATGACGCCGGAGATAACGTAGACGGAAATCAGCATGCGCGTCACGTTGACGCCGGAAAGATCGGCGGCTTCCGGATCATCGCCGACCGCGTAAAGATGGCGGCCCCAGGCGGTGTGGTTGAGCACATACCAGAGAACGGCGACGAGCAGGATCATGGCAATGACGCCATATGTGAACACTGCACCGCCGAGTTTAAAAGTTTCGCCGAAGAATTGCAGGATCGGCGCATTCGCCTCGATTTCCTGCGCGCGAATGGTTTCGTTGGCGGAATAGAGAAAATTGCTGGCAAGCACGATCTGCCACATGCCGAGCGTCACGATGAAAGGCGGCAGTTTTACCTTGGCGATCAACACGCCATTGATGAAGCCGCAAAGCGCGCCGGTGATGAAGCCGCAGAGAACAGCGAGTTCCGGCGGCAGGCCGTAGCGAAACGTGAACTGGCCCATCACCACCGAAGACAGGACCATGATGGCGCCGACCGACAGGTCGATGCCGGCGGTCATGATCACCAGCGACTGGGCGGCGCCGACAATGCCGGTGATCGCCACCTGCTGCAGGATCAGCGTCAGCGAGAAGGCGGAAAAGAATTTGCCGCCGAGCGTCAGTCCGAACACGAAGAGCGAAACCACCAGCACGATCAGCGATACGGCGGACGGGTTTGAATGCAGGAAATGGCGAAACTTGTGAAGGGCGGATGGTTTGTCGCTGTCGAAGGATGCCACATCCTTGGAACTGTCCTTCAGCACTTTTTCGTAGTCGTGATGCGGTGCGCTTGCCACTGGCTCGCTCATGAAATCCTCCCGCTGTGTCGTGTGTCCGGTTCAGGCCGGTTTGCCGTGGCGGGCCGATGAAGTGTCTCCACCGGCCCGCAAAATTGGCTAGAGGCTTAGCCCCAGCACTTTCCAAGGCCTTCCTTGGTGTCGATCGACTTGATCGACGGGACGGGCTTGTCGGTGACCAGCGTCACGCCGGTATCGAAGAAGTTCTTGCCTTCGGTCGGCTTTGGCTTTTCACCGCTATCGGCAAACTTCTTGATGGCCTCGATGCCGAGTGCTGCCATCTGCAGCGGGTATTGCTGCGAGGTGGCGCCGATCGCGCCATCGGCGACGTTCTTGACACCCGGGCAACCGCCATCGACCGAAACGATCAGCACGTCTTTTTCGCGGCCGACCGACTTCAGGGCTTCATAGGCACCAGCGGCAGCCGGTTCGTTGATCGTGTGGACGACGTTGATGGTCGGGTCCTTCTGGAGAAGGTTTTCCATCGCCGTGCGGCCGCCTTCCTCGTTGCCGTTGGTGATGTCGTGGCCGACGATGCGTGGATCGTTTTCGTCACCGATCTTGTTCGGGTCCTTGGGGTCAATGCCGAAGCCGATCATGAAACCCTGGTCGCGAAGAATGTCGACGGAAGGCTGCGAGGGGGTGAGGTCGAGAAATGCCACTTTGGCATCCTTCGCCTTGTCGCCCAGCGTATCCTTCGCCCATTGGCCGATCAGTTTGCCGGCAAGCAGGTTGTCGGTGGCAAAGGTCATGTCAGCAGCGTCGATCGGCTCAAGCGGCGTGTCGAGCGCGATTACCAGAAGGCCGGCGTCGCGTGCCTTTTTCAGGTTCGGCACGATGCCCTTGGTGTCCGAAGCTGTAATGAGAATACCCTTGGCGCCATCGGCGATGCAGGTTTCGATTGCGGCCACCTGGCTTTCACTGTCACCATCGATCTTGCCGGCATAGGATTTCAGCGTCACGCCGAGTTCCTTGGCCTTGGCGGTGGCGCCTTCCTTCATTTTCACGAAGAAGGGGTTGGTATCGGTCTTGGTGATCAGGCAGGCGGAAACATCGGCGGCCTGTGCCGGTGCTGCAAACACGACGCCAAACGCCAGCGCCCCGAAAGACAGGGACAATACGGATTTTTTCATGATCTCCTCCCAGAGACGAAGTCCGCGACGCGGACGGGTTCGAGCGATACAGGGCCAGATCGAGCCAGATGCCTCCTCCAGACATCCCTGCATTCTTGCGATTTGCATAATCGCAAAACAAAACCGCCTGTCAATAATTAATTCCGATTGAATTA
Organism: Neorhizobium sp. BT27B; assembly: GCF_050455485.1. Taxonomy (NCBI): domain Bacteria; kingdom Pseudomonadati; phylum Pseudomonadota; class Alphaproteobacteria; order Hyphomicrobiales; family Rhizobiaceae; genus Neorhizobium; species Neorhizobium sp. BT27B. The sequence goes on along the minus strand of NZ_JBCIYT010000009.1, from coordinate 64,026 downwards.
TTTATTCCATCTTGTCATGCTGTGTCCGGCGTGAGAGAGCGAAGGCGGGGAGGTGCTGGATGTCGATCACCGATGGCCCGCTTTCCGGGCTCGTTTCATCTGCCGGTTTTTCCGGTGGTTCCAACCAGACGCGGGTGCGCGCCTATAACGAGCGGCTTGTGCTGTCGCTGGTGCGGCTGCATGGCGCGCTGTCGAAGGCGGATATTACCCGGCTCAGTGGTCTGTCCGCACAGACGGCTTCGGTCATCATGCGCGCGCTGGAAAAGGATGGTCTGCTGTTGCGTGGCGAGCCGTTGCGTGGCCGTGTCGGCCAACCCTCGGTGCCGATGCGGCTCAATCCCGATGCAGTCCTGTCCTTCGGGGTGAAAATCGGCCGCCGCAGCGCCGATCTCGTGCTGATGGATTTCGTCGGCAATATTCGCAAGCGTTACCACGAGACCTATGCCTATCCGCTTCCGCAGGAAATTCTCAGGATCATCACGTCCGGCATTGCCGACATAGAGGCGCAGATGAATGCCGAGGAACAGGCCCGTGTGGCCGGCATCGGTATCGCCGCACCTTTCGAATTGTGGAATTGGGCCGATGAAATCGGTGCTCCGAGCGGGGCGATGGATGTCTGGCACGGGTTCGATCTGCAGGCGGAAGTCGCAGCGCGGGTGGCGCATTCCGTCTATCTGCAGAACGATGCCACCAGTGCCTGCGGTGCTGAACTGGTTTTTGGGATGGGGTCGATTTATCCCGATTTCATATACCTGTTCATCGGTTCCTTCATCGGTGGCGGCATTGTTTTGAATTCCAGCATCTTTTCCGGTCGAACCGGTACGGCCGGGGCCGTCGGCCCGCTGCCTGTGCGCGGAAAGGATGGCGAGAACCGTCAGCTTCTCGACATCGCCTCGATTTTCGTTCTGGAAAACATGCTGCGTGAACGCGGTGTCGATCCTCAGCCCTTGTGGTATTCCGCCGATGAGTGGGTCGATTTCGGTGAGCCGCTTGAGGTTTGGATCCAGGCGACGGCCGCCGCGTTGGCGCAGGCCATTGTTGCGGCGGCATCGATCATCGATTTCGGCGCTGCCGTCATCGATGGCGGTTTTCCAGCCTGGGTCAGAAAGCGTATCGTTACCGCGACCCTCGAGGCCGTCGCCCGGCTCGATCTGCGCGGCGTCGTCATTCCCGATATCATCGAGGGGAAGGTGGGATCGCAGGCGCGCGCCATCGGCGGGGCCAGCCTGCCGATCTTTGCGCGATACCTCACCGATCAGTCCGTTCTCCTGAAGAATGTCAGCGAGGCCTGAGGCTTTCAATTTTTCCGATGTCGTTGCAGGTTGGCAAGGCTGATGGACAATCCTTGTCACGCAGCAGGCCCGTATGCGGGTGAAAAAAGGGGAAACCATGAACGACATGCCTGCGCCGCTAAGCTTCAATCCATGGGTGGAACAATTGGCGCCGCCGCCGATCCCGGCCGTGCAGGCAAGTCTCAAATCCTACACGGGAGCGGCCGGCCCGGTCATCGATCTTTCGCAGGCCGTTCCGGGCTACGCACCGCATGACGATCTGTTGCGCTGGCTGGGGGAGACGGCCAGCCGCGCCGATCTGTGCGGTTATGGCCAGATCCAGGGCGAGGCGGTTCTGCGCAATGCCTTTGCGGCCGATCTCAATCTTGCCTATCAGGCCGAGGTGACGGCTGAAGATGTACAGATCACCGCTGGCGGCAATCAGGCGTTTTTTGCCGTCGCGCTGGCGCTGCTGCGGCCTGGCGACGAAGTCATTCTTATCCGCCCCTATTATTTCAACCACGAAATGACACTGCGCATGCTGGGCATCGACGTGAAAGTCGTGGATGCCGACCCGCAGGCCGGGTTCGTGCCGTCGATCGAGGCGGTGGAGGCGGCGGTAACGTCGCGCACCCGCGCCGTTTTCGTGGTCACGCCCAACAATCCGACCGGCGCAGTCTATCTGCCTGCTTTTCTGGATGCGCTTTACGACCTCTGCGCAGCCCGCGGCATATTTGTCATCGCCGACGAGACCTATCGTGATTTCCTGCCGGCTGGTTCCGGACCGGCCCATGCGCTGTTTTCCAAAACCGGATGGCGGGACGGCTTCATCCATCTTTACAGCTTTTCAAAGGTCTTCTGCATTCCCGGCCACCGCCTCGGCGCGATCGTTTGCGGGGGAAAGGCGATGGAGCAATTGCAGAAGGTGATGGACAATTTGCAGATTTGCGCGCCGCGTCCGGCCCAGCATGCCGTGGCTGCGGCTCTGCCGGCCCTGACGGAATGGCGACAGGGCAATACCGCCATTATCGATGAGCGGCGACAGGCCTTTCAAACGGTCATCGATGGTCTGGCTGGCTGGTCCATCGTATCGATCGGTGCTTATTTCGCTTATCTGCGGCACCCGTTTATCGGTCGCGACTCCATGGATGTGACGCGCTGGATGGCGTCGGAATTCGGTATCCTGATGCTGCCCGGAACCTGTTTTGGCGAAAATCAGCAGGGTTTTGTCCGTGCCGCCTTCGCCAATGTCGGCGTCGATGCCATCCGGTTGCTGGCGGATCGTTTGCCGATCGCAGGTGGATGATCGTCAGTCCTGATCCTTGATCCACTGTCCAAGGGCGGCGATGACGGCGAGCCGCAGGCTTGCATTTCTGGCGAGCGCCATCGTCAACGCGCGTCCTTCGGTCGGAAATCCCGCTTCCTTCATCACCAGCGATGGCGACAGATTGCGCGCTTTCATGATGGTTTCAATCCGTTGCACGGTCTGCGGCAGGAGATAGCGGCCATTGGCAATAAGGCCGTGCGCCGTCTCTGCTGCCATTGCAGGTATTGTCGGAGCTATACGGTTGGCACCGATCTGCGTCAGAAACTGCTCGCGCTCCTGCGCATTTGCCTTGCCCCAGGCCTTCACCAGCTTTTCGATCGGCGTCGGCCTGGTGGCAAGTCCTGCCTTGATGAGGGCTTTTTTCAGGGAGGGAATGCGGCCGGAAACCAGCTCGGCATGGATGTCAGGGAAGTCTCTTTTCAGGCGTTGTCCGGCCATGGACTGTCGCTTGCGCGGCTTGGACATCGATACTCCCTGCATGTTCACCGGTTCCCTTTAAGAGGCCATCTGTTCCGAAGCCACACAAAATCTGCACTGGTTCTGCGCTGAAACGGGTTTCCCGCTCGTCTCATTTGAGGATTTTTTAACGTTTTGAGCTGTATGGGCCGAATCACTGGCCTGCATGATGCGGGATCAAAAGGAAGGATTCCTTGTCATGCTTGCACGAATTGTCGTGGCTGCAAGCCTTGCGGTATTTGTCGCCACCCAGGCGCCGGCGATGCTTGCCTCCGGTAAGGAGCCCAGCGCCGCCTTATCGCAGCCCATCTCTTCAACATCCAGACTTGCGAACGATGCGACGCTTATGGCCGGTCGTGATGGTCATTTCGCGGCCAAGTTTGTCATCAATGGCCGTCCTGTTGCCGGCGTCATCGATACCGGTGCGACATTCGTTGCCTTGAGTGAAACGGACGCGCAACACATCGGCATCGATTCGGATGATCTCGTCTACGACCATACGGTCGCGACTGCGGCAGGCGACATCAAGGCGGCCCGTGTGACCTTGGCCAGTCTGACTGTCGGCAATGTCTCGTTGAAAGATGTCGATGCACTCGTGGTGCGCAATGGCGCCCTGCCGACCGCCTTGATCGGCATGAGCTTTCTTGGCCGCTTGTCATCCTATGCGGTCGCCGGAGATGTGATGCGACTGGTCGAATAGGCTATCGCCGGTCATTTCCAATCCCGTGGTGGGGCATGTGGCTTTTTCTGGGAATAGCGTTAACGCTTGATTAACAAATCAGTTACTAAAACGCTAATATTATCCACGCAGCACTCGCGAATCAGTCTTGATGTGCAACGCGTGGAACCAGTTTTTTGATTGCGGCTGCCTGTATGAAATCGATTGCGACGACAGTTCTGTTGATGGGAGCCTTGGCGGGCTGCAGTTCCACCGAGGGCGTCACCCGGTTTCAGCCGACGCGTTCGGTTTCCGCGACAGAAGCACTGGTCTTTCCGCCGCCGGGTGGACCAGCGATCATTGCCGTTGTCGAGCGCCGCTTCCGCAATGGCATAGAGCAGGATATAGCCCTGCGCACGCAATCTTCCGTACCCGGCCAGAACTCGATCAAGGTCAAATTCGTGGGCCCCGGTATCGAGGGCACGAATACCGACAAGACGCTCTCTTCGGCTCGACTGACGGATCTCGCCGTTTCGCGGGAAATGCGCAGCGAGGTACCGGGCATCGCCATGGTGCGCACGCCGAGCTACCTGCAGAACAATTACGGCCCGTTCAGCTATGCGGTGGGCAGGAGCCGTGGCGGCGATACCTGCGTTTATGGCTGGCAGCAGATCCGCTCCAGCCCCGATGCCCGCAATACCCTTCATAACCTCGGCATCATCCAGATGCGTTTGCGGTTGTGTGATGCCGTGCTGTCGGAACAGGCGCTTCTGGCGACCATGTACGGCTACACCATCAATGGCTCGTTCACCGGCTGGCAATGGAACCCTTATGGCAGGACGGATGGCGTCGATCCCAACCTCGGCCGGCCGGGTCATCCGGTCTATCCTGCGGCCGCAGCGATCGACCATTATGCAGCACCGCTTGGTTACGAACCGCAACCGGCGGTGCGCCGTGCCGCGGCTGCGCCCGCCCGCCCGCGGGTGGCACCGGTCCGCCAGGCTGCCCGCACCGTGACGCCGCCGGTTTCGACTGCACCGACCGGCCCCATGGTACCGCTTCCGCCAACGAATTCGTCAATGCCCGCCGCTGCTACGGCAAACGGGCGGCCAGCGATGCAAAACCAAAATTCCATACGGGTGCCGACCCCGGATTGTGTCGGCGGCAGCGGCACGCGCTGCCCATGACAAGACCGATGACGGATCGGATTGAAGTTGCGCCAGACCGGCGCGGGGAGTTCTGAAATGCCCATTCACAAGATCCGCAGCGTCATCGTCTGGATCATTGTCGTTACTGCCGTCATTGCTCTCATCACGCTGCCGGTCAATCTCCAGACACAGCTCATTGCCAGCATCTGCGCGCTCGCCGTGATGGCGATCATCAAGATCCTCAAGGGTGAGGGGACCTGGCGTCTGATCGCGCTGGCTTTCGGCACGGCCATCGTGCTGCGTTATGTCTACTGGCGCACGACCAGCACGTTGCCGCCGATCAACCAGCTGGAAAACTTCATTCCCGGTTTCCTGCTGTATCTCGCTGAAATGTACAACGTGATGATGCTGGGCCTCAGCCTCTTCGTCGTCGCGACACCGCTGCCGCCGCGCCCCTCGCGTGCGGGCAAGCTCGAACATTTTCCGCATGTCGATGTCTTCGTGCCCTCGTATAACGAGGATGCAACCCTGCTGGCCAACACGTTGGCAGCTGCCAGCAGCATGGATTACCCGGCCGACAAGCTGCATATCTGGCTGCTGGATGATGGCGGCACGCTGCAGAAGCGCAATTCTCCGAAACTTCTGGAGGCGCAGGAGGCGATGGCCCGCCACAAGGAGCTGAAACAGCTCTGCGAGGATTTGGGTGTCCATTATCTCACGCGTGATCGCAACGAACACGCCAAGGCCGGCAATCTCAACAATGGCATGCAGCATTCCAGCGGCGAGTTGATTGCGGTCTTTGACGCCGACCATGCGCCGGCACGCGATTTCCTCAAGGAAACGGTAGGCTATTTCGAGGAGCAGGAAAAACTCTTCCTCGTGCAGACGCCGCATTTCTTCATCAACCCGGATCCGCTGGAGCGCAATCTTCGCACCTTCGACAAGATGCCAAGCGAGAACGAGATGTTCTACGGCATCATCCAGCGTGGTCTCGACAAGTGGAACGCGGCTTTCTTCTGCGGTTCTGCGGCGGTTCTCAGCCGCAAGGCGCTGGAAACCACCAATGGCTTCAGCGGCATCAGCATCACCGAGGATTGCGAGACGGCGCTTGAGCTGCACAGCACCGGTTGGCACAGCATCTATGTCGACAAACCGCTGATCGCCGGTCTGCAGCCCGCGACGTTTGCAAGCTTTATCGGCCAGCGCTCGCGCTGGGCGCAGGGCATGATGCAGATCCTGCGTTTCCGTTTCCCGCCGTTGAAGCGTGGCCTCTCGGTTGCGCAGCGCTTCTGCTACATGTCGTCAACGCTGTTCTGGATGTTTCCATTTCCGCGCACGGTTTTTCTGTTCGCGCCGCTCTTTTATCTGTTCTTCGATCTGGAAATCTTCACGGCATCAGGTGGCGAGTTCCTAGCCTATACCCTCGCCTACATGTTCGTGAACCTGATGATGCAGAACTATCTCTACGGATCGTTCCGCTGGCCATGGATTTCCGAACTCTACGAATATGTGCAGACGGTGCACCTTCTGCCGGCCGTCGTGTCGGTGATGCTCAATCCGCGCAAGCCCACTTTCAAGGTCACGGCCAAGGATGAATCGATCGCCACCAGCAGGCTGTCGGAAATCAGCCGCCCCTTCTTCGTCATCTTCGCAGTGCAGGTCATTGCGCTGCTGATCACCATCTACAAGATCTATGCCGAGCCCTATAAGGCCGATGTGACGCTGGTGGTCGGTGGCTGGAATATCATCAACCTGCTGATGGCGGGCTGCGCACTCGGCGTCGTGTCGGAACGCGGCGAGCCGGCGGCATCCCGACGCGTGCGCATCAACCGCCGCTGCGAATTCCGCGTCCACGATGAATGGCATGCTGCCTCCATCGAAGACGTTTCGGTCCATGGCGCACGGGTGAACGTGTTCAACCGCCGCGCTGCCGGCATGGTCAAGGGCGCCGTCGGCGAGATCCGTTTCCAGCCGCATAGCGGCGGCGAGATGGTGACCTTGTCGGTCGCCGTGCGCAATGCCGAATCGGCCGGCGACATCACTACTGTCGGCTGCCAGTATGTGCCGAAATCGGCACAGGATCACCGCATGATCGCCGACCTCATCTTCGCCAATTCCTCGCAATGGTCGCAGTTCCAGGAATCCCGGCGCTACAATCCGGGCATCATCCGTGGCACGATCTGGTTCATCGGTCTGGCGCTCTACCAGACCAGCCGCGGATTGGTGTATTTCTTCCGCAGTGCCCGCCCCGTTCAGGAAGAAAGCGGCGCGAAGGATGCAGCAGGAGCGAAAAACTGATGCGCCGGACCTGCCTTGCTGCCACGCTTTCCATCCTGACCGCGACCTGCGCTTTCGCGCAGTCCGCAGGTTTCGACATGTCGGGCGAACGGCCGGCTGGCGCTGCACCGCCACCGGCTCGCGCCAATTCCGCACCTAGCCAGCAGACCAGTCCTTCGTCCGATCCGGCCGCACCGGTGATGCCGCAGCAGGCTCCGGCCACCGCGCCGCAAATGCCGGCCCAGGCGGCTCCGCCCAGTGCCGCGCCACCGGCTGTGCAGCAGGGTCAGAAAACGCCGCCGAGCCGCGTCGCCACCTCTGGACAGGTTGCGTCGCAGGGGTTTCGCCGCAACATCATTCCTGCCGCATCCATGGTTCTGGAAGGCGAGCATGATAAGCATTCCTGGTCGGTCTATGTCACGCCCGAGCAGGCCGGCAGCCCGGCACGTTTCAATCTGGGTTATCAGAACGCCGTCGTTGTGGCGCCGGAAGCATCGCAGATCTCCGTTCTCGTCAACGATCGCCTCATTGGCCAGCAGCGGGTGACCGCCTCCGAAACGCCCGGACAGGTGTCGTTTGCCGTGCCGCCGGGGCTCTTGCAGCAGGGCGTCAATGTCGTCACCCTGCGCGCCGACCAGCGCCACCGTACCGATTGCTCCATCGCCTCGACCTATGAGCTATGGTCGAATATCGATCCGGCCAGCACCTATCTGGCTTTTAACGGCGCCTTGGCGACGCGCCTGTCGAGCATCGACGCGCTGCGCGCCATCGGGGTCGACGAGACGGGTGCGACGACATTCAACATGGTTGTCCCCTCGCTCGATCAGCCGGGCACATTGAAGCCCATCCTGCGACTTACCCAGGGTCTTTCCGTTCTCAGCGGTATGCCCAGCCAGAAATTCGATTTCCAGACGGATCGCATTACAGCTTCTGCCTCCGGCAAGCTGACGGTGCTGGTGGGGACCGCGGCCGAGTTGCAGCCGCTTTTCCCCGATCTGCCGTCCTCGGCCACCAGTGCGCCGATTGCCACATTCGTGGATGACCGGCGTACAGGGCAGCCGGTGCTGGTCATCAGCGGCCCGAACTGGCAATCCATCGCTTCTGCCGTCGATTCGGTTGTTTCGCCGGTCGATCGACCGCTCAGCGCCCAGCGCAGTGTGCTGTCGACCCAACGCTGGTCGGCGCCCGATGCGCCCATGCTATTTTCCGATGCCACCCTCAGCTTCGCACAACTGGGTATGGAGACGCTGGAATTTTCCGGCCGCCGCGTTCGTTCCGGTTTCAAGATCGGTGTTCCGGCCGATTTTTATGCGCAGGGTTATGGCGAAGCTACCATTCTGCTCGACGCGGCATACTCGCAAGCGGTGCTGCCGGGCAGTCAGATCAATGTCTATGTCAACGGCAATATCGCTTCCACCGTGCCGATCACCACCTCGGGTGGCGGCATTCTGCGGCATCTGCCGATCCGTGTGACGATGCGGCATTTCAAGCCGGGCGTGAACACGGTGGAGATGGAAACGGTGCTGCGCACGCAGGAAGACGAGGTTTGCGCACCCGGCGCTTCGGCCTCCACCACGCCGCGGTTTGCCATGTTCGATACGTCCGAATTCCAGATGCCGGATTTCGCCCGCATCGGTCAGCGGCCTGATCTGTCGAGCATGGTCGGGACCGGATATCCCTATAACCGCGGTGACGATGCGACACCGCTGTTCATGGACAGAATCGATCGCGATACGCTTTCAGCCACCGCAACATTGCTGTCACGCATGGCGCTGATGGCGGGGCGGCCGCTGGCAATCGATCCCATCGCTTCCGCCAATGCCGCCGGAGACCGCGATGCGATCTTTATCGGCTCCGTCACGCAAATGCCGGTAACCGTCCTGTCGCAGGCCAATATCGCGACCACCAGTCAGGCGGCATGGCGGCCGACGGCAGGAGCCACGGCCGAAAACGTCAATACCGGCGAAGTGTTCGACCAATGGCGCGACCGCGTCAGTGGCGGCAATTGGAACGGACAGATTTCGGCCTTGCAGGAATGGCTGCAGCGCAATTTCGATATATCGCTCAAATCGTTCCGGTTGTTTCCCGGCAATGAAGAGCCCTTTGCGCCGTCCAACGCCGCGACCTTCATGGTTGCCCAGGGGCTAAGCCCCTCGGGTACCGGCAGTTGGACCGTGGTGACGGCACCTTCCTCCGCCGACCTCGCCGATGGTGCACGCGTGATGTCCTCGCAGGAATTCTGGCCGCAAATCACAGGTCGTATCACGACCTATTCGTCGCGGACGGGACGGATCGACAATGTTGCGGCCGAAGGTTTTTCGTTCGTTGCGCCGACGGATAACTCCATCTGGAATTACCGCCTGATCGCTGCCAACTGGCTGTCCACCAACGTGCTCTATTTCGCGGCACTGTTTGCGGCCATGACATTCCTGATCGGCATCACCACGGCAGGCCTGCTCTCCAATATCGGGAGGCGAAAATGAGCTTTGATCGCCCACGTCTTGCCTGTGCTGCTTTTTTTCTGGCGATTGCGATGTCGCTTACGGGAGGCAGTGTGAGCATGGCGCAGGCGGCGGGCGTACCGGCAGCGGAATGGGATGCCTACAAGGCAAAATTCCTCGATGGCAGCGGGCGCATCATCGACAACGGCAATGGCAATATCAGCCATAGCGAGGGACAGGGCTACGGCCTGATCCTTGCCTATCTCGCCAATAATCCCGCCGATTTCGAACAGATCTGGTCCTTCACACGCACCGAATTGCTGTTGCGCGATGATGGTCTGGCTGTGTGGAAATGGGACCCGCAGGCAAAGCCGCATGTGATCGATACCAACAACGCTTCCGATGGCGATCTTCTGATCGCCTATGGTCTGGCGCTCGGTGGCGCCGCGTGGAACAGGGCCGATTATACCGTGGCCGCCAAGCGTATCGCCCGCACGCTTCTGAAAAGCGCCGTTGTCGACAATGCCGGCCGCACCGTGATCTTGCCGGGGCTTGAAGGTTTCGGGCGGGATGACCGTGAGGATGGCCCGGTCATCAATCCATCCTACTGGGTTTATGAAGCCTTGCCGATCATGAACATGCTGGCGCCTTCCGATCGCTGGCAGAAACTCGGCGATGACGGGCAGACGCTGTTGAAGGCCATGCGGTTCGGTCCGCGCCGTTTGCCGGCAGACTGGGTCAGTATCGCGCGCCAGCCGAAACCGGCCGACGGCTTTGCGCCGGAATACGGCTATAACGCCATCCGAATTCCCCTCTACCTTGCGCGTGCAGGCATCACGGATCGGGCTTTGCTGACCTGGCTTGCTGAAGCGACAACGGCATCACCCGGTGCCACGGGGACGTTCGATGTCACGACGGGGCAGGTGAAAGACACGCTTTCCGATCCCGGCTATCGTTTGGTTAACCATCTTGTCGCCTGTGTGGTAGACGGTAAAAAGCTGCCGGATGATGTTCGTCGATTCGAACCCGTCCTCTATTATCCGTCCACGCTCCAGTTGCTGGGCCTGGCCTTCATCGCAGAGAAGCACCCGGAATGCCTATGAGAAAGGTTCTTGCGACAGCAGTGGCAGTCATCGCCGTGGCGGCAGCCGTCTACGGCCTGAACGACCCGAATGCGCTGCGCGACCGTTTCGCCTCTCTCGAGAGCGGGCAGGAACAGCCTGCGCCAAAACTCATGGTCATGGGTCGTGTGCGCGGCCCGGACGGTCTGCCGGTCGGTGCGCCGGGTATAGATTTCCATTCCGGTCCCACCGGTTCGACTGTCGAAGCACCGTTGCAGCTGTCTCAGGCAGATACCGTTGCACCTCCGGTACAGGCACCTGCGACATCTTCTAATACCGCGCAGGCGCAAGACAGCCGCCCCCAAGTCGATGAAAGCGCACTTCGCTATTTCGCGGCGAGAAACGATCAGGCTCGCCTTCAGGCAGAAATTTCCCGCCTTCGGACACTTTATCCCGACTGGATGCCGCCCAGCGATCCACTGGCGGTGCCGCAGAATGGTGATCCGCAGATCGAGGGCATGTGGCGGCTTTATGCCGACGGGCGTTTTGCAGAATTGCGCAAGGCGATCGCCGATCGCCGGACGGCTGAAGCCGCCTGGCAGCCGCCGGCCGATCTGCTCGAGCGGCTGGAAGTCGCCGAGGCGCGTGCGCGTCTCGTCAATGCATCTGATCTCAAGCAATATCAGACGGTCGTCGAAATCGCGGCTCAGACATCGGCGCTCCTGACATGCAGTGAAGTCGATGTTCTCTGGCGCGTCGCCGAGGCCTTTGCGCAGACAGATCGGGCAGGACGCGCGAGAGATGCCTATAATTATGTCCTGAAAAACTGCACCGTGCCGCCGGAACGGTTGGCAACGGTGCAGAAGGCATCGGCCGTGCTTGATTATGCAGGCATGCAGGATCTGCTGTCATCGGAGCATCGCAACGAAGACGGCTCAGGCGAGTTCGACAGCCTGCGCGACGATCTCTCCCGGCGTTTTGTCGCCGAGGCAAATGAAGATCCGAAAATGCGGATTGCCGACGCCTATGTGACGCGCGTCGAAAAGCTTGCGGCCGATGGCACACTTGCATCCGACGCGCTGCTTGCCGGCTGGTATCGCCTGCGACGCGAAGATACCGGTGCTGCCGAAAAATGGTTCCGCATGGCCCGCGAACGTGAGGATTCCGCCTCGGCCTCGCAAGGACTGGCGCTTTGCCTGATTGCAAAAAAGTCTCCGCAGGAAGCTGAGGATGTGATGTATCGCTGGCGCGACGATTCCACCGACGCCAAGAACACCTATATGGCCGCGACGGCCAATCTGCTCGCCATCATGCCGCCTCCGGTTCTGGCCGAGCCGGTGCTGCAGCGTATTGCCGCCGAGGTTATCGATGCCAAGGACGCCGCCTCCGCACAGCAGTTCGGCTGGTATGCCCGCAACTTCAATCAGCCGCAGACAGCGGCTCGCTGGTTCGAGACGGCGCTGTCGTGGAAGCCGGATGACGAACCCTCCGCGTATGGGCTCGTTCTGTCGCGCAACCAGCTCAACGACCGCGCCGGCGTCGCCGCCGTGCAGCGTCAGTGGCAGGGCCGTTCCGTGCGCATCGCCAATCTCGGTGAAACCACGCAGGAAACGCTGGCCGCCCAGCAAATTGCGCAGCAGGGCGCTCAGGTGCCAGTTCAGCAATATATGACGCAACAGCCATACCCGACACAGCAATATGCGGTTCAGCCGGCTCAACAGCCCGTCGCTTCAAGACCGGTGCCGGTCCTGCCCACCAATGCGCCTGCGCCGTTCGCGCAGAACTATGCGGCTCCACCGAGAACGGCCGCCGCCGTCAATGTATCTTCGCGCGGTGCAAGGCCGCAGCGCGGTTGTGCGACCACCATCGATCCCGAAGGTCTGGCGCCGGGCGCAGCCGTCACGCGCGGCTGGTGCCTGATGGAGCTTAACCGCCCGATGGAGGCCGCCGATGCCTTCGGTGTCGCCCTGAAACGCGGCTCCGGGCAGGTGCGTGAGGATGCGGCTTACGGCCAATCGCTTGCCTATCTACGCGTCGGCTTGACCGACAATGCCGCAGTGGCCGCAACCCAGGCGCCGCTTGCCCGCAAACGTGCATCCGAACTGCAGGTGGCGATTCTTTCGAACCGCGCCACCGCAGCGTTCGATGCAGCCCGTTACCGCGATGCCTTGCTGTTTCTCGATCAGCGTGCCCAGCTGGAAACCGAACGCGTCGACCTGATGGTGATGCGCGGTTATGCCTATCTCAACATGCAGCGTTACGCCGATGCCATGACGGTTTTCGAAGCGGCTGCGCAGACCGGCAACCGTGCCGCCCTGCGCGGACTGGCCGATACCCGCGCCGCCCGCAACAACGATTACTGAGGCATCGTCCAGGGTGATGGCGCGCATTTGCGATTGCGCGCTTTCCCTCTCTGGTTTTGTGTTTTCCGACTTCCTATCTTGCTGGTAACCGATTGACGCCGACCGCATCGACGGACGGCGAGACATACCGTTGGAGACGAGAGGAAACATGACCGAGACCGCTGCAGAAAAGACTGTCGAAAACCACGCCTTCGAGGCAGATGTCGCCCGCCTCCTGCATATGATGGTCCATTCGGTCTATTCCGACCGCAATGTCTTCCTGCGCGAACTGATTTCCAACGCCGCCGATGCCTGCGAAAAGCTGCGTTACGAGGCGATCACCGATTCGTCCCTTGCTGCGGGAGACGGCGAAGGCCGCATCACGCTGACGCTCGATGAAGACGGCAAGCGCCTCATCGTCGAGGATAACGGTATCGGCATGAGCCGCGCGGAAATGATCGAGGCGCTCGGCACGATCGCCCGCTCCGGCACACGTGCTTTCATGGAGCGCATCGAGGCGGCGAAAGCTGAAAAGAGCGAGCAGGGGGCGCAACTGATCGGCCAGTTCGGTGTCGGTTTCTATTCCTGCTTCATGGTGGCCGACAAGGTTGACGTGGTGTCCCGCCGAGCAGGCGGTAACGAGGCCTGGCGCTGGTCGTCCGACGGCAAGGGAAGTTATGCCATCGATGCGGTCGATCTTGCCGATGCGCCCGCGCGCGGCACGTCCATCACCCTGCATCTGATGGAGGATGCCAGCACCTATACCTCGCGCTGGACCATCGAAAAGATCGTCAAGGATCAGTCCGGCCATGTGCCGGTGCCGGTCCTGCTGGTTGAAAAGCCCGGTGCTGAGCCGTTGCGCGTCACCGATGGCAGCGCTCTGTGGACGCGCTCCAAAAACGAGATTTCTGCGGAAGAGTACACGGATTTCTACCGCAGCCTTTCCGGCCAGTATGACGAGCCTGCGCTCAACGTGCATTTTCGCGCCGAGGGCCGCCATGAATATACGACGCTTGCCTTCGTTCCCGGCTCGCAGCCTTTCGATATGTTCGATCCAGACCGCAAGGGCCGGATGAAGCTTTACGTCAAGCGCGTCTTCATCACGGACGATGCCGATCTCGTGCCGCGTTACTTGCGTTTCGTGCGCGGTCTGGTCGATACGTCCGATCTGCCGCTCAACATGTCGCGCGAGATGATCCAGGAAAGCCCGATCCTCTCGGCAATCCGCAAGGGCGTCACCAGCCGCGTGCTGACCGCCATCGAAAAGCTGGCCGAAAACGACGCGGAGGCTTTCGCAAAACTCTGGGAAAATTTTGGGCCGGTTCTGAAAGAGGGTATTTACGAGGATTTCGAGCGCCGCTCGCAGCTTCTGGGCCTTTCGCGGTTTCGTTCGACGTCCAGCAGCGAAGGCTACCGTTCACTTGCCGATTACGTCCGCGATGCCAAGGAAGGGCAGCAGTCGATCTACTACCTCACCGGCGGCAATCTCGAGCAGCTGAAGAATTCCCCGCAGATCGAAGGTTTTCGCGCCCGCGGTGTCGAGGTCCTGTTGCTCACCGATTCGATCGACAGTTTCTGGGTGATGAACGCACCGGAATTCGAAGGAAAATCGTTCAAGTCGGTCACCCAGGGAGCAGCGGATCTGTCGCAGTTCGCAAAGCCCGAGGGTGAGGAGGCCGCGAAAAAGCCGGAGACCACGGCTGTCCTCGATGATCTGATTGCCTTTGCCAAGCTGCGTCTGGCCGATGCCGTTTCCGATGTGCGTGTTTCGGACCGGTTGACCGAAAGCGCCGTATGCCTTGTCGCATCCGAAGGCGGTTATGACCGTCAGCTGGAAAAGATCCTGCAGGGTGCGGGTCGCATCGAAGGTTCAAGCAAACCTGTCTTGGAACTCAACGCCGATCACGGACTTGTGCGGGCCATCGCCGCCAAGTCCGATGATCAGGCGCTGCGCGACGACGCTGTACTGCTGTTGCTCGATCAGGCCCGTATTCTCGATGGTGACAAGCCGGAAGAGCCGCGCGCCTTTGCCGAAAGGCTCCAGCGCATTTTCGAACGCGCCTTGAAGTAGGGGATGAAGGTCACGGCTGGTGCGGCCTTGCCACACGACAAGGTCGCGAAAGGATGATAAAACCTGATGGCTGCAATGCGCGAGGCGATTTGCAGCCATAGATTCGGATGTTTATAGACAGCGCCTGACACATGTAGAGACATGGACGTGCACCTGCCGTCCCTTTGACGGCATCCCATGGAAAAAAGTCTTCTCCGTTACATCTGGAGACATACTCGACGGCAGCAGCTGTTCATTCTGGCCATCGTGGCGGCGTCCATGGTGCCGTACTTCCTTGCCTTCGATTTGCCCAAACAGATCATCAACGGCCCCATCCAGGGCGGCGGCTTCGAAAGCGAAGGCGCGACGCAAGCCTATATGGATTTCACCGTCACGCTGCCGTGGCTCGGAAACGTCTTTCAGTTCGACGGTATTCCGCTTGATCGTCTGGAAACGCTTGGCGCGTTGTCCGGTGTCTTCCTGCTCCTGGTCATCATCAATGGCCTCTTCAAATATTACATCAACACCTACAAGGGCCGGCTCGGCGAGCGTCTTCTGCGCCGCATCCGTTTTCAACTGGTCGATCGAATTCTTCGTTTCCCGCCGAGTTACCTGAAAAAGGTGCATGCGGCGGAAGTGTCGAGCATGGTCAAGGACGAGGTGGAACCCTTCGGTGGCTTTACCGGTGATGCCTTCGTGCAGCCTGCCATGCTGGGTGGGCAGGCAATTGCGGCCCTGTTCTTCATCATGGTGCAGAATTTCTGGCTGGGCATGATCGCGGCCACCATGGTGGCGATCCAGGTCGGCATCATACCGAAAATGCGGCACCGGCTGATCGAACTCGGCCGGCAGCGCCAGGTCACGGCACGCCATTTCGCCGGCAAGGTCAGCGAAATCGTCGAGGGCATCGGCACGATCCATGCCTTCGATACCTCGAACTACGAGCGCGCCGACGTTTCTCATCGCCTCGGCCATATCTACAAGATCCGCTACGACCTCTATCAGTGGAAATTTCTCGTCAAGTTCGTGAACAATTTCCTGTCGCAGCTGACCCCCTTTCTGTTTTATTCGATCGGCGGGTACCTGACGCTACGCGGCAATCTTGACGTCGGCCAGCTGATTGCCGTGATCAATGCCTACAAGGATCTGCCCGGCCCGCTGAAGGAACTGATCGACTGGGATCAGGCGCGCCAGGATGTGCAGGTCAAATACGAGCAGGTGTTGGAGGAATTCGACTCGCCGATGATGATCCCGCCTGCCATTCATGCGCTGGCGGCGAAATCCGAAGACAAGTCGCTTACGCCGCTTGCCGCCGTCAATGTCACGATCGAAGACCAGAGCGGCGCGAGAGTGGCGGAAGGTGTCTCGGTCAAATTCGAGCGCGGCGAGACGGTTGCCATCATCGACAATGCCGGCAGTGGCGCTGAAGCGCTTGCCGAAGCGTTTGGCCGTGTCGTCTGGCCGATCTCCGGCAAGATCACGCTTCAGGAAACGGATTTGCTCGAATTGCCGGAATCGGTATCCGGCCGGGCCATTTCCTATTCCGGTGCCGACAGCTATTTTTTCCACGGTACGTTGAAGGACAATCTTCTCTACGGCCTGAAACACGCCCCCACATCGACCGTCACCTATAGCGGTCGTGACGCCACGCAGCGTCGCTGGGAGATGCACGAGGCCCGTATGGCGGGCAATGCCGATTTCGATGTTCATGCAGAATGGCTAGACCGCAGCACCACTTCCGTTCGTCACGGCCAGAAAGATGACCTGAAGAATTCGCTGCTGGCGGCGCTGGATGCCGTCCAGCTGACCTCCGACATCATGGATCTGGCCCTTCACTCCAGCTTCGATCCGGAAATTCATACCGAACTTGCGGCCCGTATCGTCGACATGCGGCACGCGTTGCGCTCGACCTTGGCTGCCAAGGGGCTTTCGCATCTGGTCGTGTTCTTCGAACCCGATCGCTACAATATCGAGGCAAGTGTCGGCGAAAACCTGCTGTTCGGCACCATGCGCCAAGGTGTCGGCGGCGAAAACTCGCTGCTCGACAGTGACTTTTTCTACGACGTGCTGCGTTCTGCGGCCCTGCTGGAACCGCTGTTCGATATGGGCACGGCAATCGCCGAAAACCTTGTCGACATTTTTGGCAGCCTGCCGGAAGACCATCCTTTCTTCCAGCAGATGATCACCTTGAGCGCCGATGAAATCGACGTCTATGAACAGTTGTTGCAACGCTTCAAGGATCGGCCTGAGGGTGTCCGGCCGAACCGCGACGAATTGCGGGCGATGCTGCGCCTGAGTTTCAACTATGTGGAACTACGCTATCGTTTCGGCCTTTTGACACCGGAGCTTTCGGAAAGGATCGTCAAGGCGCGCGACCTGCTGCACGACAAGCTGCCTGCGCATCTCTCCGGCCTTATTGAACGCTACGATCCGCATCGCTATATCGCGCTGGCGAGCCTGCGTGAAAACATCCTGTTCGGCAAGCTCAGCCACCGTATCGCCGATGCCGGTGAGCAGATCCGGGCGGTCGCCTCCGGTGTCATGCATGAGAAGGATCTTTACGCCAGCTTCCTTGGCGTGGGCCTGGAATTCGACATCGGTGCAGGCGGCAGGCGCTTGACGCTGGTGCAGCGGCAGAAGCTGAATGTGGCACGTTCGCTGATCCGCAGATCGGATTTTTATATCTTTAACAGGGCTCTACCTGGCCTCGATCGACGCGTACAAAACGAGATCGTTAAAAACGTAGTAGATTTTCTAAAGGAACAGGATCATGATCCTGCGATTATATGGGTGTTGTCCAACACGTCTCTCGCTCGTTTGTTCAAGAGGGTCGTGGTGTTCGACAGAGGCTCGATCGCAGATGATGGAACATTCGAGACTCTTGAGCAGGAAAGTGGTATATTCAAAACGCTGGTAGCCTAGGAGAGGGCTATCAAGCACAGCTGAGCGGTGGTGACGACTATGTTACTGAGGGAAGAAGTACAGCTTTTGCGCCGGATACCTTACTTTGCGAAGGTGGATCCGTGCCGTCTTAAGCTACTGGCTTTCGCATCCAGCAGGGTCAGCTACGATGCCAACCAGGAGCTCTTTCATCAGGGCGACGCTGGCGATTGCGCCTACGTTCTTCTGAGTGGCAGCGCGGATATTCTCATGGAAGCCCCTGATGGCGAAGTGAAGATCGGCGAAGTCAAGGGTGACTGCATCGTGGGCGAAGTCTGCCTGCTCTGTGATGGTGTCCGCACCGCGACCGTTCGCAGCACCACTCCAGTCGAGGCACTCAAGATCTGCAAGGACGCCTTCTCCAAGGTCCTGATCGATCCGGGTGTGACACGCGAAGTCACTCGCGCATTTGCTGAGCAGCTGCATCGCACGACCAGTGAACTCGATCGTACCCGTGCTGGTCAGCGTCAGCTGGTCAACTGACCTCAGACTGTTTTGCGGTAATAGAAATAACGGCCTTCTTCCACGTTGGGCAGGCGGGGCAGTTCTTCCAGTTGTGGATGTGACAGCGGAAGGCCGCTGACGGCAATTCCTCCCTCCGTCAGCATGCCAGCCACCATGTCCGGCAGCCATTGCAGTGTGATGGCGTCCTTTTCCGGATAACCGGTGCCGATGTCGGAATGCACCAATGCTGCACCTTTGCCGACAAACCCCTGTCCGGTCTCGCGGATTTCCCCCTCGATAAAATCTTCCGGTTCCGGTGCCAGCGTTTTGTGCGCGGCAAATTGCCGGTCGAACACAACGATGCGACGGTCGCCGAAATTCTCACGCAGATGGCTGTAGGTGCGACCATTGCCGAGGCCGACTTCAAGAACGGCGCCATCCGGAAGCGAAAGGGCATCGCGGATGTGATTGAGGATATCGCGCTGTGCCGTCATGCGGTTGATAAAACTGTCGAGCCGGCTCATGGAAGATCCTTATGCTTTGACGATGTGATCGGCGCTGATGTTGCGGCGAGCAAAGACATTACGTGTGTCGATGACGAGCGATGACCAGTCGGCAAGCGCCTGATAATCGACATCGTCGTGATCGGTGGCGACCAGCACGGCATCATAGCTGCGGATATCCGCTTCGCTCCAGCCGATCGACCGGCGTCCGCGCAGATGTCCGTATTCGCGGGTCTGCGGAATTTCTGGGACAAAGGGATCGTAATAATCAAAATCGCCGCCGCGCTCGAGAATGATCTCCATCAGCTTCAGCGACGGGCTTTCGCGAATATCCGGCACATTTTTCTTGTAGGCGAGGCCGAGGATGAGAATTTTCGAGCGGCTGAGCGCCTTGCCGGCCTTGATGTCAAGCGCTTCGGCAAGACGGGTGATCACATGGCGCGGCATGGCCGTGTTGATCTCGCCGGCCAGTTCGATGAATCGCGTTGGCTGATCGTATTCGCGTGATTTCCAGGTCAGGTAGAACGGGTCGATCGGGATGCAGTGGCCGCCAAGGCCGGGGCCGGGGTAGAATGGCATGTAACCGAACGGTTTTGTCTTGGCCGCATCGATCACGTCCCAGACATCGATGCCCATGGCCTCGTAGACGACCTTCAATTCATTGACGAGGGCGATATTGACGGCGCGAAAAATGTTCTCCGTCAGTTTTACGGCTTCGGCTGTTGCGGTCGATGCCACCGGCACCACCGTCTTCACCACCGAGCCGTAAAAGGCCTGCATCATCTCGGTCGCGGCTTCGCCGTCGCCGGCGACGATTTTCGGAATGGTCGAGGTTTCGAATTCACGGTTGCCGGGATCTTCGCGTTCCGGCGAATAACCGATGAAGAAATCCTCGCCCGAGCGCAGGCCGGATTTTTCGAGGATCGGCTTCATCACCTCGTCGGTCGTGCCGGGATAGGTGGTCGATTCCAGCACGATCAACTGGCCGGGACGAAGCGTCTCGGCGATCTTTTCGCAGGTTTTTTCCACGTAGGAGAGATCGGGGTCGCGGTGATGCGTCAAAGGCGTCGGAACGCAGATTGCAATCACGTCGCAATCGCGCAGCTGGGCAAAATCGGTGGTTGCGGAAAAACGGCCGGCTGCCGTTTCTCCCGCCAGAATATGGTCCGGCACTGCCTCGATGTAACTCTTGCCCGCCTCGATCGCCACCATCTTGGTCGGGTCGATGTCAAAGCCGGTAACGCAGTAGCCGGCGCGCGCCATGGTCATTGCCAGGGGCAGGCCAACGTAACCAAGTCCGATGACACCGGCGCGGGCGGATTTGGATTGAATGGCGGCGAGGAGGGTAGAAGATGGAGTGCTGGTCACGGGGAAGGAACCTGAATTTCGATGTCCCTCAGTTGAGTGCAGCGGGCCGAACTGTCAAGGGACGGCGGTGGCGCAACTTGGCCGCAGGTCTCGTGCCTCACGCCGGTTCACGGTGATGAGGCTTGCATCAGGCTCGGCTCGGCGTTTATGCCTTTCTCCATGAAAATCGCCTTCCATGCGCCATTGAAGTCGCCCAACCATCCGGTTCCCTCTGGTGACCGCCTGATGGCGCGGCTGCTGATTGCAGCCTTGCGCAAGAGTGGTCACGAAGTCGAGATCGCCTCGGAATTTCGCTCGTTTTCTGCAGATCCCGCGGCACTTCCTCGCCTGCAGAAGGAGGCCGGCCTGGAAATCGACCGAATCGATGCAGCCTGGCGAGAGGTTGGCCGGCCTGATCTGTGGTTCTGCTATCATCCTTATTACAAGTCGCCTGACCTCATCGGTCCTGCTCTGTGCAAGGCGCATGGTGTTGCCTATGCAACAGCCGAAGCCTCCTATTCCGAGCGCCGCAATGGTCAGGGCTGGCGTGATCATCAGGCCCTGCTGGGCGCGGCATTGCGCCTTGCCGCCGTCAATATCGGTTTCACCCGGCGTGATCTCGACGGCATCAGCCAATCGGTGACGGACGCCCGGCTCGAACATCTGCCCCCCTTCATCGACACGGCTGCTTTTTCCAGTCTGCTGCCGTCTCCAGAGCCGTTTCGGCTTGTCACGGTGGCGATGATGCGCGCAGGCGACAAGCTCAACAGCTACACCGCATTGGCCGCTACACTGAAAAATCTTGCCGATCTTCCGTGGACGTTGTCGATCGTCGGCGATGGCCCCGCGCGCAGTGAAGTGGAAGCATTGTTTGCCGGATTCCGATCTGATCGCATCGTCTGGCACGGCCAGCTGGCTACGGACGAAATTGCCGGCGTGCTTGCCGCAGGTGCGCTCTATCTCTGGCCCGGTCATGGCGAGGCTTACGGTCTTGCCTATCTGGAAGCGCAGGCAGCCGGATTGCCGGTCGTGGCCGAACGTATTGCCGGCGTGCCGGAAGTCGTTATCCATGGCCGCACAGGGATTTTGACTGCACCCGGTGACGTCGCTGCCTATTCCGCCGCGATCCGGCACTTGCTGCTCGATAACGTTGACCGGAACACGATGGCCAAAGCCGCCAGGCACTTCGTACTGGACGAACGCTCGCTCAACGGGGCGTCCAGCCGGCTCGACACCATTCTGAAAACCCATCTGGAACATTTGCGATGACCGAACGACTGCTGATCGAGGCGCTGGACAGATTGGCCGCGAATGGCAAGCATGTCGACCTGTGGCTGCGCGATGACGATTGCATCGAACCCAGCGATGCGCTCGACGCTTTTCTCGGCGCTGCGGCACGCCATCAGATCCCGAGCACACTCGCCGTCATTCCTGCCCATACCGGTGAGGCGCTGGCGAAACGGCTGGAACGTGAGCCGGATGTTCTGGTCACGATGCATGGCTGGTCGCATGAAAACCATGCGCCGCAAGGCGTCAAGAAGCGCGAACTCGGTCTAGATCGGCCGATTGATGTCGTCGAGAAACAGCTTCAGCAAGGTCTGGAAATGCTCACCGCCCTGCATGGGCGTCGTTTTTTCCCCATGCTGGTGCCGCCATGGAATCGTATCGATCCGGCTGTCGTCGCATTACTTCCGGCACTGGGGTACTGCGCGCTTTCCACCTTCGGGCCGGAAAAAGCGGCGGCCGTTCCGATGCTCAACACCCATGTCGATGTCATCGACTGGCATGGCACCCGCGGCGGTCGCGATGCGGCCGTCCTCTTTGCAGAAACGGCAGCGATCTGCCGGCCGGGGGCGGCCATTGGCGTGCTCACCCATCACCTCGTTCATGATGGTGCGGTTGCCGATTTTCTTGAGCGCCTGTTCAGCCTGACAACCGGCCATCCAGGCTGCCGGTGGCGGTCTGCGGCAGATATCCTTGCCTCACCAGCTTTTCCAGCCGATCAGAAAACCTGAATCAGAACCTTCCGCCTTTCGCGCGGTATCCAGCACGTCGGCTACCGGCGCTTGCTGTGCAAGATTTGCGGCCACGAACCGCGTATCCGGCACAGTCACCGCCGCCATACGTGCGAGAAGCGTAAAGATCACCGGTCCTGTTGCCCACCAGGCGGGTGCGCCCGGCAGTTCCGCCATCACGCCCGGCAGCGCATCAACGAGAATGTCAAACAGCGGATGCTGCGGCGGTGCTGCAATGAACGAATTGGTGAGAAGAAGGCTTTCGCCGCCGAGGTTGCGTGGCGTCTGTTCCGCCAGTGCCGACAGGCCGACCAATGGTATGAAGGCATCGAAACCGACATCCATGCGGGCCGGGTACCAGTCGCAGTCGAGATAGATGCCGCCTTCACGCGC
Source organism: Neorhizobium sp. BT27B (assembly GCF_050455485.1). NCBI lineage: Bacteria > Pseudomonadati > Pseudomonadota > Alphaproteobacteria > Hyphomicrobiales > Rhizobiaceae > Neorhizobium > Neorhizobium sp. BT27B. The sequence goes on along the minus strand of NZ_JBCIYT010000009.1, from coordinate 41,353 downwards.
CAAAATCAGGTAACGGGCCACATCGACGGCGCCTGGAAAATCGCCGGCATCGAGAAAAGCCCGGAAGACCGCATTGTCATGGACGCCAATGGAACGGATATCCTCTTCCTGCCACAGGCGATGATCATAACCCGTGGCTTCTGCATGCCGCTGCCATGCCTCCACGCTGGCGGTAACCGGTTTCGAACCGATCCAGACCTGGTGGATCACGCGCGGAACAGGTGCGGCATTGAGCGCCGCCATGCTGCGCCGAGCTGTATCATCCACGCGAAAATGCCGGGTTATGCGCTCGGGGTCGGGCACGAGATTGTATTGCAATCCGATACGCGCAACCGCGTCACCCTCGGCCTTGGCGAGCTTGAGAAAGGACGCATGCAATTTGCGCGGCATGCCCAGCAACGTCATGGGACCCAAACTGTCGATCGATTGCGACGTGAGGCCGGTGCGAAGCTCTTCGAGCAGCGCGCGCGCTTCTGCCAGACGGTGATCGGCGATCAGGTTTCTGGCCGCTTGCAGAGTTGCCTTCTCGCCGCCTCTGATACCCATGTGATAACGCTCCCGCCGCTCCTGATTGCCCTTTGCGGCTACGACGTTTTCCGCCTTTCGGTCAAACGCTTTCGTCTTTTGGAACCATCTTGCGTTTTGCGATTTCTGTCACATGGACAGAGGGAGGCGGCGTGCTATACGCTGCGTCAGAATTGTCCAGAAATTGGCCTGCTTTGACTGCGCCATGACGAAGGGCATCGGGGAAATGAAGTGACCGAACGCCACGATTTGCTGCGTGCCGAAGATTTGAGCGTATCGTTCCCGTTCTACGGTGGGCGCATCGAGGCGATCCGCAATTTCAGCCTGCGCATTTCTCCCGGCAAGGTCACGGCACTGGTGGGCGAATCCGGCTCCGGAAAGTCCGTTTTCGGCCGCACGATCATGGATATCGAATCCGCCTCGGCGCAGATCGGCGGGCGTGTTTTTTTCAATGACCCGGCCAGCAGCGAAGGCCCGATCGATCTTCTCGCTCTTCCGCATGACGGGCGAAAGATCCGCTCCATCCGCGGCAATCGCATCGGCATGATCTTTCAGGAACCGATGGTGTCGTTTTCACCGCTGCACACGATCGGTAACCAGATCGAGGAAGCGCTGAAGACCCACACGATCCTGTCGCCGGCGGAACGGCACGAACGGGTGATCGAGATGCTGGGGCTGGTCGGCTTTTCCAAGCCGAACAAGGTTTTTGGCATGTACCCGTTCGAACTTTCGGGCGGCATGCGCCAGCGTGCGATGATCGCCATGGCACTGATCTGTCGCCCGGCACTCCTGATTGCCGATGAGCCGACCACCGCGCTCGACGTCACCATCCAGGCGCAGATCCTCAAGCTTTTGAAAGACCTTCAATCGCGCTTCGACATGGCGATGCTGTTGATCACCCATGATCTCGGAGTGGTCGCCAATCTTGCCGACGAGGTGGTGGTCGTCTATCGCGGCGAGGTGATGGAAGCCGGTCCGGTTGCCGATATTTTCCGCGGACCAAAACATCCCTATCTCAAGGGCCTGATGGCAGCCGTTCCGCATTTCGATATGCAGCCGGGCGAACGTCTCAAGCCGTTGCGCGATATCGATGTCGATGGCGGCCGTATGCTCGCGAAAAAGAAAGCGGCAGCGGAGCCGGCTTCGGTGCATCCGCGCTCCGATGTCCTTCTCTCCGTCCGCAATATCAGCAAGTCTTTTACCGCCCGCCGTTCCGGTTTCTTTGGCCTTGGCACGCCGGAAAAGACTTTGGCCGTCAACGACGTCAGTTTTGACATTTTGCGCGGTGAGAGCCTTGGTCTCGTCGGCGAAAGCGGTTGTGGCAAGACCACGCTCAGCAAGATCCTGATGCGCGGACTGACGGCGGATGCCGGTTCCGTGACGTTCAACGGTGCCGATGGTCCCGTCGATGTGCTTCATGCCCATGGGCAGGAGCTGCGGGCACTGCGCCGAAAGGTGCAGATGGTGTTCCAGGATCCGGTCTCGTCGTTGTCGCCGCGCATGACGGTGCGCAACATCATCGCCGAACCACTGCAGATCCACGAAAAGGGCGATGCCGAAAAGCGCACCCGTATCGTCGAGGCGCTCACCAGCGCCATCGGTCTCGATCGCAGCGCGCTCAGCCGTTACCCGCACAGCTTTTCAGGCGGTCAGCGCCAGCGTATCGGCATTGCCCGCGCGCTCGCGCTAGGACCCGAGCTGCTGATCTGCGACGAACCTGTCTCGGCACTCGACGTATCGATCCAGGCGCAGATCCTCAATCTCCTGAAGGATCTGAAGAAGGAACTCGGCCTCACCTACCTGTTCATCTCGCACAATCTCGCGGTGGTGAACTACATGGCTGATCGGGTTGCCGTCATGTATGCCGGCCGTATTGTCGAGATCGGCCCCGTCGAAGCCATCATGCGCTCGCCGGTTCATCCCTATACGCGAAAACTGCTGGCGGCCGTGCCTTATCCCGATCTCGATCGCCCGCTCGATTATGCAACTGTCGGCAGTGCGCTGAAACGCCCGAAATGGGACGCGCCCTTCGATGACGAGGAGCAGCCGGAAAGTCTGGCGCATGCCGATCTCGGCGGTGGCCACCTCGTTCTCGCCCGGCGCAGTGTCGATGCTAGGGAGTTGCGGCCATGATCACCCGTCGCCTCCTGCTTTCGCTTCTTGCCTCTTCGGCTGTCGTGCCGTTCGCAAAGGCTGCCGAAACCGCCATGAACCTTGAAGGCGCTACGGTTCCACCCGGACCTCCAATGACGCCACGCGTGATCAATCTGGCAGCGCTCGGCCGCGAACCTGGCAAACGTGGCGGCACTGCGCGCATGCTGATCGGTGGGCAGCGCGATATCCGTCTGATGCCGATCAATGGTTATGCGCGGCTGATCGGTTACGACGAACATCTCAATCCGCTGCCGGATCTTCTGGAAAAATACGAGGTCGAGCACTCGCAGGTCTTCACCTTCCATCTGCGCGAAGGTCATCGCTGGTCGGATGGCAGCCCGTTCACGACGGAGGATTTCCGTTATGTCTGGGAAGACATGTTCCATAACAAGGAACTGCATCGCGGCGGCATTCCGGCCGAATTGATCGTCAATGGTGCAGAGCCGCGTTTCGAAATCCTCGATGAACTGACGGTGCGGTATTCGTGGGATGCACCCAATCCGGATTTTCTGGCACAGCAGGCTGCGCCTTCTCCGACGCGGCTGATGATGCCGTCAGCCTATATGAAGCAGTTCCATGCGAAATATCAGGACGCGGGCACGCTGGCGAAACTGATCAAGGCGAACCGCGTCGAAGACTGGTCGTCGCTGCATCAGAACAAGGGCCGTACGGTTCGGCCAGAAAATCCCGATCTGCCGACGCTCGACCCCTGGCGCAACCGGACTGCTCCCCCCGCACAGCAGTTCATTTTCGAGCGTAACCCGCATTTTCACCGCATCGACGAAAACGGCGTGCAGCTGCCCTATATCGATCGCTTCGTGCTTAATGTCAGTTCGCCCGGCCTGATTGCCGCCAAGGCGGGCTCGGGGGAGAGCGAGCTTCAGCTCGCCAATATCGATTTCGCCGACTACACGTTCCTGAAAAGCTCGGAGCAGCGCTTTCCGGTACACGTCAATCTGTGGAAGCGCACGCAAGGGTCGCGCATCGCGCTGATGCCCAATCTCACCTGCAAGGATGATATCTGGCGCGGCCTGTTCCGGGATGTCCGCGTGCGGCGGGCACTCTCGCTGGCCATCGATCGCAGCGAGATTAACAAGGCGTCTTTCTACGGTATAGCCAAGGAGAGCGCGAATACGATCCTGCCGGAAAGCCGCCTCTACCGGAAGGAATATGCCGAAGCCTATATTGCGCATGATCCGCATGAGGCAAACCGGCTTCTGGATGAGGCAGGTCTCGCGCGCCGCAACGAAAAAGGGTTTCGGCTGCTTTCGGATGGCCGCATCGCGCAGATCGTCATCGAGACGGCGGGCGAGGATTCCTTCGAAAGCGATGTGCTCGAACTGGTTGCCGATCACTGGTACAAGGTCGGCATCGCCATCCATGTCCGCGCCTCGAGCCGCGAATTGTTCCGCAGCCGCATCCGTGGCGGCGAAACGATCATGTGCGTCTGGCCGGGTATCGACAATGGCGTGCCGACGGCCGACATGTCGCCGAAGGAACTTGCGCCGACCTCTGATGACCAGCTGCAATGGGCAAACTGGGGTCTGCATTATCTGTCCGGCGGCAGCGATGGCCGTCCGCCCGATATGCCGGAACCATTGAAACTGCTCGATCTTCTGGCCGACTGGAGACGTAGCGGCGAAACGGCCGAGCGTGAAAAGATCTGGCATGAAATGCTGTCGATCTACACCGATCAGGTCTTCACCATCGGCATCGTCAATGCGGCGCTGCAGCCGGTGGTGAGTTCGTCGCGCCTGCGCAACATGCCGTCGCGCGGTCTGTTCTGTTTCGATCCCTATTCCTATCTCGGCGTCTACATGCCGGACACGTTCTGGTTCGGGGAGAGCGCCTGATGCTACGGTACATTCTCTGGCGCATCCTCGTGATGATCCCGACGCTGCTGATGATCTCGCTTCTGGTCTTCACCATCATCGAGCTGCCACCGGGCGATTATTTTGAAAGTTACGTCGAGGAAATGCGTGCCATCGGCGAAAAGGCCGATCTGCAGGAAATCGAGGAGTTGAAGGCCCGCTACGGTTACGACAAGCCGGCGCCGATAAGGTACCTCAACTGGGTCGGCGGCATGCTGGTCGGCGATTTCGGTTATTCCTTCGAATACCGCATGCCGGTCAACGAGGTGGTCGGCGATCGTCTATGGCTCACTATTTTGGTGTCTTTCGTCACCATCGCGCTCACCTGGATCATCGCCTTTCCGATCGGTGTCTATTCGGCCACGCGCCAATATAGCTGGGGTGATTACGGCCTGACGCTGTTCGGGCTGATCGGCATTGCCGTGCCGAATTTCATCTTCGCGCTGATCCTGATGTATTTCGCCAATATCTGGTTCGGCACGACGATCGGCCATCTGATGGACCAGAAATATCTCAACCAGCCGATGAGCTGGGACAAGTTCTGGTCGATCCTCGAGCACCTGTGGATCCCGGTCATCATCATCGGCACGGCCGGCACGGCCTCGATGGTTCGGCGCCTGCGTGCAAACCTTCTCGATGAGTTGCAGAAGCAGTATGTCATGACGGCGCGGGCCAAGGGCCTGCATCCGCTCAAGGTTCTGGTCAAATATCCATTGCGCATGTCGCTCAATTTCTTCATCTCGGATATCGGCTCGATCCTGCCGTCGATCATTTCGGGTGCGGAAATCACCGCCGTGGTGCTGTCGCTGGAAACCACCGGCCCGATGCTGATCAAGGCATTGCAGAGCCAGGACATGTATCTGGCCGGCTCCTTCCTGATGTTCCTTGCTTTCCTGACAGTCATCGGCGTGCTGGTGTCGGATATTGCGCTGGCACTGTTTGATCCGCGTATTCGCCTGAAAGGAGGGGCCACCAAGTGAAACCGACCCTTCCCGAAAGCGGCCAGCCGCTCGCCCATTATGTTTCGACCGCACCTTTCGACCCCTACGCGACAGAAGCGGCCGCCGCCTCCAGCGCCTATACGGAAGCATCGCAGCTGAAGCTGATGTGGTGGCGGTTCAAGCGCCATCGGCTGGCGCTGATCTCCGGCATCCTGTTGGCTGTCGCCTATCTGTCGATCATCATCGTCGAGTTTCTGGCGCCCTATAACCTGCACACGCGCAACATCGACAGCATCTATTCACCACCGCAATCGGTGCATCTTTTTCATGACGGCGAATTCGTCGGGCCGTTTGTCTACAAGCAGCACATGCAGCTCGACATGACGACGTTGCGAAGGGTTTATACCGATACCAATATCGTGCAGCCGCTGCGCTTCTTCTGTCATGGCGATGCCTATCGTTTCTGGGGGCTGGTCGAAACCGATCGCCATCTGGTTTGCCCGGCTGAAGGTGGTGATTTCTTCCTGCTCGGCACGGATCGGCTCGGGCGGGATGTCATGTCGCGCATTCTGTATGGTGCCCGCATATCGCTGACGATCGGCCTTCTCGGCATCACCACCAGCTTTGTTCTCGGCATTGTGATCGGTGGCCTTGCGGGTTATCGCGGTGGCGTGTTCGATCTGATCGTCCAGCGCATCATCGAGGTGTTGCAGTCCATTCCCAGCATTCCGTTGTGGCTGGCTTTGGCCGCCATCATGCCGGTGACATGGAGCCCGTTGATCATCTATCTCGGCATCACCTTCATCCTCGGCATGCTCGACTGGACGGGGCTGGCGCGTGCCGTGCGTTCCAAACTGTTTTCGCTGCGGGAGGAGGATTATGTCCTTGCCGCGCAGCTGATGGGGGCCAGCAAGACCCGTATCATCGGCCGCCATCTGGTGCCCGGTTTCATGTCGCATCTGATCGCCAGCGCCACGCTCGCCATTCCCGGCATGATCCTTGGCGAAACGACGCTCAGCTTCCTCGGTCTCGGTCTGCGGGCACCGATCACGAGCTGGGGTGTCTTGCTCACGGAAGCGCGCACGGTTAACGTGATTGCCCTCTATCCCTGGCTTCTGTTTCCGGTCATCCCGGTCATTGTGGTCATCCTGGCATTCAACTTTCTGGGAGACGGCTTGCGCGACGCGGCCGATCCCTACAAGTGACACGCATCGCATTCGTATAATCTGAAACGAAAGACCCACATGACGCGCCGTCTCGATAACGCTCGCATCCTCATGTACAGCCATGACACGTTTGGACTCGGCCACCTGCGCCGCTGTCGCGCCATCGCCCATTCGCTGGTCGAGGATTATCGTGGTCTCAACGTACTGATCATTTCCGGCGCCACCATTGCCGGCGCCTTCGACTATCGCGCCCGCGTCGATTTCGTCAAAATCCCGTCGGTCATCAAGCTGCGCAACGGCGAATACACGTCGATGGATCAGCATATCGATCTTCAGGAAACCCTGAAGATGCGCCAGTCGATCATCCGGCATACTGCCGAAACCTTCGACCCCGACATCTTCATCATCGACAAGGAGCCGCTTGGCCTGCGCGGCGAAGTCGAGGATACGCTGGCCTATCTGAAGACCCGCGGCACCAAGCTGGTTCTCGGCCTGCGCGAAGTCATGGATGCGCCGCACCTTCTCGACAAGGAATGGCAGCGCAACGACGTGATGCGCAAGATCGGCCAGTATTATGATGATATCTGGGTTTATGGTCCGCCGGAGTTTTATGATCCGCTGGTTGGCCTCGATGCGCCGCAGAACGTGCGCTCCAAGATGAGTTTCGTCGGTTTTCTGCAGCGTGCCGTCGGTGAAGGCGTGCAGTCGGATCACCGCCAGAAGGGCGACTATATTCTCGTCACCACCGGCGGCGGCGGCGATGGCGCCGATCTCGTGCAGGAAGTGATTGCCGGTTACGAAGCTGATCCGACTTTCACGCAGAAGGCGCTGATCGTGCTTGGTCCCTATATGCCGGCCGAACAACGCCATCGCCTGCAGGAGGCCGCTTCGCGTGTCGGTCCACTGGAAGTGATCGAGTTCGACAACCGCATGGAAGATCTCGTTGCCAATGCCAAGGCGGTCGTCGCCATGGGCGGCTACAACACCTATTGCGAAATCCTCTCCTTCGACAAACCGGCGCTGATCGTGCCGCGCACACAGCCGCGCGAAGAACAGCTCATCCGCGCAAAGCGTGCCACCGAACTCGGGCTTGTCACCATGCTTCTGCCGGAGGAATCCGCCGATCCCAAGCGCATGGCGCAGGCATTGCGCACCCTGCTCACCCAGCCGGCACCTTCTGCAGGCGATCCGAGCCTGAGGCTTGAGGGGCTTGCCCATATCTCATCCATGGTCGGCGAGTGGATGAACCACAGGGACGGCGACCATCTGTCGGTCGTGCAGGGCTGATCCTTCCCATGTTGGAAAAGAAGAAGATCGTTGTCCTCCTGAAGGGCTATCCGCGCCTTTCGGAAACGTTCATCGCGCAGGAGCTTCTTGGGCTAGAACGGGCCGGGCTGACGCTCGAACTGTTTTCCATGCGCCGGCCCACCGACAAAAAACGCCACCCCATCCATGACGAAATCCGCGCGCCGGTCAAATACCTGCCGGAATATCTGCATGAGGAGCCGCTGCGGGTGTTGTGCTCGCTCGTGAAGGCAGCGCGCAAGCCGGGTTTCGGCAAGGCATTTCGCCAGTTCCTGTCGGACCTCGGCCGCGATTTTTCGCGCAACCGTTTTCGCCGTTTCGGACAGGCTGCCGTGCTGGTGGCCGAATGGCCGCAGGACGCGGACTGGCTTTATGTGCATTTCATCCACACACCGGCCTCCGTTGGCGGCTATGCAGGCCTTATTGCCAACATCCCATGGTCGGTCTCGGCGCATGCCAAGGATATCTGGACATCGCCCGCCTGGGATCTGCAGGGCAAGCTCAGACAGGCAAGCTGGGCCGTCACCTGCACCCGCGCCGGGTTCGATCATCTGACTGAACTTGCCGGTCGTGGTGATGTCGTCAACCTCAGTTATCACGGCCTCGATCTCGACCGTTTCCCGGTCTTTGCCGACAAGCGGAATGTCCGCGACGGTTCTTCGGCAGACGATCCGGCCATCATTCTCTCCGTCGGTCGCGCGGTCAAAAAGAAGGGTTACGACACCCTGCTTCAGGCTCTGTCGCTTCTGCCAAAGGATCTGCACTGGCGGTTCCGCCATATCGGTGGCGGCGAGCAGCTTTCGGCGTTGAAAGCGCAGGCTGAACAACTCGGTATCACCGATCGCATCGAGTGGTTTGGCGCTCTGGCGCAGGTGGAAGTGCTGGAACATGATCGCAACAGCGACGTCTTTGCGCTCGCCTCGCGCATTACCGATGACGGTGATCGCGACGGCCTGCCGAATGTGCTGGTCGAAGCCGCCAGCCAGCGCATGGCCTGCGTGGCAACCGCCCAGGCCGGCATTTCCGAACTTTTCATTAATGACGAAAACGGCCTGCTGGTGCCGCCGGACGATGCGAAGGCTTTGGCTGTGGCACTGGAACGCATGATCCGCGATCCGGCGCTGCGCCAGCGTCTGGGGGACGCCGCCGAACAGCGCGTCCGCCACGAATTCGATCATCGCGCCAGCATCCGCCAGCTGGAAACACTGTTTGCCGCCCATCGCGGAAAGGCCTGACATGTCCACCAATGAAAGCCGGCAGCCGCGCGTTTTCTTTTATGTCCAGCATCTGCTCGGCATCGGCCATCTCGCTCGCGCCAGCCGCGTCGCTGCAGCGCTGGTGGAGGGTGGTTTTGCCGTGACGCTGGTGACAGGCGGTCTGCCGGTCAAGGGTTTTCCGGGACCGGGCATCGAGCATATCGAACTGCCGCCGGTCGCCACAGGCGTGGAATTCGCCGGCCTGGCGCAGGCGGATGGCACGCCGGTCGACAAGGTTTTTGAGGAAGCACGCACCAGACTGCTGCTGGATGCCTTTCATCGTGTGAAGCCGGATGTGGTCATCACCGAGGCCTTTCCCTTCGGTCGTCGTCAGGTGCGTTTCGAGCTTCTGCCGCTGCTGGATGCCATCGCGGCCACGGAACCGCGTCCGATCGTCTGTGCCTCCGTGCGTGACATTTTGCAGGAAAACCGCAAGCCCGGCCGCGATCAGGAAACCGTCGACCTGGTGCAAAACCATTTCGACCATGTTCTGGTGCACGGCGATCCCGCTTTTGCCCGCATCGAAGATACGTTTCCGCTGGCCGACCGGATCTCCGAGCGTGTCATCTATACCGGCATGGTCGCCCCGCCGGCGCCAAATCCCTCGCCGGAGCGCTATGATATCGTCGTCTCCGCCGGTGGCGGCGTGGTCGGCGCGGCCTTGATGGAGGCGGCGGTCGCGGCATCTGCCGATTTCGATGCGGCGCTGAAATGGTGCGTCATCACCGGCCCCAACCTGCCGCAGGCGGATTTCGACCGGCTGGCCGTCGGCACGCCCGACAATATCAGCTTGTTCCGGTTTCGCCCGGATTTCCCGAACCTGCTGGCGGCCGCCACGCTCTCCATCTCGCAGGCCGGCTACAACACGGTCGGCGATCTGCTGCAAACCTCCTGCCGCCTGCTTCTGGTGCCCTTTGCCACCGGTGGCGAAACGGAACAGACCGAGCGCGCCGAAAAGCTGAAGGCCATGGGACTGGCCGCGGTGGTGGAAGAAGCGTCCCTGTCGAAGGAAAGCATGTCGGCGGCGATAACCGAGGCATTGAAACTGCCGCCACCGTCCACGGTCGATATCCGCATGGATGGCGCCAAGGAAACGGGCCGGATATTGCGCGGGCTTCTGGCGGAACGCGTGAATTAGCCTCAAGGCACCGTCATCCGTCGACCTCTAAGGCAAGCATCAATCCTTTCAAATGCTTGCCTATCCGAAATTGCTTTTCCGCAATCGGGAACAACAGTCCGTGATTGGCGTTGAGCGTGATCGACGCTGAGGGAGGACGCCCGAGATGACCACGCCTGTGACCAAGCCGGATGATTCGGCAGAGCCGAAAACCGAACTCAACCGCATGATCGGCCCCGGCCTGCTGCTTCTCTTCATCGTCGGCGATATTTTAGGCACCGGCATCTATGCGCTGACCGGTCAGGTGGCGGCAGAAGTCGGTGGTGTCGTCTGGCTGCCATTCCTCATCGCCTTTGCCGTGGCACTGGTCACCGCCTGCAGCTATCTTGAGCTTGTCACCAAATACCCGCAGGCGGCGGGTGCCGCGCTTTACACCCACAAGGCTTTCGGGGTGCACTTTCTCACCTTTATCGTCGCCTTCGCCGTTATGTCGTCCGGTATCACCTCGGCCTCGACAGCCTCACGCGCTTTTGCCTCCAATTTCACGGCCGCCACCGGGTTCGATTTCGGGGCCTATGGCGTCACCGGTGTGGCACTCTTCTTCATTGCCGCCATTGCGCTCGTCAATTTCCGTGGCGTCGGCGAAAGCGTGAAGATGAATGTGGTGCTCACTGTGGTCGAACTCACCGGCCTGTTCATCATCATCGGCATCGGTTTCTGGGCGATCGGCAATGGCCAGGGCGATGTTTCCCGCGTCTGGACCTTTGAGCCTGCCGGTGACCATGGCGTCATCTGGTCGGTGGTTGCCGCCACCACGCTTGCTTTTTTCGCCATGGTCGGCTTCGAGGATTCGGTCAACATGGCCGAGGAATGCAAACAGCCGAGCCGGATTTTTCCAAAAGTGCTGCTCGGCGGTCTCGTCATCACCGGCGTCATCTACATCCTCGTCGCCATCTCGGCGATCACGCTGGTCTCTGCCGCCGATCTCGGTGAAGGTGAAACGCCGCTGCTGAAGGTCATTCAGGCCGGCGCACCCAATTTCCCGATCAGCATTTTCGGTGTCATCACCATGTTCGCCGTCGCCAATTCGGCGCTGATCAACATGATGATGGCGAGCCGCCTGATCTACGGCATGAGCCGCGAAGGCGTGCTGCCGGCGGCGCTCGGAAAAGTCCACAAAACGCGCCGCACGCCCTATATTGCCATCGTCTTCACTACGCTGCTGGCCGTCGGCCTGATTGCCTTTGCCGGTGGCGTGCCGGCGCTCGGCGGCACTACGGCGCTGCTGCTGCTCGCTGTCTTTGCCATCGTCAATGTCGCGGTGCTGGTGTTGCGCAAGGACACGGTCGGCCACAAGCATTTTCGTACACCGACCTTTCTGCCGGTGATCGGTGCGGCCAGTTGCCTGTTCCTCGTCGGCCCATGGACCGGCCGCGATCCGGTGCAGTACACGATTGCCGCCGTGCTGTTGGCTATCGGCGTGGTTCTGTGGTTTGCCACGGTACGGTTCATGAAGGCGCAGGCGCAAACGGCTTGATGTCACGCATCTTCGCTGAAGGAACGGCGGCAACCTGAACCGTTGCCGCCTTAAAACTTACATGCCCGCCTCGGCCATCCAGAATTCCGCATCCGCACCGCCCGGAATATGCAGCGGGGCAGACGGATCGGTCGCTGCCCGCCAGACTGCTTCCGCCACATCGGGTGCATAGGTCACGGGACCGGTATCGTCCTGCACGGTTTTCACGAATTGCTGAAGCATCGGTGCATAATCCGCATTGTCCATCCCGCGCAGGTGAGGGCGTGCGTTCGCTCCGAAACTGGTTTCCGGCGAACGGCCCGGCAGGACGATATGCACCCGGACGCCAAAAGGCTCCATTTCAATTGCGAGCGATTCCGTAAAAGCGTTCACGGCTGCCTTGCTTGCCCGATAGACACCGATTACCGGCAACGGCTTTACCGTCACCGTGGAGGTCACGTTGATGATGACACCTGCCCGGCGCTGGCGCATCTGCGGCAGCACCGCCTGAACCATCGCCAATGTTCCGATCGTGTTTGTCTGGAACAGCGCCTGCACCGTTTCCGGTGCTGTCAGTTCCACCGGCGATGGCGCTCCGAAACCGGCATTGTTGACAAGAACGTCGATTGGCCCGGCATCTTCCACCGCCTGCGAAATGCTTGCCGGATCGGTGACGTCGAGCGCAAGAATGCGCAGACGTTCGGACACCGGCAGCAGGCCCGTATCGGGCTTGCGCATCGTCGCGATCACGTCCCAGCCCCGCTCAAGAAAGAGTTTTGCCGTCTCAAGACCGAAACCAGACGAGCAACCGGTGATCAATATCGTGGACATATGCTTCTCCATGTCAAAAGGAATGAAGCCATGGTAATGACGAATATCGAGACTTTATATATTCCAGAATCTCCATTTCTTTAGAGACAGTCCTGATCATGTCCGTCGATCCCCTTGCCGAAATCGTTACGCTGCTGCAGCCCACAGCCCGTTTTTCGAAACTGGTGGAATGTGCCGGCGCCTGGAGGATCGAGCGGGAAGCGACTGGCGAACCGTTCTACTGCGCAATCCTTGAGGGGCGTTGCCGCGTGCGGTTCGGCGGCGGCCAGCCGTTCATGCTGCAGGCCGGTGACTTCATACTCGTGCCCGCCATGCGCAATCTCGCCAATGAGAGCATTGATGCGCCGGCCGATCTCCCTGCCATGGTGCCCACGCAACTTGGTGATGGCCGTTTTCGTGTCGGCTCACTGGAAGGACCGGCCGATCTGCGCATGCGCATAGGTCATTGCAGTTTTGGCTCACCGGATGCAGCCCTGCTCGTATCCCTCTTGCCCGATGTCGTTATCGTTCGCGATCAGCCGCGGCTGGCGACACTGATGCAATTGGTTGGAGAAGAGACACGCGCGCGTCGGCCGGCGCGTGAACTCGTTCTGGAGCGACTGTTGGAGGTGCTGCTGATCGAGGCGTTGCGATCCGGCACGGAGACCACTGCATCACCCGGCCTGAGCCGTGGCCTTGCCGATGAACGCCTCTCGGCGGCGCTTCACGCCATGCATGCGCGGCCTGCTCATCCGTGGACGGTTGCCGATCTGGCCACAGAAGCCGCCCTGTCCAGATCGGCATTTTTTGCGCGCTTCAACCGTGTCGTCGGCCTGCCGCCGATGGAATATCTGCTGGCCTGGCGTATGGCGCTCGCCAAGCGGCTTTTGCGCGACCGCGACATGGGAATGGATGACGTCGCCGAACGCGTGGGTTACGGGTCGGCAAGCACGTTCAGCGTCGCCTTTGCGCGACACGCGGGCATGCCGCCGGCACGATATGCGCGCAGCGAGCTGCGGGATGGAATGAGCACCACAGGGTTCGGGACATAGGGCAGGGAGCGCGAGGTTTCGCTATTTGGTAAACCGATCCCGCCACGCCCCCTGCGCGCCCTCCACCGGCAGTGACGTTGCCTCATACACGCCGCGTGCAATGGCTCGTGCTGTCACGATCGTCGCCAGATGAAAGATCTCCATCAACTCCGCCATGCCCCCCACCGGCTTTTCGCCGGTCGCGGCGGCAAACATCGTGTCTCCGTCGAAGGGCAGGTGGGCGGGCAGCACGGCGCGGGCCAGTCCGTCATGGGCGAGTATGGAGAGGCGATGTGCCTGCGCCTTGGTCAGCACTGCGTCTGTTACGACAATGCCTATTGTCGTTGCCGTCACGTTCACGCCTTTCAGGCGCATATCCGTATCGAAGGTCGTGGGAATGCCCAGCCCGCCAAATTCGTTATTCTGTTCGAACGTGGCGGCCCAGAAATGCGGGCCGTTGCCGATCGTTGCCGAGCCCAGTGCATTGGCGGCCACCAGTGCCGCCACCGTATGTCCGGCTTTGGTTCTGGCGCTGGCTGATCCCAGCCCGCCCTTGAAGGTCGCCGTGGTCGCCCCGGTGCCGGCGCCCACTGTGCCGAGCGCAGAGTCGCCTTTTCCGATCGCTTCGAAAGCCTCAAAACCCATGTCGCGATAGGGGGAATGGCGACCCCAGTCCTTGTTCCCGCTGTTCAGGAGATCCATCAGGATTGCCTGCGGCACGATCGGCACTTTTGTGGTGCCGACCGTCAGGCCGCGTCCGATTTCGCGAAGACCTGCCTGCACGCCGCCGGCCGCATCCAGCCCGAAGGCCGAGCCGCCGGAGAGCACGAATGCATCCACCGTCTCGACCGTCATGGACGGGTCGAGGAGGGCGGTGTCGCGTCCGCCCGGCGCGCCACCCAGTACGCTGCCGGAGGCAATCACCGGGCGGTCGAAGACGACGGCCGTCACGCCGGAGCCGAGCACGAGGTCGGTGGCATGGCCGACGGCCACGCCCTTGATATCGGTCAGCAGGTTTTTCAACGGCGCATCAGCTGTCATCGGCTCAGTCGATGTCGAACTTCACACCCTGCGCCAGTGGCAGCGTGCGACCATAGTTCAGCGTGTTGGTGGCGCGGCGCATATAGGCGCGCCAGGCATCCGAACCCGATTCGCGGCCGCCGCCGGTTTCCTTCTCGCCCCCGAATGCGCCACCGATCTCGGCACCCGAAGGGCCGATATTGACATTGGCGATGCCGCAATCCGAGCCCTGCGAAGAGACAAAATTTTCCGCCTCGCGCATGTCGTTGGTGAAGATCGACGACGACAGGCCCTGCGGCACATCATTGTGCAGGGCAATGGCCTGATCGAAATCGGAATAGCGGATCACGTAGAGGATCGGTGCAAAGGTTTCGTCCTTCACCGGGCCTGTCTGGTCCGGCATTTCCACGATGGCCGGGCGTGCGTAATAGGCCTCGGTGGCATCGTCGGAAAGAACTCGTTCGCCACCAGACACCTTGCCGCCGGCGGCGCGTGCTGCGTCGAGTGCGCCTTGCATCTTGTCGAAGGCAGCCTTGTCGATCAGCGGGCCGACTAGATTGCCTGCCGTCAGCGGGCTGCCGATCGTCACCGACTGGTAGGCCTTGATCAGGCGTGGCACCAGCTGGTCGTAAACGCTGTCATGCACGAACAGGCGACGCAGGGTTGTGCAGCGCTGGCCGGCCGTGCCCATGGCGGAAAAGGCGACGCCGCGCAGGGTGAGGTCGAGGTCGGCGGTCGGGGTGACGATCGCGGCATTGTTGCCGCCGAGTTCGAGGATCGAGCGGCCAAACCGCTGCGCCACGCGCGGGCCGACGAGACGGCCCATGGCGGTGGAGCCGGTGGCGGAAATCAGAGGAACTTTTTCATTGTCGACCAGCACTTCGCCGATCTCGCGGCCGCCGATCAGCAGGGTCGAGAGGTTTTCCGGCGCTTCGTAACCGGCATCGCGATAGCGCTTTACGGCTTTCTCGAAGATCGCCTGCGTGGCGAGCGCCGTCAGTGGTGTCTTTTCGGATGGCTTCCAGACGGTGGAATTGCCGCAGACCAGCGCCAGCGCCGAATTCCACGACCAGACCGCGACCGGAAAGTTGAAGGCCGATATGATGCCGACAACGCCGAGCGGATGCCAGGTTTCCATCATGCGGTGATCGGCGCGTTCTGTGGCGATGGTGAGGCCATAAAGCTGACGCGACAGGCCGACGGCGAAATCGCAGATGTCGATCATCTCCTGTACTTCGCCCAGACCTTCCGACGTCACCTTGCCGACTTCGATCGATACCAGCTGGCCGAGTGCATCCTTGGCGGCGCGCAGTTCCTCGCCGAGAAGACGGATCAGTTCGCCACGCTTGGGGCCGGGCACCTTGCGCCATGCCAGGAATGCTTGTTGCGCCTTGTCGATCGCGGCCTTGGCGTCGTTTGCGGAATGTTCCGGCAGGGTGCCGATTTCCTTGCCGGTGACGGGAGAACGAACGGCCAGCGTGCCGCCCTTGTAGCGGGAGGTTGCCACGCCGAGATCGGCGAGAATGCGGTCCACGTCGGCGGCGAGGTCGAGTGTGGCAAGGGTCATATCGGTCTCCAGTTTTTGGTGCGTTCTCTATCCGGGAACGTCGTGATTGCGTGCAATGTACAAGCGGCGACGGCTTGCGCAATCGCGGCGATGGATATTTGTTGCCCGTTCAGAAGCGTTCGCCGGCAAAATGGGCGATCTGCGCACCCGCTTCGTAATAGGCTTCCTTCAGCCCCCGCAGCGATGGCAGCTTTGGATCGCTGACCGGCAGCGGCATGTCCTCTTCGGGAAGTCGGCCGAGAATGTGCTCTGCCAGCACTTTTCCGAATGTCGTGCCGGGCGCGATGCCGCGGCCATTGTAACCACAGAAACCGATGACATTGCGGTCGAACCTGTGCAGGCGCGGCAGGGCATTGTCGGTCATGCCGATCTGGCCGTACCATTCCGCCTCGAATTCGATTTCGCCAAGCTGTGGAAACAGCCGCGCCAGAGACCGTTTCGCCCAGCCTTTGTGGATGCCCGTCCCGGTGCCGCGCAGAGCGCCGACGCTGCCGAACACCAGCCGGCCGCTGCGGTCCATGCGGAAAGAGGAAAGCACCTCCTTCGTGTCCCAGCAGCCTTCGTGGCCGGGCAGGATGGAGCGTAGCAGATTATCCGAAAGTGGTTTGGTCGCGAGATTGAAATAGGGCAGATGCACCTGCTCTTCCCGGATCACCTGCCATGGCCCGGTGCTGTAGGCATCGGTGGCAACGATCACCCAATCGGCCGAAATTTCGCCATGGGCAGTGCGCACCACATGTTTTTCACCTACCTTGTCGGCGGAAACCACGGCGCTGCCGGTAAACAGCCTTGCCCCCGCCTTTACCGCCGCATGCGCCAAACCTCTGGCATAGGCAAGCGGCTGCAGTGTGCCTGCCCGCATGTCGAGCAGCGCACCGGCATAGGCGGCACTGCCCACCCGCCGTTCCGTCTCCGTGGCATCGAGTATCGAAACCGGTGCCCCGCGTGCCTGCCACTGGCGGGCGCGTTCCTCCAGTTCCTTCAAACCTTCGGCTCCGACGGCCAGATGCAGCGTGCCGTTTTCGACAAGCTCGCATTCGATGTCGTGTTTCCTGATCGTCTCGCGCACCAGCGCCGGGCCATTGCCGAGCAAAGTCAGTGCCCGCTCGCCGTAAACCGGGCCAAGCTCTTTTGGAAAATCATCGGGCATGACCCACATGCCGGCATTGATCAGCCCGACATTGCGGCCGGCACCGCCGAAACCGATCTCGCTCGCCTCCAGCAAAGCCACGCTCACACCGGCTTCGGCCAGATGCAGCGCGGCCGAAAGGCCGGTGTAACCACCGCCGACGATCACCACATCCGCCGTCTCGGCTCCTTCGAGACGCACTGTTACCGGCGCTGTCGGAGCCGTCTTTTCCCAAAGGCCGTGCGAACGTGGATTGTCGAGCATGATGCGATATCCGGATGACGCGATGCCACCATCTTTACAGCTGCAGTTTAACCGTGAATATCGACATGTTTTCAATACGTCATTCGCTGGAGGAATGACATGCTGCCGCCAAGGCGTTTCTTTCCGTCCTTCTCTCTGCTCATCGCTTTCGAAGCCGCCGCCCGCACCGGCAGCGTCACGGCAGCTGCGCGTGAGCTCGGCCTCACCCAAAGCGCCGTCAGTCGCCAGATCACAGCACTTGAAAGCCAGCTTGGAGCAGCCCTCTTCCTGCGCGAACGCCAGACGATCCGGCTGACGCTTGCCGGTGACACCTATGCCCGCGAAGTGCGGGAAGCCTTGCGGCGCATATCCAGCGCCTCGCTCAACCTGCGGGCCAATCCCTCGGGCGGCACGCTCAATCTCGCTGTACTGCCGTTCTTCGGTGCCCGCTGGCTGACCCCGCGCATTGGCCGTTTTTGCGAAAAACATCCGGGCATGATGATCAATCTCATCACCCGGCTGGAGCCGTTCGATTTCCGCTTCGACACGCTGGATGCCGCCATCCATTTCGTCGAGCCGCGCTGGCCAGGCGCCGAGCTCACTTTCCTTCTGCAGGAAGATGTGCTTCCGGTCTGCAGTCCCGACTTCAAGGCAAAACATGGGCTGCAGACGCCGGAGGATGTGCTGAAAGCGCCGCTGCTGCATCTCAATTCGCGGCCGGATGCCTGGGAAATCTGGCTTCGCAGCCGATCCATCCTGTTCGAAGCGCTGCATGGCATGCTGTTCGACCAGTTCGCGCCAATGGTCGAGGCCGCTGCGGCGGGGCTCGGGGCTGCGCTTCTGCCGCGCTTTCTCATCAGCCGCGAACTGGACCAGGGGCTGCTCATTCCGGCCATCGAAAACGGCGGTATCGACACCAGCGGCTATCACCTCGCCTATCCGCCCGACCGTGCCTCCTATCCGCCGCTCAAAACGTTCCGCGCGTGGCTGCTGGACGAAATTGCCGCCGACACGACGATACGGGATCGCTTGCGAACACCGGCCTGATCGGCCAATAGTCGGTCATCCGATCCTTGGCGGCTTAAGTGCGGCCCGACTGACAGGAAGATTTCGATGAAACCGATTTTTGTGCAATTGCGCTGCACACCCGGCAAGACCTACGAGGTTGCCGATGCTCTCTACAAGACCGAACTGGTCTCGGAACTCTATTCCACCAGCGGCGACTGGGATCTGCTGGCAAAAGTCTATCTGCCGGAAGGTGAAGAGATCGGCCGTTTCGTCAATGAGAAGATCGCCTGCATTCCCGGCATCGAGCGCTCGCTGACGACGATGACGTTTACGGCGTTCTGATTCGGCCGGATCGAATCGCGCCCAACAAAAAAGCCGCCCAACATGGAGCGGCTTTTATTGTGTTCGGCCGGATATCCGGCGTTTTCGGAAGCATGGTTCTGTCATGCGTGTGCCGGGTTTGCGGAGCGCGAACGCACCAGATGATCGTGAATGGCGAGCTTCACTTCGTCGGTCGAGCCAAACCGTTGTTCATCCAGATCGATGACGTGGAATTTGACGGCGATGAACTTCAACCGGTTGTCATCCGGCACAACGATACCGACGGGTTCGCCGCCATATTCTATAACTTGCTTTTGCATAGGTAGACTCCTGCAGTGACCGCGGCAAAGGGCAGCACTGCGAAATGACATAAACTCAGAAAACCGAGGACTTACTTGAGACCGTAGACGGTGATCGTCACATTCGACAGCGCGGAGAGGAGACGCACTCCACGCGTTTAAGTCGACGCACGCCCGGTTTAAGAGTGGCGGTAATGTAGGTTGTAATCGACATGTCACTCTCCCTGTTGGCGTTGCGTTTGGGTCAAACTGGAATCACTGAGTCCAGTATCGAATGTTATCTACGACGAAACTCATTTTCGATCAACGAAAATCAATTTAGCTAGAATATTTTTCTTTATGATGACAGGATCACGGCAAGTTTGTGAAATCTCATTCGCAAAATCGCCGTGTCTGGCAGCTCAACCTAGATAGTGAGCGTCACCTCGTCGGACAAGGGATCGCTCCCGTCCTTACCTTCACGATCGACCACGCCAATGTTTTCATTGGGTTTTTCTTCAGGTGGCGCATTTTCTGACAGTATTGCTGACAGCGCCTGAGCAAAACTTTCAGCATTGCCACGTTCGAGGCAAAGTGGCGGGCGAAGCGTCAGTTGTCGCGGATCCTCGATATCGGGCATCACGAAACCGCGTTTGCGAAGCGCCCGCGCCATGGTTTCGGCCCCTGATTCGGGCAGAACAAGATCGATGGCGAGACCTTCGCCGTGAATTTCGATCCCGTATTTGGTCGTTATCGGTTCCAGTGCCGCACGCAAATGGCCGCCCACCACGCGGGCGTTTTCCAGCAGGTCGTCGTCACGCAGGGCAGCAAGGGCTGCAACTGCCACGGCATAATCGACGGCATCGATCCCGGTTGTGATGCTGCCGCCAAGCGTGTTGCCGAGGTCGCTTCGGGTTACCAGCGCCGCCAGCGGCTTTCCGGGCAGAATGCTTGCGGTGACCACGATATCGGGCAATGGGCCGTCCTGTTCAAATTGCCAGATGTGATGGCCGGTGCGGCCAAAGCCCGTCTGTCTTTCGTCAGCGATGCGCAATGCAGGGACGGGGTTTTCAGCAATTCCCTCTTCAAGGTCGAAAAAGCCTGGCTGGCGGTCGTCGCTGCGCAACAGGTTCTGCGCCAGTTCCATCATGTCGCGTTCGCTGCCGATGGCCGCTATTACATCCAGCCCCTGCGGCAGGGTTTTCAGCAATTGTGCACGAAAACGCTGCTCCGGTGCGAAGACGGTCGAGCCTGAAAGAAGAGACCATTGCCGATAGGCGGCCTCTGCCAGCGCCGGATGGCCGTGGCCGACAATGCCGGCTGCCCCGGAGAAGTCGATGGAGGCGCGGCCGATGCCATCATAGACATGCGCGCGCCAGCCACGCACCGGTTCGCCCTGTTTCGGCACCGGCGCATCGATATCGATGCCCAGCAGCTGCGAGGGGGAAGGGCAGAGCCTTTTCCACGCACCGGCCCGCGAAGGCGTGGTGAACAGCGGCGGTGTGATTTCGGCGCTGCAGCACAGTCTTATGCGCAGGCCACCCACCGACCCTTCCGCGCCGGCCACGGAGCCTATCGCGTCTTCCGCAAACAATGCCATGCCTTCGGCAAGCGGGCAGACCAGTCCTTCCAGATAAAGCGTGGCATCGCGGCCCGCCAGAACCAGCTGCTGGCCAACTTCCTTCAATATGCCGCCGAACGGTGCTACCACCACGCTGCCGGCCGGCACGCATATGTCGATATGCAGGGCAAAATTGTCGGCCTCGGTGCCGTCATTGCCGATGCTGCGGGAAAGCCTGTATTCGCCGTAACGGGTGGCCCCCATATGCGTTTCCCAGGAAACCCGCGCCAGCAGGCGCCAGTCGATCTCGGGATCGGTCCAGTTGCCGTCGATCAGCAGAGGGCTGTCTATCCCCAGATCGACAAGGCGGATCTGGTCCAGGTCGATTTCCGGCAGCAGCCGGCAGATTTCACCGGCAAGTATCGTCGGCGTGTCGTTCTCGAAATCGGTCGCATCCAGAATGGCGGCTTCCATCAGTGCCGGGTGCACGCCGGTCGCGACCGCAAATACCTTTTGACCGACATGGTCGGCTGATGCAGCAACCGTGCTGCCGTCCTTCTCGATCGACGCATTGGCGATCGCATCATGTTCCGCCTGTGCGGCCAGCACGCAGGCGCGGGCGACGATCAGTGGCCACAAGGCCTGCAATTCGGGTTGCGTCAGCGGATGGTTATCGTGGAAGGCGCGCACGGCGGGCAGAATGGCGAACGGATCGTCATTGCCGCGGGCAATCAGGTCGGCGCAGGTTACCGCAAGGCTTGCCACCAGCCAGCCGCGCACGACGCCGCCAACATCGGTAATGCCCTCGGCGCGCCAGTTGCCTTCTTCGGTCAGCCGGCCGGTCATGCGGTCAAGCGTCAGATCATGCTGCACCGGTTGAATGCGCAGCATGGGCCCAAGCGGCTGCACCTGCCGAAGTGCCGTGACCAGAACCTTTGCAATCGGGTCGCGCACTGCATGGTCGCTGACGCCGCTCAAAAGCCGCAACACCACCGGCCCGGCATGACGAAGGTCGGTATCGACGGATCGCTCCAACCCCGGTTCGTCGAAATCGGCAAGGCTTTTGGCCATTTCACCGGCCAGCCGGCCGATGTCGGCCATGTCTTCGGCGTTCAGGGTGTGGTTCTCCGGCCGCCTGGTTCCATCATGGAGCGTGATGAGGCGAGCGACCTCGCCGTTTTCTCCCGCCGATGTCACCACATCCAGTCCGTCCTGCGTAAAAACCGGTTCCGGCGCGTCCGGCGCATCGGCTTGCCGGGCAAGATGTCTCAGTATCTTTGCTTCCAGCGCCAGTTCGGCTGCACTGTCGGCGTCGCGGATATCCAGCCGGTATCGCATGTGGCCGTTGTCGATCACATAGGCATTCGGTTCGCCGTCGATCGGTTGGGCGTGACCGGTAAGGCCATAATGTTCGCGAAGAATCTGCTCGATCGCCATGGCAGGCGTGGTTTCGTCCGGGCGCTGAGGTGGGGTAATCGTCTCGGCAGAAAGGTCGGACATTCAGATCTCCGAAGGGTACTCTATGACAAGATTAGGGCAGCGGCGGCCCACGTCCATAGGCTGCACTTCATCCTTGTTGTTGCAGCGCTTTTACACGCCGATCAGGTCGGATGGTTTACGATCCGTAAAACCTAAAAGTGTCGGATAAAACTTAAGCATTTATGCATGTGGAAGAGCTAGTGTTTTCTGGGATTGAGGATCGAGACGGACAGTTTTTCGGAATGATGGGCGATGGCGCGTCCTGAAACTGTTTCGAAACGGACCAGCACACGGATTGAATGGCAATGACCCTTCCACTGGTTCTTCCACGCTCAGCGTCGTTGCCGACCACCTTTGGTGGGACCGTGGGTCTCTATACCCCATCGGCAGGCAAGGTTCAGCCTTGTGATCTCGCCGTGCTTCTCGCAAGCCCATGGGGGCTGGAGGAGATGTGCACGCGAAAATTCTGGCGCATCCTTGCCGAAAAACTTTCCGATCGCGGTATCGCCAGCCTGCGTTTCGATTATCCGGATACCGGCGATGCTCTGGATGGCGCTTGCGAGCTTCAGGGCCTGAGCGCGTGGACACAAAGCCTCGTGCAGGCCGCTGCCGAACTTCGCCGGATTTCCGGTTGTCGGAAAATCGTGGTTCTGTCGCAGGGTCTCGGTGCCGTCGTGGCCACCGATGCGGTGCCGCTTCTGAATGATGTCGAAGCCATGGCCTTTCTGGCGCCGGTCACGTCCGGCCGCATGCATCTGCGCGAACTGGCAATCTGGTCTAAGGTGGTGGATGAAAATCTTGGCCTGACGGAAGAGCAGCGTCACGGTCCGGGCGTATCGATCGCTTCCTTCGTCATGCCGCCTGCGGTGGCGGATGATGTGCGCAAGGCCGATCTTCTAAGCCTGAAAAGCATGCCGGCAAGCCGCTGCCTTGTCATTGCACGGTCGGATCGTCCGTCGGATGCCGGTTTTGCATCGCATCTGAAGACGCTCGGCGCGGATGTAACCTGCCATACGTTCGAAGGATATGACCGGCTGGTCTCGAACCCTCTGGCGGCGCGTGTGGCACCGGGCCTGATCAACGATCTCATCGACTGGATCGCTTCACTGCCTTCCGCACAGATCGCGCTTTCCAGCCCAACCGTTGCGCAGTCACATGCCCTGCCGCTTTCGGGAGATGGTTTCGCGGAAACACCGTTGCGCTTTGGCCAGTATCATCGTCTGTCCGGCGTTCTGTGTGAACCACAGGGTGAGCGAAAGGGGGCTGCGGTCGTTCTTGTCGGTTCCGCCTATGACCGCCATTGCGGCTGGGGCCGAAGCACGCTCATGCTGGCGCGCGAGCTCGCCCGTTCGGGTATCACTTCGCTGCGCTTCGATACTGCCAATGCCGGTGACAGCCCGCCAAGGCCGGGTGAGCCCGAACAGGTGCTTTATGGCTCCGGCCAGAACCTCGACCTGCAGGAAGCTGTCGGCTTTCTGCAGTCGCTCGAGGCGCGGCCTGTCATCGTCGCCGGGCGCTGCAGCGGTGCCTATCTTGCCATGCAATGCGCCGAAGCGGATCCAGGTATTGCTGGCGTCGTCGCCGTCAACATTGCGACCTTCCGCTGGAAAACCGGCCGTTCGGTCGAGGAAGCGGTCAGCAATGCTGGCCGCAGCCTTGGCGAATACGGCGCACGTGCATTGCGGCTGGAAACCGTGAAACGCATTCTGCGCGGCGAGGTCAATGTCGTCAGCGCGTTCTTCCATATCGGCAAGGGCCTGTGGGGCCGCGTTCGCAACCGCGCACTTGGCATGGTGCGTTTCTGGCTACCGCATGGTCGCTCCGTCAGCGCGCTGTTTCATAATCTGCAGGCGCATAACAAGCCGGTGGCATTGCTCTATAGCGAAAACGATTATGGTCTCGAAGAATTCGACTACTATTTCGGGCAGGGCGGTGGCCGCCTTTCCGGTTTCCCCAATGTCAGCGTGACCATGATCCCGGCCGCCGACCATAACCTGACGCCGCCTTACGCACGTGAAACCTATCTCTCGGCCATTCGTCACATGGCACTGAATATCTCGGTGGAACAGCAGCCGGAAGGCGCGGCGCAGCCATCCATGGAAGTCGTTCAGGCAATCTGAAACATCGAACTGCCGTCAGAAGCGGGTTACAAGCCCGCTGCCGAGCGCGCTGATCGACCCACTCGGCAAAGCGCTCGCGTCAATATCATCAAGCGGTAGTAATGCCAGCTGTTTCGCGGCTCCAGGCGCCAGATGAAATCCCGTTTCCGCCGCGCGAAAACCCTCGATGCTGATCGAAACCGATTGCGCCAGCCGATCGGTCTGCACCTGCAACGTCCAGCCGCCGTCCTCGTTCTTCACAAGGCTCGCCTCGATCGCGGCGGCATGCAGGGCACGCGTCCGTCCCAGCGGAAAATGAAAGGCATCAGCGATTATCTCGCCACTCGCCGTATCCTTCAGCCGCGCCACGGTCACCTCATGCGAGGGCGGGCCGAAACGATAGGCATAGGTCGTATCGAAAAACGCGCCAAAAAAGTCGGTTGCCGCCAGTGTCACGGCCTGTCTCGGTTCCAGCGTCAGCGCCCTGTTGCCGCTCACCACCGGCTGCCGGCCATCGCGCAGGCAGGCAAGCTCGACCACCAGTTCACGTGGTAATGCGCCGTCATTGATGACATGCACATCCAGCCCGTTGGTGCCTTCGTCGGAAAGAACCACCTGTACCGGGCGAAACGCCCGTTTCAGCGCATGCCAGGTCGATTTCGGCCGCCCCGTCGCATCGATGACACCCCAGCCGGCGCCGGGCAGCAGATCCTGCAGGGTCCATACCAGCGCACCATTGCAACTCGAGCCCGGCCGCCGCCATTCGGCGAAGGTCGCTTCAACCACTTCGGCTGTCGCGGCGCGGGAAAAGGCGAGGTAGCGCTCGGGGTCCTCGTAACGCAGCCTTGATGGCTCGAAACCATAAAGTTCCTTCAGATAATGCTCGCGCACATCCTCGAAATCCCATGAAGTGCCGGCGTCGCGTGGGACCCGCGCCTTCCAGCCCGGATCATGCGAGGGCGGCACAGGAAGATGGTGGTCCAGTGTTTCCGTATCCGGCACATTGGAAAACGCCAGGCATTCGGCGGCAAAGCGCACATTGGCGCGGCGGGCATCGTCAAGCGGCCGGCAATAGGCACCGACGCCGTAATAATGCGCCACACCGGCATTGGGAAAAAACGGCAGCGCCCCGCCGCTCGGCGAGTTTTCAACGTAAGGCGCATCCGGTCGCCCTTCGCGGCAGACTTGCGCCAAAATCCCGGTCGCCAGCGCGCTTCTCCATTTGGCCTCCGGCAGGCCCATCATCGCGCCCTGCTGAAACATCTCGCTGCCGCCGCACAGGATCGCCAGCGACGGAGAGGCGGAGGTAACGTTCAGAAATTGTTCGACTTCCGATTTCACGTGAATCAACAGGGATTCATCATTAGCCGGGTAATCGAAGTTGGCGAACATGAGGTCCTGCCAGACCATGATGCCCAGTTCGTCGCAAAGCTGAAAGAATTCGCCCGTCTCGTAGGCAGCGATGCCGGGAATGCGGATCATGTTCATGACTGCTTCCGCCGCCAGTTTCAGCCACGGCTCGTAGTCCTTGCGTCCACCGGGCAAAGAAACGATGTCGGCGGAGGTCCATACCGCACCACGGCAGAAGATCTTTTCGCCGTTGACGCGAAGGGCAAAATCATTGCCGTCGTGCCCGCGATCGGCCTCGATGCGCCGAAAACCGGTGCGACCGATGATGTGTTCACCGCTGCCGTCGCTGACGATGACATCATGCAATGCCGGTTCACCATGGGTCTGCGGCCACCATGGTTTTATATCCGGCAGATGCAGCTCGGCGCGGCAGTAACCATCGGCAAACACGAACGCGGCTTCCCGGCCATCGCAGAGAAGCCGCAGATCCGGGGCAGGGCTGCTGGCGGCAAAACTCACGCTGAGTATACCTGTGCCATCGTCCTCCAGCGTCGCAATTATGGAAAAATCGCGTGCCTTTTCAGCCGTGCGCAAAAGAGAAATCGCCCGCCACGGCCCCACCGCCACCACATCCGGGCACCAGCCGGGCATAAACCCCAGCGCCGTTGTGCGAATCAGACGCAGACCCTGCGAACGCATCATCCTCGGCCGCCAGCGGGCGCGTGGGCCGGTTTTGGCCAGATGCGGGCCGATGGCGCGAAAACACATGGCCAGCCGATCGCTACCGGTCAGAACGACGGGCACGTCATGCGCCTCGAACATGGTTTTCGAGGTCAGGATCAGTTCGTCGTTGAAATACACCTCGGTTATCGTTGCCAGTCCGGCAAACCGCAGCACGGCTTCACCCACCGCTTCGCTGGTCAGATCGAGCTGATACCAGGCATCGATGTTTTCCAGTGAGGTCGGATTTGCCGCATCGAGCCTTTTCGCATCCCGCAGGGCGGAGGCTACGGTTCCGGGCACCGGAGCGACTATCCACTCGGCAGTCTCGGGAATGTCACGGGGTGTCGCATAGGCCCCGGCATCGCTCAATGTCAGCGACCAGCCGTCTGCCAGAAACCGTTCACCGTCCCTCATCCGCCATCCCCATTGCCGTGCCGCTGTAAGAGATGGCTTAGGCGGCCTCGCGGGTGTGCGCAAGTTCTGCGCCAAGCCCCGCCATCAGCGCATCCCAGGCGTCTATCGCCGGGTCGAGGGCCGTTGCCAGCGGTTCGAATTTCTTGCGTGCCAGCGCCCGCGCCAGCACGAATTGCGCGGATTTCGCCGTTTCGGCGATCTTCAGCGCGTGAGTTGCCTGTTCAGCCCGGTCGAGCCAGATCAGATGTGCCGCCAGAAGTTCGAAATTCGCGCCCAGCTGTCGCAATGTGTTGAACGCGTATTTGTGAAAATAGGCGAACTCGCGCTCGGCCAATACTGCCGCCTGTGCGGGAAACACGTTTGCAAAAGCCCGCACCGGATTATGGTCCGGTCGACGCGCAAAATGCCGGCCGAGCAGCCGTTCCGCCTCGGCGCGCATATGGCTGGCCTCAACCTTCCGTGCCGGAAATTTTGCAAATTCCGTATAGGGCAGGAAAGGCGGATCCTTTTCCGTCAGGTGATGCTGAAAGATCCCCGAAAAATCTTCGCCGGAAAGCGAGAAGAAGCCGCCATTATGGAAATAGTCCATGCTACGCCCGGCCACATCCAGCCGGTTGATGGCAACCGTCGTCTTGCCATGCTCGGTGCCATAGGTCAGGCCGCGCGTGTCGGGCAGATAGAAACTGTCCATTTCCAGCAGGCACAAACGCCCGCGGGAAATCTGCTCCAGCACATGGTTTTCCGGTCGGTCGAAAATCGCCAGTTCGGTGACGCGGATATCGTAGAGTGATTCGAGGTCTTCCAGAGGCACCTTGAAGAAGGTGAACTGATCGCCTTCGAAATCCTGGCTCAGCGTAAAACCCAGCATCGCTTCCGGCGGCAGGCCGGCTGCCGAAAGCACCTCGATCCACAGGTCGACGTAACAATTGGTTTCCGGCCAGATGCGGTCAGTCGCATGCAGAACATGCGGCTGATGGTTTGCCGGGTCGGCCTGCGGGAAGACAGTGGTCATGATCAGCCCCAAAGTGCTGCGCGCACGTGTTCCGGCCAGTCTTTGACATCCAGCCCATGCGTATGGAACAGCGCCAGCGCAATACGCTCCAGCCCGAAGCCGACGCAGGCCGTATGCGCCACGCTGCCGTCTTCCAGGTTCAGGCCCCATTTGGTGCCGAATGAGTCCTGATGATAGTTGAAACTCATGCAGGCTGTCGGGTTGGCGGCCGAGTTGATCGGGATCAGCAGTTCGAATTTCAGGTTCTGGTCACGCTGGTTGTTGACCATCATCTTGCCGGCACGGCCGAAGAACGGGTCGTTGGCAATGTCGATCGTGACGTCGAGGCCGACGACCTTCATCATCGCGACACCGCGATCCATCCAGCTCTGGCGGAAATCGGTCACATGCTGTTCCGTTCCCATGCAGACATATTCGCGCATGCGGAAAAGCTGCTGGCGGGCCGGATCTTTGGAGGGCTCGTGGCGGAAGCAATAGCTCTGCAGGTCGAACAGCGCACCGCCGGCCGGCAGGTTGCCGCGGCGGGCAACGGTCGGATAGAGCGGATAGCAGGCAGCCGGCGTCAGCACGATGTCAGTGGCTTTCTGGTCCTTGGTCCAGTCTTCCTCGCCCACTTCCATGCATTTCAGCAGGTTCATGTGGTCGAGTTCGCCGCCGCAGAACGAGTGCACGGTACCGGCCAGCTGCGGGAAGCTTTTCATGTAGCCGCTGGTCTCGAAAAACGCGCGGTTCATGCCCGGCGGAAAGCGCATGGCTTCGGCGCCGTCACCACCGCCCACCTTGTCGATCAGCCGCTCGAAGGCGGCAATCACGTCTTCGAACTGGCCGCTGCGGCCATAAAGCCCGTCCACACCGGTATCGATCAGCAGGCCGGCATCGAACAGCCGGTCGAGAAAGGAGGTCTGCATATCCATCACGTCACCCCTGAGGAAAAGGAAAGATTGGTCGTGGATCTCAGCCGAGCAGGCTGAAATCCGGTTTCTGCACCAGAAGCATGGTCGCGCTGTTGGCGAGGATGCGATCGTTGGAAATCATCAGCTGCGCCGAATGCGCATCGCGCAGGTGGCGGCCGAGGCTATAGGGCGTGCCGTTCTTGTAGCCCATGATGCCGCAGATCAGCATCGCCTTGTTGATGATATCGAGGATCGTCTGCGACGAGGCGATCTTGATATTGTTCATGGCGACGGCAAAACTCATGGAAGACAGGCGGTCGCCATCGGCACGCGCGGCTTCATAGGTCTCGATGCCGGAAAGCAGGTTGGATTTCACCAGCTGCAAAAGATTGGACGCTTCGGCCAGATGCAGCGCACCGGGCGGAACCTGGCCGGCCGATTTGCGGGCGGCGGCACGCACAAAACTCTGGGCGCGAGACACCGCATCGGCGGCAATGCCGAACCACACGCCGCTCCACAAAAGGTGGCAGGTCGCGAGCATGGATTGCGCGGCAATTTCGGCAAACGGCTTTGGAAATACCTGTTCGGCCGGCGCTTCACCCTTGAACAGGAAACCGTCCGAGCAGGTGCCGCGCATGCCAAGCGTATCCCAGACATGGGTCTGTTCCAGCGTGTACTGGCCCTTGCGGAACACGGTCATCACCTGGTCGCTCGGGGCTGCATCGGCATTGGCGCGAGAGGTAATCAGAATGGCATCGGCCTGCGCACCGTAGGAAATCACGGTCGCGTCCTTGGTCAGGCGGCAGGTGGTGCCGTCGATCTCGATGGCGCAGATCGAATTGCGCAGGTTGCCGCCGATGCCGCCTTCGGTCGTTGCCGATCCCAAAAGCAGCTGGCGTCCGGCCACTTCCTTCATGAAGCCCAGGTGCCATTGGCTTTCCTCGCCGTGCTCCACCAAGCTCGAAAGCTTGATGTGATGCATGGCAAAGATCATCGCGCTTGAAGCGCAGGCCTGTCCGAGGATCGAGCAGACCTCGGCGATTTCCAGCAGCGAGGCGCTTTCGCCGCCATGGGCGGATGGCACCTGAATGCCAAGCAAACGCTCGGCCTTCATCGCCTCCACGGCCTCTTTGGGAAAACGGCCGTCCGCATCGACGCGATCGGCAAATTCTGCTGCGACTGCCGCCACGCGGTGCGCGCGGGTGCTAAGCGTATTGTCGGTGGCGAGTGCAGCGAGAGACATCAGGCGGCCTCGCGGCTCTTGATGATCTGCGCCACCGTTGCTTCGATCGCCGCAATGCTGGCGAAGGACTTGCGGTTCAAAAGGCTATCCGGGAATTCGATATCAAAGGCTTCTTCGATCGCCAGCATCACCTGCACGGATGCGAAGGAAGAAAGGCCGGCGGCATAAAGATCCGCCTCATCGGTGATATCCGTCACCGCCACGGGCAGGCCGCCAACACGGCCCAGCAATTCGCGAATCGTCTCGTTCATCTCGACATCTCCCACGCATTCAATTGTTCATCGATTGATGCTTGGGTTTTAGCGAAGAGAGCCTAAGGAACGGCAAAGTAATTTGGTGAAATCTTGGATGCGGGATTCTGTAGAATTTGAGTAAAGGGGCGGTATAAGGCTCCTCGCCTTTCGCGTGCCCGTCACTCCGGAGGATAGCGATGCGCCTCCCCGCGATAATCGCTGACCGAATAACAGCCGCCATCACGTCTTGCCGCATTCTCGCCGATTACCGCCTTGCCATGGCCGCCGGGAATATCCAGCACATAGGTCGGCTGACACAGGCCGGATATATTGCCACGCAGAGCGGAAACGATTTTCTGACCTTCCTCGATATCGAGGCGGAAATGGCCGGTGCCGGGGGCAAGGTCGGGGTGGTGCAGGTAATAGGGTTTGATCCGTGTCTCAACAAAGGCCTTCATCAGGTCGCCGAGAACGGCCGGGTCGTCGTTGACGCCCTTCAAGAGCACAGTCTGGCTCACCATCGGAAAACCGGCATCCACCAGCCGCGCACAGGCGGCCCGCGCCTGCGGCGTCATTTCGCGGGCATGGTTGGCATGCAGTGCCACATAAACCACCTTGCCGCTTTGCTTTAGCGCATCGATCATGGCGTCATCGATCCTGCCGGGTTCGACGACGGGCACGCGCGTATGAAAGCGCAGAATTTTCACGTGTTCGATCTCGGCCAGACCGCGCATGATTACTGCCAGCCGGCGTGGAGACAGCACCAGCGGATCGCCACCGGTCAGGATAACCTCCCAGATCTGGCGGTTGTCGCGGATATAACCGAGCGCCGCTTCCAATTCGTCGGGCGCCAGCGTTCCATCGCCCTGCGGCCCCACCATTTCGCGGCGAAAACAGAAGCGGCAATAGACCGGGCAGACATGCACGGCCTTCAACAGCACACGGTCAGGGTAACGATGCACGATGCCCTTGACGGGGCTGTGGGCGGCATCGCCGATCGGGTCCTCACGTTCTTCCGGCGTCGTCACCAGTTCGGCGCCATCGGGCACGAACTGGCGGGCGATCGGGTCGTTTTCGTCCGTATGGTCGATCAGCGCCGCCACGGTCGGTGTCAACGCGATGGCGTAGCGGTCGGCGACAGCACGCACCGCCTCCAGACGCTCCGATCCAATGAGGTTTGCTGCCAGCAATTCCTCGGGCGTCTTCAATGAGCGCACAGCGGTCACGAAAAAGTCTCCGCCACCGGCGCCCACATGACCTGATCGACCCGCGACGCACCGGTCGCCAGCATGGCCAGCCGGTCGAAGCCGAGCGCCGCACCGCTGGCATCCGGCATCAAGGCGAGGGCGTCGAGAAAATCCTCGTCGATCGGATAGGTCTCGCCGTAGATCCGGGCCTTTTCCGCCATCTCGATCTCAAAACGGCGGCGCTGCTCACCGGCATCGGTCAGTTCGCCAAAGGCATTGGCCAGTTCCACGCCGCAGGCATAAAGCTCGAACCGTTCGGCGACGCGCGGGTCGCGCGGCGAGGGGCGGGCAAGGGCTGCTTCCGAAACCGGGTATTCGCACAGAATGGTGGCGCGGCCATTGCCCAGATGCGGTTCGATTTTTTCGACCAGAACCTTGCTGAACAGGTCGGCCCAGCTGTCGTCGTCCGAAACTTTCAGGCCGACACGTCGCAGCTCCGCAGCCAGAGTGTCCCGGTCGTTTTCGCCGGTCGCGGAAACCGAGGAGAGGAGGTCTATGCCGGCAAAACGCTCAAAGGTTTGCGCCAGCGTCACCCGTTCCGGCTCGGCGAAGGGATCGGTCTCCATGCCGCGAAAGGTAAACCGTTTCGTGCCGGTCGTCTCGGCTGCTAGTTTCAGCATGTCGGCACAGTCGGCCATCAACTGCTCATAGGTTTCGCCGACGCGGTACCATTCCAGCATGGTGAATTCCGGGTGGTGCAGCGGGCCGCGCTCGCGGTTGCGATAGACATGGGCGAAGGTGACGATGCGGTTTTCGCCAGCCGTCAGCAGTTTCTTGGCCGCAAACTCCGGCGATGTGTGCAGGTAAAGCGGCGCGGCGCGGCCGTCGATGGTCAGCGCTTGCGTGGCAAAGGCATGCAGATGCGCCTCGTTGCCTGGAGAAACCTGCAGCGTGGCGGTATCGACCTCGACAAAATCCTGGGCGCCGAAAAACTGGCGCAAAGCGGCCTGCACCCGGTTGCGGCCGATCAGAAAAGGGCGACGGTCGGCATGGACGCTTTTTGTCCACCAGGGAGATGTGGATGCACCGGTGCGGGTCATGGTTGTTTCTCTTCGCCGCGCCGTGCTCCAACAGGGGCTGGCTATTTGGCGGATTTTGCGTTAGTTGCGCGGCCAAGGAAACCTGAAAAGCATCGCTACGGCCATTTTGCCAGTCCTCTACGACGTGGCTGGCCGAGTTACAAGGAAGTCTTATGGTCAAGGTCATCGCCTCATCGGTCCGCAAGGGCAACGTTATCGACGTCGACGGCAAGCTTTATGTCGTTCTCACGGCTGAAAACTTTCACCCGGGCAAGGGCACGCCGGTCACCCAGGTCAACATGCGCCGCATCGTTGATGGCGTGAAGGTGTCGGAGCGCTGGCGCACGACCGAGCAGGTCGAGCGCGCGTTCGTTGAAGACGTCAACCACCAGTTCCTCTACGAGGACGGCGAAGGTTTTCACTTCATGAACCCGGAAAACTACGACCAGATCGTTGTCGATGTCGAAACGATGGGCGACCAGAAGGCCTATCTGCAGGAAGGCATGGTCTGCATCCTGTCCATGCATGAAGGCATCGCGCTTGCCCTCCAGTTGCCGCGCCACGTCATTCTCGAAATCACCGAGACCGAGCCGGTCGTGAAGGGCCAGACGGCGTCTTCGTCCTACAAGCCGGCCATGCTGTCGAACGGCATCCGCACCTCGGTCCCGCCACATATCGATGCCGGCACCCGCGTCGTCATCGCCACGGAAGACAATTCCTACGTCGAGCGCGCCAAGAACTAAGCCGCTCTACAGTCCCGATATAAAAAGGCCCCGGAAGCATGCTTCCGGGGCCTTTTCGTTTGGAGAAGGTGAGGCGCGGAAACCGCGCCGCCCCGATTTACTTCTTGAGCGACTTCGCTGCGTAGACAGTCGGGCCCTTGGCGCCGGCCGGAGCTTTGCCGAAGGCATAACCGCCACCCATGGCAACGCTCAGCGATACATAGTCCTGCGCCATCTGGCGGATAGCCTGCGCAAGATTAGACTGTGCTTCCGAGACCGTGCGCTGTGCGTCCAGAACATCGAGCAGAGACGATGCGCCGTCACGATAGCTGGCAGTTGCAAGCGTCAGTGCTTCCTGGCTGGAAGCGACGGTTGCGCGGTTGGCAGCAACCGTGCGGCTGTCACGCGTAACCGCGGCCAGTGCGTTTTCAACTTCTTCGACCGCGCCCAGAACCGTCTGCTTCCAGGCGAGATAGGCTTCGCGTGCCGCCGATTCGCTGGCCGAGACGTTGGCTCTCAGCTGTCCGCCATCGAAGATCGGCAGATTGAGCGCCGGGCCGAACGACCAGCTGAGGAGATGCGTGTCCGAGCCGCCATTACGGCGAAGATACGAAGGCGAAATCGAGCCGCTCAGGCTGATGCTCGGATACAGATTGGCTTCGGCAACGCCGATATTGGCAACAGCCGCAGCAAGCGTGCGTTCGGCGGCGCGGATGTCCGGACGATTGCGCACGAGATCGGCAGGAACGCCGGCCTTGGCGTTGAAACGGGCAACTGGCTGACGTGCGCCCTTCTGCAACTCGCCGAGCAGCGAGGATGCCGGCATGCCGAGCAGGGTTGCAACACGATGTGCCGCCTGACGATACTGTGTTTCCAGGCTGGGGATAGTGGCCAGCGTGGTGTTCACCAGGCTTTCGGACTGTACCACGTCAAGGCGTGAAGCAGCGCCGGCATCCAGCTGCAGCCGGGTCAGGGACAGGGTTTCGTTGCGCGACTTCAGGTTCGAGCGGGCAAGCGCAATGCTTTCCTGATAATAACGAACGTCGATATAGGCGGCCGCGACCTGCGACAGCAGCGACAGGCGTGCCGTATCGACGGCGGCATCGGCTGCGCCGAGCTCGGCGATCGCTGCTTCCTTCGAACGGCGATAGAGGCCGAAGAAGTCGAGCAGCCAGGAACCTTCAAGGCCACCGTTGACGCTGAGGGTCGGCGTTGTGCTTGGGCTGCCGCGAAGACCTCTGTCACCCGAGCGCGTTGCAGCTGTGCCAAGGGTCAACGAAGGCAGGCCACCGGCACCGGCACTGATCACCTGGGCTTCGGCCTGATTGATGCGTTCCATCGCCTGCAGGATGTCAAGGTTCTGGTCGAGGCCCTGTTTGACATAGCTGTTGAGACGGGGGTCGCTGAAGGCCGTCCACCACTGATCGGTGGAGACATCACCATTGCTCTTGGCGCTGCCTTCGGCAAACTTCGACGGAAGCGTTATTTCGGGTGCGGAGTGGTCGGGACCGACGACACATCCGGACAGCAGTAGCATAACAATCGGAGCCGCTGCGCGTATGGAAACCATGTGCTTTTCCTAATCTAACGGATCAAGCGGCATCCAGCCGTCACGTCGTTTGTGCTTTGTCATTCTTTGCAAGCGCACAGGACGCAACGGCTTTCGCCGAATTCAAATCACCAAGTTAAATGACTGTTTTTTTACCTCTTGATAACCGTCGGACCACCACAAAGAGGGATGGCACGAAGAAAATTCCGAGGAGTGTTGCAGAAAGCATACCCCCGAGCACACCAATGCCGATTGCATTCTGCGCTGCGGAGCCTGCGCCAGTGGCAATTGCCAAGGGAACAACGCCCAGAATGAAGGCGAGAGAGGTCATGATGATTGGCCTCAAGCGCAGTTTAGCGGCCTCAAGCGTAGCCTCAAGCATTCCCATGCCGGTTTCCTGCCTGTCTTTCGCAAACTCGACGATGAGGATCGCGTTCTTGGCTGCGAGGCCGATCGTCGTCAGAAGCCCGACCTTGAAATAGACGTCATTCGACTGTCCCAGAAGGTAGGCTGCACCGACCGCGCCGAGAACACCGACGGGAACGGCAAGGATGACCGAGAACGGGATCGACCAGCTTTCGTAAAGCGCAGCCAGG
Organism: Neorhizobium sp. BT27B; assembly: GCF_050455485.1. Taxonomy (NCBI): domain Bacteria; kingdom Pseudomonadati; phylum Pseudomonadota; class Alphaproteobacteria; order Hyphomicrobiales; family Rhizobiaceae; genus Neorhizobium; species Neorhizobium sp. BT27B. The sequence continues at coordinate 5,955 of NZ_JBCIYT010000009.1, read as the reverse complement.
CAGAGGAAAACGATCAGGATCGACAGCGCGTAAAGCATGGGCGCCTGCGAGCCGGAAAGGCGTTCCTGATAGGAAATACCTTGCCATGCCACCGTGTAGCCGCCGGGCAATGCCTCGACCAGCCGCTCCATCTCATCCATCGCTTCGCCGGTGCTGACGCCCGGCTTGGATGCGCCATCGAGCGAAATCGCGCTGGTGCCGTTGTACCGGGCAAGCTGCGGCGTGCCGCTTACCCAGTCCAGCTTGCTGAAGCTGGAAAAGGGCACCATCTCGCCGGCAGTATTGCGGGCATACCAGTATTTCAGGTCGGTCGGCTGCATGCGGTAGGGCGTGTCGCCCTGCACATAAACCGGCTTCAGCTCGTTGTTGAGCGTGAAATCATTGACGTCACGGCCGGCAAAAATGGTTGCCAGCATGGAATTGACCGCCGAAAGATCCACGCCCATGGCCCCCAGCTTTTCCTGATCCAGCAGGATCTTCAGCTGGGTTTCGGAGCGCTGGCTGTTGGAGCGCAGCGAGCTGATATAGGCGTTTGTACCGGTTTCCTGGATCAACTGTTGCGAAACACGGGTCAGTGCATCATTGCCGTTATTGCCGCTATCGACCAGATACATCGAGAAGCCGGCCGAATTGCCCAGCCCCTGAATGGCCGGCGGCAGAAGGGCAAAGACCTGGGCGTCGCGCAGGGTCAGGAAATGCGCCTGGGCGCGGTGCATGATTTCGGCTGCGGATTGACCGCTGCCGGTACGCAGATCGAAATCCTTGAGCTTGGTGAAGACGATCGCGTTGTTCTGGCCCGTGCCGTTGAACGAGAAGCCGAGCGCACCGAACACCGCTTCGACATTGTCCTTCTCCTGACCGAGATAGAATTGCTCGACCTGCTTGACGACCGCTTCCGTGCGTTCGGTCGTTGCGCCGACCGGCGTCTGGATGATCGTCATCAGCACGCCCTGGTCTTCCTGCGGCAGAAACGAGCTCGGCAGACGGGTAAACAGGAATGCACAGCCGCCGACGACGATAGCGAACATCACCACCATGCGCAGCGGGCGTTTGAGGAGATAACCGACGCTTCCGACATAACCGTTGGTCGCGTGGTCGAAATTGCGATTGAACCAGGCGCCGATGCCGCGCTGTTTTTTATGGTGATCGACCGGTTTCAGCATCGTCGCGCACAGCGCCGGCGTCAGCACGATCGCCACCAGGGCAGACAGCAGCATGGCCGAAACGATGGTGATGGAAAACTGCCGATAGATGACGCCGGTCGAGCCGCCGAAAAATGCCATCGGAATGAAGACCGCCGTCAGCACCAGCGCAATGCCAATAATGGCGCCGGTGATTTCGCCCATCGACTTTTCCGTCGCCTCGAGCGGCGAGAGACCTTCCTCGTCCATGATACGCTCGACATTCTCGACCACGACGATGGCATCGTCGACGAGAAGGCCGATCGCCAGAACCATGGCGAACATGGTGAGCGTGTTGATGGAATATCCGGTGAGCGCCAGAATGCCGAAGGTGCCGAGAAGAACGACCGGTACGGCGATCATCGGGATCAGCGTGGCGCGGAAATTCTGCAGGAAAACGAGGAGCACGACGAAAACGAGAACGATCGCCTCTATCAGCGTGTGCACGACCTTTTCGATCGACAACTGCACGAAGGGCGTCGTGTCATAGGGATACTGGATCTCGACACCGTCCGGCAGGCCGGCGGCGGCGCGCGTCAATTCACCCTTGACCAGCGCTGCGGTATCGATGGCGTTGGCGCCCGTCGCAAGGTTCACGGCAAAACCGGCAGACGGTAAACCGTCATAACGCGAGCTGCCACCGTAACTTTCCTGGCCGATCTCGACACGTGCGACATCGCTCAGTCGCACGTTTGCGCCGTTCTGCTCGACTTTCAGGATGATTCGCTCGAAATCATCCACCGTGGTCAGCTGGCTTTGCGCCGTCATCGTCACGGTCAGCTGCTGGCCTTGCGCCACCGGCTGGGCGCCGAGCGCACCGACGGAAACCTGGGTATTCTGCGCCTCGATGGCGGATGTCACGTCGGCAGCCGTCAACTGGTATTTGTTGAGCTTGAAGGGATCGAGCCAGACACGCATGGCATAACCCGAACCGAAGACGTTGATACTGCCGACACCTTCCAGACGCTGCACCTGATCCTCGATGGAGGTCGCAAAAAGGTCGCCGAGATCGACGGAGCTGCGCTTGCTGTCTCGCGATACCAAGGCACCGACCATCAGAATGCTGGAGGTCGAGCGGGAAACAGAGATGCCTTGGCTCTGTACCACGTCGGGCAGCTGCGACTGCACCAGCTGCAGTTTGTTCTGCACCTGCACCTGCGCAATATCCGGCATGATCGAGTTGCCGAATGTCAGCGTCACGGTCGAACGGCCGGTGGAGGAGGAGGATGTCATATAGGTCAGGTCATCGAGACCGGTCATGCCGTCCTCGATGATGCTGGTCACCGACTTTTCCACCGTCTCGGCGCTGGCGCCGTTATAGGTCGAACTGATGCGCACCGTGGTCGGCGCGATGTCTGGATATTGCGAGATCGACAATGTGGTGATCGCGAGCGCACCGCCCAGCATGATCACGATTGCGATTGCCCAGGCGAAAACCGGTCGCCGGATAAAAAACTTGGCCATTCAGATAAACCTTACGAACCGATTTCGGCGAATGCGGACAGCGTGGCGTCAGGGCGTCGGCTTTTTGGACGCTTCGGACTCGGTGACCAGCCCATTGTCATCGACGGTCGCTTCGACGGGCTTTACAGATGCGCCATCGGCGATCCATTGAAAGCCATCGACGATCAGCTTGTCGCCTTCATTGATGTCGGTATCCACCAGCCAGTTATTGCCGGAAACCTGGGCATTCGAGAAAAGCCGGGTTTCCACCTTGTTATCGGCGGTCACGAATTTTGCGGACAGCTCGCCGCGGGCATTGCGGGTCGCTGCGCGCTGCGGAAGAAGGTAGCCGGATTCCATGCCCAACGTAACCGTGGCGCGCACATACATGCCCGGCAGGATCAGATTATCGGGATTTTCGAACTGCGCGCGGATCTGGTAGGTGCCGGTCGTTTCGCTGACCGCCAGTTCCGACATGTCGAGGCGGCCTGTCTTGTTGTAGTCGGTGCCGTCTTCCAGCTTCAGCCGCATATCGGCCTGGTTCGGATTGCCCTTCAGGCGGCCGGCAGCAATGGCTGCGCGCAGTTCCAGAAGATTGGTGCTGGATTCGGTGAGGTCGATATAGATCGGGTCGAGCTGGCGAAGCGTCGTCAGCGCGGTCGTCTGGTTGGCAGTGACGATATTGCCGACGTCGACCTTGGAAATGTCGGTGACGCTGTCAAATGGTGCCTTGATCTCGGTAAAATCCAGATTGATCTGTGCGGATTGCAGCGCCGCCTTTGCCTGCTCGACGTCGGCCTGTGCCTGCAGAAGCGTCACTTTGGCATTTTCGAATTCGATCTGGGTGGCGCCGCTGTTGACCAGTCGCTCATAGCGCACGACGTTCGATTGTGCCGTCGGTACGCTCGCCTCCGCCTTGGCAAGGCTTGCTCGTGCTTCGGCAAGGGACGCGGCATAGCTGCTGTCGTCGATCTTGTAGAGCAGATCGCCGGCCTTCACCTCATTGCCTTCCTTGAACACGACTTCCCTGATCATGCCCGCAACCTGCGGGCGGACCTCGGCAGTCTGGAAGGCAACCGCGCGGCCCGGCAGGACGCGGGTGATCGGCTGTTCCTGCTTTTTCATGATCACGATACTGACCGGTGACGGCGGCTTTTCCGCTGCATTTCCGGCTTGGCCGGACGATTTTCCCGAATCACTGCAGCCGGCAAGGACCAGTGGAATGGTGAGAAGCAAAAGGCTGCGACGATTCATGATGTCATCCGGGCGGCATGGTTGCGGGTCCCGCTGATCCGCGGGAAAACAATGATGGCATGGCGGAAACCGCGGCGGAAGCGCGTTTCATCTGCCGAAATGTTAAATTATCTTAACAAATTGGCAGTGGTCACCTCTAAAAAAGTGACGTAATGCCAAAATCGTCACTTGGCAAACGGATTTTGCAGGGCGGCGTTCACGAGTTCGGCAAGCCCGTCGCAACGGTCATGCAGTTCGCCAAGGTCGGCATTGGCCAGAAGCACCGGGTGGAGGATGCTTGCAAAGGCTGCGGAAGCGCGCTGGCTCGCCGCGTTTGCATCCTTGCAATGATAGGTACCGGCGGCCATGCCTTGGGTGATCAGGTCCGCAAAAAGATCCTCGATCTTCTGCCGATAGATCATGGCGCTTGGCAGGTTCGCCTTTGAGACCATCAGGATCATCTCGAACAGATGCGGGTTCTCCCGGATGTCCTGTAAATGCGCTTCCATGATGTTGCAGGCAACACGGGCCATGCGGGTCGGCGCGGGCGCCTGCTCGTCAAGTGTTGCCAGGCGATCGACGAGGTGATGGATATGGCGTTCGCAAATGGCGTCCACCAAAGCGGGCTTGGAATGGAAATGTTTGAAGATATTGGCGGGTGACATCGACAGCGCCTGGGCGATATCGGCGATCGAGCAGCCGGCAATACCACGTTCGCGAAACAGGGTTTCGGCCGCCTGCAAGATATCTTCGCGGGTTTCCTCCGCCTTTCGCCTTGGCCTGCGCACCCTGTCCCTCGTCTTTTGTCCTCAGTTGCCTGACGTAATCCGCCCTTATTTCGGAAAATAGCTTTCCAGGTTTTTTCGCACCCGCTCGAGAACCGGGCCATCGCCCATATCCGGCTCAAAAACCCGGCCGGTAATCATCTCGAATGCGGTTCGGTAGACGGCAGCCGTCTCTTCGATCAGTGTCTGCGGGATCGTCGGCAACTCGTCCTTGTAGGGGTCGCAACGTTCGACCACCCAGGCGCGGACAAAATCCTTGTCGAAACTTCTGGGACGACCACCGCTGCGGAAAGCCTCATCATAGCTGTCGGCAATCCAGTAACGGCTGCTGTCGGGCGTATGGATTTCGTCGGCGAGGATGATCGTGCCGTTTTCGTCGGTGCCGAACTCGTATTTGGTGTCGACGAGGATCAGGCCACGCTCTGCGGCCAGCTTCTGACCGCGGGCAAAGAGCGCCAGCGCATAGTCCGAAAGCTGTTTCCACTGGTCTGACGTCAACAGTCCGCGCTCGATGATTTCGGCCGGCGTCAGCGGTTCGTCATGGCCGCCATCGAAGGCCTTGCTGGTCGGGGTGATGACCGGTGTCGGCAAAACCTCGTTGTCACGCAAGCCATCCGGCAGGGTCAGGCCGTACATCCGGCGTTCGCCCTTCTTGTAGAGCGTCAGCAGCGATGTGCCCGTGGTGCCGGCCAGATAACCGCGCACCACGATTTCGACGGGCAGGATATCCAGACGTTTGCCGACCACCACATTCGGGTCGGGATAGGCGATCACGTGATTGGGGCAGATGTCGGCGGTTGCCTCGAACCAGTAACGTGCCGTCTGGGTCAGTACGTGCCCCTTGTCGGGGATCGAGGTGATGATGCGGTCGAAGGCGCTCAACCGGTCTGTTGCGATGATGATGCGGCTACCGTCTGCCAGATCGTAATTCTCGCGTACCTTGCCATGATAGTGGTTCGGCAGTTCGGGAATGAAAGCTTCGCTGAGAACGCGCACGGGCAAGAACCTTCCGCAAGATGGATGATGGCCCGCTATCGCATGTTTTGTTGCCGGGAGACAAGGATGCTGCATACGGGTCGGCTCCATGAGCTTTGTGACGCTACAGGTGCCTATATGTATATAATGTATGCTCGTGCTACAGAAACATAGATAAATTCGATTAACCCCATAAAAATCAGCTACTTATCACATTTTTGTATTTTTATGAATTTGGTGTGTTGACGTTTTTATGTGTGTGGGACTATAACCCGGTCACTGACGAGGGCGGCGGCGCTGCTAGCGACGATGTCCTTCGTTCTAAAGAAACCTACATA